>NZ_JBNHFR010000001.1:0-1021457 GCF_059090445.1 Arthrobacter sp. B2060
ACCAATTCATAAAAAATCGGTATCAACAAACTTGGCACACTATTGAGTTCTCAAACAACAGACACACCCGGCACCACCACAACCAAACCACAGTCGCAGATCGCTCCGGAGCAACTTTCCAAACTTACCCGCTCGCTTCACCCTAGTCAAATCGGCCCCTGCGACCCCTTGATGCCTGAGGCATCTTAGTCGCTGTACCGACCGACTCCGGGGAGCGGCGCGGAAATAAACTCTACCACTACTTTTCCCTGTAGCCAACCCGCCTCCAGTAGGGGCTGGAGTGGGCCCTGCAGCAGGCACGGAAGAGGCCCGGAATCACGGGGATTCCGGGCCTCTTCCGGCGTTGTGATGAGAGCGGGAATCAGCTCACAGTCGTCTCCGGCAACTCTGCCTTGGCTGCACGGCTCGGCAGCGTCTTGGCCTTCGGCCCGGAGGGCTTGAAGTAAACAACACCCAGCGGGGGAAGTGTCACCGTCAGCGTGGCGGGCTGGCCATCAATGGCTGCGTCCTCCGCTGTCAGGGTCCCGTCGTTGAGGACACCGGAACCACCGTAGGAGGCTGCATCGGTGTTGAGCACTTCAGTCCAGGCGCCGACGGACGGTACTCCAAGTGCGTAGTCCTTGTGCGGGCTTCCCGAGAAGTTGACCGCCACGACCACGGGGTTGCCCTCAGTGTCCCAACGGACGAAGGTCAGGACGTTGCGATCCGCGTCGGCTCCGTTGATCCACTGGAACCCGCCGGGCTCGTTGTCGCGTGAATACAGTGCCGGCGTGGACTTGTACAGCTCGTTCAGGTCCTTCGTCAGCAGCTGCACGCCACGGTGGGCCGGGATGTCCGCCAGCCACCAGTCGAGGCCGTGCTGCTCGGACCATTCTGCTTCCTGGCCGAATTCGGTGCCCATGAAGATGAGCTGCTTGCCCGGGTGCGCCCACTGATAACCGAGGAAGGCACGCAGGTTGGCCAGCTGCTGCCAGCGGTCTCCGGGCATCTTGCGAAGCATCGACCCCTTGCCGTGGACAACCTCGTCATGGCTGATGGGCAGGAGGAAGTTCTCGGTGAAGGCATAGACCATCGAGAACGTGACAGTTCCGTGGTGCCACTTCCGGTTGACGGGATCCTCGGAAATGTACTTGAGCGAGTCGTGCATCCAGCCCATGTTCCACTTGAGCCCGAAGCCGAGGCCGTTATGGCTGGTGGGACCGGTGACGCCCGGGAAGGCTGTGGATTCCTCGGCGATCATGACCGCACCGGGGTGGGTCTTGTACACCGTGGCGTTGGCTTCCTGGAGGAAGGAGATGGCCTCCAGGTTTTCGCGACCGCCGAAACGGTTCGGCTGCCACTGGCCGTGTTCGCGCGAGTAGTCCAGATACAGCATGGAGGCGACAGCGTCCACGCGCAGGCCGTCGATATGGAATTCGTCCAGCCAATAAAGCGCGTTGGCCACCAGGAAGTTGCGAACCTCGGTACGGCCGAAGTCGAAGATCAGGGTGCCCCAGTCCGGGTGCTCCCCCAGATTCGGGTCGGCGTGCTCGTACAGCGGCTGTCCGTCGAACTCGGCAAGCGCCCAGTTGTCTTTCGGGAAGTGGGCAGGTACCCAGTCCAGGATGACGCCGATGCCGGCCTGGTGGAGCGCGTCCACCAGGTAGCGGAATTCGTCGGGGTGCCCGAAGCGTGAGGTCGGTGCAAAGTAGGACGTGACCTGGTAGCCCCAGGAGCCGCCGAAGGGGTGTTCGGCCACCGGCATGAACTCGACGTGGCTGAAGCCCAGCCACTTCACGTATTCGACAAGTTCCTTGGCAAGTTCCCGGTAGCTCAGCCCCAGGCGCCAGGATCCGAGGTGGACTTCGTAGACACTCATCGGGGAGTTGTGCGGATCCCGCGCGGCGCGGGCCTTCATCCACTCGTCGTCCTCGAACCGGTAGTGGGACTCGACCACCCTGGATGCAGTCAGCGGCGGCACTTCGGTGCCGAACGCCAGGGGGTCAGCCTTCTCGACCCAGTAACCGCCCTTGGTCTTGATCTCGAATTTGTAGCATGCGCCGGCTGCGACGCCGGGCACAAACAGTTCCCAGACGCCGGAAGACCCCAGGGAGCGCAGGGAGTTTTCCCGCCCGTCCCAGGCATTGAAGTCGCCCTTGACGCGGACCGCCTCGGCGTTCGGAGCCCACACGGCGAAGGACACGCCGTCGACGTCCCCCAGGGAGGACTTGTAGTGCTGGACGCGGGCACCGAGCACGGTCCACAGCTTCTCGTGGCGGCCCTCCCCGATCAGGTGCAGGTCCACCTCACCCACGGTGGGGAGGTAGCGGTACGGCTCATCCACCGTCACCGGTTCCGCACCCTCGTAGGTCACTTCCAAACGGTAGTCCGGCACGTGGCCGGCCTGCAGGGGCTCCAGCACGGCAACCCATATGCCCTCTGCCTCATGCGTCATCGGCACCGACCCGGCCGCCGTCACCACGGTGACCGCCTCGGCCAGGTGCTTGACGGTGCGGATGGTTACGTGGCCGTAGTTATCCAGATGCGCACCAAGCACGGAGTGCGGGGCATGGTGCTCACCGGCCGCCACACGTGAGAGCGTGTTCGCATCCACTTGGAGAGGGGCGTGGGGCCGATCTGTAGGTGCAGAGCCTGTCATCTTCTTACCTTCCGCTGCGGCTCCGGCGGGATCGCCGGGGCCTTTACTGCTGAGTAGCCGCCTGGACGCAGTCACAGGAATGGCTAGCCAATCTGGCCTGTTACGCAATTCATACACGACTTCGTACAACGCCTTATCCAGCCACAATGCCACAAACAGCGGAGACTTCCGGTCTATGGTGCCGGGAGTTACTTCGGAGTAGCCGGCAAGGAAAGCCTCGGCGCAGTCGTCCACCCACGATTCGGGCACGTTCGACCCGCTGCCCTCGCGCTCCGCGGCGCCGGCGGCGTAGTCGAAGGAGCGGAGCATGCCCACGACGTCCCGCAGCGGGACGTCCGGAAAGTTCCGTTCGGAAATGGGCCGCAGCGGCTCACCCTCGAAATCGAGGATCGCCCACCGGTCCGCCCCGCCGTTCCGGCCGGGCACCTGGAGGATCTGGCCAAGGTGAAGGTCGCCGTGGATGCGCTGGAGCGCACCGGCAGGGACACCGTCCAGTTGCTGGAGGAGAGCATCCAGTTCGTTCTCATAAGGCCCGACGGCGGCACCGGCCTCCGCCCAGGCCTGCCGCACTCGCTGGGCTACTCCGGGCGCAATGACCCCGCCCGGGACGGCTTCCCCGGAAACCCCCAGGGTTTCAGCCAGCCGCCGGTGCACGGTCGCGGTGGCGTGGCCCAGGGCGTGGGCTTCCTGCGTGAAATCCTTTCCTGCCGCGGCGGCATCGACCGCGAGGCGCCAGGCGTCCCGCCCGCCGGCCAGAAACTCGTGGGCAACGGCGAGTTCGCCGTGCGCCGTGGTTTCCGCGGCAGCGTCCGCCCCGGCGGGCGCGTCCGCCGTCGCCGTATATTGGGGCCGCCACTGGCCGGTGACCCAGCCAAGCGTGGCCGGCACTTCCGAGGTCCGTGCTGCGGAAAGGGCAGCACCGACCTCCACTTCCGGATTGTGGCCGGCCGAAAGCACACGGAAGAACTTTACGATTGCCGCGGAGACGCCGTCGTCCACGATCACGGAAGTGTTTGACTGTTCGCCTGAGAGGACGCGGACGGTACCGGCGGCGGTCGGAATCGGTTGACCGCCCTCCGGCAGGTGCCCGCTGGCCGTCCCGGCCACTCCCTCGGTGCGCATGAGGTCAAGCCACTCGGCGATGAAGACGGCGTCGTGGACGCCGTCGTAGATCCACCGGTGTCCCAGTTCGGTGTTGTCGATTTCGCCGATCAGGGCCCGCTCGGCGCCGGGCAGCGGTTCGCGGCGGTAGCTGAGCGGCACCTGGACGACGTCGGCACGGCGGCCGCCGTCGGCCGTTTCGGACACCACGGAGGCCAGGACCACCTCAAGTCCCACCTCCCCGGAGGAGTCCTTGAGGATGAGGCCGCCCACCGGGGCCAGCGAAAATGCGGCCGACTTCACGGGGAACCACCGTTGGCTTGGCAGCCACTGGCGCAATAACTCTTCGAGCGTTGGGATCAGTGTGGATTGTGTCATGTCACCCCTCAATGGACAGGATGGGCATCGCCTGGGTGTAGGGAGATGCCGGGTTGGAGGATACGGAACGCAGCCGGAGCCAGAAGAAATCATGGCTGCCGAGGGTCAGGGTCAGGTTCCCGTCCTCGCCGACTCCCGGGAATGTCTGGCCACCGAATACGTCACGGAGGCCGCGGCCGGCAAACTGCGGCAGTTTGAGGGTGGCAGCAACCGGGTGCTGTGAAAGGTTGAAGGCGCACAGGATGGTCTCTGCCGGTTCACCAGCCGCGTTGCCTTCCGGAAGTTCACGCAGATAGGCCAGCACCACTTCGTGGTCTGCTTCCACATGCCTGAAGTTGCCGAGCCCAAACGCGGCGTGATTCCGCCGAACGCTCAGGATCTGCCGGGTCCAGCGCAGCAGCGACCCTGAATGCGCAGCCTCCGCCTCAACATTGGCCATGCTGTAGTTGTAGACCAGCGACTGGATCACCGGGAGGTAGAGCTTGCCGGGATCGGCGTTGGAGAAGCCGGCATTGCGGTCCGGGTTCCACTGCATGGGCGTGCGGACGGCATCGCGGTCCTCCAGCCAGATGTTGTCGCCCATGCCGATCTCGTCCCCATAGTAGAGAAAGGGGCTGCCCGGCAGCGACAGCAGCAGGGCATTGATCAGTTCGATCTCTGCCCTGGAGTTGTCCAGCAGCGGCGCCAGCCGGCGTCTGATGCCGATGTTGGCCCGCATACGGGGATCCGGCGCGTACCAGCCGAGCATGGCGGCGCGCTCATCGGAGGTGACCATTTCCAGCGTGAGCTCGTCGTGGTTCCGGAGGAAGGTGCCCCACTGGGCGCCCTCGGGGATCTCCGGGGTGTCGTGCATCGTTTCGATGATGGGGGCAGCCTTCTGGTCACGCAGGGCGTAATACAACCGTGGCATGATCGGGAAGTGGAATGCCATGTGGCACTCCGGCTCTTCTTCCGTTCCGAAGTACTCCACCACCTCGTTGGGCGGCTGGTTGGCCTCCGCGATGATGACCCGCCCCGGGTAGCTCTCATCCACCATCTTCCGCAGCTTGCGGAGGAACTCGTGGGTGGCGGGCAGGTTTTCGCAGTTGGTGCCCTCCTCCTCGTAGAGATACGGGATGGCGTCGGCGCGGAACCCGTCGATCCCCTGATCCAGCCAGAACCGCACGACGTCGAACAGCGCGTCGATGACCTTCGGATTCTCGAAATTAAGGTCCGGCTGGTGGCTGAAGAACCGGTGCCAGAAGAACTGCCGCCTGATTGGATCGAAGGTCCAGTTGGACTCTTCCGTGTCCACGAAGATGATGCGGGCGTCCTGGTACTTCTCATCCGTGTCGCTCCACACGTAGAAGTCACCGAACGGACCGTCCGGATCCTTGCGCGACTCCTGGAACCAGGGGTGCTGGTCCGAGGTGTGGTTCAGCGGCAGGTCGATGATGACCCGGACGCCGCGGGCGTGCGCCTCCGCCACGAGCCGTTTGAAGTCGCTGATGGTTCCAAACTCGTCGAGCACGGAGTTGTAGTCGGAGATGTCATAGCCGCCGTCACGGAGCGGTGACTGGAAGAACGGCGGGAGCCAGAGGCAGTCCACCCCCAGCCACTGCAGGTAGTCGAGCTTCTCGATCAGGCCGTGGAAATCCCCTGACCCGTCACCGTTTGCATCCGCAAAACCCCGCACAAGCACTTCATAGAACACCGCTTTCCTGTACCACAGTGGATCATGCTGCAATCCCGGCGCATTGAGCTCGAACGTGCTCTTCGGAGTGAAGTGATGTGACGGGTTCTGCGTGCTGAAACTCACTGAGGCTACCTCCGGATATGCAGGATGTGTGCAGGTTCAACATGGGCATCCAGTCTGACGTAGTTGTACTCCCCCCATTCCCAAGACTCGCCGGAAATCAGGTCATCCACCCTGAAGCCGCCGTTCGGCGTGAGGTCGTCCGGGTCGAGCTGCAGCGCAGCCAGATCCAGCGACACCGTGCTTTCCCGGGTGCTGTGCGGGTCCACGTTGACCACCACGATGATGGTGTCCTTGGTGCCATCCGGGAGGGCCTTGTGCTTGGAGTACACGATGGTGGCTTCATCCGTGCTGTGGTGCAGCGTCAGGTTCTGCAGATCCCCCAGCGCAGGGTGTGCCTTGCGGATCTCGTTGAGCCTGGTCAGGTACGGGGCGAGGGTCCGGCCGGACGCGGCAGCAGCATCCCAGTCCCTGGCCTTGTACTCGAACTTCTCGTTGTCGATGTACTCCTCCGCGCCAGGCCGGGCCACATGCTCGTAGAGTTCAAAGCCGGCGTAGACGCCCCACAGCGGGCTGGCCGTAGCAGCCAGCGCAGCACGGATCTTGAAGGCCGACGGCCCGCCGTACTGCAGGTACTCGGTGAGGATGTCCGGGGTGTTGACGAAGAAGTTCGGCCGGAAGAAGGCCGGCGAGACATGGCTGACTTCGTGGAAGTACTCCTCCAGTTCCTTCTTGGTGTTCCGCCACGTGAAGTACGTGTATGACTGCTGGAAGCCTGCCCGGCCCAGCGCATGCATCATGGCAGGACGGGTGAATGCTTCAGCCAGGAACACAACGTCCGGGTTCTTCTTGTTGACCTTGGCGATCAGCCATTCCCAGAACCACACCGGCTTGGTGTGGGGGTTGTCCACCCGGAAGATCTTCACCCCGTGGCTGACCCAAAGCTGCACGATGCGGAGAATTTCCTTGGACAGGCCCTCGGGATCGTTGTCGAAGTTGAGCGGATAGATGTCCTGGTACTTTTTCGGGGGATTCTCGGCGTAGGCGATGCTGCCGTCCACCCTGGTGGTGAACCATTCCGGGTGGGATGTGACCCACGGGTGGTCCGGCGCCGCCTGCAGCGCGAGGTCCAGCGCCACCTCAAGGCCCAGCTCGGTGGCGCGGGCCACGAAAGCGTCGAAGTCCTCAAAGGTGCCCAGATCGGGGTGGATGGCGTCGTGGCCGCCCTCCTTCGCCCCAATGGCCCAGGGCGATCCGGGGTCGTTCGGACCCGCGATCAGGGTGTTGTTGGGGCCCTTCCGGTGCTGGACGCCAATCGGGTGGATCGGCGGCATGTAGATAACATCGAAGCCCATCTCGGCGACGGCTTCGAGGCGCTTGGCCGCCGTCTGGAAGTTGCCTGACGTCCAGGCCCCTGTCTCGTGGTTGCGGATGGCGCCTTCCGAGCGCGGAAAGAACTCGTACCAGGAACCGCGGCCGGCCCGGTCCCGCTCCACCAGGAGCGGGAAGGGTTCAGAAACGGTGACCAGTTCCCGGATCGGCTCGCGGCCTACGATCTCGGCGACGTCCGCACCGAAGCCGGCAGCCAGCCGCTCTTCAGCGGTCTTGGAAGTATCGGACAGACCCACGACGGCGGACCGGAGCGTCCGCCTGTCGGCGGCGTCGCGGAAGGATTCCTCGGCGGCCTCCGACAGCAGCGCGGCCCCCTCGTCAAGCATCAGTTCGACGTCGATGCCGGCTTCCACCTTCACCTCGGCGTTGTGGTGCCACGTGCCGTACCGGTCGTGCCAGGCCTCGATGACGAAGGACCAGTTGCCGGTGGATTCAGGCGTGAGAATGCCTTCCCAAAGGTCTGTGCCCTTGCCGCGGTCCCCGGCGGGCGGCTGGAGGCGCACACGCTGGCGCTCCTTGCCCTTCGGGTCCAGCAGCACGGCGCTGACGCCCAGCTGGTCGTGGCCTTCACGGAAGCACTTTGCGCTGACCACGATGCCTTCGCCCGGCAGCGCCTTGGCGGGGAACTTCCCCCCTTCGACAACCGGCTGAACATTCGTGATCGGGAAACGGCCAAATCGAAGGCCGTCCATGATCGAAACTTTCGGCGTTTGCTTGGCTGGGGCACTGGTTCGCGTGTTTGTCGTCACAGGCTCGACATTAGCGAGAAATGCAAGCCATTGCTAAGCCTGCGAAGTTAATAACTGAACTGATTCGTCATTTACCGGAAAGTAATCGAAACCGGTTCCTGCTGTTCATCTTCTCGATTAGTGTGGCGCAGGTGAAGGCTATCCGCAGATTTACCGTCCGAACTGTTCTTCCCGAGCCGATCCGGCCGCTGGCCCGTTTGGCCACCAACCTGCGCTGGTCCTGGCACCGGCCCACGAGGGAACTCTTCGAAGGACTCAACCCCAGGGTCTGGGCTGAATGCGGCAACGACCCGGTCAGTTTCCTCGGGCTGGTGGGCCGTGAAGAAATGCACCGTCTGGCAGCGGACAAGGACGTCGTGGCCCGCGTGCAGGCAGCGGCCGAGGACCTGGACCGCTACCTTGAGCAGCCGCGGTGGTATCAGAGCCTGGGCGAGGACGCTCCCGCCTCCATTGCATACTTCTCCCCCGAATTCGGCATCACCGAAGTTTTGCCGCAGTACTCCGGCGGCCTCGGCATCCTTGCCGGCGACCACCTGAAGGCGGCGTCGGACCTCGGGGTTCCGCTGATCGGTGTGGGCCTGCTGTACCAGGCGGGCTACTTCAAGCAGTCCCTGTCCCGCGACGCCTGGCAGCAGGAGACGTATCCGGTCATTGACCCGGATGGGCTGCCCCTGACGCTGCTGCGGGAACCGTCGGCTGACGGCAGCGGAAAGCCCATCGAAATCTCGCTGCCGCTGCCCAGCGGGCGGCACCTGGCGGCGCACATCTGGCGTGCCGACGTCGGGCGCGTTCCCCTGCTGCTGCTGGATTCCAACGTTCCGGGCAATGACGACGCCGCCCGCGGCATCACAGACCGCCTCTACGGCGGCGGTGGCGACCACCGCCTGCAGCAGGAACTTCTGCTGGGCATGGGCGGGGTCAAGGCGCTGCGGGTCTACCAGCGGCTGACCGGCACCCCCGCCCCGGAGGTGTTCCACACCAATGAGGGCCATGCCGGCTTCCTCGGGATCGAGCGGATCCAGGAACTGATGGCCGGGGAACACGCACTCACCTTCGATGAAGCGTTGGCCGCGGGCCGTGCGTCCACTGTTTTCACCACGCATACACCCGTACCGGCCGGCATCGACCGCTTCGAAACCGCCCAGATCCAGCACTTCTTCGAGGCCGGGCTTGCGCCTGACGTGCCTACCTCCCGCATCCTCGACCTGGGCCGCGAGAACTTCGCCGACGGAAACCCGTTCGTCTTCAACATGGCGGTCATGGGCCTGCGCCTGGCGCAGCGCGCGAACGGCGTGGCCAAGCTGCACGGCGAAGTGTCCCGCGGCATGTTCTCCGCGCTCTGGCCGGGATTCGATCACTCAGAGGTGCCCATCACCTCCGTGACCAACGGCGTGCACGTGCCCACCTGGGTCGATTCGCGGATTTCGAAGCTTGCCCGCAAACGGTTCGGCGCGGAAGCGGAAGCGATGGGGCGCTGGGACCTTGCCTACAACGTCAGCGACGCCGAGGTTTGGGCCTTGCGGCGCGAAATGCGCGCCTCTCTCGTGGAGGATGTCCGGCGCCGCCTTCGCGCGGCCTGGAAAAAGCGCGGCGCCGCCGACGCCGAGCTCGCGTGGACGGATTCCGTGCTTGACCCGGACGTCCTGACCATCGGCTTTGCCCGGCGCGTGCCCACGTACAAGCGGCTGACCCTGATGCTGCGCGAACCGGAACGGCTCAAGGCTTTGTTGCTGCACAAACAGCACCCGATCCAGCTGGTCATTGCCGGCAAGTCCCACCCCGCCGACGATGCGGGCAAGAAGATGATCCAGGACTTGGTGCGCTTTACGGATGACCCCAAGGTCCGCCACCGCATCGTCTTCCTGCCCAACTACGACATCGCCATGGCCCGCACGCTGTTCCCGGGATGCGACGTCTGGCTCAACAACCCGCTGCGCCCCTTGGAAGCCTGCGGCACGTCCGGCATGAAGGCGGCCATCAACGGCTCCCTGAACCTTTCGGTGCTGGACGGCTGGTGGGATGAGATGTACGACGGCGAAAACGGCTGGGCGATCCCCACCGCCAATAACGGCGCTTCAGCGGACGAACGCGATGACATCGAGGCGGCAGCCCTCTATGAGCTGCTCGAAACGCAGGTGGCGCCGCGCTTCTACGGCAACACGGTTTCCGAGGCGGCCGGGGCTGCCGGTCCGTCCGCCACCGGGCACGAGAAGATCCCCACCCACTGGGTGTCCATGATCAAGCACACGCTCGCCCACCTGGGCCCGGCCGTCTCCGCCGAACGCATGCTCCAGGACTACGTCAACGTCCTGTACCGGCCGGCGGCGGTCTCCGGACGGCATGCGGTGGCAGCATCCTTCAGCCAGGCCAAGGAACTCGCAGCCTGGACGTCCAAGGTCCGCGCTGCCTGGCCGCAGCTCCACGTGGAGCATGTGGATTCCCTGGGCGTGTCCGAGGATCCACAGATCGGCGACACCCTCGAGGTCAATGCCTACGTGGGACTGCACACCCTGACGCCGCAGGACGTGGCGGTGGAGGTCGCCTATGGACAGGCCGAGGAAAGCGACGAACTCGCCAATGTGACACTCGTGGAGCTTGATCCGAAGGATGAACTCGGCAATGGCCGGTACCTGTTCACAGGCTCCATCGTGATCGACCGCTCAGGATCGTTCGGCTACACGGTGCGGGTGCTGCCCAAGCACGACGCCCTCGCATCCAGGGCCGAGCTGGGCCTGATCGTCAACGCTTAGGCTTGCCGGCCGGGCCCCTTCGGGCCACGCTTGGACAGGGTCCGCGCACAGGCGCGGGCCCTGTCGCGTTTAGACTCGCGCTTAGTAGCGGGCCTTCGGGCTTAGAGGAGTACCGCGATGACTGCCAGGTCCTTCCCGGCGTAGCTTTCGGCGTCCTGCAGGATTTCGCAGATGACCCCGAATGACCTGTCGCTGCGGAAGACTGCCGGCACCTGCCAGATGACCGTGAGCGGTTCCGCTCCGTTGTCGGAGATCGAGTCCGCGAAGTCGTGCAGTGAGTCGTTGAGGGCGTCCAGGTTAACACCGTAGTGTTCCGGGAATTCCAGGGCCTCGCCGAAAGTGGCCAGCACTTCCTTCTTGGAATCGGCGGCCGGGATCACCAAGCTGCGGCGCCCGGCGTCAGCGACCTGGTCAGTCAGTTCCTCGACGGTCCAGGTGTCTGCTGAATAGATCTTCATTGCGCTATTTGCCCTCTGCTATGAACTTGAATGACTCGTAGTGGTCTGCCGTGTAATACTTTTCGCCCGCCTTGCCCGCCACGATCCTGCGGGCGCCGCGATCGGACTCCCCGGGCGTGGGGACAGTGTACTCCCGGTAGTAGTCACGGGATTTCCGGGGCAGGATGCGCTCAAAGTTGCCGAACGTCACGCCGTCGCGCTCGTAAGGGAACGGCCCGCCCCGCCGGATGAGGGCGAGGGTTGTGCGGCCTTCGGCCGGGAGCTGGGACTCCGGGATGGCTGGCAGGGCGGATGGGTTGGGAACGCCTCCGGCCCCTGCGGTTGCCACAGGTACGCGGGAGGACGGCACCGCGGTCCCTGATTCCGTCGGGGCCGGCCCCCCGGCCTGCGGCTGGAGTCCGTTGGACACCACGAGGGCCACGCCCAGCAGCACGATCAGCACGACAGCCGCCAACAGCCTGCGCATATTCACGCTTTCCCGTCCCTGATGCCCATCCCTGTTACTAGGTGCGGTAGATGTTGATGGTGTTGGCCTGCACGACGTCCGCGTCACCGGACACGACCTGAACGCCCTGGCGCTGGTCATGGAGGTCGGATGTGGTGAGGCGCAGTTCGAATATCCGCTTGGCTGTGCCGTCGTCGTTGGTCGCCTGGGGAAGGGTGACCGGGACGTCGTCGCGCCCGCCGTTGACCACGATGAGTCCGGCTGCCTGCCCGTCGTCCGAGCCCAGCAGCAGCTGCACCACGCGGTTCCGGGGATCATTCCACCGTTCCATGGTCATCGGCTCGCCATTCTGGTCATACCAAAACAGGTACGACTGCGCGTCCCGCACCGCATAGTCAATTGGCTGCCCGGCGAGAAATTCCTTGCGCAGCCGGATGACGCGCTTGGTGCTCCGGAGCATGGCGTGCGATTCAGGTGTGCTGGTCCAGTCGAGCCAGGCGAGGGGATTGTCCTGGCAGTAGGCATTGTTGTTGCCCTGCTGCGTGCGGCCAAGTTCATCTCCGGCCGTGATCATGGGGACCCCGAGGGAGATCATCAGCGAGGCCATCAGGTTCCGCTGTGTCTGGGCCCGCCGGGCAAGGATGCCTTCGTCCTCGGTCCGGCCTTCAAAACCGTGGTTGTAGCTGCGGTTGTCGCCGTGCCCGTCCCGGTTCTGCTCACCGTTCGCCTCGTTGTGCTTGCGGTCGTAGGAGACAAGGTCGGCCATAGTGAATCCGTCATGGGCTGTGATGAAGTTCAGGGAGGCGAGCCTGGAACGGCCTGACGGTTCAAAGAGGCTGGCGGAACCGGACAGCGCATCTGCCAGACGGGCCACGGAGCCGCCCTGGCCGCCGGAGTCGATGGCCGCGCGGTCGGCCAGCCAGAACGAACGCATGGCATCGCGGTAGTGGTCGTTCCAGTCAACCCAGCCAATCGGAAAGCGGCCGGTCTGCCAGCCGCCGTAACCCACGTCCCAGGGTTCGGCGATGAGCTTGACCCGGGACAGTACCGGGTCGGCCGCAACGGCGACCAGGAACGGGTGCTTCGGATCAAATTCATTGGCCTCGTTCCGGCAGAGCGTCACGGCAAGGTCGAACCGGAACCCATCGATGTGGAATTCATCCACCCAGTACCGAAGGGAATCCACAACGAGCTGTACAACGCGCGGTTGGCCAAAGTTGAGAGTGTTCCCGCAGCCCGTCGTGTCGATGTATCTGCCGTGGCCGTCCGTGCGGTAGTACTTCTCCTCCCCCAGCCCGCGGAAACAGAGCGTGTGTCCGTCCGGTCCGCCCTCGGCGGTGTGGTTGTAGACCACGTCAAGGATGACCTCGATGCCGGCGGCGTGCAGAAGTTTGACCATGCCCTTGAACTCGTCCTGCACCGCCTGCGGCCCGGCTTCCTGCGCGGACCGCGTTGCATAGGCAGGGTGCGGGGCAAAGAAAGCCGCGGTGTTGTAGCCCCAGTAGTTGGTCAGGCCCAGGTTCTGAAGGTGCGGCTCGTCAAGGTGGAAATGGACCGGCAGCAGCTGCACCGCAGTAACGCCAAGGCCTGTGAGGTGCTCGATCATTGCAGGGTGGGCCATGCCGGCGTACGTGCCGCGCAGGCTCTCCGGGATGTCCGGGTGCAACATGCTCTGCCCACGGACATGTGCCTCGTAGATGATGGTGTCCCGCCACGGGGTATGCAGCCGGCGGTCGGAACCCCAGTCGAAGTCGCTGGACATCCTCACGCTGGTGAGCAGGTCAGCGCGCTGGTCCACGGCCCGCCCGTAGGGATCGAGCAGCAGCGGCTGCCGCTCGCCGTCGTCAAAATTCACGGTGGGAACCGAGAGGGGCAGGACCTGCGCGGCGGGGGCCTCGCGGAAGCCGTAGCGCGAGCCGACCGGGAGGCCCTCCACGATGCCGTGATGGACGCCCTCGGTGACGTTCGGCAGGGTCTGGAGCCGCCAACTGCCGCCCGGTGCCTGGTAGGCGATCTCCAGCGTCAGGACGCCGGGAGCGTAGACAGCCACATTGGCGCGCCCGCCTGAGGAGCCGTCCAGGGCGGGCCCCGGGCGGAGGGAACTTACACCAAGGGGTAACGCCTGGGAGGCGTCTACGCTGGAGGCTGTGTCTACTAAGGGCATTACCATCGATTAAAGCTTAACTGTCACGTTGAAAACGCCGATTTATTCCGGCATGTGACGTTTCGCTGACAGAAGACGGTGCCTGCTGACCGTAAAACCGCACCAAGGTGGAGGTACTTGTGAAGATTGCACTGGCCCAGATCATCACCGGTCGGGACGTGGAGCGCAACCTCGTCCTGGTTGAGGAATACGCCCGCCTGGCCAAGGAAGGGGGCGCCGGGCTGGTCGTTTTCCCCGAGGCCACGATGCGCGCGTTTGGGAATCCCCTGATCGGCATCGCCGAACAGCTTGATGGCCCCTGGGCGGACCGGGTCCGTTCCATTGCCGCTGAGCTGGACATCGTTATCGTGGCGGGCATGTTCACCCCCGGTGCGGCATCCGCGGCAGGAGGCGGCAAGGTCCGGAACACACTGCTCGTCACCGGCCCCGGCGTGGAAGCGAGCTACGACAAGGTGCATCTCTTTGACGCGTTCGGCTTCCTTGAGTCGGACACCGTGGATGCCGGAACAGGGCCTGTGACGTTCGACGCCGGCGGCCTCACCTTCGGCCTGGCCACCTGCTACGACATCCGGTTCCCGGCCCTCTTCACCGCAAATGCCGACCGCGGAGCCGTTGCCAACATCATTTGCGCGTCGTGGGGCGCCGGCCCGGGCAAAGTGGACCAGTGGAAGCTGTTGGCCCGCGCCCGCGCTGTCGACACGACCACCTATGTCCTTGCCTGCGGCCAGGGTGACCCCGCCACCCAAGGCGTCGAGCCGCGCGGCACAGCACCCACAGGAGTTGGGCACTCCGCCGTCGTCTCACCATTTGGTGAAGTGCTGGGGGAGCTCGACGGCGCCGCCGGCCTGCTGTTCGCCGACCTTGATCCCGCCGTCGTCAAGGAAGCCCAAACCAGGCTTCCCGTCCTGGCCAACCGGCGCACTTTTTAGCGGAAGCGCGCGTCAGGCAATACGCGTCAAAGCAACAAAGGAGCAGCACGCGGAGGATGGCGGCTGCGCCGCCATCCTCCCGGCGTATCACCTACTTGGCGGCGCGCTGGCGGGACACTTCGTAGAGGGAGATGCCCACGGCCATGGAGGCGTTGAGCGATTCCATGGCGGAGTCGATGGGGATCGAGACGATCTGGTCGCAGTTCTCGCGGACCAGGCGGCTGAGTCCCTTGCCCTCGGAACCCACCACGATGCAGACCGGCTCCGTAGCGAGCGTGAGGTCCGGCAGCGAAACGTCGCCGTCGCCGTCGAGCCCCAGGACGAAGATGCCCATGGACTTGAACTGCTTAAGGGCGTTGTTCAGGTTGGAGGCGCGGGCGACGGGCACGCGGACAGCCGCGCCGGCACTGGTCTTCCAGGCTGCGGCGGTGACTCCGACGGAGCGCCGCTCGGGGACGATCACGCCGTGGCCGCTGAAAGCGGACACCGAGCGGATGATGGCGCCCAGGTTGCGGGGATCCGTGATGCCGTCGAGGGCGACGAAGAGGGGTGCGTTCGTGACGTGCCCCTTCTTCCAGCGGTCCACGGTCTGCTCAGCCAGATCGTAGGCGTCCTGGTAGTCGTACGGCGGGATCTGCAGCACGAGGCCCTGGTGCACGGCGTCGTCCGTCATGCGGTCGAGTTCGGGCTTGCCGGTTTCCAGCAGCGGGATACCGCGTTCGGCGGCGAGCTTGAGGGACTCCTTGACACGGTCGTCCATCTCGATGCGGATGGCGACGTGCAGGGCCTTGGCCGGAATGCCGGCCCGAAGGGCCTCGACCACCGAGTTGCGGCCGGTCACCACTTCCTCGGTGGCGCGACCCTTGGGGCCCGAGCGTGCGCCGGCGCTGCGGCTGCCGCCGGCCCGCTTGGCCTCCGAGCGTTCGGCGAGCTGCTTGTTCTTGTATGCCTTGTGGTAGGGGCGGTCCTCGGCCTTGGGGGTGGGCCCCTTGCCTTCGAGTGCCTTGCGGCCGTGGCCACCGGTTCCGGTGGTGGGGCCCTTCTTGAGCTTTCGGACTGCGCCCGGGCGACCGTTGTTGGCCATGAGTTCCACCCTTGGTTGTGTTGAGTACGTCTGCACTCCAGTCTACTGACTCAAGTTAAATCGTTGACCGGGCGGAGTGGCCGGCGCAGGCTTCAGCCGCGCTGGAGGCTCCAGGTGGCCCCGTCTGCGCTGTCTTCGACCACGATGCCGGCAGCGGCGAGCGTGTTCCGGATCGCGTCCGAGGCGGCCCAGTCCTTGGCGGCGCGGGCCTCGGCCCGTGCCGCCAGCTGCGCCTCCACGAGCACGTCGAGCGCTGCCGTCGCCTGGTCGTCGAGGGCCGGCTGCGCGGCGGCGCTGATTCCCAGGACGCGAAGCATGTCGGTCACTCCGGCCAGGGCCTGCCGTGCGGTGTCGAGGTCCCCTGCCGTGAGGGCCGAGTTTCCTGCGCGGACCGTGTCGTGCAGCACCGCGAGGGCCTGGGGGACGTTGAGGTCGTCGTCCATCGCGGCGGCGAACGCGTCCGGCACGTCGCCGTGGCTGCCAAAGAACAGGGCGCCGTCCGTTGACAGGGCCCGGACTGCGCGGGCGATAAAGCCGTCGATGCGCTCGACGGCGGCTGTGGCCTCCTGCAGTGACGTCGGCTGGTAGTCCAGCACGGAGCGGTACTGCGCCTGCCCGAGGTAGTAACGGACAACGCGCGGCGGGGCGAGCTCCAGCATTTCCGCCGGGCTCACCGTGTTGCCGACGGACTTGGACATTTTCTCGCCCTGGTACGTGACCATGCCGTTGTGCATCCAGAAATTCGCGAAACCGTGGCCGGCAGCCTGCGACTGGGCCATCTCGTTTTCATGGTGCGGAAAGCGCAGATCCAGCCCGCCGCCGTGGATGTCGAATTCGGTGCCGAGGTATTTGGTGACCATGGCTGAGCATTCGAGGTGCCAGCCCGGACGGCCGGCGCCCCACGGCGAGACCCAGCTCGCCGTCGTCGGCTCTCCTTCCTTGTGCCCCTTCCACAGCGCGAAGTCCCGGGGGTCCTTCTTCCTGCTGATGAACTCAGGTTCGACGTCGGGGGCGCCCTGCATGTCGTCGATCTTCTGGCGTGTCAGCGAGCCGTACTTGTTCCACGAACGCACGTCGAAGTAGACGTCGCCCGAGCCATCCAGCGCCGGGTAGGCGTGGCCCCGGTCGATCAGCTGCTGGATCAGCGCGTGCATCTCGGGAATGTGGCCGGTGGCCCGGGGTTCGTAGGTGGGGCGGGAGACGCCGAGGACGTCGTAGGCCTTGAGGAACTCCTGCTCGTAGCGGTAGGCCAGGGCCCACCATTCCTCTTCCGGCACGGTGTCCGGTTCCTGCTCGTAATCCGGGTGAAAGGACGCCTCGGACTTGGCGAGGATCTTGTCGTCGATGTCGGTGACGTTGCGGACGACGGTGACGCGGAAGCCGCGGTACTCGAGCCAGCGCGTGAGCTGGTCGAAGGCGATGGCGGAGCGGATGTGGCCGACGTGCGGCATGCCCTGCACCGTGGCGCCGCAGTAATACAGGCTTACCTTGCCCGGTACCAGGGGGACGAAGTCGCGGACTTCGGCGGATGCAGTGTCGTAAAAGCGCAGGGTCACCGCTCCAGATTAGCCGATGCGCCGGTTCCTGCTCGCTTGCCTGCTGAGTTGCCTGCTGCCTTCCCTGCTGCTTTCCTTCCTGGCGGAGGCAGGCTACTTGCAGATCTCGCCGATGCGGTTGTTCTGTTTGGTGAGCTCGGCGACCTGTTCCTGGGTCTTGTTGCCCAGGGACGTGCCGGCCACCTGCTTCATGACGTCGGCCATCTTCTGGATCGGGTCGGCGATCTCCTGGGCCACCTTGTCGGCGACCTCCTCGTAGTGCGTGGCGATCTGCTCCGCCTGCTGCTGCTGGTTTCCGGTGGGCTTGAAGGTATCGCCGTTGAGGAACGTGCAGCTCTCGCCGACGCTCATCCTGGGCGTGCCGCCGCAGCCTGCAAGGAGCAGGCAGGAAATCACGACGGCGGGAAGCAGCTTTTTCACGGGAGGTCTCCTGGTGTGGCGGTACAGATCGTGCCGGCGGGCGCGCCGCCGGTCCTTCTTCCAGCGTAGGCGATGCCGCTGGGTGCGGGACGGTCAGGCCGGATAGACGAGGGCGGTTGCCACCGCGGAGATGCCCTCCCCGCGGCCGGTGAACCCGAGTCCGTCGCTCGTGGTGGCCGACACGCTGATGGGAGCCCCGGCAGCCTCTGTCAGGACGCGCTGCGACTCTTCGCGGCGGGGTCCGAATTTGGGGCGGTTCGCCACGAGCTGCACGGCCACGTTGCCAATCTCAAAACCGGCCGCCCGGACGATGCGGGCCGCCTCGGCCAGCAGCGTAACACCGGAAGCGCCCGCCAGTTCGGGACGGTCGGTGCCGAAGTGGGTGCCGAGGTCACCGATTCCGGATGCGGAGAAAAGAGCATCGGCGGCAGCGTGGGCCACGGCATCGCCGTCGGAATGACCCGCGAGCCCCCGCTCGTTTTCCCAGAAGAGCCCCCCGAGCCACAGCGGGCGCGGGTCGCTCTCCGGGGCGAACGCATGCACATCGACGCCGATTCCGGTGCGGGGCAGGACCATCCTGACGGCTTCCTTCTCTTGCTCTGAACCCACGCGGTCAGCCCTCCACCCAGCGGGCGCCCAATGGCCCTTCGAGGAGGCCCTCGGCAATGATGAGGTCCAGCGGCGTGGTGATTTTCAGGGACTGGCTGGCCCCGCGCACGGCATGCACCGGAACCCCGAGGAGCTCCACCAGCATGGCGTCGTCGGTGACGGCCGCGGCCCGGTTCTCATCCAGGGCCAGGGCGGCCTCGTGGGCGGCCTTCAATGTGTCCATGCTGAACCCCTGCGGCGTCTGGACCGCGCGGAGCTCCTGCCGGGACACGGTTCCCGTGACGATTTCCGGGGCGATATCCGAGTCCCCGCCATCTGTGGCGGAAACCGTTTTGACGGTGTCCACAACCGGGATGACCGGGATGACGGCGGAGGCTCCGTTGGCCAGCGCCTGCGCCACGCGGTGGAAGACAGACTCGGGAGTCAGGGCGCGCGCGGCGTCATGGACGAGCACAGCTTCCGTACCGTCCTCCAGGCCGGCCAGCGCCGACCGGACGGAATCCGCTCGGGTGGCACCGCCGTCGACCATTGTCAGGAGCGGACCGCCATCTGCAAGCTCCAACCGGAAGTCCTCGACCAGCTGCCGCAGCCCGGATTCACCCGCGGGCAGCGCAACACAGACCTGGCTGGCCACGCCGGCGGCTACGATGCCCCGGAGCGCGTGCAGGAGAATGGGTTCGCCGCCGAGTGGCACGGCCGCTTTGGGCATGCCGTAGCCGAGCCGTTGCCCGGAACCTGCGGCGACGAGGATCACGGCGGTGACGGGTCGTCTGGGTGCATCGTTCATGCGGACTAGCCTACGTCCCGGCCGCCCGGCCCCGCCCAACTGAGTAGCGGCACACGCCGTTTTAGGCGCCCTGGACGGTTCGTACGGCTGCCCGGCCGGGATTTTTGGGCAAAAGAAACCCCGGCGGCACTCTGCCGCCGGGGTTCAATTCTCAGGAAGCCAAGACCTCGTCGAGAACGCTTGCAGCTTTCTCTTCGTCGGTCTTCTCAGCCAAAGCCAATTCTGAAATCAGAATCTGACGTGCCTTGGCCAGCATTCGCTTCTCACCTGCGGAAAGGCCCCGATCGTGATCGCGGCGCCAGAGGTCGCGGACGACCTCTGCAACCTTGATGACGTCACCGGAAGCAAGCTTCTCCAGATTTGCCTTGTAACGACGCGACCAGTTGGTGGGCTCTTCAGTGAACTCGGCTCGAAGCACATCGAATACGTGCTCCAAACCTTCCTTGCCCACTACGTCGCGAACCCCCACGAGGTCAACGTTCTCTGCTGGAACTTCAATGGTCAGATCACCCTGAGCCACCTTGAGCTTGAGATACATCTTCTCTTCGCCCTTGACAGTGCGCATCTTGATTTCTTCAATTTTTGCTGCACCGTGGTGAGGGTAAACTACTGTCTCGCCGACCTCAAAAACCATGTGGACTTTCCCCTTTCCCGCAGACCAGTTTATCACGATTAGGGCATACGACTGGCATGGATACGGTCCGGGAACCGCGAGAATCCGCGGAAAATGGGCCGAATCGACCCCTCAGACCCCTTGACGAACGCGGATAATAGTGCATCGCCCACGCGCGGACAAGCGTTACGCGCGGGTAGCCGGGAAGCCCTGATGCAGCGTCAGGGGCCCTGAAACCGGCGCTATTGTGTACCGGCCGAATCCTCGTTTGGACCCGTTTGCCGATAGGCTATGGCTGAAAACTGTTTCAAGACTTTCTAGGAGTGCGTGACGTGCGTTTCACTGCGATGAACCGGGGCCAGCGCGGCAAGTTGGCAATGGCGGCTGCCGCCCTGAGCGTGGGACTGCTCGCCCTGACGGGCTGCGGCTACATCAACGCGCAGCAGACCTCCGAGCAGTATGCCGCTTCGGACGGAACGCGCTCTGACGTTGGACCGCTGGAACTGCGGAACATGCTCATTGTCGCCGCGGGCGAGAACCAGCCGGGCCGAGTCATCGGCGCCGTCTACAACTCTTCGTCAGAGGACGTCAAGGTTACGCTGAGCGGCGCAGAAGGCGCCCAGACTGAGATCTCCGTCAAGAAGAACTCCTACACGCTGCTCAACGACTCCACCGATCCGGCCATCCTGAGCACCGCCGGCGGCAAGCCGGGCTCCCTCGTGGACATCAAGGTCACCGAGGACGGAACCAACGTGAACAAGACCGTCAAGGTGCCCGTGGTGGATGGCACGCTCAAGGAGTACCAGGCATACCTGCCCGCGGGCAGCACCCCCACACCTACTCCCAGCGAAACCGGCACCCACACTGATGGCGCACACACTGACGGTGCTGCACCGGCCACAGGCGGCCACTGACACCCATGCCGGCGGCGCAAGCAAGCCGGCATGAAGAAGGAGGGGATCCCGGCGGGATCCCCTCCTTCTTTCGCGTACGGCGGCGGCAGCGTGCCCGCGCTGGTTACGGTTCGAACTTGTAGCCCAGGCCGCGGACGGTCACCAGGTACCGCGGGAGGGAGGGATCGGGCTCGATTTTGCTCCGGAGCCGTTTCACGTGGACGTCAAGCGTTTTGGTGTCACCAACATAATCTGACCCCCAGACCCTGTCGATCAGCTGTCCGCGGGTCAGCACCCGGCCGGAGTTCCTGAGCAGCATCTCGAGAAGTTCAAACTCCTTCAAGGGGAGCGGCACCTGCTCGCCTCCCACGCTGACTACGTGGCGCTCGATGTCCATCCGCACGGGTCCGGCCTGCACCGTGGAGGAGACGAGTTCTTCCGGTTCGCCCTGCCGCCGGAGCACTGCCCGGACACGGGCCACCAGCTCGCGCGACGAGTATGGCTTGGTGACATAGTCGTCGGCGCCCAGTTCGAGCCCCACGACCTTGTCGATTTCTGAATCCTTCGCGGTAAGCATGATCACCGGGACACTCGAACGCTGGCGCAACTGCCGGCATACTTCCGTCCCCGACAGCCCAGGCAGTTGCAGGTCCAGCAGCACCAGGTCAGCCCCGTTGCGATCGAACTCCATGAGCGCATCCACGCCGTTGTCGACGACCTCAACCTCAAAGCCTTCCTTGCCCAGCAGATAGGACAGGGGATCGCTGAACGATTCCTCGTCCTCAACAATAAGAATCCTGCTCAAGCGGTAACTCCTCGTTCATGGGCGCCGGCGGCGTCCTTTGGTTCCTTGGCATTCTGCGCTTGGCCTTCCATCTCCGGCAGGCGCAGCGTGAACGTCGATCCCTGCCCGGGCTGGGACCAGACGGTGACCTCCCCGCCGTGGTTGGAGATGACATGCTTGACGATGCTCAGTCCCAGCCCTGTGCCGCCGGTATGCCGGGAGCGTGCGGAATCCACACGATAAAAGCGCTCGAATACCCGCTCTTGGTCCTCGGCGGAGAGGCCCTCGCCCTGATCCGTCACGGAGATGGCGATCAGGCCCTCCTTGGCGCGCACCCCGATCCCCACGCGGGTGTTCTCGGGCGAATAGCGGATGGCGTTGTCGATCAGGTTACGCAGTGCCGTCACGAGGAGGTCCTGGTCGCCGTAGACCTTGGCGTCGATCCGGCCGCCGATGACGATCTGGATGTTCTTGCTCTCCGCCGGCAGCTGCGAGCGGTCCACCGCCTCCGAGATCACATCATTGATATCCACGGGATGGCCCTCTTGTGCCACGTTTGCACCCTGCAGGCGTGACAGTTCGATGATGTCCTGCACCAGCGCCGCGAGGCGGGCGGACTCCTTGTGCATGCGCGCGGCGAAACGGCGTACGGCCTTTTCATCGTCTGCTGAAGACTCCAGCGCCTCCGCCAGCAGCGAGATGGCACCCACTGGTGTTTTCAGCTCATGGGATACGTTGGCCACGAAGTCGTTGCGGATCTCCTCCGTACGCGTGATCTCGGTGCGGTCATCGGCCAGGAGGAGAATGTATTCCTCGCCAAGCATGGCTGCCCTCACCTGCACGATCATGGTGCCCTGCCCCACCGGGCCGCGCTGGAGTTCGAGCTTCTTTTCCAGGATCACTCCGTCGCGGCGGACATTTGCCGTCATCTCCAGGAGTTCCCGGTGCACTACCGTGTGGCCGCGCACCAGGCCGTACGCATAAGCGGCAGGACTTGCCCGGACCACGCCGTCAATGGCGTCCACCACCACGAATGCCTTGCCGATGACGGCCAGCACTTCCGCGGCTCCCGGCGGCAGGGCGGGCTCATCGAATTCGACGTCGACGATCCTGCGCTGCTGTTCGCTGACCCTGAACGCGAGCACGCCGAAGACACCGAACGACAGGCCGAGCAGGCCGGCGATGACACCGATGAGCATAGGATCCACGGCTCAAGCTTATGCTTTCGAAACGCCTGAAAAGCTGCCTCGGGTCCATAACGCGATGGATTCAGCTAACGTTCATCTAGAGATGAGTAACAGTTCACCCGGCACTGGAAAAGTGGCAAGTTGGACTAACGGATCGGTGACACGAGACTCTGGCTGCCGTCGCGGCGTGGCGGAGTTCCAAGGAAAGGACGCCTACGTGCGTAAGGTTTTTCAGGAAGAGCTCGCCCACGTGGGTGAGGACCTCATCGAAATTTCAAAGTTGGTCAGCGAAGCGATTGCTAAGGCAACCACGTCATTTGAGGTCGCCGACGTCGACCTGGCGCAGGATGTCATCGCGGCGGATGCCCGTATCGACTTCCTCCAGAACAGCCTTGATGAGCGCGCAATCGACATCCTCGCTCTCCAGGGTCCGGTGGCAAGTGACCTGCGCATGATCGTGGGCTCCCTGCGGATGAGCGCGTCGTTGGAACGCATGGGTGACCTCGCACGCCACATCGCCCAACTGGCCCGCCTCCGCTTCCCCGCCAACGTTATCCCGGCATCCCTGACGGACACGTTCAAGAGCTTTGCCGAACACGACATCCTGATCGCCAACAAGCTCACCCAGCTGCTGGAGACCAGGGACCTCGAAGTGGCACGCGACATCCTCAAGGCGAATTCGGAGGTGAACGACCTGCACCTCAGCGTCTTCAAGGCCATCGCCCGCAGTGACTGGCAGGAATCCCCTGCCACCACCGTGGACGTCGCCCTGGCCAGCCGCTACTTCGAGCGTTTTGCCGACCACGGCGTGTCCGTTGCCCAGAAAGTCAGCTATCTCGTGACGGGTGCCTGGCACCCGAACAGCAGCGTCGAGCACGGCTGACGTTTCCCCAAAAACAGCGAACGACGGCGGCTGGTCACCTGAGGTGACCAGCCGCCGTCGTCTATTTAACGCGAAGTCAGGATCCCGGCTGAGCTGCGTCTAAGGGAGGAACGACCGAGCAGCCAGTGGGATTCTTGACGGAGCTCTACTTTTTGCCCTGGTTGGCGACGGCCAGGATGGCCTCGGCCGCAGCCTCGGGGTCGAGGTAGGTTCCACCGCGCTTGATCGGCTGGAAGTTCTCGTCCAAGTCGTACACCAGCGGGATGCCGGTGGGGATGTTCAGGCCGGCGATGGCCTCATCGCTGATCTCGTCGAGGTGCTTCACCAGCGCGCGCAGGGAGTTGCCGTGGGCCGTGACGAGGACCGTCTTGCCGGACTTCAGGTCTTCCTTGATGTCTGATTCCCAGTACGGAAGCAGCCGGACCAGGACGTCCTTCAGGCACTCGGTGCGGGGCAGATCATCGCCCAGGTCAGCGTAGCGGGGGTCGCGCGCCTGGGAGAACTCCGAGTTGTCGTCCAGGGGCGGCGGCGGGGTGTCGTAGGAACGGCGCCATTCCATGAACTGCTCCTCGCCGTATTCGGCGAGGGTCTGGGCCTTGTCCTTGCCCTGCAGGGCGCCGTAGTGGCGCTCGTTGAGGCGCCAGTCGCGCTTGACCGGGATCCAGCCGCGGTCGGCCTTGTCCAGGGCAATGTTGGCGGTGTTGATGGCCCGCTTCAGGAGCGACGTGTAGAGGATGTCCGGGAGCACGTCGTGCTCAACCAGGAGCTCACCCCCGCGTGCTGCTTCCTCGCGGCCCTGATCGTTCAGGTCAACGTCCACCCAGCCGGTGAACAGGTTCTTGGCGTTCCATTCGCTGTGGCCGTGGCGCAGCAGAATCAGCTTATAAGTCATGATTTTCATCCTAGCCGAGCAGATGCTGCTGCTGCCGAGCGTTACATAAATCGCGCGGTAGTCTGGGGCGGTGGTGCAGAAAGCAGAGCGGGTGACTCACCCCATAACAGGGGTCAGCCGGGCCAACCGCGGACGGCCCGTCGGCAACGTGACCCGCGGCACTACCAACCCAAACCGCATGCGCCGGCTGGACCGCTGGCTGGCCGGGCCGCAGGCTTGGCGGCTCCGGTCCGCGGCCGACCCGCTCGTTGTCGACCTGGGCTACGGCGCATCCCCGGCCACCGCCGTCGAACTTTTCGAGAGGCTTGCCGCTGTCCGGCCCGATGTGCGCGTATGCGGCATCGAGATCGAGCCGGACAGGGTGCTGGCCGCCAAGGCCCTTGAACGTCCCGGCCTCAGCTTCCTGGTGGGCGGCTTTGAACTCCCTGTGCCTGGCCGGCCAGTCCTGGTGCGGGCCTTCAATGTGCTCCGCCAGTACGAGGAAGCGGACGTCCCGGGCATCTGGCGGCTGGTGCAGGACAGGCTCGCCCCGGACGGGCTCTTCATCGACGGGACCTGCGACGAAATCGGCCGGCGCGTCACATGGATAGCGCTGGATGCATCGGGTCCGCTGACCCTGAGCATGTCCATGCGCTTTGGCAGTTTTCAGCTGCCGTCCGATGTGGCCGAACGCCTGCCCAAGGCGCTCATCCACCGGAACGTTCCCGGCGAACGCGTCCACGGGCTGTTGCAGGCCATGGACAAGGCGTGGCTGGAGTCGGCGCCGCTGGCATCCTTTGGAAACAGGCAACGCTGGACGGCCATGTGCAGGACGCTGCTCGACGGCGGGTGGCCGGTCCACGACGGACCGTCACGGTGGCGGCTGGGGGAAATCACCGTCGGCTGGGAAGCCGTGGCACCGGAGGCTTAGTGCCGGTGGATGGGGCCACGCCGGCAGGGTTCCCTGGGCGAGCTTGCGAGCCGAGGGGGCCGGTGGATGGGGCCACGCCGGCAGGGTTCCCTGGGCGAGCTTGCGAGCCGAGGGGGCCGGTGGATGGGGCCACGCCGGCAGGGTTCCCTGGGCGAGCTTGCGAGCCGAGGGGGCCGGTGGGGATTACCAGGGGCCGTATGGATCCCTGTTGCGGCTGCCGCCGCGGCCGGCGTCCTTGACCGCAGGGCGGACGTCCGCCAGGTACACCGAGGCTGCAGTTACGGCCGCAAGCCCGAACAGGCCAAATGTGCCGAAACCGCCACCGCCACCGCCTTCGGGTGTCAGGGTGCCAATGGCCCGGGCGGCGCCGTATAGTGTCAGTGCGCCAACGGCCAGGGCGCCGCCGGTCAGTGCCAGCCAGAACGTCTTGGTCCGCTTGGAAACAGCTTCAAAGGCGTTCGCCTTGTGGCGGAGGCAGTCAAAGAATGCCCACACTTCAAGACCAAACGCCACGAGCGCCAGTACGAAAAAGATCCCGGTCTCGACGTAATCAATCAACACTTTTCCGTCCACGTCCCCAGCCTAGCCGTCCAGAGCGTCCAGTGCCTGCTGCAAATCGGACCAAAGGTCTTCAACGTTTTCGATTCCGACGCTCAACCTGACCAGATTTTCGGGGACGCTGACCGGCTCGGCCACGTGCCGGCGTCGTCGTTCAATGAGCGATTCCACACCGCCGAGCGAGGTGGCGGGCAGCCACAGCTGCAGGGACCGGACCAGCTTGTCGGCGGCGTCGGGGCCGGTCAGGTTCCCTGCCGGCGCAACCTGGATACACAGTATGGAGCCGAAGCCGGACATCTGGGACTTGGCGCGGTCGTGGCCCGGGTCCGTGACGAGGCCTGGATAGCGGATACTTTCGACCTGCGGGTGCGAGGCCAGCCGTTCAGCCAGGACTGCCGCGGACGCCTGCGAGCGTTCGATCCGCAGGGCGAGAGTCCGCAGCCCCCGCAGGGCGAGCCAGGCTTCGAACGGGCCCGCGATGGCGCCGTGGATGGTGCGGTGGTGGAGCAGCGTATCCCGCAGTTCCTGGTTGGAGGTCACCAGGGCGCCCAGAACGACGTCGGAATGTCCGGCCAGATATTTGGTCACCGAGTGAAGGACGACGTCGGACCCGAGGCTCAGCGGCTGCTGCACCAGAGGGGTGGAAAAGGTGTTGTCCGTGACAACGATCGCTCCGGCGTCGTGCGCCGCCTGGGTCAGCGCCCGGATGTCCGCGATGCCGAGCATGGGATTTGTCGGACTTTCCAGCCACAGCATGGCCGCCGGGTCGCCGTCCGCGGGGGCGAGCTGGGCGATGACGGCGTCGGTGTCGGCAATGTCCACCAAGCGGAGCTCGAGGAAGCCCTTTTCCGCCAGTTCTGAGGCCATCACCAGCGAGCCGGAGTAGCTGTGCGTCGGCATCACGAGCGCTCCCCCGGCGGGAAGGAGCGAGAGGGCCGAGCTGACGGCGGCCAGGCCGGAGGCGTAGAGGAGGCCCGGCAGCGCGGCACCTTCAAGCTGCCCCAGGGCTTCCTCGAACGGGTCCCAGGTGGGGTTGGAGTAGCGGCCGTAGCCGCGGTCGCCGTCGTCCAGGGCTCCGGTGCCGAAGTAAGTGGAGGACATCACGATCGGCGGATTGACCGGCTCGTCCCGTTCGCGCGGGGGGCGGCCGGCGGCCACGACCACCGTCTCAGCCGAAAGGGATGCGGCATGGTGTTGGGAAAGGCTCATGAACAAAGGGTACTTTGGGCTCCTCCTGCGGGGAAAAGCGGTTCCGGGCGCGGGCGGCTTCCTGTCGGTGATTGTAGGTAGGCTGGATGAGTGAATAATCAGAGTCCCGGACTTTTCATCGCTTTCGAAGGCGGTGACGGCGCAGGCAAGTCCACGCAGGCTGCCCTGCTGGCCGGGGCTCTTGAATCCCGCGGCCTGACCGTGCTGCGGACCAGGGAACCGGGCGGTACACCGATCGGCGAAAAACTGCGGTCCCTCGTGCTGGACCATGGCCACGGCCACATCGATGCCCATACAGAAGCGCTGATTTTCGCGGCATCCCGGGCTGCCCACGCCAGCCAGGTGATCCGGCCCGCGCTGGAGCGCGGCGACGTGGTGCTGACCGACCGGTACATCGACTCCTCCGTTGCATACCAGGGGGCTGGGCGTGATCTCGGCACGGATGCCGTGCGGAGCGTCAATGAGTGGGCCACCTCCGGGCTGATTCCTGATCTCACCGTGCTGCTGGATGTGCACCCCGCAGACGGCCGCAGCCGCCGCACGGCCGGGGACGCCGCAGAGGACCGGCTGGAATCGGAAGCCGACGAATTTCATGCCCGGATCCGGCAGGCCTTTCTGGATCTTGCCGCGGCCCGTCCGGACAGCTACCTGGTGCTTGAGGCACAGTTGTCCGTCGATGAGATTGCCGCCCGCATCCTGGAACGCGTGGAGCGGCTGCTGGCAGCTTCCCGCAGGAGCACCCGATGACGGTATGGGACGACCTCCAGGGCCAATCTGCCGTCGTCGCACAGCTGCAGCAGGCGGCAACGGGTGACGGGCTCACCCATGCCTGGCTGTTCACCGGCCCGCCGGGCTCCGGCAGGTCGAATGCGGCCAAGGCCTTTGCCGCGGCCCTCAACTGCGATCAGGACGACGTCTCCCGGCGCGGCTGCGGCGAGTGCCACGCCTGCAGAACCATCCTCGGCGAAACCCATGCTGACGTCGTTTTTGTCCGGACCGAAAAGGTGACCATCACCATCGAGGAGGCACGGGAACTGGTCTCCACGGCAGGCAACAGGCCCTCGTCGGGCCGCTGGCGGATCATCGTGGTGGAGGACGCCGACCGCATGGCGGAGCGCACCACGAATGTTCTGCTGAAGGCCATCGAGGAACCTACGCCGCGGACCGTGTGGATGCTGTGCGCGCCGTCCCCGGCGGATGTCCTGGTCACCATCCGGTCGCGGTGCCGGGCCGTAGCCCTCCGGCTTCCCCCGGCCGCCGACGTCGCGGCGCTGCTGGTGAAGCGCGACGGCGTCGATCCCGCTGTGGCGGAACGCGCGGCACGCGCAGCGCAGAGCCATGTGGGGATTGCCCGCCGGCTGGCCCGCGACGCCGAGGCCAGGGAGCGCCGTCTGGAGACTGTCCGTTTCCCGCTGGGCCTCCGGGGCATTACGGCCGCCGTGATGATGGCTGATAAACTGGTCAAGATCGCCACCGAGGAGGCCAACAGCTCCAATGAGGAGCGGGACGCCGCCGAGAAGGCCGCCCTGTTGGCCACGCTGGGCGCCCCGGAGACCGGCACTCTCCCACCTTCCATGCGCAGCCAGGTGAAACAGCTTGAGGATGATCAGAAACGGCGCGCCAAGCGGTCCATCACGGACTCCCTGGACCGGACACTGACCGACCTCCTCTCCTTTTACCGGGATGTGCTGATCATCCAGATGGGGAATTCCGTAGAGCTCGTCAACGTTGAGTTGAGGAGTGAACTGGAGGATTTCGCGGGCCGCTCGGGACCGGAAGTCACCCTCGCCCGGATGGACGCCATCAATAAGGCGAGGAAACGCATCACTACTACCAACGTCGCACCGCTTTTGACCATCGAGGCAATGGCCGCCGGCCTGATCTAGGCCAACGTCCAGTCCTGTCTTGCCTGACGCCGCCAAACGCTCTGCCCCAAGGAGAACCGCATGATGTCCACACCTCCTCCCCTGACCCCGCGGTCGCGCTCGCTCGCGGCTACGGTGCGGGCTGCCGGAGCGATGGCTGCGGTCCTGTTGCTGACGTCGTGCAGCTTCCTCGGGCTTTCCAAGGACGGCAACCAGGGAAATGCCACAGGTCAGGCCGATCCCTCCATCGCTGCTGCGGCTCCAGAGGGGCTGGAGGATTTCTACTCCCAGAAAGTGGTGTGGGAGCCCTGCGAGGACAAGATGCAGTGCGCCAAGGTCAAGGTGCCGCTGGATTATGCCAAGCCGGACGGCGCGACCATTGAAATCGCCGCTCTGAAGATGCCCAGCACGGGCGGCAAGAAGCAAGGCAGCCTGCTGGTCAACCCTGGCGGACCGGGAGCCTCCGGCTATGACTTCGTGAAGGACGCCGGCTTCAGCAACTTCTCTGACAAGGTGCGGGCCAACTACGACCTCATCGGTTTCGATCCCCGCGGGGTCAAACGGTCGGCGCCCGTGACGTGCCTGACCGACAAGGAAAGGGACGAGGCGCGGGAGAAGATCTACGCTCCCGAGACGGACGCCGGTCTCGCCACACTGCTGGCCGACAACAAGGCGATTGCGCAGAAGTGCGCCCAGAAGACCGGGCCGGTGCTGGGTCATATCGACACCGTCAGCGCAGCCAAAGACCTCGATGTCCTCCGGGCCGTCGTCAACGACGCAAAGCTCAACTATGCGGGGTTCTCCTACGGAACCTTCCTCGGCTCCACCTACGCCTCATTGTTCCCGGACAACGTTGGGCGGATGCTGCTCGACGGAGCGATCGACCCTTCCCTCGGCGCTGAGGAGCTCACGCTGGGCCAGGCCAAGGCCTTCGATAAGGCACTCCGCGCCTACGTCGAACACTGCATGCAGCAGGAAAAATGCCCGCTGAGCGGGACCGTTGACGACGGCGTGCAGCAGATCAGCGACGTCATCCAGTCGGTCACCGCCGCACCGCGTGCGGCGCAGGATGGCCGCGTTGTCGGCGGGAACACGTTTGTCAGCGGACTTATCGTGCCCCTGTATGCCAACGAGAACTGGCCCGCCCTGACCCAAGCCCTTGAGGCCGCCGTGCAGGGCGACGTCAGCCTCATGCTCCGACTGGCGGATCTGGGCGCCAACCGCAGTTCGAACGGAAAATACACGTCGAACACGACTTTCGCGTTCTCCGCCATCAACTGCCTTGACTACCCCATGACCAGCGATCCTGCGGCCATGCGGGCCGAGGAGCAGCGGCTACGTGAGGCGTCACCGACGCTCGGGTACTTCTTCGCCTACGGCGGCACCAACTGCGCCAACTGGCCGTACAAGAACGTCCGCACCGCTCCCGCCCCCGCAGAATACTCGGGCTCATCTCCGATTGTGGTGGTCGGTACCACGGGAGATCCTGCGACTCCTGTGGAGTGGGCGGGTGCCCTGAGCAAGCAATTGGGCAACTCTTCCCTGCTGACCTGGAAGGGCCAGGGCCACACCGCCTATGGCCGGGCCAACAGCTGCATCAGGGACGCCGTGGATTCATACCTCGTGGAAGGCAAGGAGCCGGCGGACAACACCGTCTGCTGACCGGCCTGCCCGTCACCCGCATTCGGGCGCCGTTCGGGCCTCATTTTGACCCGGACGCAGGGACTCTATTACAGTTGACTCTTGCATGAACCGGCCGGGTTTTCCGGTTGATTGGTGCGGTGCTTCCTTAGCTCAGTCGGTAGAGCGTTTCACTCGTAATGAAAAGGTCATCAGTTCGATTCTGATAGGAAGCTCGGGATAAACCCCGGATAGCCCCTGGATATAGGGGTTTCCGGGGTTTTTCGCTGGTTAAGACAGATGGCATGCCCGATGCTGGGGCACACTTATGGCACACTTTGGCCGCAGTTGCGAAAGAGAACATGGCCCGAGTCTAGGCTTTCGACCGTCCTCTGCCGCGGTGCGGCCGGGGATTTCGATGATTGTCTGCGCGAGCTTCACTGCGGGCTCCCGAAATTCCTTGCAGAAGGAAGTTGCCCTAGCCGTCCCGCACAAGTTTTCCTGTGCCGGAGGACGGAACGTAAGCTTGCGTTATTTGCTCCTAGAACTGACGGCCATCTGATAGGCATGGTCGGAGCGGTAGTCGTCATTCTCAACTATGTCGCGAGCCTTGTCAGCGCAGAGGGCATAGGGGTTCCGTGAAGCTGAAGGCGCGGGCAGCCCCGTGCTGCACCCTAAAGGCGTTCATGTCCTAGGGCAGCACTTCCATCTGCTATTTCAGTCCAGACAGTAGCCGTTCCCGAGGTGAGACCGGCTTTGCCCTGAAGAGTCCTATGGGCGAGCGTATTGCCCGAGGACTCCCTTGCCAACCGGTAGAATTACACGGTTGGAATAGTCCTGATTTTGGGGGAAGTATGACCGTCCTATCGGACAAGATCGCTACGAACTCGAGAACGCTTTGGACCACGGCTTGGAACGAGCGCACCGGCCAGATAGTACCCAGCACCGACAGCGTCGCTCACTCCAACGGGGCCGTTAAGGTAGAAGCCACCTATCTGTACGCGGACTTGGCAGATTCTACGGAGATGCAGAAGCTTTACGGCTCTGACTTCGCCGCTCGCGTTCACCGCATGTACCTGGGCGGCGCCAGTGAGATCATTCGCGCCGAAGGTGGAACCATCAAGAGCTTCGATGGCGACAGGGTGATGGGGATCTTCATGGGCAACAGAATGCGCAATCAAGCCGCGAACGCGGCGTTGAAGATCAACTGGGTGGTCGCTGAAGTGATCAATAAGCTCACGATCAACCGGAAGCGCTCAAACGGCAACTGGTGGATTGTAGAGCACGGCGTCGGTGTCGACTGTGGCGAAGCCCTCATCGTCCGTGCCGGTGTGCGTAACAAGGCAGGCGAATCAAACCACAACGACCTTATTTCCATCGGCGCGGCTCCAGCCGTTGCTGCGAAGCTAAGCGGTCTGCGAAGGGTTGGTGGCCCGACTATCGTGACGGAGGGGGTCTACCGCTTCCTGGACGATAAAACGAAGTTGGGTGGCAAGGACAAGGTCAATATGTTCAAGGGTCCAGTAGCCCGCGACGTCGATCCTTACAAGGTGACTACCTACACGAGCACCTGGTGGCGTCAGCCGTGACATGGTGGAAGAAGCAGGCACCTACTCCCCCGGCTAAAGAAGATGATAAAGCTGCCCTTGAAACCGCCTGGAAGATCCACACGGCAATGGTGGACTGGACCGGCAAGGTGGATACCAAAGCTGCCTTCGCCTTTGCCCTAGAATCCGCCGGCATCGGCTTAGTCATCAACCTTTCTGCCAAGGACCGCATCTTCGCCACGCTTACCGGGCCGTGGCAGAACATCTCCTACTACGTTGGCGGCATTGCTCTCGTACTCGCTGCGGCTTGTGCTATGTGGGTAGTTATCCCGCGGCTGCGTATGTGGCACGTCGGGAAAGAATGGCCGGATAACTTCATCTACTTTGGTCACGTTATGTTCTGGGAACCGGCTGCCCTGATGAAGAAGATAAAGGATACCGATCTCCTACCGGTGCTGACTAAGCAGTTGGTCGGCATGAGCAAGATTGCCTGGAGGAAGCATCTGCTCGTAAAGCTGTCGATGATCTTCGCTTCGATTGGTGGCATTGCATATGTTGCCTGTGCGATGTTGGTCCGTAGTGGAGCAACGCCGTGACTGATCAATTGGAGAAGCCTCAGTCACCGCCATGGCGCTGGCCGCTCGAATGGTTCAAAGATGAAAAGTTCTGGCGTGATGTCGCCAGCCGTACAACCTCAGGCGTCCTCGTCGTAGTTATCGGCCTGGCTTATGCCGCCGCTGCCGGCTACATCGCCTCACCTGATCTAAGACGCTTTCTCTTCGGCATAGGTATGACTCTGGTAGTGCTAATACCTGGATACGTGTGGTTTGCGAAAAAGGGCGTGGCCGAAATTCAAGAACGGTTTAGGCCTCATCGAAACCGCAAGTGGCGCATCAGCGGGGGCATAGCCATCTTGTGTATGTTAGTCGCCATCGGCACGTTCTGGATCGTTACTAGTATCTTTGTCGCCCTGGTGATTCCGTTCTAACAGTGACCGCAGAGGAGTCCTCCCCTGCGACTTCTACGGGAACCATCAACAGCTCGATAGCCCCCCGGCCGCCGGACGTTGCTGCGCGGTGCCGAGCGAGTCATGGTCGCTGCCGACGCGTTATACGGGCGTCGGAGCGACGCAGGAAAGCTCGAGTTCGCCCAGCGTGTCACCAAAGCCGTGATGGCGGACCTTACGAGGGCGAGGCCAGCGACCACGTGGGGGCAGGCTCATGCCTTCATCATCCTGCTGTCTGTCCATTAATCGGTGGTTTCTATGCGTTCAGTCGACTCCGGCTAGGAAGTCACGGCATCGGCCACAGCCAGTGCTCAATGAACGGCGTCCCAATGCTGGCGGCGATCGATCCGACGGCGAGAAGAGCAGCCACCCAAGTCATTCGCTTGTTGAACCGGTTCTGTTTGTCCTGCTGGAGACCGGACTGCTCTCGTGCAGCCTTGATTTCCTGCAGGCTTGCTGCCATGACGGCGAAGTACTCCGCGTTCTTCCCTTCTTGGACTGTAGTCTCTGCGGCTTGTTGGACCAACTGCTCAAGGTGGGCCTCTGACCTATGGACCGGCGTACTTGTAGGGATGTAAGCCTTGGTGTCGAGGACTGGGGTAAAGCCGCGCTTAGCTATGGCTTCAATGTTTTCCCACGTGCGCCGTGACTTTTCTCTTGCCTTGTCAAACTCCCGGAATTCGTGGAGTTCCTCGTCGCTGATGTTGAAGGGATGGGCCCTCAGTTCCAGCTTTTTCAGTTCCGTGTACCTCCGCTCCGTCATGCTCTTAAGGGGCCTCTTCGCTTCCTCCATCAGTTCTTGCATCAAAACTCGGTCAACGTTTTCAGAATCGCCCATGGGGGGATCGTATTGGGGGTGGGTGTGTTGTTGTGGGACGGTGACCGCGGCCTTAGCCCTCGGTGTTAGGTGGTTCCCGAGAAGGGTGCGATGACTGGGACAGTTGACCGCCACGATGGGGACGCTCTAGGTAAGCCACGTTCCAGCTGGGCGGGGATCGGCTGCCCTCAACTTCCTTGGCGTCACATATCTGTCCCACGTTCGCCCCTTCTGCCCTATGCGTGACTAGTTCGGTTTCGCATACTTTTTTGCCCCGGCAGTCTACGCGCCTCCTTCCTAAGCCCCTTTCGAAAATAGTGCGCCACCATACTAGGAGCGGCCCTCTGGATAACTCCTCAGCCGTACAATCAGAGCCAACAATGCCCCGACGTAGGAGCAGGACATGGAATCCGACGGCTCCAAGGTTTCCCCGCACCGGGCAACTGCTGGTCATCATGATGTCTGCGGCTGCGGCCGCCAAGATCCACGCACCATGAGCCCTGATGAGCTGGCTCAGGCAGCTAAGAGCTGGCGCCGTGTGCAACGCTCAGCAGCACGTCTACGGGTGTCGCTCGAAGGCCGCACCGACAGCAAGACCACGCCGCCGAGTTGGGTGGTCGCGCTATCCCGTGAGGAGGGAGAGCCAGTCCTACTACGCGGGTGGGAGGAGCGAACCGTAGAGCGACTAGACCGGGAGGCCAGGGCTGCCTGCCCCTGCCGGTGCCACGGCGTCAAGACTCAAGACGAGTTAGTTGACGATCAACGTCGGCAGCGTCGTGTCCAACGGGCAGCCGCACGTGCTCGAATTGCCCTTAACTCCCGGCTGGGCGAAGAATCTGAACCTTGGCTGCTGCAGCTGGCCGCGGAGGAAGACGACCGGTTCTAGCTGACGGGCAGAAGCACACAACTGTCGTGCGCGGGGCGCGAAAACGCCATTGCCTACTGTCGCACCGCTGGCCTCAAGCGCGAACCGGAGCAAGAGGGACTTCGTGCACCCCGCACGGGTGACTGATTCATGCGTGGCGACAAGGCTTTCGGTTTGGCTGCCTGTCGCCAGGTCCATAATGTCGCACCCGCTCGCTAGCCTGCTCACATGACAAGCGAAGCTTCCAGTCCAGCGGTCGGGGCCTTCCGGATTCGATCAGCCACCGGTTCACTGTATCTTCTGGATCTGGCTGCGAACACGCTGACCCGCTTCGTTGCCGCCGTCGAACCTGCCGTTGACCACCTTGAGGTCGGAATGAGCTGCCTGCGCCGTGACGGGCAGGCTCTCCCGGTTCAGCGGATTCTCCGTCTTGAAGTAGGGCAGCCAGCGCTGTTCCTGCTACAGGTGCGCACCGACGATCCGGAGGTGCCAACCCTGCGAGCGACAAGCCGGGTAGTGGAAATAGCCCCGCTAATCGAGGGCAAGGAAGGACACAAGGAACTGTGACAACCGCGGAAGAATACTACCGGTACTACACCCGGCATGGACTGCCTGGCTGGTTCAGCCGTCTCGGACGATTGAGGCAGGCGATCATCCGGTGTGACGGCCCGGAGGTGCTGGAGATCCTCCGCGCCCGCTGCTCCATCGATCCTAAGGACGCACTGGGCTGCTGGATCTGGACGGGTGCGAAGCGATCCGGCTACGGCTTTATTGGCCGTGGACCGACCAACCGTCTCGCCCATCGAATCTCCTGGGAAGCTGCCCGTTCGTTCACCCAAGATTTGGGCACGCTCAGCGTCCATCACACCTGCGGGAGGCGCCTCTGTATCAACCCCCAACACCTCGCTGCGGTCACCCACCTCGAAAACGTCGCGGAAATGCTCGGCAGGAGAAGCTATCTGCGTCGGATCCATGAGCTGGAGGAGGCACTTCGCCAATATGATCCAAGTCACCCCCTTCTCGCGCGGTTGCCCAAGCCGCTCCCGTCCGCAGAATGAATTAGGAGGCACCTCAACTGCGGCCTGCACATGGGATTGGTGGCGGCAGAAAGGGACTATGGCCTCCAATGTCGGCCGATACCCCGGAAAGTACTCCGGAGCGCGTCCTGGCGGCAGCGGTGACAGGAGGGTGCCGCCGCTGGAACCCTCGCCCCGGCCTAACGGGACGCCTTGGCCGTGCTCCGAGACTGGCAGTCTGCCCGGCTGACGGAAGCCGATTAATCGCGGTGGCGGGACCGTGTAGGGCGCTGGCCGCAACCAGAACCCCGGCAGCAGCTGGGCCAGGGACAAAGCGGTCATCACCTGCGAGACCTGAGCTGGGCACGATAAAGAAGGCCACGAGCAGGTTACACAGCGTTCATTGCCGCATGCCGTCGCGCTCACCGGCCTCGTATATGCAGGGGTTCGATCGTCAGCGGTACCGGGCCCGGCGTCACCAGGACGGCGTTGCCCCACGGGTGGTGCTCCTGTGCCAGAACGTCGACCCGTGTTGTCCGTCCGCTGTCATGTCGGAGGTCATGGGTGAGCCTCGTGTGCCAGTGGCCCGCGAATAAGTGAGGGGGTTCCAGCTCGTCCACCACCATCTGAAGGAGTTCCCTGGTCCGGTTCGCCTTCGCGACCACATCGATTGGCAGATTAAGATCACTCTTCATCGGCAAGTCAGCAGGCACGTCATGTGTAAGAAGGATGTCGATGGGTCCACCTGCTATCAGGTTCCTGGCCTCTGCTTCCGTCGGCTCTTCTGTGGGCCACCAATCCTTCCCTGGAGTCCTAAGTGGTGGCCCATCGATCGAGAAGGCGCCCCCTAAACCGCCGACGACGAGGCCTTCAACAACCGTGCGGCCTCCGCGAGGCAGAAAACGAATGTGGGGTCTCCAAGTGGCGAGCCCGTCGGGCTGAACGGGCAAGGCGCCTAAGGTATCCCAGTTCTCGTGGTTGCCTCCACAAGTCAACATGGTGATGCCGGTATCCGCCAAAAGCCGCTCGAGGCGTGCTTCCATTCGCGCTCGGCCCCTCCCCGGCCAGTCCACGCCCAGATCCCCAACCTGCAAAATGGTTCGAACATTCTCGCGGGCACAGGAACTAACGAGGGTACGAAGCCATCCGACGTCACCATGAACGTCACCGGCTACAGCCAAAGGGAAAATTTCATTCATGAAGATCCTCAAGTTTGCTTTACTCGAGCAGGACGAGCGGGATGCCCGACCCCACGAGGACTGAGAAGGAGGGGTAGTTGTAGCGGTCCAGTGACATTGGTCCGAGCTCCAGCCATATGTGCTTGCCTTCCTGGCAAGCCTCGCTGATGCGTACTTTGATTTCCTCCAGCGAGTCGTTACCCGTCTCAAAAGACAGGCCCTGATAAAAGATCCTCGACATCGGCCCTCCAACTTATGACGAATGGACACACGACCCTTCCTGACACCAGCGTGCCCCCAGGCACTGACAATTTGGCGCAGGACTAGCAGCAGGGGCTTGGAGACAAGGAAGAGCTTTGTCGGGCGGATCTTGCTGCAGGCCCCAACGTAGCCTCGAGCTCGGATTGCAGCATCACCAGGCACAGAAGCTCGCATCCGCTCGTTCCCTATGTCGGCCCCTATGTCGGCAGCCTCAACTGCGGGTGGAGTCATGAAAAATTTCATATGCGGGCGTCGGCCGTTGGCCTCAAAGACGCGGGAGAGCTCGTCGACAGATTTGATATAGATCGGCGGCTCGCGCCCTGGCGAGGAGATCGCGGCGTTCGCTTGCCAGCTGGCCAAGGGCGAATTCTTCAACGTGTGCACGATGGAGCTCGAAGGCCGACAGCGGGCGGATGAGACAGCAACAGAGGCTTTTTTCTATGCAGGCTTGCTTGTATACGGGCCAGCTGGTCCCCGGAACCAATGGCAAGCTCAGGGCAAAGAAGGCCGCCCCGGAGGCACCATCCCTGGCACGTCATTTCCCTGATGGCCTCGGCGGCCCGGACAGCCCACCGGGAACCGCTCCGGCGGGACGTACCGGTCATCTATGGCCGCCGGTGGGTTCCTCACTGCGGCGTCTGCAACACGCCTTCGCCCTGCAGTATGCACCAACCCCGCGCCTCTGCGGAGGTCATCACCATGAAAGCAGCCTCATAACGCCGCCGGCCACCGGCAAGACGAGTTGAGCCCGACCACCGCCGCCGTCATGCTTACAAGCAGCTACGGATACGGCGCTGTTGCATTTACTGGAGGGACGAAGATGTTCTGGAAGAGCCTGCGCTGATGGACAGGATACTTGCTGTCACCGCAGACGATCTGCCTTACAGCTGGAACCCTGCATGCCCGGTGTCCCGGAGGGAGCTGGCACTGGTCCAGTTCACCCACTTGGACTTTCAGGGCAGACTTCGCGAGGGCTCCTTGGTGGTCCTCGCCGAGCTGGCCACGGCTGTTCTGGAAATCATGAACCTGGCGCTCACGCTCCGCTTCCCGATTTACAGCGCGGTTCCCATAGATGTCTTCTTCGGCGACGATGATGCCTCCATGGCCGCCAATAACTCGTCCGGTTTCAACTTCAGACCGATAGCAGGCACGAACCAACTTTCGCTGCATTCGCTGGGAAGGGCTGTGGACATCAACCCCGTGCTCAACCCGTATCAGGAGCAAGACTTGGAGTGGTCCCCGCCCGAAGGGGTACGACACCTCGACAGGTCCGCGACGGTCCCGGGCATGTTCACCCCCGGCCATCCGATCGTGACTGCGTTTGAAGAGCATGGCTTCGAATGGGGCGGAACCTGGGAACGCCCGGACTACCACCACTTTCAAGTGAACCCATACGGATCATCCCCATCTGAGCCGCAGGCCACTCCCTCTGAGCGCGCACCGCTAGTCTTGCCAGAGCCGGACAACCCTGACGGGCACGACGAGAGGACACCTCGTGGCTGAATGCTTGCCGACCTTCGATGAGATGCGCTCCGACGCGTTCGCCATGCTCGGTGACGTCGAGGACGAGTTTCGCTCCGACTGGCTGGACGGAACCGGACCGAGCGCCGACCAAGCGCAGGCACTGCGGGAAGCCCGCCAGGCGATCGCCCAAGCCAAGGCCGCCCTGGACCGCGCCGCCCGGTAAGCGCCGGACGTCCGGCAGTTTTCCGCTGCGATAGCGCCCGCTGCCTAAAGCATTTCCGCGCCGCCGTCAGGTGGTGCGTTGTGATGGGCCGGCGGTAGCCGTGGACCCGGCCCGAAAAAATCCGAAGGGTCGTCGAGCAAACGGGCGGTGGCAGCTGTCGGGTGGGCATATTAAGAGGACTCGGGGCTGCGCCCCTCGCCCTTCGTGTTTCCCGGTTCGCTGACCGTCCTGCTCTTCGATTCGTTTCCCCGCGTGATCTTCTTTTTGATTCCTGGCCTGCGGCCGGCTGCTCGCGCGCTGCGCGCGCTCCGCGGCATGCTTTTCGCCGCGTGAGCGTCTTGGCTGTCGTTTTGTTTCTCGTGCTGCGCTGCGCTCCGCGTCCGCGCTGCGCGCGGCCCGTTTCGTTTCCTGCTCGCCTCCCGGCTCGTCCTTCGATTTGATTCCTGGCCGCTGCGCGGCCTTCGTCGTGGTGTCTCCGCTGCGCGGAGGCTGCGTCGTCCCCGGCTTCGCCGTCCGATGGTTCATCGTTCTGTTCATCATCATGATGACGGGGGCTGCGCCCCGGGCCGGTGGGACCTCCTCCGGTGTCTTGTACTGGGGGCGGTGTCGCCTGCGGCGGGCCGTTCCCGGTTCGTCTTCCGGGTCGTAGCTCCCTGCGTTCCTCGATGTGTTTCTCGGGGGCTTCGCCCCGGGCCGGTGGTCCCTCCTTCGGTGTCTTGTTCTTGGGTCGGTGTCGCCTGCGGCGGGCCGTAAGCGGAGTGTCGCCCGTGATGCTTGGCTGAAAGTTTCTCTGCGGCTGCGCCGCCGTCTCGTAGACGGAATGTTCACGTTCTGAGGATCGGAGTGGACATCGTGCGCTCCGCGCTGGTGGCCTCGACGCGAAGAATCGGAGAGGCGTTGCGATTCGTCCAGGCAGACAAACATTGCGAAGCAATTCGTCTCCCGGGTCGGAGCAGCTGAACGGAAAACGTGACGCCCCACCGTCCGCGCCGCAGGCATCCACCAAGGTCCTCAGCCCACACAGTCAGCCACCCACGTCACCGGGGCGCAGCCCCATACCAACGCAGTGACTTCCACCAACCCTCTATGTGTGCCACACACTCACCGCCGGCCGCAGGCCAAACCCCGCCACAACATTCGGCGTCCAACAAACCAACCCCAGGTGGCACCCACTGCCGGCCGCAGGCCATTAAAGGCCCGCTGCAAGCGACATCAAAGGCGACATGCGCCGAGCATGGGACCACCCAAAAGTTTTTGGGAGAAAGTTCTGGAAAGCTCCGTCGCATCTGCGGAGCAGCCGCACACAGAAGAAGTACCAGCGGAAGAGCTACGGAACCCGTCTTGGAGACACCGGATCGCTTGCGCATGGCGGTCTGACATGTTCTCGGCCATACATCAGATTTATAGAGGGGAAACCTCGGCAGGGCTCCGAACCCGGCTTCCGGCGATTTGGGGATTTCTACCGACAATTTCAGCCTGTGGAAAGCCCTGAATCCGCCTAGCTGGGTTCGTGTGGCCGTAGTACAGGAAACTACGCATGTTCCAGGACATGGAGCAGCGCATTTTTCGCCTGGCACGAGCCGGCGGCATCGACACAAACCCCACAACCTTCACCCAGCGTGCCGGGACTTTCGCCTCGGCCGCGACCAACACCGGCCAAGCCACCCTGCTGACCCGGCGCGAGTCCAGCGGGCTGAACGGGTACCTGATTCTTCCGGCCGCCGCGCTCGGAACGAACGCCCCGCTGCACCTGGCCCACACCGTCGGCGCCCGCGCCGAAGAGGTGCAGATGCCCGAGGATCTCGGTGACTCCGGCGATCGGGACGCTGAACTACAAGCCGTCCCCGGCCCTTCGCGAGACGCAGTCCGGCATCGACCCGACAGAGCTCCCGCGCATCTTGGCCAACGCCATGCCGGAAGGTTCCTGGGTCGCTGTCACGATGCGGAAACCCTCGAACAAGGAGCGGAAGTTCTACACTCCGTGGCTCGGGAACCGGCTGGGCACCGCAGTTCCTACGCACCACTCCACCTCCCCGACAGCTGTCGTCGTGTCCATCACCGCCGGCGGTTCTTCCAGGGAGGAAGTGACGTCCCTGCTCTCCCAGGTCACTGCCGGCCTGCCCGGTTTTGACCTGGACTCCGGTGTCCGGTTCGCCCCAACGAAGCACGGACTGCTGTTCGGTCTGCCGGTCGGGTTGCTCCTTGCCGCGGCGACCCTGTTCGGTCTTCCGCAGCTGCCGGCCGAGTACGCCGCCTACATCCCGGCGGGCATCGCCCCGATCCTGTATGCGATCTCCGGGGTGGCCGTCATCCTCGGACTGGCCGCCCTCGCCGGCCGCATCTCCTCCCCCGACACGAAGCTCCGCAACCAGCTCGCCCAGCCGGTCTTCGCTCCGCCGTCTGCACGGCGCGGCCGTCCCCGCCCGCCGAGGAAAGAGCAGACCGTTCGGGGAACCAGGATGGTTGGCGACCAGAAAGTCCCGTTCGAAAAATACGTGCCGGCCTCTGACGGCGACTACCCGCTGGCCCCGGATACCTTCATGCTCGGACCCAACGTCGTCGTCGGCATGGTCTCCCCGCACGCCGGCGCCGTCTCCGGCGCAGCCACCACACGGGCCCGTTCCACGCCGCCGGTCATGCTGCAGAGGATCGGCCCGCTGCTGGGCATGAACGACGACGGTTCCGCCCACTTGTCCGCGGCCGCCATGCTCTTCGGTGTCGCGATCATCGGCAAGCCCGGCTCGGGCAAGTCGCTGTGTGTCCGGTCCCTGTTCGGCTGGCACTGCCTGGAGCGGGTCAACCCATCCGGCAAGCCGGGCTACCCCGGAGCCAACAACACCCTCATCGCCTTCGAGTCCAAAGGCGACGGCGTCGCCCGGTACGTCGACTGGGCCCACAAGCTCGGGGACAAGGTGCTCGTCATCGACGTCGCCGACCCGCGCACCCGCGGCATTGACCAGTTCGCTGTGCCCGGTGACAACGCGGCCAAGGCGCTCTTCTTCACCAACGCCATGAAGTACACGTTCGGCGCCGACGCCATCGGCGACCGGTCCTTCCCGACAATCGTGTCCGTCCTGACCGCGGCCATGTCCGTGGACGACCGTGTGCTCGACTCCATCGAGGACCGGGACGAACGGATCCTCAAGCACGGCATGTCCCCGATCTTCTACGCCTACCAGCTGCTCGCCGGCACCTCGGACAAGATCGCAGTCCAGCTCGCCACCGGCATCAAAGCCCTGGGCATCAAACTGCGCGAACGCGGCACCCCCGACGAGACGCTGGAGCAGGCGTACATCGCCATCTCCTCGCTCTTCGAAGACCGTACCGAGTCAGCCCGCAGGTCCTTCCTGGAGCCGCCCCGGAACAAGTTCGAGCAGCTCCTGCTGCTGGAAGACTGGTGGTCCCCGGCACGGAAGAAGGTCGCCTGGACCGACATCCTCGAAGGCCACCGCTCCGTCGTCATCAACACCGGCTCCTCCCCGTCCGGCATCCTGCTGGACGACCAGCAGAACCAGCAGATCTCATCCCTTCTGATGTACTCGCTGCAGAACTCACTCAAGCGCACCTGCTCCGGTTGGCTGGAGGCCGGACGATCGGTGAGCATCTTCGCCGACGAGCTCTCCCTGCTGGCCGGCACCTCTCCGGAAGTGGTCGCCTGGATCCGCGACCAGGGACGGTCCTACGGCATCCGCGCGATCCTCGCCACCCAGCGGCCCGAGCAGTTGGGCGCCGCGCTGCGCAACAACTTCCTCACCTACTCGACGCTGATCTCCTTCGCCCAGACGGACGTCACCACCGCCGGCGAGGTCGCAGCCAACGTTGGCTCCAACGGTGAATGGACCACCGAGGACATCCAGCACCTGAAGCCGTACCACGTCGTAGTTCGCCCCGAAGTGGACCAGATGAGGCAGTCCGCGTTCATCGTCAAACTCCCCAACTTCGAAGCCGACATCTCCACCTACGCAGCAGCGCAGGGCTACACCAATGAACCCGCAGGAGCTTTCCCTTGGTAACCGTTGCACCCGAACGCCGGGCCGTCGCCGAAGGCATTCACGCCGAGATGATGCCCACCGCCAACCCCGACGACGACCTGGCAATGCACAACCGCATCGACCCGTACTGGGATTCGCTTTGGGCTCCGGGCTCGACCTCTCTGTGGGCCACCGGCAACCTCGTGCGTGCGCGCAAAGAAGAGGACTTGGGGCGCAAGCGCGTGCGCCGGATGCTGACATCCGAGGAAGCGATGCTTATCCTCACCGCCAACCGCGGGCGCACGGATCGTCACACCGCGTGGGGCTGCCTTCAGTCCTGGCGGACCATGTCGGCCGAACAGCTGGCCGCCTTCACAGGCTCGCGCTACTTCCTCGACCCGGACTACTCCCAGATCGCGGCATCGTTCGCCCTGGAACTGATCGACATCGGACGGTTCGCCAATTACGCCGCCAGCACCCCGGGCATTGGCCGCAACACTCTCTACCGGCCAAGCAACTCCGACAGCTTCACCCGGTTCATCGAGCCGACCCTCACCGGCCCTGAACTGCTCAGCATCACCGCCGGCCAGCCGTGGTCCGCCGGCGGCCAGTACGACCGGCACAACATGCTGGCCACCGAACTCGGGCTGCGCGCCGCAGAGTACCTGCCCATCGGCGCCGTCATGGGCGAGCAGCTTTCCTCTGTGGACCTGCTCGCCGGGTCGGGGCTGGGCAAGAAGCTCCCGAAGGCCGACAACCGCCGCGCGGACGGCACCATCATCCGCGAAGACGGAATGCGCATCGTGTTCGAACTGACCGCGACCGCGTCAGCGTCATTCGAGAACAAGGTCCGGCGCTGGGCAGAACTCATCGCCGCCCGTCCGCTCGAAACCTCGGGACTCACCGTGGTCTTCATTGCCGCCCCGCATGCTGACCGCTCCCGCCACATCAGCGCTGACCCGCGCCACGCTATCTACAAGAAAGTCGGCCAGGTACTTCGCGAATTCCCCGGCCGCGGCCAGGACTCCCCCGCGGCCCGCATCGGCGTCGCCCACTGGGAGGAATGGTTCCCGGACCGGCACCTGATGAGCGAAGCGTTCTTCAACCTCGAAGCCGACTTCGCCATCAACGACGCCACCGGCCCGGACAGGTGGGCCCGCCGCGGGATGCTCATGGACTACGCCTTCTCCCCGTGGCACACCTTCGACGCGACAGCAGTGCTGGAGAACTCCAAACTGCTTGCCGCCACTCCGCACTGGCTGCGGAAAGGAGACCACACCGCCATGATCGGCTCCCCCATGGACCGGGCCAACGTCGAGGCCCCGCACCCGGCGCCGGCCAAACCGCACCTGACCAAAGGCCGGCCGCTCGGTGCAGCGATCGGCAACGGCGGCGACGCCAAACTTCCGAGGCGGCTTCGCATCGAGTGGTGAGTCGTGTTCCTTCGGGATCACTGACGCAGTACTTGTATGCTGCAGTCACCGAACGCAGGAAAGGCAGGACCATGGAGGCTGTGCTTCTGAAGCTGCACCTCAAGCATCACGCTCTTTACGGTGCAGTGCTGGTGGGACTCTGGCTGCTGCTCGATTTCCTGGCCCGTGTATCAGCGACGGAAATCTACACCAGGAAGACCTGCATCGGCACCCACTACGAGAACGATGGTTTCGCGTTCTGCGAGGAGGAGGTGCAGACGTCGCTGGGGTGGTTCGCCGGCGCCGGATCAGTGGTTGTCAGCCTCATCATTCTCATCACCCTGTTCGTGTGGCTGACCTCTATGCCGAACCGTCAGGATGCGCAGCGGCTGATGAAAACCAACCTGCCCTGATGGCCGCGCCAACAGCAGGTTCTTAGCGTCCCACTGACGCTTCACCTCACAAAGAGCGGTCACGTTTCAGTGGCCGCTCTTTCTCTTTCTGCCCGCGCCCAAGGACACCCGTGGCCCAGTTGCCTACGCATGTTTCAGGGCATGAGCGATAAGAAATTCAAAGACCGCGTCCTGGACAGCACCGCCAAGGACAAGAAGGAAATCGACGACTGGATGGCCTCGGCCACCGGCGGAAAACTCCTCGGCGCCATCCTCGTCCTCCTCGGACTGTGGGCTGTCGTCCGGATGATCTGGAACTTCTGATGAACGGCATCTACGGCCGGGCAGCCACCGGCCTGCAGGATTCTTCCTGGGCGGTGAACGAAAGCGTCGCGAAGGTCGGTACCAGGGGCGAGCAGAAGACCGAGGCGCTGCTGAATGGCTTCGGGAAGAAAGCCGCCGTCCTGCACGACCTGCGGATCCCCATCCCCGGCTTCAAAGCCAACGTCGACCACGCCATCGTCTCGGGCAAGTCCGTGCTCACCTGCAACGCCAGCGGTTAAACAGCCGAGGCTATAGAAGCGCCGCGATTGGAAGGGCCCCATGGAGGGGGTGACTGTGACGGGTCCTTCGGTCCTGTTACTGGGCTGGTCCTGGCGCTTTACCTGAGCGGACGCTCCTGCTGCATCCAGTCGTTGACGACGCCGTGCATGTCCATGTTGGGGTTCCAGCCTGACTCCATGTAGACGCTGACCACGAAACCGGCAATGGATCTGGGTGGACGGCGAATGGGAAGCTGCCCTGATGGATCCGTACATCGACCAGAACGAAGCACTCCTCGACGGCCGCGTCCGTATCCGCTGACCGCTGAGTAAGCGCCCAAACGACGTCAGTCCGGAGCTTTTCGACTGAAGTTGCACGAGCGGGAGACATAGCGGCGTCATCTTCCTGACGCCCGCAATTGGTGCACTGATCGGCGCCAACGACCTTTGCGCCTCATCCGCCTCCGAGATGACGTCCGAAACGGAATTCGGTTCACACATCAACGCCGCACTGGCCACGCTTGATCGGGGCCTGCCGGCCTGCCTTCGGCTCCCCGCACATGACGGCTGCGGGTTCTCACTGATGCGCGCCACACGAAAGGACCCCCGATGACAACACCCAGTGCGCCTGGGGGCCTCGAACTCCTCGCCGGCAAGCTGTCGGCCAAACTGATCGTCTTCCCCGCCACCCGTGCAGCCAAACGCGGCGACACCCACGAGCTGAACCACCTTGTGACTGCGGTCGCAACCGGGAACACGGCAGGGACGGCTGCCCTCCCACATGCTCCTTCCGGCACCTGGTCACCAGGAAATCAAGGCAGCGACCAAGAACCTGGCGACAGGAAGCTAGCTGGACCGGTCTAGAAGGCGAAGCCGACTGCCACGCCCCCGCTGTAGCCGCGGTTTTGGTCCACCCCGAAGCTGGCGGACCACCACGACTGGATGGCACCGACAGGAATACGCAGCGCAGGCACATGAATGATCGGCCCCGTTGACCCCGACACGGCGGCGTTGGCGACACTGAGGGCCAGCCCGTCCTGCGGCGATCCCAGCCCGAACGCATTGATCAGCGGGGAGATGTGCTGGCTGATGAGGCTGTCGCGCTCCTGCTGGTTTTTGATCTTCTGCGCTTCCCTGGTCTCGGCGACCTGGCGGTGGTAGTCCGCGTAGGTCGCCCTCATGAACTGGTCGGTGCTGATGGGCAACCCCTGAATGATCCAGCTGCCGACGAGGACTTTGATGTCCGGGCACCTATCCCCACGCTCGGCCGCTTCAATCAGCGACTGCAGTCGCCCGTCCATCTGAACCCCCATATTCGTTTCCATGAACCGGGACTGTACCCAACGCCGCGGCATCTGAACATCGCTGTCCACACTGCAGAAGCGCCGCGGCGAGCTCTCAAAGGAGTTCGGGAAGGTGCTTGCCGAAACGCGTGCGGCGATGATAGTGGGTTTTCGCGAGACAGGGCAGATAATGGTCGACGGTCGTCGTGTCTGGCGGCTATGGAGCGTGGGGACGCCGTGGCGACCCAGAAGGAGATTTTGAAAAGTGAAGATGGGGTTCCTGGCCGCTGCGGCTGTGTCCATTGTTGTCCTGAGCGGCTGCGGTTCGTCTGCCCAATCAGACTCGTCCGCATCAGAGGAAACGACGCCCACGCCAACGCCGACGGTAACAACTCCGCCCGCTGATGGAGGAAGCTTCTCGTCCCTCGCTGACTTTCAGCAGGCGTACATCGCGGCAGGAGGCGATTGTAGCGGTCTTGACTTCGCGAACAGCATCACCCTTGCCGCCGAGTCGGGAAACTGCAATGACCAAACAGTGATTTCGACCTATATTTCAAGCGCCGACGTTAGCGAACTCATTCAGAAGAATAAGGCGCTGAACGAGGCACTCGACAGTGACAGTGACACTGTTTGGCTTACCGGCCAGAACTGGGTTCTCAACAGCCCGGACGCCGCTGCTATGCAAGAAAAAATGGGTGGCAGACTTGTTCGGTTCTGACTGGCTCGTCGGTCTGACCGATTGAAACCCTTCATAAGAGCGGCAACGCGCCTATGAGCGAAAAGGCCCCTCACGGTCCCAGGACCTTCCTAGGACTGTGGGAGGGCTTTTCTTATTCGGGTATCTAATGGCGGGGCGTCTACTTCGGCTGCGCTTCATAGCGGCGACGGGGAACTCCTGTGAGCGCGGACTGAGGTGTGGCATGAGGTTGGTCAGGATCTTCTCGGCGGCCTTTTCGCGGACGCGGGCGCGCCACTTCAAGCCGTTGGGGCGGGTTTCGACGCCTGCAAGGCGGCGAGGCGGCGGGCATCGTGGTAGCCGAGAGTGACTTCTATTATCGTCCGACGGGGGGCCGCGGGGGCGGCGAGAACTGGCTGTAAGAACTTTCCCTTACGTTCCAGGACGTCGAGCGCGAACGCGAGGTCGGATTTCGTGAGGTGATACATGCTGTGACTCCTTCAGTGGTGAGGGTGCGCGGTGTAACCAGAGTGTCGGTCCTGAAGCGCAAATACACCCTGGACGGGGCGGACTCATTCAGCCACCCGATACAACAGGGAGGCGAACGCTGGCCTGTCCAAATAGGAAACCGATACAGCATCTACGCCCGCTCTGCCGGCCGTGACCGGAAGACCGCCCAGTGGGGCAGCCGACTCCCCGCCCCGGTGCCCCTGTTGCTAGTCCGGGTCCGAGCCTTTAAGGATCGTTTCAACCTCCACGAGGACCCCCGAGATGGGCCGGGGCCGACCCCGGCACCGTAGGTGTTCTGGTAGCGCCCGTTCGGGTTTTTGGTCCGGGTCATATGCTTTGACCCCAGGCCCTCCTCCCACACCGAGGCCCAGCCGGAGCGGGTTCCCTGGCCGTGCTGGATCAGCGTAGGGAACGCTGACTGGGCCTTGGCGAACGCGGTCATCTGGTCGAACAGGATGACCCGCTTGCCCTTCACGATCACGACAGTTCCGATTGTCGGGCCGCCAGGGCGCAGTGTTCCGTCGCTGCCTCGGGTCTTCCTGCCGAGCATGTCGTTGGCCAGTCCCTCGCCCTCCTCGTTGCTGATGAACGGCGGGCGGGTCGGATCGTCGCCGGAGATGACGTGGGCCTGTCCCGAGGCCAGCAGCGCGGACAGGGAACGGACCAGGGACGCGCCCTGCGTGGACTGCTGGTTGTCCGCGTGGGCCTCGGTGACGAGCTTGATGACGCTCATGCCAAGCTCGTCGAACTGGTCCCGGAAGTCGCGCCCCATGTCCAGGTCGAAGGACTTCTCCTCCAGCACCGCCACGGTCAGCAGAACGTCGGAGGCCAGCGTGGGGTGCGCTCCAGTGACCCGGTTGGGCCGCACATCTCGCGCATGATCGTCGCCGCGTGGGCCTTCAGGCATGGGGCTACCGGCCCGATTAGTCCTTACCGCGCCGCCGGCGACGACCAGGTCATCGCGGTGGCCCTGCCCAGGGACAACAGCTACCGCCGGCTTGCCTGACCTGCTTCTGTTCGGTTTGTGACGCGGCCGGATCCTGACAAGTTCCGGTTCCACATACGATTCCATGGAATTCACCGACATATGGGGGAACCTTGAAACGAACACGATCCGTTGCTGCCACTGCCGTCCTGGTGGCCGCCTTGGCCGGGTGTGGCAGCTCCGGCACGCCCGCCAGTGATTCTTCGGTCGCGGCCTCCGCAGCGTTGGATCAGTCAAAGACCATCCCGGACCTGGTCGGCAAGTCCTTCCCGGTCGCGAATAACCTGCTCAACAACGACGGGCTGAGCGCGGTCGCCTACGGCAAGGACGGCAAGGAGTGGAAGACCGTGTACCCCGGAGACACGACGGTCATCTCCTCCGACCCGGCCGCCGGGACCAGCACCGACGAGAAGCTCATCAAGCTGACCGTTGACCTGAACGAAGCCGACGTGATTGCGGCGACCAAGGCCGCCGAGGCGGCCGCCGAGAAGAAGCGGCTCGAGCGGATCGCGGCAGAGAAGAAAGCAGCCGAAAAGGCCGCAGCCGCGAAGAAGGCTGCCGAGGAAGCCAAACTGAAGCCAAAGGTGTACTCCGGTTTCGGCGACGATGTCCTGGCGATCAGCAAGCACGACACGGGCGCCCAGGCTGTGACCATCCAGCACACCGGATGGAGCAACTTTGCCGTCCACTCACTCGATTCGTCCCTGGAAACCACGGACCTGCTCGTGAACGAGATCGGCAATTACAGCGGCACGGTCCTTCTGGACGGCGGCTGGTCCGACACGGAGACCTCCAAGCTGAAGATCACCGCCGACGGCGCCTGGACGATCACTCTGGTGCCGATGCAGAAAGTGAAGTCCTTCAACGGCAAGGCACCTATCACCGGCGTCGGGGACGACGTCTTCTACTACAAGGGCGAGATCGCCTCTGCCACTTTCACGCACGACGGGGCGTCAAACATCCAGGTAAAGACACACGGCTTGGATCCTGACGTGCTGGTCAACGAGATCGGGGTGTACAAGGGAACTGTTGTCTGGACCCCGGGACTGTACTCGGTCCACGCGGACGGTAATTGGACAGCCACCGTCAAGTAAAAGACCAATCGCTTCAGGCCGTCATCGTGATGGTCAAAGACAGTAGCCTCCCCTGCGTCGGCAAAACTCCTCTACGTGGTCCTTGCCGTTGAAAGTCACGCTAGCCGGCGCCAGGGAAACCCGTGCCAGGAACCACTGCGGATCACAGGGGCCGACATTGTTGTTTGTGCCACGTCTTGTTCAGGTCCCGTCACCTGATTCCGAACGTCGGAAGGGCGTGTCATGCTTGTGGACCTGAGCTGCGAGGCGCGGCCGTCGGCCATGCAAGTCCTGCGCTCTGCCTCTGCAGGCTTGGTCTGCCTTCGATTCCGCGATGACGAGCAACCCGTCCGGATTGTCAAAGCGATCATGCGCGCCCTCCTGACGCCATTCCTGACGGTAACCGGGTACTGATCGTCCTCACCGCCGGAATCAACAACGCCCACCATGCGTGGAAGGTGCCGTTCGTATTCCAGGTCTGTCCGAAGCACGTCCGTGGAGCGTAAGTAGGCTGAAATGGCCGAGTCGCCCTTGAGCGACCCCTTCGGCGAACATCACCACCGGGGTCGCATAGATCCAGTCGATGGCGGTGCCCGGGTGAAGGTCCTACGGAGTTCCGGTCTGGGCTTAAATTCGCGTTTGATCGTCGTGTTTTCGCCCACCACCAAGCTTCACATTTCTGGTATTTCAAAATCGACATTAGTATCACCTCCGGGGGTCTTCTGTCTTCATGACTGGTGCTTGGCTATCAGTACACAGCGGCGACGCCACCACGTTTATATGTACTTATTAGTCAGGATCAGGAATGTCAGAAAACAGCACTCTCGGCGACGTCAAGCGTGACGCAAAGGCCCAGGCAGCAGCCGATAAGGCATACCGCAAGGCGACCCGCCCTTGGTTCAAGAAAAAGCGCTTCATTCTTCCGCTCATTCTCGTCGTCATTATCATCATTTCGTCTATGGCTAACGGCGGGAACAAGGGCTCGGAGGAGGCCGGCACCGGTGCCGCTCCGGCCGCCGCTCCTGCTGCCGCGGAAGCACCGGCCGAGAAGAAGCCTGCCGCTGCTGCCTTCCCGGGAGCCAAGGACAGCGACGTCGTCGGCCAGGCAGGTGCTGCACTCAAAATTGGGGACGCGACAGTAACCGCTGCTCCGCTGGTCAACGGTGATGCAACGTTGGGCAAGACTGTCTGCACCGCGGTCAAGATGAACAATGGTTCGGATGAAACCATCTCATTCAACATTTTCGACTGGAAACTTCAGTCTCCTTCCGGCACCATTCTGAACTCCAGCTTTGCCGGCAGCAGCTCGCCGCTCAGCTCTGGCGAAATTGCGCCCGGCGGTTCTGCTAGCGGCGACGTCTGCTTTGACAACAAAAAGGCTGAAAAGGGCACCTTCGTGGTCCTCTACGAGCCCGTATTCAGCTTCTTCTCTGACCGGGCTGCCTGGATCAACAAGCTCTAGTCTTCCCAAAAGGAGTCTCACTACATAACTGCTCCCCGAAAGTTGGACTGTGAAAGTTCCGGCTCTTGGGGAGCAGTTCTATGCAAGACAGCAGTTCGTTATCGGTTGAGCAACGCAGGCGCTGCACGGTTGCTCAATGCGGGCTAAGGCCGGTATTAGCAGCTGAAGAAGAACGAGCCGGTCATTGCCAAGCTCCGTGCCGCCAGAGCCAACATGGGTGCACCCCAAGGCTGCACCGGCCGCCGGTCATGTGTGCGGACCAGTGCGAGGAGCTGCCCAACCCCGGCTCGGATTTGCAGCGCCTTTGCCTGCCAGCCCTCCTCCGGCGACATGTGCGCCGGCTAAGACCAGCCTGCCCGGGGTTTGAGTTGGCCGTTGCTAGGCTGGTCGGCGGAACGGAGGGGAGTATGGCGGAGCGCAGCGAATCGGACCTGAAGGCGCTGATCGTCGAGGGGCACGAGATCCTGAAGCGGGTCGCCCGTGACGGCGGCCTGACAACCTACGGGGAGTTCAACAAGGCCCTGATGGATGCCACCGGACTTCCCGGCTTCGATCTCACCACCGACCAGGGCCGTACGGAGATAGGCCAGCTGCTTGCGCGTATCGCCATCCAAGACTGGGCGGAGAACCCCGACTTCATGCTGACTTCGCTCGTGAAGCGGTCAGCGGAGAACGGCCCGGGCAAGGGGTTTTTCAAGCTGGCCGAGCAGGAACACTTCTTCGATCCGTCCCGGCAGGACGAGATGGACTTCTGGCAGGAGCAGGTCCGCAAGGCCCACGACCGCTACAAACGGACCCGACCCGGCCGGGAATAGGGCCCTTTACGGCGTGGCAGGCAGATCCTGGCCCGCCGGCCGGTGGTAGTTTCCCTGAGACAGAACCACATAGGAGGAAAAACCATGGCTATCAACCGTGCTGAACTTATCGACCAGGTTGCAGGCAAAGCCGGCGCTGCAAAGACAGACGTGAACAAAATCCTTGACGGACTGTTCGAGGTATTCGCTGAGTCGGTATCCAGTGGTGAGAAGATCACCATTCCCGGTTGGCTTGCCGTGGAGCGCACTGACCGTGCTGCCCGCACAGGCCGCAACCCGCAGACGGGCGAGACCCTCGAAATCGCTGCAGGCCATGCCGTGAAGCTCACAGCCGGTTCCAAGCTGAAGGCAGCCGTCACCAGCAAGTAGCCAGGCGTGTAAAAGCGGCGGGAGGGCCTCTTCCCGCCGCTTTCGTCATATTGGGGCACTCCCACGCCCGGGAGCTCGCCCCCATCAATCACGTGCACTGCTGTACGCGTGGCGGGGCAGGAAGGTCGCCCTGCAGTCTCCTGTGCTGGGCACGTTCCGGCCCGGGATAACATTTCGGAGGTTCTACCAAAGCAAGGGGTGCTAAATGCGGATCGTCTCTTGGAATTGCTCGATGGCATTCTATAAGAAGCGCCACTTGCTGGATGCCCTGCAGCCTGACGTCGCCGTCCTCCAGGAAGTATCGAAAAAGGACATCGAGAGCGGAGAATATCCCTTCGCCGCATGGGTGGGCTCCAATCCCCACAAGGGTCTTGGAGTGATCGGGCTCCGCCCCGCCAGCTACAAAATGACGGAGTCCAGCGATCCCGCACTGCCCTGGCATATCCCATTCAGCGTGGACGGACTGAACATCGTTGCCCTGTGGGCGCACCAGCTGACCCGCGAACTCAGGTACGTCCGGGTTACTCACGAAATCGTTGATCGGCACGCCGGCTTCCTCGGAACGGGCCGCGCACTAATTATTGGCGACTTCAACAGCAACTCCATCTGGGATAGCCATCACCCCGGCAGAAACCATTCACTGCTCGTTGACAAGTTGAGCAGGATCGGGCTCGACAGTGTCTTTCACCGTCAGGATGCGACAGCCCATGGCCGCGAACAGGTCAGCACTTTTTTCCTCAACTGGAAGCCGGAGTCGGGACACCATATCGACTACGCCTTCCTGTCGTCGGCGGCCGAAGCGAAGATAGCGGTCGGTGAACCTGACACCTGGCTGCCTCACAGCGATCACATGCCCTTGATCGTGGACATCGAGTGACCCCCTGGTGTGGCCTTCGCTGGCCACACCAGGCAGCAGTGTGAGTCCCTGCTACCCCTTCGCGCAGAGGACGGTTCGCAGGTGCTGGACGACGTCGACAAGGTCCTTCTGCGCGTCGATGACAGGAATGCAGGTCCTTGTACGCTCCGGGAATTTCGTCCACGATGGCCTGGTCCTTGCGGGATTCAAATCCGGCGGTCTGGGCGATCAGGTCATCGACCGTGAACGCCTTCTTGGCCGCATTCCGGCTCACCTTCCGGCCGGCATGAGCGGCACGGCCCTCCCCGCATTTCATCGTCGAGAAGGACGTCGATGGTTGTCAATTTGTCGAAAAGCCGCTGCCGGAACTGCCCTGACGACGCATTACTGCGCTTTCCTGGCGACTCCAGAGAATTTCGCGCAAACGGAAAAAGGCCCCCATTTGGGAGCCATGTGATAACCCTCGTCTCTAGAGCCGGAATATCGTTCCTCAGGTTATCACATGAGGTAAAGCGGACGTCTCTCACAAATACAAGCGCTCGACCGCAGGAAGCGGTCAAAACGTTCGGGAACCTACCGACGGTAGGGTGGGAAAACGGCCCCGCATCCCAACGCTGGCGCGGATTTTGCTTCCCAACGCACCCCCACTCGACCAAAACGACCCGGGAGGGGACACCTATATGGAAGGGAAAGTGTATTAACTAGGAAGGGAGGGGGTCCTCTAGCAAGAGAACAAGGGGCCCCTTATATATATCTCTATTTCTGGTCGTTTAAGTAGAGTAGTAGTAGTAGGGGCCCTATATTCCCCGGTATTCCGCGGATTTTCCCACTCGACCAAGTGGTCGTCTCGTGGTCGTTCGGTGGGAGTGGCCGGTAGAGCGGCGAATTCACTGCCAAAGAGGTTTGATGTCGGTGCCGGCGCCGTTTGGGACCCTGGCCGCACACATGATGAACATGACCACACCACAGAACGGGCAGCCCGCAGGAACACCACCGGCGGACAGTTTGCCCCCGGCACGCACGCCAATTCCACGCTCCTGCTGGATCCGGCCACCCGCGACGTCACCCTCTCCCCCGGTGAAAGCGAGTCCTTCCAGGAGCTGGCTGACGGCGACGTTATCGAGGCCCTGAACGTGAACCGCTCCGATGACGGATCCGGCTACGGGATCTCCCCGGCCAAAACGGTGAACATCAAAGACCTCATCGCCCACACCGACCCCCGCCTGCACGGGAGTCGGCGGGACTGCTTCCGTGTGCAGAACGGACGTCGTGGGGGAGACGATCAATGATCGTAAGAGATGCGGGGTTTCACTTCCGCTCGTCTCTCAGCTAGGGTAATAACAGACATTCACCCAAGCGGAGAACTGCTAAGAACAGCACGCGAGGGACCTGCAGCCACACGGCCTCACACAACCCTCGCGGGAAAAGACTGCTAAGAACAGCACGCGAGGAAACCCGCAGCCACACGGCCTCACACAACCCTCGCGGGAAAAGACTGCTAAGAACAGCACGCGAGGAAACCCGCAGCCACACGGCCTCACACAACCCTCGCGGGAAAAGACTGCTTAGAACAGCACGCGAGGAAATCCGCAGCCACACGGCCTCACGCTTGTCCCGTACGGGTGGCTGCTGCCCGATCATGGTGTCGGCGCCCGGGCCCTACGATAGTCGGTCTGTGGATCGCGGCGGCCAGCCTGGTCCTGGCGCTGCTCCGCACGGTGCTCGACGTACTGGAGGTGATGGGGCGGTGATGCCGCCACCAGTCCGGCGGCTGCCGGCAATCCAGGCCGTGGCTACGTCAGTGCCGCCCGCAACCGCTCGGAGAGGTTGTCGAGGGATTCCTTCCACTCCGGCTCGTCAGCCTCGTCCCACAGTTCGGCAAGCTCGGACTCCTCGCTTGCGACCCGTTCAACAGCTTCGAGGGCAAGCTGCGCGTCTTCAGCCGTGAGCTCAGCCCCGTGCGCCGTCACCCACGTTGCCACGTCCTCGGGCAGGTCGCCGTGCGGGTTCCCCTGTGCTGCAGCGGTGATCTCGGCAGCCGCAACGGCGACGCTCCCGTCAGGCGCCTCGATGTAGCCGTCGGCCGCAGCGTTCAGTCCCTGGCGGACGACCTCCGCCCCGCCGGCTTCGAGATCTTCCACCCAGTCCAGGGCATCGTCGTTCTCGAAGGCCTGAAATCCCCATGCACCCATCTCTGCTCCTTCTGTTGTTCTGGCTGTTCTAGACGGGCCGCAGGTCGCGGATATTGTCCTGAAGATAGCGTGCCACCCAGTCCTGAAGCTGCGTGGTACTCCAGGTCGGCGTGGCGACGAGGAGTACTTCGCGGTCCTCACGGATCACGCGGGTGATGCCGTCCTCCTGTTTGAGTGCCTTCAGCATGCGGCCCACCACCCTGTTGTGCTCAAAGACGATGTCCTCCCGTAGCGCCACCTCAAGCTCCCGTCCGCGAAGCTCATCGTCGCCAAGGTCTTCAACCTCAACGAGCGGTTCATCCTCGGCCATCTCCTCATCCTCGGCCGGCTGGTCGCCGCGGTTCAACTGCTCGATGAGACCGCGCGCGTAATTAGCCATGGTGTCATCCGGGGACTCGCGGAATCCGGTGAGGCTGCCGTAGGCGTGGACTCTTGGCAGCCCGGGGAGGTAGTTGTGGTCCTCACCAGTACCGCTGACCAGGACAGGGTGCTTGTTGAGGTGGTATCGCTTGATGCGGTGGTGGGCGATCTCCCACCGCGCCTCGGGTGCGCGCTGCTGCACGACGTCGCCCAGGTAGGACACCAGCCCGTCCAGTAGGAACAGCGACTCCAGGGAGAGGGCGTGCATAACCTCATACTCGTGCCGCGCCCAGGACGGCCACACTTCCCGCGGCACGCTGTTCGGATCAGTGGCGACGCCGGGCGCGTCGAACACCGTGAGGTGGGCGAGGATCCACCGCCACAGCGGAACCAAGCTCTCGACCGAGCCATCCAGAAGAGCATAGGGGTCCTGGCCGTCAGCCTGCAGGGCCTCCCGCAGCCGCTCCAGTGCCGGCCCGCGCTCATCCAGATATTCCTGGAAGGCGGCCTCGGACTGCTTCTTGGTCATGCTGAGGTAATCGACGAACTTAGTCATGGCATCCCCTGTTATCGGTAGTGCATCGACGTTGATGTCCCGGCTTAGGCTCATGCCACCACCACCCGCTCATCGGTGTATTCGGAGAACGGTGGTCGGTCGGGGCAGTCGATGGATGTCGCAATCGCCGACCCCGACTCCAGCTCGAACCGGACGCAGGCGCTGACGGTGCGCTGCTTGCTCAACCAGCCGCCGCTGGTCGTGAGGTGTTCCCGGTAGTAGTGCTCGGTATGGAAGCCCCCGACGGGGTTCCACCCGAAGGCGTAAAGGCGGACCATCTGTCCTTCAAGCTTCGAGGCCACCAGCTCCCTGTCGGTCGTGTCCGTGGTTTCCGTGAACCTGGTGAACCAGTCTTTGCCCTCTGCGGCCTTTTCCCGGATGGCGCTGCGTCCGAGCTCCTCGATGGTCGGCGCGGCGCACGATGAGAGGGCCAAGACCAGTCCGGCGGCGCAGCAGAGCTTCCACGGGTGGAGTCCTCCCTGGCTCATGGGGTGGCTACTCATGAGTCGCTGCGACAGCGGATTCAGGGCATCCCTGCGCCCTCTTCTGTTTCGACCGGGGTCGGCGCTTCCGTCTTCGGCGCTTGCCCGGACCATTGAACGGCGGTCGGGGCTCACCGAGTCTGGGACCGGCCCAGTACCTGCCGCCGATAAGAATGCCGGCGAGGACGCCGTAAGCCCACGCATGTGGCAAGGCCATTTGGTCCGTGCCACCGCCGACGAACGCCAAGGCGAACCAGACAACAGGTATAACCAGGAGGAGACAGTTTCGGACTTGCAACGGTGGCGGGAAGCGGAAGAGAGCCCAGCCTCCCAGGACAGCGACGGCAAGAACGGCAACAGCAGTCACTGTCGGTGACAGCAGAGCGAGTTGGGCGGCGCCGATTGCGACCAACACCAGGGCGCAGACGCCGTTGACCGCCGCGAGACGACGCCCGCCCGTGAAACTTCCGTCGGCTTGACGGATGCGTTTCGGCTGTTTGAATTCCGTCCCGGCCCGCGGGCCGCGCCACACGTATCCGCCAGCAATTGAACCGACGATGAACCCGAGGAACCAGGGCCCCGCCGCAGGAACACCCAGGCCATTCTCGATGGAGGTCAACGCGAGGAAGTTCAGGAACAACGCCCAGAGCATCACCGTGAAAGCACGCTCTGACTGCGAGGCGACCCGGTACAGGAGAACCGCACAGACCACCGACAACGTGAAAAAGAACGAGGCCTCAAACAGCCAGTTGTGGAAGAACCATACGAACACCGCCACTAGCAGCGCGATCAGCGCGGCATATAAGACCCGCACATTCCACTGGTCAATTTTCTTCAGCACAAGTCCTATCCCCCTGGCACAAGGGTAAACGACGGCATCAGTGATTGGCCGTCCACGTGTCGGAGCGCCTTGAGCTTCCAGGGGTTGTAGACGAACTCGGGAGCTGGCTCGGCCGGCTCGGCGACCGCCGCGGCAGTGTTGCCCGCTAGCTCGGCTTTGGCGGCTTCCGACTTTATGCGCGCGAACTCCACAGTGCATCTCCTTTATTTGGCCTTCTGCCAAGGAACATGCGCAGACGCTCAGCGGCGGGGCGCCGGTTCGTGCCGTTGGCCGGCGTACTTGGGGGCACCTCGGCGGGCTCGAACGGGGCCGGTAACGGGTCCCACAGCGCCGAACTGTTTCAGGTAGCGGTACATCGTGGCTTTGGACCAGTTGACCGCCTCCGCGGCGTCAGTGGAAGACATTCCTTCCGCCATCATTTGCCGACACAGCCGCACCTTAGTTTCCACCGTTTCTGCTTTGGGCGCCGGCTTGCCGAACTGCACGCCGCGTGCCTTCGCAGCCATCACGCCTGCCTTGACCCTTTCGTTGATGAGTTCGCGTTCGTACTCGGCAAGGCTGGCGAACAGGGCCAGCTGGAGCCGGCCGTGCGGCGTGGAGGGATCAACCCCGTCCATAATCGAGTAGAGCCGAATGCCTCGGGACGTGATGTCGTTGACGGTGTTCACGACATCAACCAGGGACCTGCCGAGGCGATCGATCCTCCAACAGAAAATTTCATCCCCATCCCGCGCATACTCGAGCAGCCGGACCATCTGGGGACGTTCCTTCGCTGTCTTTGCGCCGGACATCTCGTCCACGAAGATCTTGTCCTCAGCGACCCCTGCCGCGACCAGGGCCTCTACCTGCATCGTTGCGTTCTGGTCACCCGTGCTGATCCGCGCGTACCCCAGTTTCATGGCTGCCCCCGTCCTGTCTCGTCTCATTAGTCCTTAAGGAGTATCAAGACGACCCGATAAGACAGACTGTATGAGACAGCTACGACATTGAAATGCCGGGAAATCCGGGCAGTGGCGACATTCCCCCTTAACTAGAGTTCATGAGACGCCGCCGAAGGTGTGAATCCCGGGCGAGGAAGCAAGCAGGACCTACTAGTGGTGCCTGCCTTGCGCTGGCACAATTGCGCCATGCTGACACCTTTTGTCCATCAGGCGACTTTGGTGATGAGTGCGGAGGATGACCTTGATGCTCCTGGAGCCGCCGTTACGCTAAAGCTGTGCGGCAGCTTGGACCACGAGCCCCCGTGCCGCGTCCCGCACCATACACATGCTGAGAGGGCAGGGATGGCCGTAGTTCTGCGCGTAGTTTTTGCGGCTGAACCGGACAGCCAGGAGGCCGTGCGCCACCAGATTGACGAGGCCCTAAAAGTGGGCAGCACGCGCAACCGGGCAGGTGAGTCCGCCCGGTGGGAGCTTGGCGGAAGCATGGCTGCCGAATTAAGCACAGCGGAGGCTGCGCTCGGCCGGCGCCTGGCTGGCCGTAGAGACACGGACACCGTCACCGGGTGACAGGCTGAGCCGCTAGTTCAGGTTCATGCCGAACTGCCGGGTCAGGAGCGCCCTCTTGAAATGGGACTCGGCTGCACCGACCTGCGCGGCCGGCGCGCTCGGCGAAAAGACCTGCAGGATGCTGAGCTGGAAGTGCTGCCGGTGCCGGGCGTCGGCGGCGGCCAGCTCCCGGAGGGCCACATTGCCGCCGTGGCCGTTTTGTGCGTTTGCGCTCCAGTGAGTATGTCAACCTGAATCAGGGCCACAGAGACGGCCTGATCCAGGACCATGCTGGCGCGACACAGCACGTGTGGGGCTTTTAGGAAACCATTAGAACGTCGGTTTTGAGGCCCTGTTTCCGAAACGGGTCCGGGTCCGGTAATAGGCCTCTACCGCCAGTCTCGGCGGAGCACCAGGATCAAGGCAGCGAAGGCCGCCGAGTAGGCCGCCATGATGCCCACCAACATCACGATAGTCCAAAGGACGTGGGGCGGAAGCGCAGCGGGGCGGAGATCAATTTTTCCGCGGCCGCCGGGGCTTGAAATGAGGGTTGTGGCCCGCCTTGCCCTGGAAGGTACGCCGGCCTGGCAGCGGGATCTCGTCCCGAAGCAGGCTTCCCTGTGCCGTACCGGGAATGTCTTCGGCAGGCAAGTAGCGGGCGCCGGAGGAGGAGCCGGTTTCGGGGTTCACAGGCACGGCGGGCATTGGTGATCGTTCGGGCACCGGGCCGGCCCGGAAGGAGGCGGCGTCGAATTCCCCGGAGATCCTGGGTATCAGGCCGGTATCCATCGAGACGGTGGCGCGCTCCGGCGTCGAACGTCCCGTTTTTGGGCCGGGGGCAGCTCGCGGCGAGGATGGCCCTTCCCCGGGTTCCGCCGCAGGTTCTGCTTCGCCTGAGGACGGGCCGCGGCCGAGCCGCCCCAGTAGGGGCCGGAGGAGGTCACGGAGTTCGGCCACATGGAAGATTTTGAGCAGGAAGACATAGACCACCAGCATGATGGGCCCGACGACGATGAGGGTCACCAAGGCGGTTGCCTGGTTGGTCCAGGCAAAGCCGTCCGGGCTGTAACTGCCCATCAGCCATAACGCGCCGGCGCCTGCAACGGCGGATCCCAGCGCCGCGTACCCCATCCTGATATACGAATTGGCAATCCGGGGACCGTCAAGGTGCCCCAGCAGCCGGCGCAGGAAGTAGGCACTGATGACCACGGAGAGGATGTTGCCGATCATGTAGAGGATGGCGATGGCGTAGATGATCTGGCCGACGGGCAGGAACTGGATGGCGAACGCACCGACAACGTTGGTAAGGGCGAGCAGAAGCTGGATGTAGAACGGTGTGCGGGCGTCCTCGTTGGCGTAGAAGACACGGGACATCATGAAATTCGCGCTCATAAACGGCGTGCTGAGGGCCAGGAGCGTGAGCGTCTGGGCCAGCATCACACCGTCCTGCCTGGAGCCGCCCGAGAAGAACATGCCCAGCGGGCCCGCCAGGGCGAAGAGGGCCAAGGCGCCAAAAACAGTGGCCACAGCCATGGTGCGCAGCCCGTGGGACAGGGCGGCACGGAGCTCGTCCCGGTTGCCGTCCTGGGAGGCACGGGTCATCCGATTGAACAGGACTGTGGCCAGCGAGATCGCGATGATCGAGTGCGGCAGCAGATACATCTGACTGGCCACCTCCAGCACGGCGTTGCCGGGCAGCATGGCGGCAGCCGGATCACCGGCAGCCTGGAGCCTGAGCCGCTCGGCTCCGGGAATCGTGGCGATACGCATGACATACAGGAAAGCGAGCTGCCCGACGGCGGCAGTCAGCAGCGTCCACACGCTGAGTTTTGCGGCCTGGCCAAGTCCCACTCCCCGCCAGCCAAACCGCGGACGCAGCTTCAGCTTCAGACGGAACACAGGCACCAGCAGGATGGCGGTCTGGGCCACTACACCGATGCTGGAAAATCCCGCCACGAGCAGGGTCTGTGAAGGACCCCAGTTTTCTAGGGTGTGCGGGTTGGCGATGTTGGCGCCGAAGATCCAGATGAACATCCCCAGCCCCGCGATGGCCACAAGGTTGCTCAGGATGGGTGCCCACATGGCAGGGCCAAAGGCTCCGTTTGCGTTCAGCACCTGGGTGAGGAGCGCGTACAGGCCGTAGAAGAAGATCTGTGGCAGGCACCAGAACGCAAAAGCCACCGCTAGCGACTTCTGCTGTGGCGAGTAACCCTGCGTGGTCAGTTCAATCACCCATGGGGCCGCAAGGGTCACCAGGGCCGTGAGCCCCAGCAGCAGGAGCACGGCCAGGGTTAGCAGCCGGCTGATGTAATCCGCTCCCCTGTCCGGCGCCTTGCTTGCCTTGATGATCTGGGGCACCAGCACGGCGTTAAAGACGCCGCCCGCAACCAGCAGGAAGATCAGGTTGGGAAGGTTGTTTGCGTTGATGAAGGTGTCGTTGACGGTGGACCCAAGTCCAAGGGCAATGCCGAGCATCCAGGTCTTGCCGAACCCCAGGAAGCGGGAAATCAGCGTTCCGGCGGCCATGATGGCACTGGAGCGGGATTCACTTGGGTGTGCCGGAACCGGTTGGGCGGCAGCGGGCCCGGTTTCACCGGCAGTACCCGCTTTGTCGGAAGGGAAATTGGTAGTTGACATTGAGTTCATCGTCTCACCGGTCCTGAACCAAACTGCCATATTCAGGTTTGCTGATCTGCCGCGTGGGACATGTCCGGCCTCTCTCTGCTAGTGACAAATGGAAGTCACATCAGAGCCTACGGGCTCGATCGGAGAGAACTTTGTCGCACGTCCACTCCAGCGTCCCAGGAAGCGCTCGGCGCCGTCGGCCTTCCCCACGTACAGCCTGCCGGTGCTGGTGTCGGCGATGAGGTAGATGCCCTGCACGTTGCTGAGCGCCGTCCGCCATTGGACGTAGCGGTCGTCGTTGATGACGGCCTGGAGCTCGTCGAAGCTGACAAGGAGCGAATCAAATCCCGGGAACGGCACACTTGACGGGTCGGAGATCTCGACCACCGTCATGTTGGTTGCCTGGTCTCCTGTCTTGGCCCAGTTCACCGCGTCCTTTGTCCACTCGATGACCAGCCGGTCCGCCAGGGCAGCGAAGACCAGGGTGGGCCGCAGATCAAAGAAAGCGGCGATCCTCGGTGCGCTCCGCCAGGACTTCGCCATGGTTCTCGTGCGCAGTAATGAACCGCGCCCGCCGGCCGGTCGTGGCGAGGAAGTTCAGCCAGACCCTGGGAGGAGTTGCCGGCAGCTTGCTGGCAACCTTGTCAGCCATCCTACAAGACCAGCACCCTGGCTCCAGCTCTCCCGGCCAACAGCAGCACGTTCCCCCAAGATGGGCCCGCGTAGACTCACAGCAGACAACCATTGGGGGATCTATGGACTCGTTGAAGGCACATGTGTGCGAGATGTGCGGGCGGCAGACGTCGGACCACGACAGGGACGTCCGCTTTCGGCTACCCGATCCGGTCCTGGACAGCCCGGAGCAGCACCACGCCGAAGGAAGCTGGCTGAGCGACCCGGACCCAAACCTCGCCACGCTCATGCAGATCCCGAACGTCAGCCCGTTCGTCCGGGCGCTGCTTCCGGTCCGGCTGGAGGGAGGGCACGAACTTCGGTTCGGCGTCTGGATCGCTATCCACCCCGACGACATCCAGCGCGCCTGCGCCGTCTGGAACTCTCCTGAGTACAGCGACCTGAAACTCACGGGCTACCTGGCCAACAGGCTTGAGCCGTGGGGCCTTTTCGCCGTCCCGGTAGACCTCGCCGTCCTGAACCCGGATCACACGCCCTACTGCGTGAGCAGCCCTGACGAAGTGCTGAACGATGTGCTCACCAAAGAGTGGCCGCACAGCGTCATCGCCTCACTGCCTTGACCTGACCTGACCTGACCTGAGTCTAGGATCGAGGAGTAGAGATGACAGGAAGCCCGTTGCAAAACGCGTCCGCCGTCGAGCATTTCGGTGAGCTGGTCCGGCCAGGGAAGTACGGTCACCGCCTGACCCGAGAGATGTACGCGCTGGTGAACAAGAAGTCCTCGACCCGGATCCCCGAGCACATGCTCACCGAGGAGCTGCGGGCCCTCTTGGCGCCGCACTATGAGGACGCTGAGATGACGGTTCACACCGACGAGTTCTGTCGGCACCACCGGGAAATGGCCCTGGAGAACTTCGACCTGAACATGGCCTTCTTCTCCCAGATCCCCCAGGACAACTTCGACGAAGCACTGGCCGAGCTGCTCCGGAAGAACAAGCGCCTGCGGCCTGTGACCGACCTGAAGTCCCTGGACGGAGAATGGGGCGTCTACGTGCTGGTGCTGGACGAATACCGGCAGGCCTACATCGGCCAGGCCTCGTGGGACATGCGCAAGCGGATCAAGGCGCACTGGTCCGGCACCAAGCAGTTTGACCGGCTCCTGTGGGGCGGCGTCGAGGAATCAGTGATGTCGATCGATTCGTTCCGCGCCCTGGACACGACCCGGATCTTAGCCTCGCGGACCATCAACTACGACACCCTGGAAGCCCGGCTCGTGCGGACGTTCCCGCCGGACTATCTGCTCAACCGGATCCACGGCGGCGCCGTGACGGGCCTGCGCGGGCTGTTCGTTTCGGCCGAGATGAAGCGGCGGCAACTCCCGGAGGCATAGCCGTGAGCTGATCTCTGATTCTCCACTGGAATCGGCAGGATGTTTCCGAAACGCTCAGGTTTGCTGGCTGGAAGGCGGTAACACCCCCGATTCAGAACGATATTGCCGGCACCTGCCCGGGAGGACTATGTCCGAAGTCAGCGGCAAACCAGTGGAACCTCTTCGGGAGACCCGTTGTCGACATATCCCCTGCCGCCAGGCTGGCTTTCGCACCATTCCTCGGCAACTGCTCCTCCGAATGACATCGCGGCCGGGGAGGATGCGGCGACAACCAGTACCAGGGCCGTCAAAAACCACAGCCAGCGCAGGCGTCTCGTCGCTCTTCCCTATCCGGAGGTACGCCAGGACTGACAAACCGCTGGCTGCCGCCACGAGAACAACTAGCCACCCGTTACGAGTTGAAGCACCCGGAGAAAGCCCCGACAAGCCAGCGAGAACGACCCAAAGCAGAATGCCAGGAGCCAAGATCACCAGCGCTCCTACATAGACTGCCGCGAAGCCTGCCCCCGCAGACCGCGCCTGACCCAATGCACCGGTCACTTGTACTCCTCCGGGTTGAGCGACAACACCTTTGCCCCGCAAGTGAGCTTAAGCTCCTCCCCGAGGGTCCCCAGCTGGCAGCCCTGGTCCTCGACGCGGGGCCAGCCCGAGAGTTCCGGCGCCTCGCGGCTGAACTTGTACGTAAAGTCGTCGTGCTGCGTGAAGATGTGGACGACGTCCCCGTCGAAGTCATCCTGGGTGACGAGAACGGACTGGCCATCCGGGGCTACCACCTTCACGTAATCACCAGAGCCAGCGGCAAGCAAAACCGCGAAAAAGAACACGAGACCAAGGAAGGGTACGGCCGCGGCGGCCGCCAGGGCCAGTGTCCAGCCGACAGTTCGCCGCAGCCATTTCCGGGGGATGCGGCTGATCAGCGACGGGGCCAGAAGCAGCGTGCCGGCGGCGCCGGCGAGGAACACCAGGACCAGGAGTGAGTAGACGACGGAACTGCCGGGCACACCGATGTAGATGACAAGGTGGCGGCCCGCCGCCTCACGGACCACCTCGTTGGCCGCATGGCTGCACGATGAGGCTAGTACGGCCACGGCGACGAGGGCGGCGCCCCAGATCTCCCGCCGCCTCATATACTGTCGGGCCGAGTAGGTTCACGGATCTCCGCTCCGCCCGGGGCATCCTCTATACACTCCTGCGGCTGCCCCGCGTCCCCCAACGTCATGGCTCCAGCCTATCGTCGCTAATGCTGGCTCGTGTCCTCCCTCGAGTCCCAGTCCTTTCTCCGGCAGGCTAATAAGCTTTCGACTCCATTCAGAAGTGATGATGCCGTTCTACGGAGTCAGCGGTCAGATGACCGCAGGTCCTCCATGGCGAGGACGCCCCAGTGTCTTTGAGGTTCGGGCCGAATCGAGTTGGGGCCCGACTGAATGGTCAGTAGTCAGGCCAATGGTCCCGGTTGTACCCGGCCGAAACCTCAGGGCGTACAGGACGCTCACAGACTCCGGAGAAGAACCCCTGATCCTGGGGCGCTGCGTCCTCGGACGCCGTTCCGCCTGACTGAATTTGAGCATCACTCATTGGCTCCCCCTGCCATTGTCCGGCCCCAGATTGGCCGCCGTATCCCCGACGCAGTTTACTGCGGGGCCGGTGTGAGGAGAAGGGGCATGGGCGAACAATGATCAGCCGTCGCCGGTGCCGCACGCACGGCTTTGCGTGCCTTCGCCCCGACTTCTGTTCCGTCTGTTGTCAGTGCGGCCAGCTGCAACGCCTCCTTCTTCTCAGAGGCAGCACGAGTCTTCCGGCGCCGCGGCCATGCGCTCAGTCGAAGCGCACGGCGTCCCACTCAAGGATTCTTGGAACGGCGAGTCCCTCGAGAACAAACGGGTCACCGGCGATAAAGCGCTCAGCGTCCTTGCGCGATCTGAATATCCCCATCGATGCACCGGCCGGATCCGTTGTTTGAAACGGGCCGAGTGCGAGGAGCCCGCCGCCGCCGGCATGGAACGCTTCAAAGTAGGCCTGATGGCGGGGGTACGTTTCAAGGATGCGCGAGCGATCGATGCCTTCGCTGAGACTGTACAACACGACGAATTCCATGTGGCCACTCCTGCCCGCCGATCCACCTGACGATGCCGAGACTGTACCAGTTGAAGCACGGCTACTCTATGGATATGGCAACGGGGGCAGGGAAGGACGGGAACAAGTACGAGTGGCAGTCCTGGCCGCCGGATTCGCTCGAGGGCATGCCGCCGAAGCGCAGGCGCCTGGCTGGATGGGTGGTGATCTTCTGGTTCCTTCTCCTTGGCGGGCTGCTCGGGCCTGCCTTCGAGGCAGTGGGCGTTGCGCAGCCGTGGCGCTCACTGCTCGTGGCTGCTGTGCTGGCCGCCGTCTTCGTGCCTCTTATCCGGGCGGCCGTCCTCGAAACACGCCAGCTGCGCGCCGAAGGGATTGAACTGCCCTCATATCCGGTCACCCGCAAATCGCTGATCTCCGCGGCCGTCATTGCGGGCGTGCTCTGGATCATTTTTGGCATCGCGATAAGCACGGGCCAACTCGTCTTCCCGCTGCTGCCGATCGCCGGCACGGCCTGGCTGGCCTTTCAGGTGCACCGCTGGAGACGCCGCCAGTAAGGATTGCATGCAGCCTGTGGCCCGTCCGGACTTCGCGGTCTCTTCTCGGTGCTCCCGCCGCTAGGTCGCAGCCCTCACTCAGGAGTTGTGGAACTGTATGCAGCAGTCTCGTGACGGGGACGCTGCAACCGTGCACTGAGACGCGCGCGGCGGCGGATGACGTACTCGGCCACGGCCAGGTTGGCCAGCCGGCGGCCCCCATGAGAACGGCACGGGTGGTCACATCGGGCGGGCCGGCCAGCAGCTCCGGGCCGATGAGGATGAGCGCCTGCGTCCCGGCCGCGACACCAATCGCGTAGGCGCGGGTCATCCAGGCCCCATGTGTAGTGAAGTCACGGCGCCTGAGGGCGAGGATCCCGAGGAGGATGCTGGCCAACATTCCGGTGCCGAAGACCAGCCGAAGAATCAGAAGGATGAGCCCGTCGCTGGGTGGCAGCGCGTAGAACAGCGCCATCCACAAACCGGAAAGGGCAGCGAGCAGACCCGCGGGTATCAGGACCCGGCCGGCAGCCTGGTGCCAGGGCCGCCTGCCCCTGCGCAGTGATGGAACGAACTGGAAGGCTCCCAGGACGGAGTAGACCGTGACGCTGACGATGTGGACCACCACCGGGACGGGTGAGGTGAAGAACCGCTCGTTCTTGGGCGTGATGTCGGCACCTCCGGCCAACTCGGTGAGGCGCGCACCACCGGCAAGCAGGGGAATAAGGCTGAGGAAAATCAGGGCAACAGGAACAATCCAGCGGTTACGGGGCAACGGACCGGAGCCGGGAGCTCCTGGCACTGCGGCGGCATGACTGGCGGCATTCACGGTGGATCCTCTTGTCGGTGGGATGGCCCTCAAAGGGCCGCTGGCACTGGAGATGCGCGGATCTGTAGGGGATGCGGTGGCTGCAAACCGACGGGAGGGTTTTCGTTGGTCCGCCAAGGGGCGGCGGGCCTGACCGTCTACCGGGGAGTCTACGCACGCGCTATGACCGCCACAACGACGCGGACCGGCTTCGGTAGGGTGATTGCAGGCTTCCAGGGTGCGCCACCGGCGACAGCGCAGTGACTCCGCAATTGCAGACTTCATGAATTGGTCAATTCCAGGCGGACAGGGGTTACCCTGTCAGAGAAGCTTGGGGAGAGGTTCCCGGCTGAAGGCTAGAGGGGGCCAGCTGAATGCCAGGCAGTGCGACTATGTCGATGACAGTGACGCCCGGGAATAACCGAGAGGACAGTTTCCCGGGCACCGTCCAGGACGCCAAGGCGGATGAACTCGGGAAGATCTTGGGCCACCACGACCCTGAAGACACCGGTTCAGGTGGCAGAGAATCCATGATTCCCAAGCTCTTCCCGATCTACGCATTCATCTAAGTAGCCCCGGGCACCGAAAGGACTTGCCGCCGGCGCGACGGAGCAAGCGCCGGTCAGCGTGATTCGATGGAGCGATGGTTACCCCTCCTCCCGCTGCTGTCACCCAGGACCTGGACAGGCTCTCGGCCGCCCTGGACACTACGATCCCGGCCAGGACAGAGTCCAACCTCCTGGTGGCGACCTGGAACGTCCGGGCGTTCGGCGATCTCACCGCCAAGTGGGCCGCGGGACCGAGGGACTCCCCCAAGCGGGATTGGCATGCGGTGGCGTGCATCGCCGAGGTCATCTCCCGCTTCGACGTCATCGCCCTGCAGGAGGCGCGGCGCAGCACCAAGGCGCTCCGGTTCCTGCTCGAGCGGCTCGGGCCTGCCTGGCGGGTCATCGCCTCCGACGTCGCCGAGGGTTCCGCCGGCAACGGGGAACGGCTCGCCTTCCTCTACGACTCCGATCGGGTCCAGCCCTCAGGCCTGGTCGGCGAGATCGTGCTCCCACCCATCGGGGACGATCCGGCACGGCAGTTCGCCCGCACCCCGTACTTCGCCGGGTTCAGCCGGGCCGGCACCGAATTCACCCTCGCCTCGGTGCACGTCCTCTGGGGCAAGAACGCCGCCGAGCGGCTCCCCGAGGTCACTGCCTTCGCCCAGTGGATGCGGAACTGGGCGGACCGGCCCAACGACTGGAACCACAACCTGATGGTCCTGGGCGACTTTAACCTGGACCGCATCGGCGACCCGCTCTACGAGGCCTTCGTCGACACCGGCCTCTGGCCGCCCACGGAACTGAACACGGTGCCGCGGACCATCTTCGACGACAGCGGAGCCAACAACTTCTACGACCAGATCGCCTGGTTTTCCGAACCCGACGGCACCCCGCTGCTGGACGGCATTGCCTACAACCAGCGCGCCGGATCCTTCGACTTCATCCCCCACGTCATGACCGGGCTGACGAAGAACGAAATCTCCTGGCGGATCTCCGACCACTACCCGCTCTGGGCCGAATTCCGGCTGGGCTGACAACCCCTCGGCCAGGATCCCCTTGGGCTTGGCCGGCACCGAGCCTAGTGTGGCAAGTATCAGAATGACTCTGAAAGATGGATGGGCTGATGAGTGAAGTTGTAGATAGATTAGCGGCGGCCCTAAATGCCCACGACCTCGAAGCGGCGGCGGCTCTTATCCACGAAAACTACCGCAGCGAGCAGCCCGCCCATCCTGGCGAAGCCTTTGTTGGTCGGGCGCAAATGCACGCCAACTGGCAGGCAATGTTCGCAGGGATTCCCGATTTCCACGCCGAACTAATCCGCTCCGTGGATGACGGCGACACAACGTGGAGCGAGTGGGCCTGGTCCGGAAACCGGGTTGACGGCCGAGACTTCCAGCTCTGCGGCGTGACGCTCTTTGAAGTGAAGAACGGCCAAATCACTGCAGGCAGGCTCTATATGCAGGACGTCGACCGTGCAGGCGTAGGCATAGCGGACGCGGTACAGGCCCTGTCTGGGCAACGCCCAGACGTACCGGAAGGCTGAGCATGTCAGCTTCACTTCTCGTCCATTGGGCTTCCTAGCCGATCCTCCAGCAGCTGCAGTCCGGTTTCACCGGCCGCCAGATGCAGCACCGCCTCGTCCGTTTCCAAGGCGACGATGCGCCAGCCTCGCTTCACCTCGGTGGGTCTCTTGGCCGGCGGTTCAACCGGGCCTTTGAGGATGACATCGAAGAACGGCCTGATCGTGCCGGCCGGGTCACCTTCGCCGACAAGATCCGGCTGGAACCTGACCGCACCGCGGGTCACTTGGGCGAACCCGGGCAGCCAGCGGTGGCGGGTGGAACCCGGATGGGAATTTGGATAGCGGATCGCGCACTCGATGATGCCTCGTTCGGCGTCTCGTGCCAGGCGTTCCCTCCTCTCCGGCGCTGCCATGCGAACGAGCAGGAGAGCGCCCAACCCAAAGGCACCGAAGGACATGGTCGTCGAACCCCAGAATCCGAAGCGTTCGCTGAGAAGGTCCGACGTGAAGGTAGCCAGGAAGAGCAGCAGCCCAAATGACCTCGTCAGCATCTTCTCCCACCAGCCCCGAGGTGCCGGGTCGAGCGTGTCCTCCGCCATGCCTGAATCCTTCTGCGGTCGCAGGCTAATAGTGGGGCCGGCGCAATGCATCGTCAACCAACCCTGCCTTGCCGGGTTATCCAAAGCCGCTGAAGCGGCGAAGACCCGGATAGCCGGGTCCGGCATCTGGAGGGAATGCAACCGGACCCGGCCAACCCTGAACCGACGGGTGCGGCTACCTTTAGCGTCAGGGCACAGCCAGTGTGGCCTGCGTACGTTGGGAAATCCGGGGCGGACGTCGCGGCGCGGACACGGCCTTACCCTCAGAATTGGGGGTCCGATTCGCTTCCTTCCGATACGAGCCCACGTTCTCTGCAGGGTCTGCCGCCTATGATGCGCGGGACCGGCGGCGGCTGGCGCTAAGGGTATGCCCCCATCCCCTTCGCCGTCACTCCAAGCCCGCCGTCGGCCCTGTCTGCGGCCTCGAGTCCGGCCAAACCCCTAGCGGCGGCCATCGCCGGAGAGCTGCGCGGTCAGCCAGCCGAGCTGCTGGCCGATCCCAAGTCCCTGCATGGGCACCTCGTACTCCCACGGGCCCCTGTAGACCGCGTACCGGTACTGCTCCCCGGCCAGGGCGATGAGCCTCAGGTTGTCGATGCCGGTCAGCTCGCTGGCGAGCTGCTCCCGCACCTGGTCGGCCCACTCGTGGATCGGAGGGGATGTGCGATGGTTCGTGCCGAGCCGCATGTCGTACGGCTCGATGACCTCGTCCGGATGGACGAGCCCGTGCTTGGCCGAGAGCACATACCGCCGGAAGGACAAAAAGCATGGCCACCAAATTCATACGCATCGACGACTGGACCGCACTGACCGGGGCCACCGCCGTCATTAAGATCCACAGCACCCCCGTGTGCACGGGAAAGGTTGACGCCGTCACCGCAGACGGAAACATCCTCTGGGTCCAGCCAGCGGTCGGCAGCAGAAGACTGTACGAAAAAACAGGAGCCTGCGTGGCTTGGGTGGACGACCACAACCTGGGGCTGCACTACCGAGTAACCCACCCGCAGCGACAAACCGCTACGAGCTCCCAACTCCTTGAACCTTCAGGCGCCCGCCCCTCAACGTGACAGCAAGTGGGCTACTCACGGCTTCTTGCAAAGAGTCCACCTATGATAGTTGGCACTGTGCCACGCTGTATGTCGCGGCGCCAACTATCCTCAGTTCCGCCAACTAAGTCGTCAACTCACACCAAGGACCAAATAGGTTGTCCGAAGGACCAAATGGATTGTCCATCTACAGCTCTCCCCTCTTCCGCGCATGGGCGAAGAGGCCGGCGTCGTCCTCCGCACACGTGGCTACCATGACGACCCCTACATATGAGCGCCCGGTAAAGGCCACGATGATTGTCCGCCTCGAAAACGGGGAGGAGTTCGAAGCGACGCCTGAAGACTTCGGGAAGTTCGGCTACGCCGACAAGAACACTGTGCTTGCCGACTGGAGGGCCTTCGTTTGAGGATGCCACCGGAGTGGACCTGCTCATTGACGGCTCCGAGCTGAACCCGCTGTGGGTAGCCCTGCATGAGGCCCTGAACAACCCGGCAGCCCTCACCCAACGGCTCCCTGGCGCAGACCCAGAGGGAGATCATTGCGCTGGCCGGAGACGCCCGCGCGTTTCGGTCCTCCGCACAGGACTTCTAACCCTCGGTACAGCAGTCGCTGTGGATCACATCGTAGCGGCGGTGGCTGACTTCAAGGGAAAGTCGCCACGGCGGTGCCGGCCTTGATGTGGACGATCGAACGGTACTCGTAGCCGTCACGGGGGCGTTTCCAGATGTTGGTGTGCCCGACGGCGACGCCGTCCCCGACCGAGTCCTCCATGGCCTGCTGGGTTTCTTCGAGGGTGTGGTGGACCATGAACTCTGCGGTGCGCAGCTGAACGCGGGTGGCGTAGTCCGGGGACTTCTCGGGGGGCGGGCGGACCAGCTTCGGCGCGGCGGCATCGATAAGGACCCACACCTCGCGGCCCTCATCCATAACGAGACCGTCGTAGGACCCGGTCATAACCTCCCACACGGCGGCGGTCGGGATGCTGTCCTCGCACCCTGGCTCCACCCACTTGTGCGGGGCGGCCTTCTCGTAAATGCTGCCCAGAAAGTAGGCCGGGCAGACAAGCGAGTCGATTGCGACGGCTTCAAGTTCCGCTTCGGAGCGGATGACACGGAGGTTGGAGAAGGGGTGCATGGCTTCTTTCCGCTACCAGGGCAGCTGGGATTTGAGGGTGCCCTTGGGGATGTCGTGGAGCAGGGTGTATTCGCCGGTGACCGGGTCCAGCTGGAGGATCGACATGTCCTCCTTAGCCACGCCGCTGTAGAGCCGGCCGGTGATGGCTGACCTGGCGTAGCCGAGCCCCGTGTGGGCTTTACGCCGCGGGGACCTCGAGGGGACGACGGAGACGAACGCGCTGTGTTTGGGAGCCACCTTCCGAGCCTCGGGGTCCCACAGAACCCAGACCTCCGAGGCCCAGCGGTTACGGCTGTCCCGTCACTCGTGTCCCTTCCTGTGTCCTCGCCTGGTTGATGCTCGCCGTCTGCGATGGAGTACTAGGGTCCAGGATGACCTCCGAACCCAGAACGGCCGTTCCGGTAGCCACGGCGGCCCGGCTGGCAACTGACGCCTTGGAAGCGAACACCACTCCCTCGACTTCAAATTTGTCGCTTGTCACGGTCTGCACCCTCCCAGGAGTCGCAGCAAAATCGAGGTTCAGAGTCATCAGTGACGATGTCCCTACGAGGATGTTCGAGATTGGAAGAGACACGCTCAGTGTTGAGGACGAGAGACTCTTCTCTGTCACTAATGAGAAATCAGTTGTTTGCCCGAAACCCAAAACCTCCAAGAGGTTCGTGCACTGATTTAGCCTGGTCACGGCAACGGCCGCAATTTTTTCGGGTGCGGACGACCCCTTGACTTCGCTGACATTTGCAAAAACTTCGATTTGGGTTCTGATGCACCCCTCAACATTGACAAACTCGGCGATGGAGGCCTGGCCGAATGATTTTATCTTGGTGACACTTGTCGCGGCGCTGCTTGGAACTGAGGCAACCAAGGCCTGAGTAAGCGTCAGGATAACGAGAGCAAGCATGCCAATGGTCTTCTTCACGATCGTCCCTTCCGTCAGTGCGGCCGGATTGCCACATCAGCGGAGGATAAGCGCGGCAACCTAGAGAAACCCTGTTGCAACCTATAGATCACGCCGCCGCGATGTCATCCTCCGGCGGGTCAGCAGGGGCGATTACGATCGTGACACGGCCTTCACGTAGTGCCCGGGCAAGATCACCGGGCTGTGGCGTCCCCGAGCCCTCCCGGAGGAGCATGCTCGCGGCCATTGCTCGGTTCAGCGAGATGATGTCACTCCCGCGCCGCGCGATGGCGGCGAGGGTCTGGCGGCGGCTACGGGGTTTGCGGGTCGAGGACAAGGCGGAGGCGTCCTTCCTTGATGGCTTGGCGCAGCTCGGCGGGGGAAACTTCAGTGATCAGGGCTTGGCTGCGATCGCTGCGATTTCCAGCCCAGACGGTGAGCAGGGCGCTGTTCAGCGATGCAAAGTCTTTTCGCTTGGCTGCCATGGTGGCGACGCTGACCAGCAGGCGGCCGGCGATACGGCCCAGGAGCCACTCGGTGAAGGTCAGGGGTTTGACGCCGTCGGCATGGACTTTTGCACGGTACTTGCGGTACTTGGCGATCATGCCGCCACGACCTTTCGGAGGGTAGGTTCAACGGCAATGAAGCGGCCTGCGCCGCCGGGGTGAAGCTTGGACACGAGCCTGGCCACTTCGGCAGCGTCAGCCGGGCCGGCACAGAGTTCACGCTGGCTTCGGTGCACGTGCTCGGGGGCAGGAACGCCGCAGAGCGCTTCCCGGAAGTGACCGCCTTCGAGCAGTGGATGAGGGCACGGGCAGACCGCCCCAACGACTGGAACGACAATCTGATGGTCCTGGGCGACTTCAACCTGGACCGCATGGCTGACCCGCTCTACGAGGCGTTCGTCGCCACCGGCCTGTGGCCGCCAACGGAAGTGAGATACGGTGCCACGGACCATCTTCGATGACAGCGGTGCCAACCGCTTCTACGACCAGATCGCCTGGTTCTCGGAGCCGACGGCACCCCGCTGCTGGACGGCATCGCCTACAACCAGCGGGCCCGGTCCTTCGACTTCATCCCTTACGTTTTGACCGGGCTTACGAAGAACGAAAGCGCCTGGCGGATCTCGGACCACTACGTGCTCTGGGCCTAGTTCCAGCTGGGCGAGGTCTGGACTGGCCTTCGAGGAATCCCAGCCACTGGAAGCAGCCGCGTGCCCGCGACATGCTTAAGTTTGAGTCAAGGTTTCCGCGCGGCTGAGGAAACCCAAGCCCTGATGGAGTCGAAGCGCCCTGATCCCTCGCGTCGTCGCAACAACGAGCAGCCCGACAGGGAGATCTCTTTGCACAAGATGCTGGAAGGCGCCAATGAGCACGGGAACGGCCATTGGAAGGGGTGCGTCTACGTCGCGCAGAATCACGAAACCCGCTTCAGGCAATACTGACGGGTCGGGCTCCACGCTCCTTGCTGAGAGTTCGTAGAGTGGCCAGCCCGCCGCCGCAGTAACGCCCCTGGCGGTTTCAATGATTTCGTCCCTGTACGCCACATCCCGGAAGGTTGCCACCGTCATCTGCACTAGTCCATGACCCGAGTGTGTCAAAGTGTCGGTTAGCTCAAGAGCCCATTCAGCGGTATCCAACGTTGTCCTCGGATCTCAGTGGGGTAGAAAAACGACGATTTCGGATGGGCGCCTTGGCCCGGCCAGGTATTAGTCGCCGCTACGCACAGCGGATGGATGGGCTTTCACACCGGGCTAATCTTCGGGGCCCCCGCCGTCTTTCAACTCACCTGTGGCAATACGCTCGGCGGTGCGGCGGTATGCGTCAGTTATGAAGTCTTCGAGGTCGGTGGCCCCGATGCGCCACACTCCGCGGCCGCCGACCTGGATGCCGCGCAACTCGCCCGTTTTTAGCAGGGCCCGGATCTGGCTGTCGGAGACATTCAGCTCCTCCGCGGCCTGCTCGATGGTCAGGAAGCGGCGCTTCTTGCTTTCGTCGGTCACCCGTTCATCCTATGTGGAGTCCGAAGTGGCCCTAGGCCCAGAGCAAACGCGTTACGCGGGAATAGCGGTCGCAGCCGAAGATTAGCGCGGAAGGCCCCGTGGAAGAGCGGACCCGACAGGCGAAAGCCGGGGCAGGATCCTCCTCACTGCTTACGTGATTCAGCCAAGTGGGTGGACGACCCCGGAACACCACGCGACAAAGAAGAGAACCAATCACGGCATCTACAGGTAGAAGGTCGACGATCGCCATGGCACGGCTGGTAAAAAACAGCAGACCTTCCCACGCCGAAACGGATGAGATTGCACCGTCACGTCGGCCGGCATCAGTAACCCCCGCGGAGCGGAAGGTCCAGATTGCCGCCGCCAAGGCGAGGATCACACTCAACAAGTTAACAGGCGAACAGACTGAGGACTGGATCATCGCCCTGTCCAAGGAACAGCCGGAGTAATACCGCGCCGTCAGACTTCGACGGCGCGCTTGGATTCACTGCCACCCCCAGTGGATGACGGCAATTGCACTTGAATCTGAAAACCCAAAGCGCGTCCAGATTTTCCTGATACACCACACTGAAGAGCCAGGATCACCGCGAACTGAGGCTGTGTGTCTGCTGCTACGCCGCGCATCGCAGCAGCCCTCCATGAGCACACTAGTTTAGATTGATCCCGCTACATTGTCCGCCCTCCCGCTACACTTAAATATCGAACATATATTCGAATTAGGGTGTGTTGTGGGCGTTGTCATTGGTCCCCGTGTGGTAGACGCGGGAGTCTCATTGTTGTCGGTGCTGGTCTCCCCGGTACCGGTCGCTGCTGGGTACCCGTCCCCGGCGCAGGACTACTTCGACGGCCGTATCGACCTGAACGAGCACCTGATCAAAGACATCACCAGCACCTATGTCGTGCGGGTGACCGGGGACTCGATGGAGGGCGCCGGAATCAGCGACGGTGACGAACTGATCGTCAACCGGGCCCTGGAACCCACCGACGGTTCGGTCGTCGTCGCCGTCCTGGACGGGGAGCTGACCATCAAGCGGCTGCGCATCACCGCCACGGGCGTGGTGCTACAGGCGGAGAACCCCAAGTACCCGGACATCCGCGTCCCTGCGCTGTCGGAGCTGACCGTGTGGGGCGTCGCCACCAGGTGCCTGCACCATGTCTAAGCCGGCACTGATGCGGCACATGCCGCAGATCGCGCACGTGGATGTGAACTGCTTCTACGCATCCGCGGAGCGGGCGTTCAACCCTTCCCTGGAAGGCAAGCCGGTGATCGTGCTGTCCAACAACGACGGCTGCGCTGTCACCCGCTCCCCCGAGGCCAAGGCCCTCGGGATCGCGATGGGCGATCCCTGGTTCAAGCTCGCCCCACGGGCGAAGGAATGGGGCCTGGTCGCACTGTCCAGCAACTACGAACTGTACGGGGACATCAGCGCCAGGGTGATGGAGCTGCTGGGCCGGTACTCGGCCTGGCTGGAGGTCTACAGCATCGACGAAGCCTTTCTCGGCGTCAAAGGCTCCCCGGACGAGCTGCTCGCGCTGGGCCGGGCAATGAAGGCCGCGGTCCGCCGGAACGTCGGCGTGCCGGTCTGCGTCGGAATCGCACCGACGAAGACGCTGGCGAAGCTGGCCAACAAGTGGGCTAAACACAACCCCGCTTTCGGCGGGGTCTGCCACTGGGAGTCCGTCCCCGCACCTGAGCGGGACGCGTTGCTGGGCCGGCTGTCCGTCGAGGAGGTGTGGGGCATCGCCGGACGGCTGACCAGGCGGCTGAACGTGATGGGCATCTTCACCATCGCCGATCTGGTCCGGACCGACCCCGTCGCGATCCGGGACAAGTTCTCGGTCGTGATGATGCGCACCGTCCTGGAACTGCAGGGCACCCCCTGCATCCCAATGGAAGAAGAAAGGATCGGGCGGGACCAGCTGATCTTCTCCCGGTCCTTCGCCAAACCCATCACCACCGCGGCCGGGATCCGCCAAGTCATGAGTGTTTACGGGCAGCAGGCATCGGCGCGGCTGGCCAAACACGGGCTGCAGGCCAAGGTCCTGACCGCGTTCGCCGGAACCTCGCACTTCAACCCCAACGACACCTCCTACCCCTCAGTGTGTGTGCCGTTGCCTATGCCCACCGCTGACCCGGTGATCCTCACCAAAGCCGGCCACGCCCTCCTGCCCCGGATTGTTGAGGGCGTCCGGTACGCCAGGGCAGGGATCATGGTCACCGACCTGCGCCCCACCGGCAACCAGGCACCCCTGTCACTGTTCGAAAACCCCCACGAGGAACGCCACATCGGCACCCTGCTCGAAGACGTCACCCGACGGTACGGGCGCGGCTCCATCGGCCTGGGCCACGGCGGGATCCGGGGCGGGCCGGACTGGACCATGAAACGCGACATGCTCTCCCCCAGATACACCACTCACTGGGACGAGCTCCCCCTCGTCAAAGCCGCCTAAACGGTTGCTCTTTGCACCACCCAGGAAGAAAACAAGCACATGACCATCACTCACGAAGCCCCAACCTCAACACCCCGGTGGACGTCAGGTTCACCATCGCCGACACTCCCCTGGCTGTCCGCTACGACGGGAAAATTTGGGCAGTGGCAGCCGAGCCGGTGCACTGGTTTACCAGGGACTCGTGGTGGGAAACCCGCCGAAGCGGGCCCGTCGGCGTCGGCAATGTTGTAGACATCGAACACTGGCGTGTTCAGGTTCGTCTCGGCGGGTCGAACTCGCCGCTTCGGACCTTTGAACTGCGTCGCGATCCCCTCGCTGAGCAGTGGTTGCTGGAGGCCATCACTGACATCTGAGCCAGGCTGTGCGTAGCGTAGGGGCCATGGACTACGTAGCCGGGCTACCGGCTGGGCTCGCCCCGCCGGTAAAAGTCGCGCTGGCCCGCGCCATCGCCAAGATGCCAAGCGGTGACGCATCACACGGAACTCTACTGTTTGAACCCAAGTGGGATGGGTATAGATGTGTTGCAGTCAGGGATGACCACGGCGCCACACTGTGGTCCCGGCAAGGCAAGGAACTGACAGGGTACTTCCCTGAACTCTGCTCAGCGGTCGCTGCGGCCGTCCCACCGGGATGTGTGATCGACGGCGAAGCCGTGGTCTGGAGCCAGGGACGGCTGAACTTCGACGCCTTGCAGCAGCGCCTGGGCGCAGGACCAAAGACCCTGCCTGCGCTGGTCATGGCAGCGCCTGCCAACTATGTTGCCTTCGACGTCCTGGCCGTGGCCGGACATGACGCAAGGGACCTGCCTCTGAGCGACCGGCGTGCACTCCTCGAAGAACTCGCCAACGGCTGGGAACCCCCGCTGTCACTCTCCCCCATTACCGCCGACCGCGGCGTAGCCGAACAGTGGCTCGAAGAGCTGCCGCACACCGGGATCGAAGGGCTGGTCATCAAAAGCACGAACGAGCCGTACACGCCCGGTGCCCGTTCCTGGTTAAAGCTGAAGCGCAGGGAAACCCTGGACGTTATCTGCGGCGCAGTGATCGGGCCGATCACCCAACCCTCCGAGGTTGTCGCCGGCCTCATCCTTGACGGTGAGCTGCGGATCGTTGGCCGGTCCACCCCATTGAAGGCGAGGGAAAGCCGGGAACTGGCGCGATGGCTTCAGTCTCCAATGGATGAGCACCCTTGGCCGGCCATTGTGAAAGGTACGGCCCTGGACAGGTTTAATCGGGACAAGGAACCCGTGGCGCTGACCCTCGTGGAACCCATGGTTGTGGAGGTCTCCGCAGACACCGCGTGGTCCGGGAGGTCCTTCCGGCATCCCTTGCGGATACTCAGGGTCAGGCCGGAGCTATCCCCTGCCGATGTCACCCTGCCTGACCGACTTCACGCGGGCTAGAGGTCCTTGCGGATGGCTATGAGGTTTTAGCCCTCTTCCAGAAGCGCACCGGGAGCATGTTCCTCATTTTCTACATCTATTTCTGGACCATAAGTTCGACTGACTGGAGAGCCTTCAAGGTGGCGACAGACATAAGTAGCTGGTCCCGCTCCTCACCCAAGCGTTGCCACTCGCCAGGGTCATCTATATCTATGTTTTCTTCATCGGCCATTTTGATGGATGCCTCAACAGCTCGGAGCGCTATCCCGAGGTAGTGGAGGGCTCGAGTATGTGCAGGTTCAAAAGCACTCTCAGCTTCCAGGAATAACTTGGTCCCTCTGCACTTGTTACAAGTGACATAAGTTTTGAACCAGGTGATGCGATCCAATAGCCCGGTCCACTCCACAAGCTGGACGGTGTCTGCCACCTTGAGCGACGAGGTGAGTGATCATAATTTCCTCCCTACTGGTTTATATCTGGACATAGAGGTTTCCCGTGCTTCGTCATAGGTGTCGCCTTCGGCCTCGATGTGTCCGTAGCTGCCGTCCGGGTTAGTAATGGTGCCGGTGACTTTCACCGCATGAGTTTATTTGGCTGCAGGCTCGGCGGGTTCGATGAGCTCCGGCCCGTTGTTCCGCACGCTGTTGACCCGGGGGCTGACAATCCGAGGTGTTAGGGTCGGTTCCGGCAGGGAACCCAGCAAGTGCTGGACCTCGTTCTTGTCGATCAGGTCCGGGTCGAGCCATTCCGCGAAGCGGTCCCGCGGGATGATGACCGGGGAACGGTCATGGACGTGGCCCAAGGCGTCTTGGGTGGTTGTGGTGAGCACCGTGCAGCTGAGCAGCCACCTTTCCGGATCATCTTCCGGCAGGGATGGGTCAGCCCACCACTCGTACAGGCCGGCGAAACCCAGCAACGGCTCATTCTCCGAGTACAGGTAGTTCGGGATCTTCTTCCCGTCCTCAGTCTTCTGCCACTCGTAATAGCCCTCGGCGGGGACGATTGCGCGGCGCTTCACAGCCGCCTTCCGGAACGACGGCTTCTCCAGGATGCTCTCGCTGCGGGCGTTAATCAGCTTGGAGCCGATCTTGACGTCCTTCGCCCAAGACGGCACCAGACCCCATCGGGCGACAATCAGATGCCGGTCAATGGTGCCCTCGTCCAGGCGTTCGGCAACGATCGGCACACTCTGGGTGGGCGCCACATTCCAGCTCGGTGGCGGCGGAGTACCCTCCACCTCCTTGGCCTCAAAGTAGCTGAGAAGGTCGCCGGTGGCTTTGGACATCACGTATCTGCCGCACATGAAGCCATTCTGCCTGACGTGGCCCCAATTAATAGCTGTCGTCAAGCAGGACGATCCAGCCAAGGAAAGCACTGACTGGATGGAAAGATGAAAGACATGGACCTCTCCCCCACAGACATGATGGCCGGTCTAGCACTCCTGGTGGCATGCGTTGCGGCGTGGACCACGTGGCGCATACACAAGGACGCCGGTGGGAGGGTCCAAGTCCGGATGAACGCCGCCGCCTATTTTCCCTTCTCTGGCACCGGCAGCTTGGGACGGAGCGACAAGGGTAAGTTCTTCCTCAACGAATCCCCGGAACCGTCAGTGGAGCTTGCGCAGATCATCATCGAAAACCCAGGCCGCACAGGCGTGACAGTAACGAGCGTCGGCCTGCGCCTCGAGGGACTCAACCGGGCGAATTACACGGTCATCACGCCCCGATCGTTCCTTCTCGAAGGATACGGGGGGTCGGACGCGCGGCCAGAGGACTACTTCCGACTCGAACCCTATGATCGAAGGACGCTGCTGTTCGACTACTGGTCCATCGTCGATGCTGAGTTCGACAAGGATCCATCACTCCGTGAGCTGTCGATCCATGCAGAGGTCACTGTCGCAGGACATAGCAACCCGTTTGACTCGAAGCACCATGGGCATTGGAGGATCCAACGGAATTTTGTCAGCGCCATCGGCGGACACACCATTCGCCGCCCACGTAACATCATCCTCACTGAATTCCTCCGGTCCAACTCACGGGAGCTCGCAGCCATCAACTATATGGACCAATACGCGGTCACCGCGGAGGACACCACCGACCCGAACTGGAACTACACCAAGTTCGAGGAACACCTTAAGCAACTGCTCGAGGACCCATCCATGGACCTGGTACACCTCACGGACCCGCCACTCTTGCATCACAGCGCAGTATTCCAAATCTTCAATCAGCTCCAGCGCCTGGGGCCGAAGGCCAAACCTTTCCCAGTACTAGATCACCGAACGCAGTATTACAAAGCGCGGGGCCTTACTCCACGGACAGAGATCAACGCCGGCAAGTGATCCGCACAGTCCCCCTGAAGAGCCCGCATTGGCCAGCGGAGGTATCTAAGGCTTCTGCATTGGGCATCCCGGGGAATCCTGAAATGGGAGAACCGGATTTTTTCCCCAAGGTTTTCAGGGGACGGTTCCATCTCACCCGACCAAATTTAGGATAGTTCCATGGCCGGGTCTGGAATTGAATCTCCCGAGCCCTACTGGCTGCTGAGGATGCGTCAAGCCGCTAAGCAGCGGCCAAGGACCCGGTTCGTCAAGATCCGTTGGATCGCGTTGCAATACCTGCTTCGGGAGGTCGGCGCTCTGCAGGCATCCCAGGAAGAAGAACCCAACACGTAACGTCACTGTTGCACAGCTGCCCGTTAGCCGGTCGTCCATCGTGCAGCTTTTCGCGGCCAAACAACAAGCGCTGTCGTTGGGCTGTGAATCGCAGCGCTAAATGGCGTTCTTTTTGCAGCGCTAATTGGCACTCTTAGCAGACGGCGCCGCACCAATCCTCAGATGGTGCGCCTTTGGAGCTCGCGGTACACACAGTCGTCCGTACACCCGGAACAGCTCGGCCAGTTCGGCCTGTGTATGCTCGCCGGCGTCATGCAGTGTCAGAAGGTGCTTCCGCTGCGTCTTGGACAATTTTGGCTGCTTGCCTTTCAGTCGCCCCTTCGCCTTTGTGACCGCCATGCCCTCGCGGGTGCGCATCCGGATCAGATCCGCCTCAAACTCGGCCACCATTCCCAGGAGCCGGCCTACTGGGTCAGTCGGGTCGTGACTGTTGCGGTCGAGACTAAGCACAACCCCCTTGCCGTCAGCTCATCGGCAATGTCCCTGGCATCAGAAAGAGAGCGCGCCAGCCGGTCGAGCTTGGTCACCACGAGCGTATCGCCGGCCCGGCAGGCCGCCATCGCTTCACGGAGCCCAGGGCGCACTCGATTCGCTCCCGTAAGTCCGTGATCCACGAAGATCTGGGCCTCCTCCACACCCAGAGCAGCGAGGGCATTGCGTTGGGCGGTAACGTCCTGGTCGTTCGTCGAGACCCGGGCATTAGCTTTGCGGTTTGGCCGTGTCTCGCCGGGCGGTGTTCTGTGGTCGCTCTTGTCGCTAGTTGCCGATGACAACCGGCACGAGATCACTGCTGGCCCCGCGGATACGGCAAGCCAGCGACACGGAACCAGCGTTGTGGCATATGCTCTGCGAAGACCGACGTCGACCACAGGGGGACCGATGTTCAAGCCGCGCTTCGTATTGACCGCAGGGGGGCTGGTTGTCGCAGTCATAGGGGCGGCCTGTGGCTATCTGCTGCCCGTGGGGCTCTACTGCTCAGGCGCTTTCACACTCCAGAAATTCTCAAAGGAAGCGGAGGGAGCGGAAGGCGGCATGTATGCCATGGCCGCCTACACGACCTGCCAGACGAATGCGGTTCAATTCGTACCGATCTGGACGGCTGTCATTGTCGTTGGCCTTGCTCTCTTCACGATCGGCCTCGTATGGTCGCTCGTCGTTAGAGGAAGGTCAGCACTTGCCAAGCGGAACCGCTCCGAGACTGCAGGGGCGTCGGCCATAGCCACCGAGCGGCCAGGCGGTACCCGTTCGACCCCCATCTGGCCGCTGCTGCTGGGGCTCGCGATCATCAGTGTTGGTATCTTCCTCGGGTACACAGTAGGCGTAGGACCGTACTGCGACGGGGCCTTCACGCAGCAGACGTCAGCTGCCGGCGCCGACATCGCCAGCGCAATGAACGGAAGGCTGTCGAACTACTCTGACGAGTGCCGAGCAGCGGCCGGGCAGCAATCGGTGATCTACTGGGGCATCATTGGTTTCGGCGGAGCTGTCTTCGTCCTCGGCCTCGTGCTGCAAACACTACTGGGGCGTCGTCAATCGATCGGTTCCCGACCGGACACAATTGCCGATGAATTGGAGCAGCTCGCACGGCTGCTTGAGCGTGGTGTCCTCACGCGGGATGAGTTCGCTCGGCAGAAGGAGAAGCTCCTCAGTCGAGGGTAGCGAGGTCTATCAACATGCACCACCTGCCACCAGTAAGCACCCCCAACGAGCTGAGAGGAAACCATGTTGCACTCTTTCGAGGACGACCCCCGCACGAGTACCCAGCAACAGGTCGATTTGGACTCGTTGGACGTGACAATCTCGATGTACGCGGTCGATGACCACGATGGGAAACGAAAAGCCCAGTCAGTGTTCCGCGCCGAGCTGGGGGATTGGAATGCCGTCACGGGGACGTACCGCCAGTTCAAGGCAGAGTCCGGATTCTCGTCATACGGCTTCCCGTCCTACGAAAAAGCGGGCGAGGTCTGGCTTGTCACCGACGCGGGAACGGCCGGCGTCGGCGCCCTCCGCATCGCGGGGGCCGCCGAAGTGCATCGGACACCCGATGGCGGCACGCTGGCCTGGGTCTGGGTTCATCCACTCAGGCGCGGCTCCGAAAAGAAGTACACGCCTCGGCTCGCAAATCGACTCCGCGACGAGTACGGGACCTTGGTTCCCCTACCGGAGGACATCAATTCCGAAGCCATCACCCCCGCCGGGCGTCGGTTCTTGGATCATCACTTCCCGACTCCGCAGCCCTGACCTGTCGAAGATGAACGGTCAGGAACCGGTGTCCCGCAAACGTATCCCTCAGCGGGCACCCAATACTCTTGGCGAGGAAGAAGCCTGGGCCACAATTACTTCAGGCACACACGTACGGCATTCGCGAGCGGAAGAGGCCAATGAACCAGCGACTGAAAACACGCCCCGGCCTTCGATCGTAAGCGGAGTTGCGGCCACAAAGCAGGACCCGGTTCTTTCGACGCGATGAACGTAGCGATATTTCCGGACACATCGCGCTGGACACACGAACAAGCTACAACTCGATGGATACGAGGAGCTTTGGCGCCTTGCTCATGAGCGCTACCTGTCTCCGATCACCCGCGATGTTTCCGAGAGGCCCCGGAGCTCTGCCGCTGTTCGCCTCCGGTCCCTATTCAGTTCGATACACAACCAGATTTCAGCAACGAGCAGAACCGCATAGGGACCCAGGGCAGCAACGATCTGCCACCACTCAGCAGGAGCAGTGTGCACGATGATGTGGATAGGTTCGGACGGCAGCGAGTCGGCCACATGGCCAGCCTAACGTTGTCCGTCCGCAACGTGCTAGATCTTCTTCTACCCACTCCGCTACATCAGTGCGCGACCAGAGCTGCAGATTTACGAGGCCATCCTGGGCGAGGCTGATTATCCAACTCGGAAGTCAGCACACGGCGCCGCGACCGGCTTCCACTCCTTCTGCTGTATGAGGCATCGAAGCCTAGGTGGTGGTCGCCACCGCCAGCGGATGACCCGTACTCTTGCCCCGAGCGGCAACCGGTCCACCCGGTGGTCCACCCCGGTCCACACAGCGGTCTTTATCAATTGGTCCAAGGACCACCCTCTGGACCACTAAAGGACCACTCGTGGACCAGCAATGGACCACCGGCGGGCAGCCCCCATCAGTAAGCGGCGATGCGCAGGTCCTGCCTGTGCCAGCGGGATGCTGGGTTTCAGCGATGATGGTGACGTGCCTGCATTTCCGATCACGACAACTCGCCCCGCCCACGCCGTGCCGGCAGGTCGTATGGGCTATAACCTTTCCGCCGAGAAGCTCCTGCTGCACACGATTCAGCCGCAGGAGGTGTTAGACGAGTTGCTGTCCACGGGGATGTTCGTGTCGGACCCGTCGCGCGTGGAGCCTCTGCATGCCGACGCTTACGGATGGCTCTACCGGCAGATGGCTGCGCGAGCGCCCACCACTGGAGATGGGGCAGTCTGGTTCTGGGCACAGATTCGGCGAGCCGAGCTCGTGGAGCTCTGCAGGAATTCACCGGGGGAAGTGCTCATGACGTGCAGAGTGCCCCGCGAACGGGTGGTGCTCTCGCGCTACGGTGACTGGCATTCAGCCTTGAACAGGAGGCCTCTTGTCATTGAACTGCCGGGTGAGACCGACGAGGAGTACATAAGCCGCCTGGATGGCATCTTCGAGGACGTTGACGCCCGTGTCTTGGCCGCCGGAATGGGCCCGAATGCGGACTATCAGTATTGGCCAGAGGATCTGCGGAACGAACTCGAACTGAGCTGGGAGTTCATGCTGAATACCCGCAACTACGGGAGGAATGAATCCTGGCAAGCCACCGTGCACCGCCTGTACGAGGACGACGTGGTGCAGGCAGTCAGGCTGAAGGGCTGAATAGGGTTCGGGCTTTCCGGCGGCCGTAGGCCACAATCGTGTTGGTCACAGCAGATCTACGCCGCCGAGAAACTCGCGGCAGGAGCAGCACAACGTAAGCCTCGATGCCGTCGACAGCTTGCAGCCGCAATGACGGCCCCTCACATTGGGCCGCCTATTCTCAGTAGATGAATGTTCCAAGCCAACACGCCCTTTCCGCGGCTATACGGCTACCTGCTACGCAGAAAGCCGGGGCTTTCGAGTGATGAAACACCGCAAAGTGCTGGCTTGACCTGCAACACTTGGCCCATGACAACTGCTGCCGCCAACCCTGTGTCACTCCGCTTCGAAGCGGACCGGTGCGCGAACTGCTTCGAGCCGCTCCCTAACGACGACAAGCACACGCCAGCCCTGTTCTGTACGGAGCTGTGCAACAGCGTCGCCAAGGACATCCGGTACTGGCGCAAAGCGCTCAGGGACGGGCGCCTGCAGAACGACCCAGAGGTCCGTCTGGCGCTGCACACCCGGATCGCCCACCTCCTCGCCGGCGGCTACAACGCCGCGGGCCGGACCATCCCGGCCGGGGTCAGGGCATTCGTCTTCGGCCGCGACGAGGTTTGTGTCCAGTGCGGCGGCCCCGGTCAGGAGATCGACCACGTCGACGGAGATTCGAACGATCCCGAAAACCTGCAGCTGCTGTGCAGCCACTGCCACCACGACAAAACGGCCTCCCATTTCGTGCCGGCGACCGAAGAGCAGAACGCCTTCATTGACCGCCTGGAGCAGGAACGGGTCCTGCCGGACGAGCCGGCCCAGCTGTGCGACGACGACATGTTCTGGCAGGGTGCCGAGCGCATTCTCCGACCGGAACGGCTCAACCGGATCCGCCACGCGGCCGCCGGCTACGCCATCGACTCATCGGGGGCGATCATCACGCAGCTCCGCGCCGGAAAGGGGCGGCGCCGAGGCATTGACGATTCCCTGGACGACGACCACTCCGCACGCGGCCTGGACGATGACTCGGGATATGGTCCCGACAGCTACTACGCCAGGGCAATGAACAAGGACGACTGACGCCTCCCTTCCAATCCCACAGTGATCGGCAGGGGCGTAAGTTGTGGGGGTGAGTGAAGGAGGCAGCCATGAGCGGGACAGCACCTAGGAGCCCTTCCGCGGCGAGCACCCGGCGCGGGGACGCCGCAGCAGCCTTAGGTAGCGCACCCCTCCAAAGGGTCCTTGCCTCCATGCACCTGAAGCTAACCGCTGAGGACCTCGTCGCCGCGTTGGAAGCCCTGCAGCGCAGTGACTCGGCCGTGGAGCTTCCTGGCCGCGACCGCGACTTTTGGGCTGCCCGTTCGGGGATCACCCCGGACCCAGACGCCGTCTCCCGCGGATCTGCAAACAACGCCGCGGCGCAGGTCCTGATGGACTCCTCGTCGCTTACCGCTGCGGAGGTCGCCGAGAATCTGCGTCTTTCGCCTTCAACCGTCCGGCAATACAAGGCGGGGCGGAAGCTTTACTCGTACTTGGCCAATGGCCGCCTCCTGTTCCCGACCTGGCAATTCACCGAGCAGGGAAACTGCCCCCTTCCCGGTCTGGTCAGAATCCTCGCTGCTCTCCCTCATGACCTTCAACCGCAAGCTGTGGCCGGTTTCTTCCTAACCCCTCAGCCGGACCTGGTCATCAACGGTGAAGCGGTAACCGTGGCCGCGTGGCTGCAGGCTGGCGGCTCAGTGCAGTCCGTCCTCGCCATGGCCAGCGCCCTGGCTGCCGGGTACTAAGGGGTATGCGACGGACTAACTGAAACCGAGTGGGTCCCGGAAGTCATCGGGGAGTTTGGTGTTACGCGGCGTCTAATTTCCGGTTCTTTGGGCTGGTCGTTCGTCCGCACGCGGATTCCCTACCTAGCCTCAACTTGAACGCGGCTGCGCGTAGTGTGAAAAAAGGTGGAGGCGATGGAGGCCTGGATAACGGCAGAGCTCAAACAAAACTGCGGGGCCAATCGTCCGCACGCGGATCCCTGGCTTATCGCGTGAAAGCGAGTTTTCTGGTTATATCCTTGGCTCTGAAATCAACCGAACTATGGCATCACTGTGGAGTTTATACGGCAAACAGATTGAAGACTTACGTGGAAGGTAAACCCCGAATTCGTCCTCATAGAAATGTTATCTGAGAGACGGATCCGCTAGCAACTCGGCAACCTTTGGCCCTCAAATTGGTGCTCTAGACTGGCATCCCGACTTTTCGGCAGCTACGGCCTTTCCGCGAGTACTGATTCACGACCCGTCCGGCCACTCCCACCAAACGACCACGAAACGACCAGGTGGTCGAGTGGGAAAATCCGCGGAATATAGGGGAATATAGGGCCCCTACTACTACTACTCTACTTAAACGACCTTAAAAGAGAGATATATATAGGGGACCCTTGTTCTCTTCCTAGAGAGCCCCCTCCTTCCTACTTAGTACACTTTCCCTTTATATATATGTCCCCTCCCAGGTCGTTTTGGTCGAGCGGGAGGTCCGACGGGAACAAAAACCGCGCCAGCATTGGGATGCAGGGCCATTTTGCCACTCTACCGGCGGTAGGTTCTCGAGCGATTGAGGGGTCAATTGTGGTGGAGTACTGGTTCCATTACAGGTGAGAGACCTTCCTTTTAGGCCTCGTGATACCGGAGGAACGAGATTCCGGCTCTAGACGATGGTTATCACGTAACCCTGCGAAGCCCTGGAAAGCATCTTTCCCACGGCAGGCAGCCCTAGCCGCAATCGCATTCGCCCTAGGGCAACGCTCACAGCATTCAGTCATCTCAGCGCCTGCAGATTTTTATGGGGGATAGTCTGCTGTGCCAGCACTTGCGGAGTCTTGCCGAACGCGCGAGGACAGGGAGCCGGCATTTATGAGGACACCGGATCGGCAAGCAAAGAAGCGGTCGGATACCCGGGGAAGCCCACTGGCGCACCTGTACCTATTGAACCGGTTACCGTCCAGACGTGACACCGGCGGGTCTGACGACTTCGTGGACCGGACACGTTCGGGCCGCACAGCGACTAGGACGGCGCTCCGCCTCGACGTGTGGCAGTAAGCCGGCTCCGTACACGTGATGTCTGAGGCATGGCTGGTCCTGCTCTCCGCAGATTCAATGCCCCACACCTAGGTAGGGCAAGATACTTCCCATGGGTTCAGCAAGTTTCGAGGATGTCCTCGACCGCCTCTATTTTTCGGCGACCGACCAGCACGACAAGGGAACCAAATTCGAGCATCTGATGAAGCGGTACCTCGAGCTCGAACCCAAGTACGCCGACCAGTTCTCGGACGTCTGGCTCTGGACCGAATGGCCGGGGCGCAACGGGCATGTCGACACCGGTATCGACCTGGTCGCCAAAGACCGTTACACGGGCGAACTGACCGGCATCCAGTGCAAGTTCTACGACCCTGTGCGGACCCTGGACAAGAAGCAGATCGACTCGTTCTTTACCGCCGTCGGCAAAAGCGACTTCTCCTACGGCATGGTCGTCTCCACCACGGACAAATGGTCAAAGCACGCCGAGGACGCGCTGGAGGGCCAGTCAAAGCCGATGACCCGGCTGCGTTTCGCGGATTTGGCCGACTCCACCATCGACTGGTCCGAGTTCAGTCTTGACGCCCCGGAGCAGATGAAGCAGCTGGGCGGCAAGGAGCCGCGCAAGTACCAGCGCCAGGCCATCGAGGACGTGAAGGAAGGCTTCACAACGAGTGACCGCGGCCGGCTCATCATGGCCTGCGGCACCGGCAAGACCTACACTTCCCTGAAGATGGTCGAGGAAATCGTCCCCATCGGTGGCTCAGTACTGTTCCTGGTCCCCTCCATCGCCCTGCTGCAGCAGACCCTGAACGAATGGACCGCCCAGGCCACCGTCCCGCTGCGGCCCTTGGCCGTCTGTTCGGACACGAAGGTCGGACGCAAAGATCACGAGGATGTCAGCGTCCACGACCTGGCGTTCCCGGCTACCACCGACCCTGCCAAGCTCCTGAACCGTGCCCGGATCAGCACCGGCCAGGAAGCCATCACGGTCGTGTTCTCCACCTACCAATCCATTGACGTCATCCACCAGGCCCAGAAGGACGGCCTGCCCGAGTTCGACCTCATTGTCTGCGACGAGGCCCACCGGACCACAGGCATCACCGAGGCCACTCACGACGACTCGGCGTTCGTCAGGGTGCACGACAACACCTACATCGAGTCCGGCAAGCGGCTCTATATGACGGCCACCCCGCGGATCTATGTCCAGGAAGCCAAAGCCAAGGCCGGCCAGGATGACGTCAAGATGTACTCCATGGACGACGAGGACATCTACGGCCCAGAGTTCCACCACCTCGGGTTCGGCAAGGCCGTTGAGATGGGCCACCTGGCCGACTACAAGGTCCTGGTCCTCGCCGTGGATGAGGAGACCGTCAGCAAGTCCTTCCAGAGCCTCTTCGAAGACAACGGAGACCTGAACCTGGATGACGCCGCCCGGATCGTCGGCTGCTGGAACGGTCTGTCCAAGCGTGGCGTAAACGGCCAGCGGCTGGACATCACTGACAGCTCCCCCATGCGTCGGGCCGTCGCGTTCGCTCGGAACATCAAGGAATCCAAGAAGCTGGCCGCCGACTTCGAACTGGTGGGCCGACAGCTGCTCGTGAACCGTGGCGAGACAGAGGCGCCGGCCCTCAAGCTCGAAGCTGACCACGTGGACGGCACCTTCAACGTCCTGGAGCGCTCATCCAAGCTGGACTGGCTCAAAGCCGAAGACACCGCCACCGCCGACGGCGAAGACACCTGCCGGATCCTCTCCAACGCCCGCTGCCTCTCCGAAGGCGTCGACGTCCCCTCCCTGGACGCGGTGCTGTTCCTGAACCCGCGCAACTCTCAGGTCGACGTCGTCCAGTCCGTCGGCCGCGTCATGCGCAAAGCCGAAGGCAAGGAGTACGGCTACATCATCCTGCCGATCGCCGTCCCGGCCAGCCAGGACCCCGAGACGGCCCTGAACGACAACAAGAAATACAAGGTCGTCTGGGACGTCCTGCAGGCCCTCCGCGCGCACGATGACCGGTTCGAAGCGATGATCAACAAACTCGAGCTGAACTGGAACGCCAACGACAAGATCGACGTCATCACGGTAGCGGACCCGTTCGGGGACGGTGACGGATCAGGCACCTCCGGCGAGAAGGCTGCCGGGACCGGGGCCGAGGCGCTGTTCCACCTGGCCGGCGCCGACGAGTGGCGCAACGCGATCTTCGCCCGGATGGTCCGCAAGGTCGGTGACCGCCGCTACTGGGAGTCCTGGGCCAAGGACGTCAAGGAGATCGCGGACCGGCACGTGCTGCGGATCCGCACCATCCTGGACGGCGAGGACGTCCGGCCCCGGGAAGAATTCAGCGTCTTCCTGCAGGGCCTGCGCGGGAACCTGAACGACTCCATCACCGAGTCGGACGCCATCGATATGCTCTCGCAGCACCTGATCACCAAGCCGGTGTTCGAGGCCCTGTTCGAGGGCTACTCGTTCGCGGCCAACAACCCGGTCTCCCAGGTCATGGACTCCATGGTCGACATCCTGGAGAAGTACAACCTGGACTCCGAGGTCGCCAGCCTCGAATCGTTCTACCGCTCCGTCCGGGTCCGCGCCGAAGGGATCACCAACGCCGAAGGCAAGCAGAAGATCGTCACCGAGCTGTACGAGAAGTTCTTCAAACTGGCATTCCCCCGCACCGCCGAATCCCTCGGCATCGTCTACACCCCGGTCGAGGTTGTGGACTTCATCATCCGCGCCGTGGACGATGTTCTGGCGAAGGACTTCGGTGCCTCCATCAGTGACGAAGGAGTCCACGTCCTGGACCCGTTCACCGGGACCGGCACCTTCATGGTGCGGTTGCTGCAGTCGGGACGGATCAAGCCCGCTGACCTGCTCCGGAAATACACTTCCGAGCTGCACGCCAATGAACTGCTCCTCATGGCCTACTACATCGCCGCGATCAACATCGAGGCCACAGTTCATGGGCTGCTCGAGGAACAGGCGGCTGCCGCAGGCCAGGACGCGGGCGCCGTCCCGTATCTCCCCTTCGACGGCATCGTCCTCACGGACACGTTCCAGATGACTGAAGACGGCGACACCTTGGACGACTTCGTCTTCACCTCCAACAACGCGCGTGCAGTGGCTCAGAACGCTTTGGACATACGCGTCATCATTGGCAACCCGCCGTACAGCGCCAAACAGGGAAGCGGAAACGACGACAACGCGAATTTCAAGTATCCGACGCTGGACGAGTCTATTCGCAGCACTTATGCGGAACTTTCCACTGCCACGAACAAGAACTCTCTCTACGACTCCTACATCCGGGCCATCCGCTGGGGTTCTAACCGCATCCTTAACTCCGCCGACGGTGGCGTGGTCGCCTATGTCTCCAACGGCAGCTATATCGACGGCAACACCGCCGACGGTATCCGCAAGACTCTGGCCCGCGAATTCCACGAGATCTACGTCTACAACCTTCGCGGAAACCAGCGAACCTCGGGTGAACAGAGCCGCAAAGAGGGCGGCAAGATTTTCGATTCCGGAAGTCGCAACACTGTCGCCGTCCTCATCATGGTGAAGCGGGCTGGTCACGTCAACGAAAGCCGGCTCCACTATTGCGACATCGGTGACTACCTCGACCGCAAAACCAAGCTCTCTATGATCGACGAAGCATCGCTGAGCAATATCGAGTGGAAGGCAATCGCGCCAAACAGTGATGGCGACTGGATCAACCAACGAAATATCGCGTTTGAATCCTTGACCCCTGTCGGTGGCCAGGGACGTGAATTGCGGATCTTCGACTCGTACGTTCGAGGACTAGAAACTGGCCGCGATGCTTGGGCCTACAACAGCTCACAAGAAGCATTGACCGGAAACATCCGGCGAACGATCGGCCACTTCAACGACCAGGTTAAAACCGGTGAGCAGCGCTTGGACCCCCATGAAGTTAGTTGGACTGCTGGGCTCAGAAAGCGCTTCGACGACAGGGTGCAGCTCGTGGCGGACGCAACAAGGGTCCTCCCAAGCCTCTACCGTCCGTTCGAACACCGACATGTGACAGCGGTTGCCGAGCTTGTCCACAGGCCCGCGATCATTAATCGATGTTTCCCTCAGCCGGGCATAGAAAATTTCGGCTTCTACCTCTTAGGCGCTGGTGCAACAAAACCCTTCTCCTGCTTAATGACCAAAGAAATCCCTGATTTGAATATGTTCGGTTCCGAAGGGGGCCAATTTTTCCCCCGGTACACCTACACTGGTCCGTCGTTGCCTGATGATGATGATCACCTCCTGAGTTCACTGAACCTGTCGTTAGACGGTCCGGAGAGGATCGACAACATCACCGACGCGGGCTTAGCTGACTTTCGCGCAACGTACGGGTCCGAAGTGACCAAGGATGACCTCTTCTTCTACGTCTACGGGATCCTGCAGTCACCCGAGTACAGAGATCGGTTCGCCGCGGACCTGAAGAAAATGCTGGCACGCATCCCCCGGGTACCCGGCGTCGAGAAGTTCCGCGCCTTCGTTGACGCCGGCAAGGCGCTCTCTGACCTGCACGTCGGCTACGAGTCGCTGGAGCCCTACGCGCTGAAGGAAGTAGCAACTGGCTTGGCGGTAGAGCAAGGCGAGTATGCCAGGTATTCGGTCAAGAAGATGAAGTACGCCGGCAAGGCCGGCGCCTGGGACAAGACCCGCATCATCTACAACTCACACATAACGCTGGAAGGCATTCCGGAGGACGCCCACGGCTACATGCTGGGCTCCCGCTCAGCCGTCGACTGGATCCTGGAGCGCTACCAAGTGAAGCAGGACAAGGCATCGGGCATCGTGAATGACCCGAACGACTGGTCCCGTGAGCACGAGCAACCCCGCTATATCATCGACCTGATCGGCCGTGTTGTGGCCCTCAGTCTGGAAACGAACCGAATTGTGGATTCGCTGCCCGGGCTTGGTTTGGACTAGGCCTTCGCGGCGCCGCAAACGGACCGCTTCGACGGCCCAGTTGTTGCCAAAGGCAGCGATCACGGCGGCCCCGGCCAGGCCCGCCATGAAGGGTGTCAGCGCGGCCCCGGCCAGGCCCGCCATGAAGGGGGTCTGCGCGGCTCCGACAAGGAGACTAGCGGTGAGGATGCACAGCCAGGACACGGAGAAGACCTAGCTCCACGAGCAGATTTTGTGTGCCGTGTACGACGCAAGCGCGTCACGCCATGAGCCCGACTCCAACACGGTCGGGGCACCGGCGGGGTCTTTCGCGGCGACAACGAGATCAGCCACGAAGTAACCAACAGGGGAGCCTACGTGACCAAGGCCTACGGTCCGCTCGGCGCCGGCGAGGAACGGTCACAGTGTGAGGAGTGGAGTACACCGACACGAAAGGCAACCGGGGCACCCCCGCCGACCTGTTCCAGCTGCAGCAGGAACTGTGGGACGCCCAGTGGAAGCTCCAGAACGGGATGGCCAAGGCAGCCATCGCCGCCGGCCGCGGCAAGACGACCGCGCCTCCAACCGGGGCAGCTTCGCATCGTACACCCACGCCGAGCCGGCCATTCGGCTCTAGCCTGACCGTCCGCACCGAGCAGGATTGGAGCACGATCCGGGTGCTATCCGGCGAAGCCCCTGCGGACGAGCTCGATCTCGTGGTAGTCGCCGTGCCGCCCCGTGCGCGGCTGAATGCCCTGGATCTCCCATCCGAGCGCTATCGCTTCTGCATGCAGTTCCACCAGGACTGCCCCAGCGCCGTCCCGGACTATGGACGTGTCATATTCCGCAGCCCCTTCCAGATTCGCCGTGCCGGACCATCCCGGGCCGAAGGGACTGAACTTGTCCCCGAGCCAGATGACTTTGGCCAGTGGCCCGATGAACAGCGATTCTCCCCAGGGGAACCTTGAGATTGGTTCAAAATCCGGCTCGTCCAGGCCCTCGAGCAGCGGCTCCAGGACGGCGCGCCAATGAGCCTTGTCGCTCCCCTGCAGGTCGAGCGGGCGGACGAAGCGAGGGAACTCTGCCCTCATGACGCGGCCAAGGTAGCGGCCGCCGCCCACGACTGCCAGGTGCAGGTTCTCACCGGACGCCTGCTTCCAGGTCATGGTGTGAACCCCGAACATGTATTCGTCTTCCCGGATCGCCCCGAGCCGCGACTTCTTCTTCGGGGGTGAGGGCTTCCGTGCGACGGTACGGACGACACCCGGGCGGCCAGCGACGGCGTCACCAATGGCCTCCACGAGTGCCGGGAACGCGGCGACAGTCAACGTACCGGAATCCGAGACGACATCCCGTTCCCCTATCGCCTCCAGCCCGCCGAGCCGCAGCCGGACAACCCGCCAGCCAGCTTCGGCCAGCAGCTCGTTGCGGCGCTGGTCCTGCTCCACCCTGTCGGCATGGTCCTTCTCCGAATCGATCTCGACGCAGACGCGGCTGTCCGCGACGATCAGGTCAGGGGTGAGGACCGGGTACTTGTTCCTGGGCTCATCGAGTCCGCGCTGGATCCCGAGACGCTCCCCCACGAGGTTCACGCCGGCGGCCGTCAGCTTAGCCCGCGCCGTCTCTTCAAGTTTGGACGTCAGGCTACTGCCAGTGAGCAATGATCCGATGGGGTGCTCGGGCACTTTCGGGGCCGGACTTTGCTTGGTGACGATCTTCGGCACTGCTCTTCCTCGTGGTCATCTCGTTCTCGGGGGGAATACCTCGCTCCGAGGGGCCAGCGATGGACGTCCATCAGTAGCGTCAGCCCTTGCGTTCCTTGGCGATCCCGATTCCGAGCAGGATGAAGATTGGCAGCGCGAGCAGGACGTTGATCACCGTGGGCGCCGGACCGTACAGCTGCCTGACGGTCGAGGTCACGGCGACGACGGCGGTCCCGGCGGTCAGCCCCAAAATCAGGAAAGGGATGATGCCCTTCCGCTGGCGGTGCTTGACGAGCAGGATGATGCCGCACGTCAGAAGCCCCAACCCCACAAGGAGGAACAGCACCGCGTAGGTCAAGGCGTACACGTTGCCGTCATAGTCGATGACCATGGACACACCGGCGATGGATGAAACCAGCGACCAGAGCCCGAGCACAATAGTGATGATCCCGGACGCCACCCGGAGGCCGGAGGACTTCGCCTTTTGCTGCCAACGCTGCTGTGCCACTGCATACGGCTGGGGCGGGTAGGGCGCGTACTGGGGCTGCTGGTAGGTCTGCTGACCGTAGGCGGGAGGAGCCTGCTGTCCGTACGGCTGCGGCGGTCCGTACGGCGGCTCATTGCCGGGGACGGGGCCTGACGTCGCGTGGGACGGGTAGCTCTGCGGCTGCGGTGCCGGGATGTTTTCGGGCAAGGTTCCCCCATGCGTAGTGACGTGATCGGAGTCAGATTACATGTTTCGAACGGCCGAACCTGATACCTCACGGCTGACCGTGTCCCGTGCCGCTGCGGGATCGCCAGCTCTGCTCCTCCTCCAAGCCGGATTGGCCAGGGGGTCGGCAGTCCGGCCCCCTGGCTCTCAGCTGAGGCGATGTGCACGATGATGGCGGGGCGCTCTCCCCCGGATTCCGGTGGCCGACCCGCATGGGTGCCGTGCACCGGAGGGCCCACGTCCGCACATATGAAGAGCAGACACTCCCCTCCCCCCGAAGGACATCATGAGCACCCCTGATGTCAGATACCCGGCACCGCGTCGCCGAACAGGTCGACCCCTCACTGATGACCGGGACAGATCCGCGCGAGGTTCGCTTCTGCGTCCGGGAGTATCGCAACAACGGCCGCAACGAGGTCGCCTCTTATGAGCTGGGCAACGGGCTGACGGCGTTCATCAGCTACGCCCTGCAGCGCGGCTTCGCCCTCGTCATCCGAGACCTGAACGACCGCGAGCTGTCCGCTTTCCCGGGTCGCGGACAGAAGGAAATCCGGAGCGTGCTCAGCAACTACCTCTCCTGACAGGAAGCAGGGGGGGTCGGAGCTCCGCCCCCCTGCTTTTGGAGTGCCTTTAGGGCGTCAGGATGACGACGCCCGCGGGCGGGACGGTAACACTGATCGCCAGCCCGTTCCGGGCCTCCGCCGCCACCTCCAACCCCAGCTTCGCCTGGTCCGTCGAGTAGGCGTACTTGAACTTGCTGCCCACCGAGTGCAGGCGCGAGTCAATGGTCACCCACGCCGTCCGCGCGGCAGCCAGTTCCGTGTTGATGGCGCACACCACCTCACGGTTCGCCAGGATCCGGCTCCAGGCGACGATGGATGTCATCCGGCCCTGGCCGATCCGGTCCGGATACCAGAACGTTGCCCCGTCCTCGGAGATGGGCCGCAGGTACTGCCGGCCACGCCGCAGAGCGAGCTCACCGGCGCGAACCGCCAGAATCTTCGCCAGCTCCAGGTAGGTCTGCCCTGTCTCGTCGAAGAAGTGCCTGTTCCGGCTCATGAACGATCCGAAACCTCCTCCGAACATCGTTTCGCGGATGAACCTGTCAGCCTTGTCGTTGCTTTGAGGTTGCGGATCAACCGGGGTGGGGAATTTACCGTCGAAGCGCTGTTCGCTGCCGTAGTAGATGCAAGGGATCCCCAGCGTGATTGCATTCATGGCCAGGATAGCCAGCTCCAGTACACGCCCTTCCGGATCGGACGCGAACCGCGCCTTGCGATTGGGACCCATGCGGATAAGGTCGTGGTCGTCGAAGCCTGTGACCACGTGATTGCGGAACCACGTGTGGGATGGTTTCACCACCTCGCTGGAGTTTCGGAAGAGATCGAAGTAGTTTGCCGGCCGGCCCCAACCTTTGACGGTGTCCACCATGAAGTTCTGGACATCCATCAGCCCCAAGGCCGCGTCGAGCCCCGTCTGGTCGCGGGTCGTAATCGCATCTTGGCGGCTGCCTCCAATCTCTCCCACGAGGAAGAACGCATCCTTGCCGATGGACTGGGCGAACTCATGAATCTCGGAGGCGAAGAACCGGGTTGCGCCGTGGTCCATGTGCTTGACGGTATCGACCCGGAAACCGTCCAAATCCGCGTAGGCGAGCCAGTACTCATAGGCCTCCGTAATGGTCCGGAGAGCGTTCGACGGCACATAGTCAGGCAGGGGCCCAGTGCCCTGATGAACATCTTTCAGGCCGTTGAAATCGCCTTCTATTGCATCCAGATTCCTCTCGATCCAGTTGACGATCTCTCCCTTGCGCGTGAAGGCGTCCTCGGACTGAAGCTCCTTGGGCCATACGGCGCTGTCCACGTCTGCAAGATTGACTGGATTCGGGAAGGGCAAGGTGGCCGCACCGCTGGGATCTCGCCATCCCCGAACCTGGTAGGTCGCCCCGGTCCATGACGGCCTGGAGGGGGTGTCGTACTCGAAGACGTCGGCAGAGTGGTTCAGGATCACGTCCAGAATGACGTAGAGCCCGGCGTTATGCGCGGCCGTTACGAGGTCTTTGAAGTCCTGGTCAGTGCCGAAGTGGGGGTCGATTTCAAGGAAGTTCTGGATCCCGTAGCCGTGGTAGTCGTCCACGGCCTTACGTTGCCGCATCACCGGGCTGATCCACAGTGTCGAGACGCCGAGCCGCTTCAGGTAGCCAAGCTTGGAGGCGATCCCTTTGAGGGTGCCGCCAAGCCATCGGGCTCCGGCAGCCTCCCACGCTTGTATGTCCGCTGGCGTCGTGACCGCGTTGCCGGCATCAGCGGGCGTGAACAGTTGGGTGGTGCCCTGGACGACGTTGCCGGCTACATCCTTGTAACCGTTCTCCTTGCCGTCGGAGAATCGGTCGACCAGGAGGAAGTAGATCACTTGATCTGACCAGTCGCGCGGCGACGGGTGGTAGTGGTTCTGTTTCAGGATTTGTGCCCACTGGATGTCTTTGATCGAAAGCATCATTGCCTCACCATCAATTTGCGAGATTTTTCAGGGGGAAGCTAGCTTACGCCCACTTCCCAAGGGGCTGCCCGCACCTCATCGGACGAGTTCCCGCCGCAGTCACGGCCCGGCGCACAAGGCACCACTCGCTGTCACGCATCCGTGCAGCTCATGGTGGCGGGCGGCATCAAACGGCATGACGAGCCCAAGTATGGCGAAGAAACCCATGCAACGGAAGGGGTTTCAAAAAGCCCTGGGTCCTAATTTTGCTGTTGCGGCGGCAGCGGGAGGAATTCGTCTACGGCGTCCTTCCAGCCAGCGGTTTCCAGGTCAAGGTCGAGGCTCTCCGGCATGGGTGTATCAACCGGTGCAATGTACAGCCTGATTTCCCCCGGCGGCACCCAGGACGTGGCAGTCACCGTCACCTCGCCGGTGAAGATGTCCTCAGGGAGATCCAGCCAGCCCCTGATCTGCAGCTCCTCGATGAGGTGCAGCGTTCCGATGACGGCCAGCATCTCCCGGCAGACCGTGTGCATGGCCGCCAGGTACATTTCTTCCGGGTACATCCCGCCGCTGTAGGAGCGGCGGATTTCGTCCTCGTGAAGCAGGTGCCCGTACAGCCACGCCCCGGCGAGCTGCTTGTTAGTGAGGGTGCCGCCGACCCACCGCGTCTTGGGCATCCCGTGGGGGTAGTCGGGGTCCGCCACGTGGAACTCTCTTCGCAGCAACTTGGCCCGCTGTATCAGGCCCGCGGCACCATTGCGCCGCTTCATGGCAGTCGTGACCGCGTCGAGGACGGCATCGTAGTGCACCTTGTCGCTCTTGAGAAACACGGGGCGGACCCGGGCCGCGGCCGACTCCAGCTGCTCCGTCGGGATGAGCACCACCGGAGTCATTTCAACGCTCGTTTCGCCGGTCTTGACGTTTCGCTTGAGGACGGGCTTGACCTGTTCCTGTGCGATCTTCCGCAGTTCCCCGATGTCCTGCGCCAGGGAATGATCCTGAACGATACGCGCCCGCAGGACGAATCTCTTCAGCAGCCCAACCTGGTGATCCTGCAGCACCTTGCCCCCACTCCCCGCTGGTACCCGCCTTCGGCACCGTTTTCCGAACCAGCCTAGCGTCGGCCAGACTCGGTCAAGTGCCGGGGAGCGTCAGTAGCCGGGTCGTGTGCCGGCGGTTGCCACGGCGCCGAGCATGAGGTCGCGGAATTCCCGGTCCGGGTCGGAGCGGCCCACGCCGTTCAGCCCCCGTTGCTGCCCAGGAAAAGTGACTCCATGCCTGCCACACCAGTCGCTCCTACCGGCTGAGGCTTACTCCATTTTGACTTTTGGCCCATCTGGCAGCACTCATCGCTCACTGGCGTCTTCGTCGGTTAGCTCCAAACGAAGACCCGCAGCAAGAAAATGGCTGCGGGTCTCGAAAATAGCAAAAACTATCCCGGCCACGGGGCTGAGGTCGGGATAGCCACGCTGCTAGGGAATCCGAAGGGTGGGGCCGGAGTATTTGGTGACCGTCGTGTACCCGGCCTTGGACCCGACAACCCGGACTTTGAGGGTGTCGTAACGGTCCGCGGCGACGAGGCGGTACGTCTTGGCGGTGGCCCCGGTGATGGCAACGCCGGAGCGGTACCACTGGTACCTCAGGGTCGTCCCGTAGGTCCACGTGCCAGTGTTGGCGGTGAGGGTGTAGCCGTACCGGGGTACGCCGGAGATCCACGGGGTCGGGGCAACCAGGGTGCCCGCGACCACGGCGGTCGTTGAAGCTGAGTCCTTAATAACGGTGGTGTAGCCGGGCTTGGATCCGGTGACACGGACCTTCATAGTCTTGCCGAGGTCAGCAGCCGGCAGCGTGTACTTCGAGGCGGTGGCGCCGACAATGGCGACGCCGGAGCGGTACCACTGATATTTCAGCGTGGTGCCCGCAGTCCATGCGCCCGGCGTTGCGGTCAGCGCGTAGCCCACCTTCCTGGTCCCGCTGATGACCGGCGTTGGTGCTGAAAGCGTCCCGAGGGCGACCAAGGATGTTTGGGGTGAATCTTTGACGAGTGTGGTGTAACCGGCCTTGGCGCCCGTAACTCGGACCTTGATCGTTTTACCCAAGTCCGCGGCTGTGAGGGTGTAGGCAGAGCTGTTCGCGTTGGTGATGACTGCGCCCGATCGAAGCCACTGGAAAGTTGGCGTGATGAACGGCCACTTTGAAGTGTCCGCATGCGCTGTGAGAACAGATCCAACCTTCGGGGTGCCTGTAATGATGGGGTTTGGGTCAGCAAGCGTTCCTGCCAGAACGGGAGCGGTCGGGGCCGATTCCAAGGTCAACGGTGTGTAGCCGTCCTTCGTGCCGGTCACTCTGATCGTCAAGGTCTTTCCGACATCCTCCACGTGCGGGGTGTAGAAGACGCTGCCGGAGTTGGGAATTTGCACTCCGGCCCGATACCAGGATTTGGTTATCCGGGTGCCCGAGGGCCACGTCGACTGCATGTCGGCTGCCAGCATCTGGACCCCCAATTGCGGTGCCTTGGACGGGATGTAAGGGCTGCTGGCACTGAGCGTTCCAGCGATCACCACTGCCGTTGCCGCAGACCCAAGAGTCAGCGATGAGTATCCGACTTTGGCTCCTGTGACCGTGACGGCCATTGGATGACCGAGGTCTGCGGCGTCCGTTGTGTACGAGCTGGTCATTGCGCCCAGGATGGCGACTCCATTCCGGTACCACTGGTAGTTCAGCGTGGTGCCCGCGGTCCAGATACCCGCGACTGCAGTCAGTTTCTGGCCGACAGTTGCCGTTCCAGTGATCGTAGGAGTGGCTCCGGTAAGGGTGCCGGCGGCAACTGGTGCCGTTGCATCGGATTCAACCGTGAGCGGAGTGTAGCCGGCAACGGAGCCGGCGATGGCGACCGTGAGCGGCTGTCCCAAGTCTTCGGCGACAGGAGTGTAAGTCCTTGCCGTCGCTGTCGGGATTGACGCACCGCTCCGGTACCACTGGTAGCGAAGAGTTGCGTCCCCTGTCCAAGTGCCCGGAACCGCAGAAAGTGTGGCACCGACGGCCGGGTCACCGGCGACGGTCGGCTTGGGGGCAGTGAGTGTCCCTTCGGAGACCGGCTCGGTTTGGGCGGAGGTTCCTGTGACGGTCCCCTCATCCAGTGACAGGCTATGCACCGTGACGGTGACCGTAATGGTCTTCCCGAGATCGGAAGGTTTTGAAGTGTAGGTCCTGCCGTTGGCCCAGGCGATGGGACCATCGCTGTTCGACCACCGGTAGGTCCAGAAACCATATCTGCCTTCCTGAGCCGTCAACGTTGAGCCGACTTTCGCCTCACCCGTAATCGAGGGGGCGTAGGCTGGCGAAGGCGCGACCGTCTCCGTGGGGGTGGGTTCCGGCGTGGGCGTGTCACTCGGCGCAGGAGCGATGGTAGCGATCGGTGTCGGTTCCGGGACGACTACGGGGTCAGAAACCGCGGAGGCGGAGCCCCATCCCTGCTTGTAACCAACGACCCGGACGCTGATGGACGCACCAAGGTCGCCGAGGTCGAGATGGTAGCTGCGGTCGGTGGCGCCGGGAATGGGCTCGCCGTTGCGCCGCCATTCGTAGCTGTAGATAAGTCCCGTCGGCGTCCAAGCGCCCTCGTCTGCGGTCAATGTCCGGTCGTACTCTGGGTTACCCAGAATGGCTGGCTTCCCGGGAGTGAGCGCGGGTGCTACGGGCATCGAGGCCCGGACTGCCGCCCACGCGTCGACCAGACCGGTGCCGCAGCCGCCCGTGTCGCAGGTGCCGGGCAGCGGCCTGGCGGTGGCCTTCATTTTCGCTTCCACATCGGCTGGGGTGAGGGTGGAACCGGAGGTCATCATCAGCGCGGCGAGGGCGGCCACGTGGGGTGCGGCCATCGAGGTGCCCTGCATGAAGCCGTACGCTTCGGTGCCGACGGTGGTCTCGCCGTCATTCCACGTGGACAGGATCGCGTTGAAACCGCTGGCGGTCGCGTCACCGCCGGGTGCGCTGACATCCACTTCCGGGCCGTAGTTGGAATAGAACGCCCGGCTGCCGTCCCGGCCGGTGGCGCCGACGGTGATGACCTTGTCGCAGTTGGCGGGGGTGGACTCGGAGGTCGGCGAGTTCTCGTTGCCGGCCGCGGCGATCACAGCCGTTCCCCTGGATGAGGCGAAGTCCAAAGCGGACTGGAAGTAGGCCTCGCACTGCCCTGAGCCGCCAAGGGACATGTTGATGACCTGGGCGGGCGTGGGGTTGGCGGGCAGGCCGGTGACCGTTCCGCCTGCGGCCCAGACGACGGCGTCGGCGATGTCGCTCATGTAGCCGCCGCACGATCCGAGGGCACGGAGCGGCTGGACCTTGGCGCCGTAGGCGACGCCGGCGATTCCTCGGCCGTTGTTGCCGACTCCGGCGATAGTGCCGGCCACGTGGGTTCCGTGCCAGGAGGAGGGTGCGCCGTTGCAGTAGTCACCGGCGTCGGTCGCGTCCGTGTCGCGGCCGTCCCCGTCGTTGCTGATGCCCGGGTCAGAGATGAAGTCGTAGCCGGGGACGATGTTGGCCGCCAGGTCGCTGTGCGTGGTGATGCCCGTGTCGATGACGGCGACGGTGGCCCCTCGACCGGTGGTCACGTCCCACGCGGCCGGTACTTGTATGCCGGCGGTGGATTCCGAATAGTCCCACTGGTACTGGAAGAAAGGGTCGGAGACGGTCGCGGCTGGTCGGACGAAGGTGTCCGGCGCGACGTACTCGACATTGGTCTGACCCCGCAGTGAGGCGACGACGCTGGCGCGTTCGCCGGGGGTCAGAGTCTCACTGGTCTGGACGACGGTTTCCCCGGTGGCCGTCGCCCGGAGCTCCTTCACGGAGACCCTTGAGGTGCGGCCGGCCTGTCGGTAGGCTTTGGCCCGCGCGCTGGCGGCCCCGGCAGTCCCGGGCTTGAACTTCACGACGAAGCGGTTGGCCGCCTGGGCGGGCAGCTCTTTGGCTGTTGAAGGCGGTGCCACCGGCCCCGGGTCGATGGCCGGCTCCTGGGCGGCTGCCGCGGGAAGGGCGAACAATGTGCTGAGCAAGAGGGCGGCGGCGCTGAGTGAGGCGACGACGCTGGTCAGGCGCGGTGCTGGCATGTGGTCCTCAGGGACATGGCCGGCGCTGGCACCGGCGGACGGGCGGGGGCGGGAAACACGAGTACTCTGAACGGCCCGGGCCCCCGCCAAAACTTTAACCTAGAAGTTCTTTTGTTCTTGAGCTTTGGCGGAGATCCTGCGTTTTTCCTGCGATTTCGCCCTAGATTGCGGCTGGAACATAGGTGCGCCGCTGTGGATGCCTGTTGGGCCCCCTGCTCCGGCGTGGAGCATGCGCTCAGCAGCATCGCCGCCGTCAGGACGGTCCCGGTCAGTAATGGTCTCATCGAAGTCCCCCAGTCACTCAGATTTTTCTCTGAGGTTAGAGTGCCGACGAACGCAGCGGTGAAAAAGAGGAAAGGTTACCGCCAGCATCCGCCCTGTGAGCCAGCGGAACCTTGTCCGCATCCCTTATCGCGGACGTTGGTGCCGCTCTCGCCAGGACGCGCCGCCCTGACCCGGCTACCGGCCGCCAGAATAGTAGGTTTCCGCACTGTTGCCGAACGGGAGTTCGCCGTAGCATATGCGCGGGGGAGGGCCGAGCCGAGTAGGGGACTGAGTCCACGCAATGACAGACCAGGCAGCCGACGACAGCGGACCGGAACGCGCGGACGACAGGTTCGCGGTCAAGGTCAAAGGCAACCCGGAGCAGATCAACCAGCTGCTCCGCGAGGGTGAGGTCGACATCGGCGACCACCCGAACATTTCCGACAACCAAGACGGGACCGGGTCGCTGGACGCGTTCCTCTCCTCCCGGCAGATCGAAACCCTCCGCGCCGACGGGTACGAAATCAGCGTCGGCGACAACCTGTCGGAGCAGGCCCGTGTCCGCCTGGATGAAGTTGGCAAAGGCGACCGGTACGACGGCGGCCGCATCGCACCCGAAGGTCTGGGCCGCAAGGTCGGCGAGAACACCGACCCCAGCGGGAAGGCAGGGTCATGACATTCCTCAACGTCACCGAGATCGAATCGGCCCTCATCGGGCTCAACAACACCTATCCCGGGCTGACGCAACTGTTCGACCTGCCCAACCTCACGCACGAGAGATTCCGCAGCCACGCTCTCCTGATCCGCGGAAACCCGCGCTTCCGTTGCCGGCCTACGCTGGTGTTCGTCAGTGGTGTGCACGCCCGCGAGTGGGGTGGCCCCGATGTCCTGGTCAACCTCGCCGCAGACCTCCTCAAGGCCTATACCACCAACTCGGGCCTCGCCTATGGCGGGAAGACGTTCACCGCCTCAACTATCCGCACGATCGTGGACCGCACAGATGTCGTTGTTTTCCCCGACATCAACCCTGACGGGCGCAAATACAGCATGGGCGGGGCGCCCAACTCCAACCAGGCGCTCTGGCGGAAGAACCGCAACCCCGCCAGCAGCGGCGGCGACCCGGCAAAGATCGGCGTGGACGTCAACCGAAACTATGACTTCCTCTGGGACTTCAAGACCAAGTTCTCCCCATCTGCGTACGCAGGCACCCTCGCCTCGGAAGATCCGGCATCTCCTCTCTTCCACGGGACCGGCCCGTTCTCCGAGCCCGAGGGCCGGAACGTCCAATGGCTCGTGGACCGCTTCCCGAAGACCCGCTACTTCGTGGACGTGCACTCCTACACCGGCAACGTCCTGTACCCGTGGGGTGACGACGAGAACCAGAGCACAGACGCCTCCAAGTCGTTCATGAACACCGCCTGGGACGGGAAGCGCGGCGTAGCCGACGATGCTTACGGCGAGTACTTCCCGGCAGCCCGCCAGGCTGAGGTCACCGCCGCTGCCAACGTGATACGCGACGGGATCAATGCCGTCCGCAACCAGGGGTATGTCAGCAAACAGGCCTTCTGGCTGTGGCAGTCCACGACATACCCGACCTCCGGCACCAGCGAAGACTGGGCCTTCACGCGCGAGTTCCTCAACCCCGGGAAAGGAAAGCTTGCCGGGTTCGTCATCGAGTTCAACAAGACGCAGACGTTCTTCCCCACCTGGACGGAAATGAAGAACATCATCCTCGACGTCGATGCCGGCCTGATCAACCTGTGCATGTACGCGACCCCGAGCTGGGTCATTGTCATCCTCTGCAGGGTTCTGTCCTGGCTGCAACCCATCACTGACCGGTTCCTGACTTTCTGGCGGCGCCTCTTCCCGCCGGAGATCTGGGGGCCATACGGCCCCTGGTCGCGCATCGCCCGCCAAGTGGAAAGGATCATCGAGCGGTTCTCATCGCCGCGTCGAGGCTAGCGGCTGCCCCGGACCGCTGTTCGATTTTGTGGCGGTCTTCAACTGGTCGGGACATGCGTTGCTAACGTTTGGGTGGCCCCAACCCGTGAGCACGTTCGGAAGGCACGTCCCATGGCACTGGATCTCGTCGAATGCCGCAACTGCCTGACCGACGACCACGTCGGGCTCGTGGAACGGCTGACTGGCATGCAGAAGAAGCTCAAGTGATTATGGCGCACTGAGCGGGCGTGGACCTCTCCGAAGCACGGCGTAATACAGCGTCAGAGCCCGAGCAAAGACAAATTTCTCGCATGCTGGATGAGCAATAAAAAGCGTCGAGGTCTGGCCCGTCGCTGCAGACGAATCATCAAGAGCCCAGCCATGCGTTCAAGCACTGCAGTCCGCAACACCAGCGGAAATGCCTAAAGGCGTGGACCAATCTTGTGTAGCGACCGGGAAACTGAAAGACGGTCAGTCAGACTCAGAGTTTCCTTTCTTTGGAGGAGCGACATTCTTGAGTCCGTCTGAGTAGTCGGGCACAATCTCCGGTCGATGGATGTAATGCCTGCGTGTCGTCTCGGGTGAGGAATGGCCCAGCTGTTGTTGCGCGGCTTCATCGCGGTAGTGCTCAGCGATCTCGCTGCTGACCGTTGATCGGAAGAGGTGTGGCGTGATTTTCTCGCTGATATGGGCTGCCGTTTTTGCCTTCTTCAGGTCGTCCCTGAGATTGCTGGGCCGGACGAAGGTCCCGTTCCGTGTGGCAAAAACAGCGTTGGTGCGGGTGGGACGCTTGTTCCTGTGCCGTTGCCGAATCATGGCTTGGATCCAGTCCTGCGTCAGCTGCAGTATCCGTTGGCTATCGGTCTTGGGATAGTCCTGACGGTAGAAGAGTCCGTCTTTCTCAACCAAGGTGCCACTCACCGTTACCAAGATGCGGTCTCCATCGAAATGGATGTCGTCCCAGCGCACGGCAAGTGCCTCACCAATGCGAACGCCGGTAGCGAAGAGGAATTCCACAACGTCGGACAGCCGTCCGGTCGGTTTGGGCCCTCCGACTCCTGGCTCTGGCTGCCGGGCGCGTACTGCCTCATGTACTGCTGCCACCGTGGATGGCTTCAGTCTTGTCGGGAGCTTCCTGGGGCTGGGCACCTTGGAGACAAAGCGGACAGGGTTGTCTGGCCGAAGCCCTTGGCGTACGGCGTAGTCCATGATCTGGCTAAGCACCTGTTTAGCCATATCTGCGGTTCTGTACCCCGTTCCGGTTTCCTTGTCGTACAGGCTATGGATGGCATTTTCGCACTCGGGGGTTTTCAGCTCAGCCACAGGGAATCCTCCCAGGACAGGAAGTAGATGGCGACGGAGGTTTCCTGCGTACGAGGTCCATGTCTGCATACGCAGGCCGTTGGTAGGCGACGCACCGGTTTGGGTGATGTGATCGATTTTCACAGGGGAAGGTTTGCGTACCTGCAACCAGCGCTCCGACAGCTCTTCCAGAGTTACGACAGAGGCCTCCGCCTCGGCTTCTTCGGCATCCTTCTTACGCTGTTCGGCTTGTTTTTGAGCCTCTTCGACGGCACGCCGCAAGGCAAGGTCGGCGGCGCCTTTGGTCCGGCCTGACCGCTTGATGTCATGCCGAACTCCCGCATCGTCGTTGTACCGGCTTCGGGCTGTCCACACACCAGATTCGTCTTTCCTGGGTTTGTACTGAAAAAGTTGCCAGGCGGGCATCTTTGCGCGGCCCATTTAGCCTGCCCTCTTCGCCTGGTTTTGCATCCAAGCCTCAATGTCGGCCAACTGATAGAGGACGCGGCCCCGGCCGATTCGGACGTATTCAGGTCCGCACTCGAGGCTTGCCCAATTTGCGAGGGTGGCCGGGCTGAGCCGGATGTGCTCTGCTGCCTCCTTGCGGGTCAGCCAGATTGTCTTCTCGGTGTCTTCATTTCTCTTCACAGCCTTCCCTATGCCGCACGAAAGACGGCAGGTGTCACTTTTCGACATCACCCCTGAAGGGCACACTTTGGGGCACACTTTGGAAAGTGACTGACGGGAGGGTCCGTGAGTGCTTCGCCCAGGAAATTTGGCTAGATGACAGGGCTCAGACCACCACCGGGACTGCCCGTGAGGCCCCGTGATTCCTTCACTCGTAATGAAAAGGTCATCAGTTCGATTCTGATAGGAAGCTCGGGAAGAACCCCGTATTGTCGTTGATCTCGACGATGATGCGGGGTTTTTTGCTGGTTAAAGCTGCTGAGTCGCCGAGGCCTTGAGTACAGAGACAGGGTGCCCGTCATCAACATGAGGGCGGACCGGTTTGGACGCTGGAGAAGACGTCAATCGCGATGCTTTCCGTCCACGTCCAAGAGGCCATCAACACCGCCTCTCGTTCGGCCACGAGACTCCGGCTTGTCGAAGGTGGCGTCATCGTCGACCGAGGCCGTCACCAACCGCCACGCGTCGGCGTATGTCCCTTTCGGGCATCATCGGGCATTGCCATTTCAGCCCGCAGGCCCAGGAGCCGGATCGGACGGCCCGCTTCGATTCCGGCTGCGAGGTCCAAGGCCCGCGCGAGGATTTCGTTCCGGTCGAATGTCTCGGGAATCTTCTTCGCGTGGGTCTTGGTGAAGAACGGCGCGTACCGAACTTTAAGGGTCAGCCCAACCACGGGCCGTCCTTCGCCCACAACATCCTCCAGGACGCGCGCTGTCAGCTCCCTCACGGCGTCGTCCACCTGGGCGGGCTCGGTCAGGTCCTGCTGGAAGGTGGTCTCCCGGCTGTGCCCGCGGGCAACCCACGGGGTGTCATCCACAACGCTGGCGCCGTCCCCGCGTCCGAGCTCCGCGTACCAGGGACCCATCTTGGGGCCGAACTCCGGGACCAGGTCTTGGGGGTCTGACGCTGCGAGCTCGGCGACTGTGTTGATGCCGAGTTTGGCCAGCCGGCCCGACACTTTGGTTCCGACGCCCCACAGGTCCTTGGTGGGCCGGCTGCCCATGACGTCGAGCCAGTTCCCGGCAGTGAGACGGAAGACGCCGGCCGGCTTACCGAAACCGGTGGCGACCTTGGCTCGGACCAAGGTGTCGCCGATGCCCACGCTGCAATGCAGCTGCGTTCGCTCGAGGACAGCCGCCTGCACCTGCCGGGCGTAGGCTTCCGGGTCCTCTGTCTCAGTGCCTACAAAGGCTTCATCCCAGCCCAGCACCTGCACGGTGGCGCCGGGCTGCGCGCGCAGGGTGGCCATCACCGTTTCAGACGCCGCGAGGTAAGCCTCCTGGTCGACGGGCAGAATCACTGCGTCGGGCACTTTCCGGGCCGCAATGCGCAAGGGCATTCCCGAACCCACCCCGAACGCCCTGGCCTCGTAGGATGCGGTGGACACCACAGCTCGTTCCGTGGGGTCGCCCCGACCGCCGACAATGATCGGCTTGCCCGCAAGCTCCGGCCGCCGGAGCACTTCGACCGCCGCAATGAACTGGTCGAGATCGACATGCAGCACCCACCGGATTCCGCTCACGCCACCAGTCTGCCCTAAACATCCCTGCCAAGCATCGGCTCTCCACCGAGCTTGGCCGCTGAGCGCCAAACCTGTTCCTGTACGCCGACGTCCGGGAGCTCTTATTGAGGATGCGCCCGCCGCTTAGGAGGCCGCATTGCGGGTCGGCCTGGACCAAGATTCTGCCCAGGCCCACGCCGCTGCGGGGCGTCCTTTTCCGACCGGCGCGGCAGGGGCGGCTGCCTTGACCAGCCGTGGGTTCCGCGCCAGTTCCCGGCCCAGGTTGGAGGTGTCGGGTTCGTTCTCCGAGGCGGCCGCTGAGAGGTCTCGCATGAGGCGGGCGACGTCCGCGGTGCTGAACTTCTCCCCCAGCAGGGCGCGGGTGAGCATCTCGTTCACCCAAAGCGCGTCCAGCGCTGCCTTGGCGGCGGCCATGATGATGGCAGAGTGGTCGAAGGGCAGGTCGGTGGTAACGGCCAGCCGCTGGTAGACGACGCCCTCGGGCTCGTCCTCCGGGTCGATCACGGCAAGATGGGCGATTGAGAGGGTTGGTCCGCGGGGGTCGCGGTCGGGATTGTCGAAAGCACCCGTGTTCATCAGGAACAGGACATGCTTTTCCGGGATGTTGACCTTCGTTTCGAGCGCGCGGAGCGCTGCCTCCGCCAGCCTCTCCATGGGACGCAGGAGCACGCCTGGCAGGGCAGCCTGGCCGACGTACGGCTCGAACTCGCGGATGCCGAGCACAACGCGCCACTGGCCTTCGCGGAGAATCAGGGGCACCGTGTCGATGGAGACGAGCGGCTGCTGCGGAAGGTCACTCTTGGTCATGCGTCAATTCTTCTCTAAGTTCGAGGATGATTGCGCGGCGCGAGTTTCGGCCGCGCAGATAGGCGCGGGCACCGAGCGGGGGCTGGCGTTCGAATCCATCCAGCTCCCGCTCGGCGCTGGCCAGGCATGCGGCGACCGTATGTGGTTCCATTTCGGGTCCTTTTGTCGGTGCCACGGGATTGCCTAGGACGCGATGTTGCCGAGGACTGCGCGGACGTCGGCGAAGGACTGGCGGCGGATGAACTGGCCGTTGGCCCAGACCGGCTGGAGCAGCGACGCCGCTTCCTGCTCCGGGGTGGCCTTCTCCACGAGGTACAGCTCGCCGTCGTCATTGCGGAACACGGCCAGGCGCCCGGTGGCGGACTTCTTGGTTCCGTTGTCGGTGGCCGGGTCCTTGAGCAGGTTGTGCTCGACGTCGTTGATCTTTGCCCAGGTGGCCTTGATGGCCGAGGCGAGGCTGTCGCGGGTGACGTACTGGTAGGAGAAGGATCCGACCCCGAAGACGATGTTTTCTGAGGCGAAGCCCATGGCTTCCAGACGGGTCCAGATGTCCTTGGCACGGTCGATGGTGATGGAGTCGCCGTAGATGAGGCCGATGTGCCTGTCGAGGACCTTGTAGCCCTTGGCGTTGGTGGTGCCGCCGAAGACGTTCCAGAGCAGCTGGACCGCGCCGTAGAACTCCGGTGACTCGTCCATGGTGCGGACCTGGTCGGCGACGACGGTACCCGGGCGGGACATCGTGCCGCAGATGATGTCTGCGGGATCACCGGAGTCGGGGCGGATGACGAGCTTGCCGTCGCGCTGCAGGATCCGGTCTTTCAGCGCCGGCAGGATCTGGGTGAGGACCTTGAAGAAGTCGTCGGTGTCGGAAACCACCGACACGATGCCGGACTTGTGCTTGTCCAGGATGCGCTCGAAAGTTTCAAGTTCACTGGATTCGCTGATGCCTGCGCACATCACGGAGTGTTCGGTGGCCGGGACCGAGCCGAGAACCAGTCCGTTGTCCTTCCCGGCTTCAGACGGGTAGTAGCGGTTGACCCAGTCGAGGGTGGCAAGGGAATCGCTGCCTGTGAAGGACAGCAGGTGTCCGGCACCGCTGGCGGCTGCGGCTGCCGTGCCGGTCATGCCCCGGTAGGAGAAGTCATGCAGCTGCCAGTTCACGCTCGCCCGGTCCACGCCTGTGACTTCCGCGGCCTCCTCCAGGATGCCGCGGTAGTGGTCGGCGATGGTCGCTGTGGTGGAGGGGTGCCAGACAGCGGCGGAGAGGACCGTCTCGATGTAGTTGACGAGCCAGAAGAATTCCGGCTCGGTGTTCTCGATGGTGAAGGAGGGAACGCGCAGCGGCACCTTGGTGCCTTCCGGAACAGCGCGGAAGATCAGGGGCAGGTAGCCGCGGCGGTGCAGGGCGCGGACGTGGTCGGTCTCGATGTCGTTCGGACCGAGGATCGATTCGAGGACGGCTGCGTATTCGGCGACGGCCTCGTCCTCGTCTGCTGCGAAGAAGGGTGCGAACGCTTCGATGCAGTAGGACTGCAGGAAGGCCTGGAGGCCGAAGTGGACGGCCTTGGTGACGCCGTCGATACGGGAACCGCGGCTGGTGTAGTTGCTGAGGATACCTGTGGTCCCCGCGGGGTAGAGCGCGCGGTGGCCCAGCTTGTAAGCGTCCGTCTCAAACAGGGCGGCGGTGACGGACGGGGCGGTGATTCGGGTGCTGAGGACGGTGCTCATGGTTACTTGGTCCCTTCGAGGAGGTGGTGAATCAGGGGTGAGACGCTGGCCCCGACTGAGGGGTTGACGGCGCCGGGGTGGGAGTCGGTGGTAAAGATGTTGCCGAAGTGCTCGTTAAGGGCGGCGGCGTTCCCGGAGAACACCCCGTGGCTGACCCACAGGTCGAGGCGTTCCTTGGGCAGGCCGGTCGCTTCGGCGAGGCCGCGGAAGGTGCCTCCGCCGTCGCAAATGTCATCAACGACCAGGAACTTGCCGTCGGCGGGAAGTTCTTCGCACTCGAAGTGGGAGAGCCGGCCGGTGGTGAAGTCGCGGTGCTTGGTGGCGTAGTAGACGGGCAGCTCGAGGGTTGCCGCAGTCTTTTCGGTCCGCTCCCGGGCCCCGGCGTCGGGGCAGATGATGCCGGCGTATCCGGCCAGGTGCTTGCGGAGGGCCTTCTTGATCACGGAGTCGGAGTGGACCACGCGCAGGTTCTTCACCAGGGCGGGCATCGTCTCGGAATGCGGGTCGAAGCAGACGACCTCGTCGGCTTCCATGGCGTTGATCAGGTTGGCGTACACCTTGGCTCCGAACGGGTTGCCGCGGTCCTGCCGGGCCCCGGGGAGGTACGGGATGAGGGCGGTGACCTTGTGGCCGGCCTGGTGGGCGTAGTCGATCCACATGCCTGCGGTGACGTAATCGTTGGCGTCCGCGCCCGTCAGATACAGGTAGAGCGGGGTTTCGCCGTCCATGACCTTGTCGGTCTGGATGTGGCATTCCCCGGCGGGGAAACGCATCCCGGTGGCTCGGGAGAAGGATGTCCAGCCCTGCGGAAACTTCGCGAATGTCGAGATCATGGTGCAACTCTAACAGATTAATCGTCATTTGACGATTAATCTGTTGCGTGACGCAGATAAATCCTTAGGGCCGCCGCCTGGCTGGTAAGTTCCTCTCGGGACGGTTCGCGAGCAATGGCAGCGGCATGGACCCTCCGGAGTAGGAGTCATGGGACAGCGGAATCGGAGTTTGTGTGACTAGTTCATGGCCCAGCGTGCTCAGTACATTCTTGGCTGCGGCTGAACGGGTTGAGGTGGCACTCTGCAGTGAGGCTGTAGCCAGGCACTGGGAGGACTCCAGTGCCCTTGAGGGGTACACCGTCGCCGGCCTGACTGGGCACCTGGCGCGTGGCGTGCTGACAGTTGAGAAGTACATCGACGTACCCGCCGCCGACAACACTGAGGTCACCGACGCCGCCGGATACATGGTTGCTGTGCTGGGCGCACACGACCCCGTAGACAGCGACTTCCACCGAGCTGTGCGCGCCCGCTCCCGGGATGCTGCCTCAGTCGGACCGGAGTCTCTGGCCCGGGAGGTCGGGGAAGCGCGTCAACGGTTGTCCACGCGTCTCAATGAGGCGGTGATGGACCAGCGCATCGAAGTCCTTAACGGCGTCGTAGTGACTGTGGAGGAGTATCTGAGGACGCGCCTGGTGGAACTGGTCGTTCACCTCGATGACCTTGCCGTCAGCGTGGGAGACAAAAGGGGGCCGGATCTGCCGCAGAAGGCCTACGAGGAAGTCGCAACGGTCCTGGCGCAGCTTGCGGTGCGTCGACACGGTGGACTGGCTGTAGTCCGCGGGCTGGCACGGAGAGAGCGTCACCCTGACGCCATTCGCGCGCTCTGACTGCGGTCACCGCCCCCGCCGGCCACCCGGAAACCCTGTCACCGCCGGAGAGTGCTCATGCGTCCCGTCGCTTCACCGTCACAATTGCACCGGCCAAAGCCGCCGGACAGGATCGCGAGCACCACCGGCACGACGAGCAGCAGCCCAAGGCTTGCCATGATGCCGCCGGCGCTGAGGACACCCAGGCGGGTTCATGGGTCTGACGCATGACCAGGCTGGATCGTCCCTTGGCGCCGAAAAAGCAGCCCTCCGACCAGCCCTGCCAGGGCTGCCGGTAGGGCGACGAGACCGGCGATCTGTGGAGTCAGAGACGGGGGCGCCGTGATCATCGTCGCCATGCCAGCCAGCACTGCCGGCGCGGCCACGCAGATCGTTACCCAAAGCGGGTAGCTCCGGACCTGTGACCACACCGCTGCTGCAATCGACGCGGCGGACCCCGCGAGCATGAACAGCCTGCCCACGCGCAGCCGCTCAACAAACGCCGGGACAGGTTCGTATAAGAAGAATGCAGTCCGCTCCAGGGCGATGCCTGTCAGCACTATGGAGACAACAACCAGGGCCGCCCAAGGCAGTGATCTCCCCCTCCACCACCGGCGGACGACGTAGCGTTCGTCGTCGTTCTGCGAACTCATCACAGGTTGAGCCTAGCCGCCTGCCAGCTTGGCAACGTCCTTGTCGGCGGGCGGCATTGCGATGGATTTCACAGCTTCCGCTGGGACTGGTTCGCGGAGGAAAAGCGCGACAGCCAGCGCCGCGGCGAGGCACAGGCCGGCGTTCACGCCGATGGCCAGGGCCACGCTGTTGAGAACCGCCGGGCTTGAGGTGGATCCCAGGGCGAGCAACTGGGCGGTGAAGATGGCGCTCATGATCGGGATGCCCATGGTGATGCCGATCTGCTGGCTCATGGTGGTCAGGCCAGTTGCAAGGCCCTGTTCGGTATCGGGCAGCCCGGATGTGGCTGTGACCATGAAGCCGACGATGACGACGAGGTTGGCGACGCCGCCGATGAAGGTGGCCGCCAGGAGCAGGACGATGGATGCCGGGTCGGCGCTGAGCAGGACGAGGGCTCCGGTGGCGATGGCCTGGATGATGAAACCGTAAAGGATGGCTTTCTTGTTCCCGACCTTGGCGATGACCTTGGGTCCGAGAATGCCGCCCAAAACTGTGCCCAGGCCCAGCACCGCGAAGGACAGGCCGGCGCCGAGCGGGGTGTAGCCGAGGACCTGCTGCAGGTACAGGGTCAGCAGGAACACCAGGGACGTTTCGGTGACGAATGCCAGCATTCCTGCGATGTTGCCCCACGCGACAGTGGAGCGCTTCAGGACACCCAGCGGCACCAGGGGCGACGGGGCCTTGTGCTCGAGGGCGGTGAAAACGATGAACAGCACCACGGCCGCAGCGAGGGAGCCAAGGGTGAGGGGGTGGCTCCAGGAGTGCTCAGCGGCGTTGGTCAGGCCGAAGACCAGCGCCAACAGGCCCAGAGTCACTGAGAGGGCGCCTGGTACGTCGAGCCTGAGTTTGGTGGTGGGCCTGCTTTCGGCAAGGACAGCGGGGGCGATGAGCAGCACCGCGGCGGCGACCGGGACGTTGATGAAGAACGCCCAGCGCCAGCTCAGCAGGTCCGTCAGCAGCCCGCCCAGGATTGCTCCCGTGGTGAACCCGGCTGCCATGAGCGAGCCGTTAAGTCCAAGGGCTTTGTCCCGCAGTGCTCCTTCAGGGAAGGAGTTCAGCAGCAGCGACAGTGCGGCGGGCACCACGATGGCCGTGGCGATGCCCTGCCCGACACGGGCGATGAGCAGCAGGGCGGGGTCGCCGGCCAGGCCTCCTGCCAGAGACGCGGCGCCTAGGAGGGCCATGCCGATGAGGAACATTTTCCGCCGGCCGGCCACGTCCGCGACCCGTCCGAACAGCAGGGTCAGCCCCGCGGCGCAGAGGGCGAACGACGTGGCGATCCACTGGAGGTTTTCCAGGGTAAAGCCGACGTCGGCGCCGATGGCCGGCAGCGCTACGTTGAGGATGGAGAAGTCGACGGCGAGGGTGAAGCTCGCGGCGAGCAGGACGATGAGCGCCAGCCGCTGCCGGCCGGTCATCTTGCCGGCAGCCGAAGTCTCGGTCTCGAACGACGGCGGGATACCGGCTCCGGTGAATACTTCCGGTTGGGTGGTCATATGCGTGATCCTTGTCTGCAGATATGGCCGCATTTGGCGGCACTTTCACCTCTCCAGACTCAGGGACCCTCCGAGGATCAACCACACCCTCCGCTGCCTACCCCTCCCAGTGACAGGACACGGACATTGAAGACCGGCAGAATGAGCCCCATGAGCAATCTCAGTGAACTTGGGGAGTTCCTTCGTGTCCGAAGGGCAGCACTGCAGCCCGAAGACGTCGGCCTCCTGAACTACGGCATCCGCCGTGTGCCGGGCCTCCGCCGGGAGGAACTGGCCATGATCGCCGGAGTCAGCAACACGTACTACACCCGCCTTGAGCAGGGACTGAGCAACAATGCCTCTGAATCCGTGATTGACGCGATCGCCCGGGCGCTGGACCTGAACAAAGACGAACGCGCCCACCTGTTCAATCTGGCCCGTCCGGGGAGGAGCAAGCGCCGCACACTGACCAGGCCGGACAAGGTCCGGCCCGGAACGCTCCGACTGATCCGGTCCATGTCCGGCACTCCGGCTGTCGTGCTTGGACGGCGCAGTGAGGTCCTGGCCTGGAACCCGCTCGGGCACCGCCTGGTGGCTGGCCATTTGGACTTTGCCGCACCCGACATGCTCGCCACCCGTCCGAACATGACCCGGCTGCTGTTCCTTGACCGCCACACGCGTGAGCTGTACACGCACTGGCAGGAAGAGGTAACGCGTGCTGTCGCGTCCCTGCGGCTCGTGGCCGGGCGCACAGCCGATGACCAGGAACTGGTCTCCCTGGTCGGTGAGCTGACCTTGAAAAGCGAGGAATTCGCCAACATATGGGCCAAACACCCGGTGGAGAACTGCATGTCGGGCGTGAAGTTCATGCACCACCCGGAAGTTGGCGACCTGCAACTCAACTTCGAGGTCCTCACGCCGCCGGATGAGTCCGGGCACCGGATTTTGATGTACGCAGCCGATCCGGGATCTCCGGCTGCCGAGGCGCTGCAGCTGCTGCAGATCGACAGTGGCTCCCGGGAAACCGCCCATCGTCTGGGAGCCGGACCCGCATCCTGATGGCATCGTTCACTTCAAGCACTCGCTTAAAGCGGAACAAGCTCAGGGCCTCAGACACTTGCCAGCTATACCCCCTGGGGGTATATTGAGGGTGTTGTCAGTGAAGTGGTATGTCCAGGCCGGTGCATCGCATCGCCGTCACAGCCGTTCAACCCCAGCGACCATAACTTCTTCTCAAGGAATGGAACTGACATGTGCGGAAATGAATCCCGTAAGGAACTCCCACTGGTGTCCGCCGACTCGGGCTGCAGCTGCTGCTCGCATGAGACAACAGAATCCCTGGCGGCCACCGAAGATGCCGAATACGCCCTTGAAGGGCTGACGTGCAGTCACTGCGTCGCGACAGTTCAGCAGACCCTCGCCTCGGTGAAGGGCGTGGAAGCCGCATCTGTCGACCTAGTCCCCGGCGGCCGCTCCCGCCTGGTCATCTCCGGATCTGCGCCCCGCGAGGCGATCCATGACGCCGTCGCCTCCACCGGATACAGCCTGGTCCCCCGCTAATCCGGTCCGCTGTCCCGGGAGATCCCGTCCGCAGGACAGCCCGCATCCTCAAAGGGAGGAACCATGGAAGACCACACTCAGCACCATAACCACCCCGATCACACTCCACACGGCGCCGGCAGCGGCGGGGCGTCGACGTCCCCGCCGGCGGCGCTGGCAACCGCGCCCGGACGCCACAGCCACGCAGGCCACGGCGCCCAGGATGACCATGTGGTGCACAGCCACGGCCAGCATGCCGGGCACAGCACGGCCATGTTCAAGGACAGGTTCTGGCTGACGCTCGTCCTGTCGGTGCCGGTGGTGTACTTCAGCCCGATGTTCGGGCACCTGCTCGGCTACATGCCGCCCGAATTCCCGGGCTCGATCTGGATCCCTCCCCTCCTGGGAACGGTGATCTTCCTCTACGGAGGCCAGCCATTCCTCAAAGGCGGCCTGAACGAGCTGAGGAGCCGGAAACCAGGCATGATGCTGCTGATCGGCATGGCCATCACGGTCGCCTTCGTTGCTTCCTGGGTGACGAGCTTGGGGATCGGCGGCTTCGATCTGGACTTCTGGTGGGAGCTGGCCCTGCTGGTGGCCATCATGCTGCTGGGCCACTGGATCGAAATGCGCGCCCTCGGCTCCGCCCGGGGCGCCCTCGACGCACTGGCCGCCCTGCTGCCCGATGAGGCCGAACGCATCACCTCCACGGGCACGGAAACGGTCAGCGTCACAGACCTTCAGCCCGGGGACACGGTGCTGGTTCGCTCCGGCGCCCGCATGCCCGCAGACGGCACCATCATCGACGGCCAGGCCGAATTCGACGAGTCAATGATCACCGGCGAATCCAAGACCGTGCTCCGGTCCGCCGGTGATTCCGTGGTCGCCGGAACGGTCGCCACGGAGAACACGGTCAGGGTCCGCGTTACCGCCGTGGGAGACGACACCGCGCTGGCCGGCATCCAGCGCCTGGTTGCCGAGGCGCAGGCCTCATCCTCCAAAGCCCAGGCGCTGGCCGACCGGGCCGCGGCCTTCCTGTTCTACTTCGCAACGGCTGCCGGTGCCATCACCTTCATCGCCTGGACCCTGCTGGGCAGCGTTCCGGATGCCGTCACCCGGACTGTGACCGTACTGGTCATCGCGTGCCCGCACGCCCTGGGCCTGGCCATCCCGCTGGTTATCGCCATCTCCACCGAGCAGGCGGCCCGGGCAGGCGTACTGATCAAGAACCGCATGGCTCTGGAACGCATGCGCACCATTGACGTCGTCCTCTTCGACAAAACCGGCACCCTGACCAAGGGCGCACCGGAGCTCAAAGATGTTGCCGCTGCGGACGGCATCAGCCGTGAGGAACTGCTGGCCCTGGCCGCCGCCGTCGAGTCCGACAGCGAACACCCTGTGGCGCGCGCCATCGTCCGGGCGGCCCGCCAGCAGGGCCTGGACCTCCCCCAGGCCACAGGCTTCACATCCATGACAGGCCGGGGCGTCCGCGCCACCGTCGGCGGGCGAACTGTCCAGGTCGGCGGCCCGGCGCTGCTGAAGGAACTGCGCAGGACGGAACCCGAAGCCCTGTCAGCGGCCACCCGGACGTGGATGGACCGCGGCGCAGCCGTGCTGCACATCGTGGACGGAAACCGGATTCTGGGCGCCGTGAGCCTGGAGGACGCGGTCCGGGAAGAATCACGCCAGGCTGTCGCGGCCCTTCAAGGACGGGGCATCAAGGTCGCCGTGATCACGGGCGACGCCCACCAGGTCGCCGCCGCCGTCGCCGCCGAGCTAAACATCGACGAGGTCTTCGCCGAGGTCCTTCCCGCCGACAAGGACAAGAAGGTCGCGGAGCTGCAGGCACGCGGAATGAGGGTAGCCATGGTTGGTGACGGCGTGAACGACTCCCCGGCACTGGCCAGGGCGGAGGTCGGCATCGCCATCGGTGCTGGTACCGATGTGGCGATGGAATCAGCCGGGGTGGTGCTGGCAGGCAACGACCCCCGGGCGGTCCTGTCGATGGTCGATCTGTCCCGCGCCAGCTACCGGAAGATGTGGCAAAACCTGGTCTGGGCCACCGGCTACAACATCATTTCCGTCCCGCTGGCCGCCGGGGTGCTGGCCTTTGCCGGCGTCGTCCTCTCCCCTGCCGCGGGCGCGGTGCTGATGTCCGCCTCCACCATCGTGGTTGCGCTCAATGCCCAGCTGCTGCGGCGGGTGAAACTCAACCCCGCCGCGGTTCGTTGACCCACCGGCCTAAAGCACCGGCCACCCGGTCAAGGCCGGTAGCCTAAACACCAGCCCGAACGGAAGGAGGAGCATCATGGCTGCATCCCGCCGGAACGCCGCGTCCGCGTTCTTCTGCCGCGCCGGGCTGCTGGCCGGCATCCTTGCCGTCCTCGCCGGAATCCTGGGCATGCACGTCATCACGGGGAGCCACGGCATGCATCCCCCTGCCGCCCTCACGGCTGCGCACGCTGCGACGGACCATGCAGGATCCGCAGCGGTTGGTGGTCATGCGGCGCATAGCACCCCCGGCACGTCTTCTGGCCGCCATTCTTCGGGCGGGCACAATGCTGACGGCGTCTCGGCCGAGGAGTGCTCCTGCTCCGGCAACTGCGCGGGCATGCACTCGATGACGGTGTCCTGTACCCCGTCAGGGAAGACCGGGTCGCTGACCGTCCCGGTGCCGGGCACGGCCGTTTTCGGCGCCGTCTCCAGCGCAGGCGCGCCCGCGGCCGTCCACGGGTCCTATCCCTATCTTCCCGGCAGTCCGTCGCCGGGCGAGCTGTCCATCAGCAGGACGTAAAGCAGGATATTTGCGCCGGAAATGACCAGTTCCCGCGCAGTCCCTTGCTGCGGCCCGTCCGGGCCGCAGCCCGCAGCCCTGATGCGCACCTCCCGGGGCACCATACGCCCATGATGATCTGAAGGACCTGATTTGCCATGAACAAGAAACTTCTCCCCCTCTCCGCCACAGCCATCGCCGCAGCCCTTGCCCTGGCCGGCTGCGCCAGCGGATCCGGCACCGGATCCTCAGGCACGTCCATGCCCGGCATGGACCACGGCGGCACTTCCTCCAGCGCACCCTCCACCGGCGCCCCGGACTCGGCCACCGATCACAACGCCGCGGACGTCACGTTCGCCCAGATGATGATCCCGCACCACGCCCAAGCCGTGGACATGAGCGACAAGATGCTGAAGAAGCAGGACATTCCTGTCCAGGTGACGGCCCTGGCCACCAAGATCAAGGCCGCCCAGGACCCAGAAATTGATCTGATGACCGGCTGGCTCCAGAGCTGGAACGAACCCACGCAGATGCCCTCCGGCCACAGCAGCCACAGCATGGGCGGCATGGTGGGCGATGAGGACCTCAAGAAGCTCGACGCCGCCCAGGGAAGGGAGGCTGCCCGGCTCTTCCTGCAGCAGATGATCGCCCACCATGAAGGCGCGATCGTTATGGCCAAGACCGAGACCACTGCCGGTAAGAATACGGACGCGGTCAAACTCAGCAAGGACATCGTGAGCGCACAGGAAGCCGAAATCCAGGAAATGCGGCAACTGCTGGCCGCCCTATAGAAGCACGTCCGCCGGCACCAGCCACCCGCCGACAAGGATCCGCAGCCACCCGCAGCCATGAATGATGTTGTCCGCCAAGCTGTTTCACCGCCTTAACAGGGAGGATAATGGGAAGTGGATCACCGGGGCTGGGCCGGCGGCGGTGCCGCCTGTCTGAGACCAGGGCGGTGTCCCCCCAGCCGTCGTCGGCCCTTTGGGGCGCGGAATCCCTACACGAAATCCGTTCACCGCGTGGTGCGATGCGGCGATCGCCGCCGTCCTAAGATGGCCTTCATGGAAGAGCAGGAGCTTGCCGACGTCGCCGGGCGCCTGTATGCCCTGCCCTTCGACGAATTCGTGACAGCCCGCGCCGCCGCTGCGAAGACCGCCGCGGCCGGGTCCAACCGGCCGCTCTCCCAGGCCATCAAAGCCCTTCCCAAACCCTCAGCCGCGGCCTGGGCGGTCAACATGCTGGCGCACCACATGCCGGAGGCCGTGCGGCAGCTGCGGAACCTTGGGGAGACGATGCAGGGCGCGCAAGCCGCGCTCGACGCCGCGGCCCTGCGGGAGCTGTCCCGGGAGCGGCGCAAGCTCCTCGCTGAAGCCGTCAGCGCCGCCCGTCTCGCTGCGGAACAGCAGGGCCGGGCCATCAGCGGCCCGGTGGCCTCTGAAGTGGAAGAAACGCTGCGGGCAGCCACAGCAGACGCGGCTGCGGCCGCTGCCGTCCAGAGCGGCATGCTTCTGCGGGTTCTTACGGCCGACGGCGTGGACCGGGTTGATCTCGAAGGCGCGGTCGCCGTTCCTTCCGCGCTCGGGCAATTGCCCGAGCCGCCCGCACCGCCGCAGCCGATGCCGGCGGGCCCGGAACCGGAAACTCCACGCGCGGCCGGCGGGCGATCGAGGCAGCCGACGAAGCCGTCGACAAGGCGACAGCCTGCAGACGCGCCGGAGAAGCCCCGCCTCCAGGCCGTGGGACGAACGCCCCGTCCGCCGTCGCCCTCCATCCTGGATAAAGCCCTTGCCGCCCTCGCGGAGGCCGAGACGGCGGCGGCAACAGCCGCGACGGAGGCCGAAACCCGGGAGGAAGCCTTCCGGGAGGCGTCCGGGGAGTTCACCCGGCTGACGGCCGACGTCCAGGAGGCCAGGCAACGGCTAAAGGCATTGGAGGCCGCGCTGGAGGCCGCCCGAAAGGACCGCGAGGCGGCAGCAGCAGAGGCAAAGCAAGCCGCCCGGGCCGCTGAACGGAGCCAGCGGACGGCGGAGCTTGCGAAGCAGCGGGTGCTCCGGCTGCGCAACACACCGGACTGAAGAACAAAAAATGTCAGACCCCGGTTGCACCATGGAGTCATGGAAATGAACCAGGAATTCCACGTCACATTCTTCGAAGCCGACAGCGGCCGGATCCGGACCGAGGTTTTTGATACCTCCGCCGCCGCCGAGCGGTTCATGAGCCGTTGCCTGTCCTGTGAGGACGACTGGGCCACCGTTGACGCCGTGGCCATCCGTCAGCAGCAAGCGGCCGCCTGACGGGACTCGCGCCCGGGCCGCGCACGCCGTGGCTCACACGGGCCCCGCCCCGTTGAATGGTGCTGCCGCAAGGGCAGTTTCAGCGGTGCAGGGCCCGCGCGGCGGTAGTCGTGACTGAGATCAGGCGAAGTCAGAGACGGCCGGATCAGGTCCGATGCGGCCCGTTCCGGCGGCCGTGCGGTCCAGGCCGTTGATGGCTTCCACGTCCCCGGCGTCCAGGGTGATGTTCAGCGCCGCATAGTTCTCGCGGATCCGCGACTCAGTGACGGACTTGGGGATCACCACGTTGCCGATGGCCAGGTGCCAGGCGATAACCACCTGGGCGGGCGTGGCGCCGTGCTTCTCCGCGATGGCGGTGATGGTGGCATCCTCCAGCAGCTCGCCGCCCTGACCCAGCGGCGACCAGGCCTGGGTCAGAATGCCCTGCGAGGCATTGAACTCGCGGAGCTCGGCCTGGTTGAAGAAGGGGTGCAGTTCCACCTGGTTGATGGCAGGCACCACTCCGGTTTCGTCGATGATGCGCTGCAGTCCCTCGACGGTGAAGTTGGAAACGCCGATGGACTTCACCCGGCCGCGCTGCTGCAGCTCAATCAGGGCCTTCCAGGTGTCCACGTACTTGTCCTGTTTCGGCTGGAGCCAGTGGATCAGGTACAGATCCAGCGTCTCGAGTCCCAGGCGCTCCATGGATTCCTCGAACGCCGCAAGCGTTGATTCGTAGCCCTGGTCGGAGTTCCACAGCTTGGTGGTGATGAAGAGTTCCTCCGGCGACAGCCCGGAACCGGCGATGGCCCGGCCCACCCCGGACTCATTGCCGTAAATCCTGGCCGTGTCGATGTGGCGGAACCCCGCCTGGAAAGCCTGGAAGACGACCTTTTCGGCAACGTCGTCTTCCACCTGCCACACCCCGTAGCCGAGCTGGGGAATCGTGTTTCCGTCATTGAATGTCAGTGTCGGTGAAGGAGTCATTCATCCATCCTGCCAACACTCCCGCCGGGATGCAGCCAATGTCCGGAAGCTAAGCTAGGCGCTTAATGCCCGGTGGCGGGAATTTTTTGAGGGACTCAGGATTCGGCCAGCAGCCGCTCAGCATCCGCCACCTGTTCGAAGACGGTCTCTGCCCGCCTCCAGACCGAGGCTGCCCCCACGGGAACCGGGCCGACCGCAAGCCGCAGCATCGCTGCCGCCTCTGCCGTGGCCGCCAGGGAATTTCCCGCCTTCGACAGCGCACGGTGGACACCGGACAGTGAGTGCGGGATGTCCAGCCCGTCGCTTGGGGAACGCAGCTGCGCCTCGACGCAGACTTTCCGGACACGGCCGGACAATTCCGCCAGCTGGTTGGCTATGTCGACCAGCTCGGCATACAGCTGCTCATCCTCCACGCCCTCGAGGACCTGGTGGTAGCGGTCCAGACCCCTGTGGAAGCGGTCGTTGGCGCGGCGCCATAGCCCCTTACCGAGTTCGGCGTCGTCTTTCCGCCCTTGCCGGGCAGCAGTGAAGAACCCCAAGCCGGACCTACAGGTACTGGCCCGGGCCGTGGTCAGGTTCTTCCTGCCGGCCCGGCTTTAGCGGATCCGAGCCCGGCTGCTGCGGGGCCTTCGCCCGCTGCGGTTCGCCGTTCTCTCCGATGACTACCCCGGGCGCGATGACCGTCCCGGGAGGAAGCTGCTTCAGTTGCATCTGCGCCATGGCGTGTTCCCGTGCCGCGTGCTGGGCGGCGATCGCCGTCTGGATGCCATGGAACAGGCCTTCCAGCCAGCCCACCAACTGGGCCTGGGCGATCCGAAGCTCGGCGTCCGACGGCGTCCCGTCGTCCGGGAAGGGCAGGCTGATCCGTTCCAGCTCCTGCACCAGTTCCGGCGCCAGGCCGTCCTCGAGCTCCTTGATGGAGCGCTCGTGAATCTCGGCAAGCCTGCCCCGCGCGGCATCGTCAAGCGGTGCCGACTTCACTTCCTCGAGCAGCTGGCGGATCATGGTGCCGATGCGCATTACCTTGGCCGGCTCGTCCACGAGGTCCTGAAGGCTGCTTCCCCTCGGCTTGGCCGGCTCCGCGGGCTTGTCGCCATTGGCAGGGATCGCCTCAACCTCTACGGGAGTGCCCTCCACAGGGACGTCGTCACCTGGCCGCGCTGCCTGGAGGCCGGCGCCGGAGGCAGCCGCAGGGCCGGTTTGAGTGTCGTTCGGATCGGTCATGCGTTCATACTCTCATGAGCCCGGAATGCGGAGTCCAGTCAATGAAGCTCCTTGACCAGGATTTCGCCTTCGTCCGTAGCGAAACCGCATTTCCGGTAGAAGCCAACGGCTGAGGTGTTGGCAGGAACCCATACGTCGCGCACCCCGTTGGCACGCATCCAGTCCTCCATGGCGCCGATCAGGGCGCGCCCGATGCCCTGCCTGCGGTAATTGGCGTGGGTGCCCATCTCCATGAGGAGCAGTTCGGCCCATGGGCCGGCAGTACGACGGCGTTGCACGCAGCAATGCAGGAAGCCCACCGTCCGGTCTTCCGACTGAACCAGCCAGAACAGGACGGTGGGATCCGCCAGGAAGTCCCTGGCGCCGTCGGGCGTTAACGCGCCCGACGGCGCCACGGCGGGATCTTCATCGAACAGGTTGTCCGTCTCCGCAAGGGCATTGAGCGATGCACCGTCCTCCGGCCCGATCCTGCGGATCGACAGCGCGGCGGAGGGAACAGCCATGGTCAACAGCACCGTCCCTGCGGGTTGCTGTCCTGGCGGTCCGTCCTGTCCCGCCAGAATTCCCGCTCCGTCATCGGCTGGGCCAGGTGCCCCGAGGCGAAGTGGTGCTCCAGGTATTTCTGGTAGGCGTCGGCCCCCATCACTCCGCCGAGGTACCGGGCGAAGCCCCGGAACCCTTCTGCTATCGCGTTCATGACCGGCTCCGCATCAGTGGTGGGCGGACTTCTCAAGCCGCAGGTCCGCCGGAAGTTTGTTCCACTCGGCCATCAGCTCACGCTCGGCGGGCGTCGGAATCAGTCCTGCGGGCGCGTAGCCCCTGGACGCGACCGCCGGGTCCTCGTGGTCCGCGTGCTCCAGGCCGGAGGCCTCGTGGCGGAAGGCCTTCACGGTGGCGATGATGGCCGTGATGATGACGATGATGCTCAGCAGTACGAAGATCACCGACAGCCACCCCTGGATCATGGTGTTGCGGACCACGGCTTCCATGGCGGCAACGGTCTTCGCGGTACCGAATTCCGTCTTGCCGTCCGCCAGTGCCCGGGAGAAGGCCGCGTTGTTGGCGAAGTAGCCGACAGCCGGCACCGGGGAGAAGATCTTGTGGAAGCTGGCAGTGATGGTGACCACGGCCGCGAAGGCCAGCGGCAGGGCCACAATCCACAGGTACTTGAAGGTGCCGCGTTTGGCCGCGATGGCCATGCATACCGAAAGGGCGATGGCGGCAAGCAGCTGGTTCGCGATGCCGAACAGCGGGAACAGGGTGTTAATGCCGCCCAGCGGGTCGGTGACACCCATCAGCAGCACCGCACCCCACGCACCGACCATGATCGCCGTGCAGAGCCAGGCTCCCGGCCGCCACGAGTGCTCCTTGAACTTCGGGACGAAGTTGCCGATGGAGTCCTGCAGCATGAAGCGGGCAACGCGGGTTCCGGCGTCCACGGCGGTCAGGATGAACAGCGCCTCGAACATGATGGCGAAGTGGTACCAAAACGCCATCATGGCGGTGCCGCCAATGAACTGCTGCATGATGTGGGCCAGCCCTACGGCCAGTGTTGGTGCGCCGCCGGTGCGGGAGACAATGCTTTCCTCACCGACGTTGGCCGCCGTCTGCGACAGGAGGTCCGGTGTCAGGTTCACGCCCGTGAGCCCGAGGCTGTTCACCCAGGTGGCCGCGGTTTCCACGGTTCCACCGGTCAGGGCGGCGGGCGAGTTCATGGCGAAGTACAGTCCGCGGTCGATGGAGATGGCTGCCACGAGGGCCATGATGGCCACGAAGGATTCCATCAGCATGCCGCCATAGCCGATGAGGCGGGTCTGGCGTTCCTTTTCGATCAGTTTCGGCGTGGTGCCGGAGGAGATCAGTGCGTGGAAGCCGGACAGCGCGCCGCAGGCAATCGTGACGAAGAGGAACGGGAACAGCGCCCCGGGGAACACCGGACCGTTCTCGCGGCTGGCGAACTCGCTGAAGGCCGGCACCGTGATTTCGGGGCGGACCACGATGATGGCCAGCGCCAGCATGACGATGACGCCGATCTTCATGAACGTGGAGAGGTAGTCGCGCGGAGCGAGGAGCAGCCACACGGGCAGGATCGCGGCGATAAAGCCGTAAACGATGAGGCCCCACGCGATGGTGACCTTGTCCAGGTGGAAGAACGCGGCGCCCCACTCAGTCTCGGCGACCATGCCGCCCCCGATGATGGCTGCCATGAGCAGGACGAAGCCGATCAGCGACACTTCCATGACTTTTCCTGGCCTGATGAAGCGCAGGTAGACGCCCATGAAGAGGGCAATGGGGATGGTCATTCCCACGGAGAAGACGCCCCACGGGCTTTCGCCGAGAGCGTTCACGACGACAAGCGCGAGGATGGCGACGATGATCACCATGATCAGCAGCGTCGCGACGAGGGCGGCTGTTCCGCCGATCACGCCGAGTTCCTCGCGGGCCATCTGGCCCAGGGAGCGGCCACCGCGCCTCATCGAGAAGAACAGGACGAGGTAGTCCTGGACGGCTCCGGCCAGCACGACGCCGATGATGATCCAGATGGTGCCGGGGAGGTAGCCCATCTGGGCCGCGATGACGGGTCCAACGAGCGGACCGGCGCCCGCGATGGCGGCAAAGTGGTGGCCGAACAGGACGTTGCGGTCGGTACGGACATAGTCCTTGCCGTCCGCCTTGTATTCGGCCGGAGTGGCGCGGCGGTCGTTCGGCCGGGTGATGTAGCGTTCGATCACCTTCGAGTAAAAGCGGTAGCCGATCAGGTACGTGCAGACGGACGCGAACACGAACCAGATCGCGTTGACCGTTTCTCCACGAATGATCGCCAGCATGAACCAGGCCACGCCGCCCAGCAGCGCGATCGCCACCCAGACGGCAATCTTGGTGGGAGTCCACTTCTTCTCTTCCGCTTCGCGGACCGCGTCATCCACGGCGGTCGGCGGGAGTGACGGGTCCGGTGTCAGTTCCAGATCATCGTCCGCGGTCCGAGCCCTGCTGCCAGGCATGCTGCTCATGTCTCCTCCTTGAGATCAAAAAATGTGACAACCCTCTCAAGCGCACATTACCAACGGGTGCCCCGAATCGATACGCTCGCTCGCCGGGTGCCGCCGGACAAAGCGGCAAGCGGTCACGGGTCAGCGTTCAGCGGTCACCGGGGCCGGTGCCAGCTGCGCCATGCGCGCCTCGCAGAGGTCCAGCCAGCGGACCTCCGCCTCTGCCTGGAAGATCAGGGAATCCAGCACCAGCAGCCCCGCGAGGTCGGCGCTGCGCGGGCTGGCGGCCATGTCCCGCCTGGACTTCGTGTATTCCTGCAGCACGGCCAGTGAGGCTGCGCGCTGGACCCGGATCATGGCGGTCACGTCCACTCCGGGCAGCGTCAGGGCAAGGGAGAGCTTGATGGCCAGTTCGTTGCGGGGCGGCGTGCCGCGCTCCACGGGCGAGGAGAACCAGGCCCGCACCTCCCCGGCCCCGGCACCGGTGATGCCATAGACCACCTGGCTGCCGCCGTCGCCGCCTTCCTTCCGGACCAGACCGTCACGCTCCAGCCGGTCAAGCGTGGTGTAGACCTGTCCGATGTTCAGCGGCCAGGCGGAGCCTGTGCGGTCGTGGAACTCGCTCCTGAGCTGGTAGCCGTACTGCGGCCGGTCGTGCAGCAGGGCCAGGAGACTGTGCCGGACGGACACTAAACCACCAGCAGGATCTTGCCTACGTGCTCCCCCGCGTCGAAGTATTCGTGGGCAGCCCTGACCTGGTCCAAAGGAAATGTCTTGTCCACGAGGGGATGGACCCGCCCATCGGCGATGAGAGGCCACACGGCGTCCCGGACGGCCGTCATGATGGCGCCCTTCTCTTCCACGGGCCGGGGCCGGAGTGCCGTGGCGACGACGGCCGCGCGTTTCCGCAGCAGCTGTCCGAGGTCCAGTTCGCCCTTCGTGCCGCCTTGGAGTCCGATGACGATGAGCCGGCCGTAGTCAGCCAGGGCGTCGACGTTCTGCTGCAGATACTTGGCACCCACGACATCCAGGATCACGTCGGCGCCCTTGCCGCCGTTCTGGGCCCGGAGGCTCTCGGCGAAATTCTCCTCCGCATAGTTGATGGCGATGTCGGCCCCCAGGAAAGCCTTGGCCGTGCCGACTTTCTCGTCGGTGCCGGCCGTGGTGGCGACGGTGGCCCCGATCGCCTTGGCAAACTGGATGGCCATGGTGCCGATCCCGCCGGTGGCACCGTGGACCAGGACCGTTTCACCTGCCTGCAGCTGGGCGGTCATGATGAGGTTGGAGTAGACGGTCGCGGCAACCTCCGGGAGGGCCGCGGCGGTGACCAGGTCAACGCCGTCGGGAATTCTGACTACCTGCTCCGAACGGACGGCGACCTGCTGCGCATATCCGCCGCCGGCCAGCAACGCCACCACCTTGTCTCCAATGGAGAAGGGTTTGGTGACCCCCGGGCCGAAACCGGCGATGCGGCCGGAAACTTCCAGCCCCGGAACCTCCGAGGCGCCCGGCGGCGGCGGATAGAAGCCCTTCCGCTGATGCACGTCCGCGCGGTTCAGGCCTGCCGCCACCACGTCGATCAGGACCTCGCCGTGCCCGGGAACGGGAGCCGGGACCTCCCGGATTTCCAGCATTTCCGGCCCGCCCGGCTCGGAGATGTAGACGGCTTTCATGGAGAACTCCCGATTTCTAGCTGATTCCTGCCCCAAAAATAGTGCGCAGCGGCAGCAACCGCCACATTTCGGTTTTTGTTGCAGCCAACTGCCTATGAAACACTACTAGTCAGGGAAGGTTGTCCGAGCGGCCGAAGGAGCTGGTCTTGAAAACCAGTGTGCGGTAACCCCGTACCAAGAGTTCGAATCTCTTACCTTCCGCGCGGCGCACTGTGCGCACTATGAGGGCCGGTGGGGCCGACCGCAGGTTTGGTCCCACCGGCCTTTTGCGTGTGCAGGTATCGCGTGTACCCGGAACCGGAAAACAAGTACCGGCGAGTACCGGCGCCCGGAAAAATCGAGTACGCACCACTCATGCGCGGACCGCCCCTGAGGGCGTTCACTTGAAGGAACCAACGGTGCTCCTGCCCCGGTTCCGAGATAAGGGCACCGTTCCCCACCCGCCGCCGTTTTTGGGGGAAGGTAGTCGTCGTGAGCAAGGCCGAGAAGCAGAGCCTGAGGTACTCGGACTACTACTGGTGCATGTCCCTTAAGGACTTCATCGAGTGGGTTGAGGCCGACGACGACAACGAGCCCGGAACGTCGTTTTCCGACCGCCCCTGACGGCGGACACCATTGAAACTGTCATAGCCCCGGCATAGTGTCGGTCCTGTCTCAACATCCCCTTGACCTGCGGACATACATTCCGCGGCACACAGACAGGAGCTGACTATGCCCACGCCTGAGATCACGCCCGGTGCGCCCTGCTGGATTGACCTGATGACTTCCAACCCTGACACCGCGAAGCAGTTCTACGGCGATCTGTTCGGCTGGGAATTCCAGACCGGTGACCAGGAAAAGTACGGCGGTTACATCACCGCAAACAAGAACGGCAAGATGGTCGCGGGCATAATGCAAAAGCCGGCGGACCAGGGTGCCATGCCGGATACGTGGGCCACGTACCTGCGCACGGACGACGCCTCTGCTACGGCCGCGGCTGTCACCGCAAACGGCGGGGAAATCTACGTGGAACCCATGGACATCCCCGAGCAGGGCCAGATGGCGTTCTTCGGCGACGTCTCCGGCGCTGCCGTCGGAGTGTGGCAGTCGAGGGAAATGCGTGGGTATGAGCTGGTGGCCGAGAACGGCGCGCCTGCATGGCACGAGCTGCACACCAAGGACTACGACGCCGCGGTGAAGTTCTACCAGGAGGTCTTTGGCTGGGACACGGACGTCATGAGCGACACCCCGGAGTTCCGCTACACCACGTTGGGGGCCGGCCAGGACGCCAAGGCCGGCATCATGGATGCCTCCGGCTACCTCCCTGCTGAGGTCCCGTCCAGCTGGCAGGTCTACTTCGCCGTGGGAGATGCCGACGCGTCCATCGAAAAAGCCATCAGCATGGGCGGGACAGTCGTTGACGGACCGGACGACACTCCCTTCGGGCGGATCGCAACGCGGACCGACCCCACCGGCGCCATGTTTAAAATCGTAGCGGACACCGGCCAGTCAGCGCAGGGCTGAGTTCCTTCGATTCCCCTGTAAAAATTCTTCGAAAGAAATTACCGGCCGGCAGCTGTCCATCAAGCTACCGGCCGGTAGTCTTTGTGCTGGCTGGGGGGGCAGTCCGTTCCGCTGGGGAGCGTTCCGCCAAATGCACGCGCCATCAACCCTGCGTTCATCCGGCCCTGTTCTGATGGCCCGGAACTGCCTCACCAGACGCCGTGCCCGGTCCATCTGCTGGCAGTAAGTGTGTGCACATTCCATTGGGTCCCTTACCCGGGACACCCTTAGTGAGAGCCAGAGCGGATGCATCAAACACCTTGGAAATTCACACTGGGCGCAGTGTTGTCGGCGGGGCTCATCGCAGCCCCGCTGACCGCTGTCCCTGCGAATGCAGTGGAGGACTCGCCGGCCGCTGCAGGATCATCGCCCGTCGTCATCAACGAGGCCTACCTCAGCGGCGGCAGCGCCGGAGCGGCGTACAAGAACAAGTTCGTGGAGCTCTATAATTCCTCGGACTCCCCTGTTTCGCTGGAAGGCTGGTCCATCCAATACCGCTCGGCAACTGCGACCGGAGCCCCGAGCAACATCGGGAAGCTGAGCGGCAGCATCCCCGCGAAGGGATACTTTGTCGTCAAAGGCGGAACCAACAACACGGCTTCCACGGCCCCGGATCTTCCCGCCGCCGACGTCCAGGCCCCGGGATTCAGCCCGTCAGGCACTACCGGTACGATCGTGCTTGCCAGGCAGGCCACGGCTCTCAACCCGCTCCCGACCGGTTCGGTCGTTGAGCCTGAAAACGTCGCGGACCTGCTGGGCTATGGAACGTCCAATACCTTCGAAACCCAGGTGGCAGCGGCGCCGTCCGGCAACGGAGACGTTCGGAGCCTGAACCGGACCTCGGGCACGGACAGCAACAATAACGCCGCAGATCTCATGCTGAGCCCGTCCATTACGCCGGGAGCGGCAAACCAGGCCGCGGACCCGGCTCCCACGGAACCCGTTGATCCGAATCCAGGCGCGCTTACGACCATTGCCGAGATCCAGGGAACGGGCGCCGCGAGTCCGCTGGCCGGCTCCGCTGTGACCACGAGGGGCCGGGTGACGGCGGTCTTCCCCACCGGGGGCTTCGCCGGTTACTACCTTCAGACGCCGGGAACCGGCGGCGATCTGACGCCAGCCAACCACGCGGCGTCGGACGCTGTTTTCGTCTTCTCCCCCGCAACGGTGGGCAGCGTCCGGACCGGTGACCACGTGGAGGTCAGCGGAACCGTCAGCGAGTTCTACGGCATGACACAGGTTTCAGTGGGCAGCGCCGCGGGCCTGACCAAACTCACCGAGGCGGCACCCGAAGTCAAGGCCACCGGATTCTCCCTGCCGGCTGCTGAGCCGTTCCGCGAGTCGCTGGAAGGCATGCTGCTCGCGCCACAGGGCGCGTTCACGGTCTCGGACAACTACGCCCTCAATCAGTACGGCGAGATCGGCCTGTCCGGCGGGACCACCACCCTGGTCCAGCCGACCGCCGTCGCCCCCTACGGTTCGGCAGAGTACACGGCGACGGTGGCGGCCAACGCCGCCCGCGGGATCAGGCTCGACGACGGCGCCAGCACCAATTTCCTGAAGGACACCGCCACGAAGTCGCAGGTTCTCCCGTACCTGACGGCAACGGACCCCGTCCGGGTCGGGTCCCCGGTGACCTTCACAACGAATGTGGTGCTCGGCTACGCCAACAACGCCTGGAAGTTCCAGCCGCTGACCCACCTGACGGCGGCAAATGCAGACGCCGTCCAGCCGGCATCCTTCGGCGCCACCCGGACCGACGCCCCCGCCGCCGTGGGCGGAAACCTGAAAATCGCCTCCTTCAACGTGCTCAATTACTTCACCACCACCGGGGACCAGGTGGCGGGCTGCACTTTCTACACTGACAGGGACGGCAACCCCATCACCGTCAAGGACGGCTGCAGCGTCCGAGGGGCCGCGAATGCGGAGAACCTGAAACGCCAGCAGGACAAGATCGTGGCTGCGATCACGAAGGCCGGCGCCGATGTCGTATCCCTCATGGAGGTAGAAAACTCCGCGCAGTTCGGCAAGGACCGGGACGACGCCCTGGCGAAGCTCGTGGAAGCGCTCAACATCGCCACCCCCGGGATCTGGGACTACGTCCGCTCACCAGCCAACGCTCCCCCGCTGGCGGACGAGGACATGATCCGCACCGCCTTCATCTTCAAGAAAGCCGCGGCCGAGCCCGTCGGCGAATCCGTCATCCACAACGACACCGTGGCCTTCGCGAGCGCCCGGAAGCCCTTGGCCCAGGTGTTCAGGCCGGTGGGCGGCGCGGAGGACAAAAAGTTCATCGCCATCGCGAACCACTTCAAGTCCAAGGGATCCGCCGCCACCCCGGACGACACCGACAAGGGGCAAGGAGCCTCAAACCTTGCCCGCACTGAGCAGGCGAAGTCCCTGGTGGCCTTCGCCGACGGGCTGAAAGCGTCGAAGGGAACCGACAAGGTCTTCCTGATGGGCGACTTCAACGCCTACGCCAAGGAGGACCCCATCAACGTCCTCACCGCGGCCGGCTACGTGAACCAGGACGAGAAGGCGAAGCACGCCGATGGAACGGCCAAGCACTCCTACCTCTTCGGCGGCCTGACGGGTTCGATCGACCACATCCTGGCGTCACCTGCCGCCGACGCAGCGGTGACGGGCGCCGACATCTGGAACATCAACTCGGTGGAGTCCGTCGCGCTGGAGTACAGCAGGTATAACAACAACGTGACCAACTACTATGCGCCGGACCAGTACCGGGCCAGCGACCACGACCCCGTTGTAGTTGGTCTCGACCTGCCGGCGTCACCGGCCACGCCGGCCAGCGTGGACCTGAACTTCCTGGGCATCAACGACTTCCACGGCCGCATCGATACGAACACGGTGCTGTTCGCCGGCACGGTCGAGAAGCTGCGCGCGGAGGCCGCTCCGGGGGCCACCGCTTTCCTGTCTGCCGGGGACAACATTGGGGCTTCGCTCTTCGCCTCCGCCGTTGCCAAGGACCAGCCCACCATCGACGTCCTGAACGCCCTCGATGTGAAAGCCTCCGCCGTGGGCAACCACGAGTTCGACGGCGGGTGGGCTGACTTGCGTGACCGCGTCGCCGCCGGCGCCCGGTTCCCGTATCTGGGGGCCAACGTGTACAGGAAGGGCACCACCGACCCCGTCCTTCCGGAGTTCACGGTCCTCGAGATGAGCGGCATCAAGGTGGCCGTCATCGGCACCGTGACCCAGGAAGTGCCGGCCCTGGTCACGCCCGCTGGGATCAGCGATCTGGACTTCGGAGACCCCGTAGACGCCATCAACCGCGTCGCTGGCAAGATCAAGGCCGGGGAGCTTGCCGACGTCATCATCGTGGAGAACCACGACGGCGCCGGTGCCGGAACGCCCGAAGGCGCCACCCTGGAGCAGGAAGTCGCCGCCGGCGGCCCCTTCGCCAAGCTGGTCACCGAAACGTCCGCCGACGTGGACGCGATCTTCAACGGCCACACACACAAGGAATACGCCTGGGACGCACCCGTGCCCGGCGTTCCCGGCAAAACCCGGCCCATTGTGCAGACCGGCAACTACGGCGAGCACATCGGCCGAATCCAGCTGACCGTCGACACCACGACCAAAGAGGTCACCGGCCACAAAGCGGGGAACGTCAAACGCACCACCGACGCAGCCGCTGACCTGATAGCCGCCTACCCGAGGGTGGCCGCCGTCGACGCCATCGTCAAGAAGGCCCTGGCCGATGCCGCGGAAATCGGAAACCAGCCGGTGGGCAAGGTGACCGCCGATATCACCACGGCCTTTACGCCGGCGACCGAGACCACACCTGCCAAGCGGGATGACCGCGCGAGCGAGTCCACCCTGGGCAACCTCGTGGCGGATTCGCTCGTGGAGGCCCTGAAGGCCCCGGAGACCGGCGGCGCGGAGATCGGCGTCGTCAACCCGGGTGGACTGCGCAACGAGCTGTACTTCGCGCCCGACGGAACCATCACCTACGCCGAGGCCAACTCTGTCCTGCCCTTCGTGAACAACCTGTGGACCACCTCCCTGTCGGGGGCACAGTTCAAGACGCTTCTGGAACAGCAGTGGCAGACCAACGCCGACGGGACGGTTCCCAGCCGCCCCTACCTGCAACTGGGGCTGTCCAGGAACGTCAACTACACCTACGACGCCGCCCGACCGGCGGGCGACCGCATCACCTCTATCCGGGTGGACGGGAACCTGATGGATCCGGCAAAGTCCTACCGGATCGGCACCTTCAGCTTCCTGGCCTCCGGCGGCGACAACTTCCGGATCTTCTCGGGGGGCGCCGGCACTAAGGATTCCGGACTCGTGGACCGGGACGCCTGGATCAGGTACCTCCAGGAGCACACCCCGGTGGCACCGGACTTCGCGCGGCGCACGGTTGCCCTGGTGAACACCACGGCGGCCGAGGTCAAAGCCGGGGACCCCATGACGCTGGAGGTCTCCCGGCTGGACCTGACCTCGCTGGGCAGCCCGGTCAACAGGTCACTGAGTGCGGTGTTCACCGACTCTGCCGGAACGTCCACTCCGCTGGGCACCATTCCGGTTTCGGGAGGTACGGCCACGGTGAATCTCGCCGTTCCCGCCAAGGCGGCTCCCGGCGGGGGAACCTTGACCCTGACTGCCGCGGAGTCCGGAACGGTGGTCAAAGCCGCGGTTAGGGTCGCAGCCAGCGGTCCCGTCCCGCCGGTGTGCACGGCCCCCGTTCCGCCCACCCGCTGGTACGACCTCGCCGGTTGGATCAGATACGCCATCGCCTTGACCGAGTACAGGAAGTGCCTGAGGGGCTAAACCTCAGACCCGGATGCCGGCAGAGAATGCTCCCCGCAGCGGCGGGGAGCATTCTGCATTTGAACTGCGGGAGGGTCGCCCGAAAGACGACGGCAACTGCAGGAGGGTCGCCCGAAAGACGGCAGAAACTGCGGGAGCGTCGAATCAGAGGGCGAGGATGGCGCGGGCTATCTCGTCGGCGTCGCGCAGGGTGCGCTGGCCGCTGGGGTAGACCGGTCCGGCCTGCGGCACGGCCTCTGCGGCGATGGCCGTTCCCCACTGGTTTGACGAAAGCTGGAGGCCCAGCACGAAGAGCCGCCCGGAGACTTCTCCATTGGCGGCCACCGGGCGGTACGGGTGCGGCCTGACATCCAGCCCCGTGGCCTGGACGGGAGTCCCTTCCACGGTCATCATGGTCCGCGGCCGCACCAGGCCGTCAGCGAGGAGCTGCTGCAGCAGTGGCGACTCGTTGACGGTCACCCGGTTGGCCGGTGCCAGGGCCTCCACCATGGTGCGCGCTGCCGCGGCGCCGCCGGCCACCCACGGTGAGGCGGCCGTGAAGAGCCCGGCCTTCCGGTCCAGGCCAAATTTGGGGTCCGGCCCGACGAAGCTGACCACCCCCGCCCGTGCCAGCGCGGCCAGCTGCTCGGCCCGGAGCGCCGGCGGACCGCTTGCCAGGCCCTCCACGAAGGACTCGAACCAGCCACGCAGGCCGGCGACCCAGGACTCGTCGGTGATGCCGCCGTCGGCCACCACCGACTTCAGCACCGCCCTGCCGTGGTGCAGCGCGCCGATGGTCATTTTCACGGGGTCGCCCTCGCCAAGGGCTGAGCGGCGGGCGTCGTCGAGCAGATAGTCGACGACGGCGGCATCCAGATCGGCACGGGATTCGAAAGTCCGTCCCGCCAGCGGCGCGGCGAGGCTCAGCAGGTCCAGCCTATGTTCAGGGCGGACATGGCTTTCGACGACGGCTCTGACCGTCTCCTCCCACTTCGCCGTGGTATGCGCGTGCGGGTGCAGCGCCTCGTCCAGTTCGTCCAGGAACGCTGCGGGATCGGGCACCGCTCCGGGCTCCGAGCGCATCAGCGTGGAGTAGTAGGCCCACAGGGCATCGCGGTGCAGGAGGGGCCAGAGGTCATGGTCGAAAGCGGGGATGATGCCTGTCGACTCGAATCGCTGCAGCGCTTGCCCGGTGCAGTACCGCAGGGTCACCGACGCCGGGTAGTAGCCCTCCAGCCTGGCTTTGGCCCGGTACGGGGTGCCCCGCCGGGATGCCGCGATGATGAGCGGTTCCTGTCCCGACGGCAGGTATTCGAGGGTGTCTCCGGCGTCAACGAATTTTCCGCCCCGCCCCTCGGTGAGCTGGCCCATCACGTCGAAAAAGTTCAGCCCCATGCCGCGGACCAGCACGGGTTCCCGGGCCGGGACTGCGGACCAATCGACGTCTGCGGGGACGGCGGGCGGAAAGTACCGCAGCCCCAGCTGGGCGGCTGCTGCCTGCAGCTGCCGCTGCTCCGGGCTGAGACGGGAGTCCAGGTGGCCCAGGGCGAACACCACCGAGTCCGCGGTGAACGTGCCGCCGCCGGCCAGTTCGACGTCGAACTTTCCGTCCCCGACTCGCCGCACGGCGGTTGCCGCCGTTTCGTGGAAATCCACGGTGACGCCGTCGGGCAGTACGGCGAGCAGTTCCTCGAGCGTGCAGCGGAGATACCGGCCGTACAGTGCGCGGCTGGGGAAGTCGCGGGACCCGAGGACGGCGAGTTCGGCGCGATCGTCCTCCGTCAGTGCGGGCAGGGGGTCCTGCTGCTGGCGCTGCCGCCAGCGGTCGAACGTCGTGCCGGCCACGGGCGCGGCCAGCTGCGGGTCCTCCGGGATGAGCGTGGGGTAGAACGACTGCGTGTTCATCAGGTACAGGCGCGACTGCCCGGGCTGCCACACATGCCCTGGGCCGGCCGGGTGGGGATCGATCACATCGATGTGGAGGCGGGATCCCGCCCGGACGGCCCCGCCGGCGGCCCAGTTGGCCAGCAGCCGCTCCAGTACGCTGGTACCCCTCGGGCCGGCGCCTATCAGTGCCGTCCGGATACTTTGCGATGTGACCACGGCATCCAGAGTATCGGCATGTGACTTGCTAGCTGAGCCGGGATGTTGTTTGGATGGGGCGATGACCACCACCGCAGCTGATTCTGCCTTCGCGTCCGGCAGCGTTCCCGAGGGAACCGCGCCCGAGCCCACCGACGAAAACATTTGGCTGGAGGACATCTACGGCGAAGAACAGCTGGCTTGGGTCCGCGAGCAGAACGCCCGGACAGAGGACCTGCTGGAGGACGCGGAGTACGCGCGCCTTGAGGGCGGGATCCTCGAAGTGCTGGACTCGACTGACAAGATCGCCATGGTGACCAAGCGCGGCGGCTGGTACTACAACTTCTGGAAGGACCGGGAGAACCCGAAGGGCCTGTGGCGCCGGACCACGTGGGAGAGCTACTGCACCGACGCCCCGGAATGGGATGTGCTGCTGGATGTGGATGCGCTCGCGGCAGAGGAAGGGGAGGAATGGGTTTTCCACGGGGCAAACTTCCTCCGGCCGGAGCCCGGCCAGCCTTACCGGCTGGCGCTGCTGGCCCTGTCCCCCGACGGCGGTGACGCCGACCGCTACCGCGAGTTCGACGTCGAGACCCGCACGTTCGTTGACCCGGCAGCCGGCGGGTTTGACCTGCCGACGGCGAAGGGGAACGTCTCGTGGCTGGATGCGGACACCCTGCTGGTCGCCAGCACCGCCGATGGCCTGCCGCGGACCGCCTCGTCCTATGCGCGCACCGCCGTGAGGCTGCGTCGCGGCCAGTCCCTGGCCGATGCCGCCCGCATCTTCGAGATCCCCGAGGACCACATGATGGCGATCGTGACGCACGACTCCACGCCCGGTTTCGAGCGGACCTTCGCGGTGGACTGGATCGATTTCTTCAACAGGACCACGTCATTGCTGCAGGACGGGTCCTGGACGGCCATCGATGTGCCCACGGACGTTAATCTCAGCGCCCACCGGGACTGGCTGGTCTTCCGGCCGCGCCGCGAGTGGACGGTGGACGGAACCACTTATCCGGCCGGGTCGCTGCTCGCGGCGGACCTTGACCGTTACATTGCCGGCGAGCGCTCATTGACCGTCCTCTTCACCCCGGATGCCCACACGTCCCTGCAGTCCTGGAGCTGGACACGGAACTTCCTGCTGCTCAACCTGCTGCGCGACGTCTCCTCGGAAATCCGCGTGCTCAACCCGTCTGCCGGGTGGTCGTCCTCGGTGTTGGACGCCTGCCCTCCGCTGCACGACGTCAATGCCTTCGCCGTGGATGACGAAGACGACGCCGAGGGCGGCTCCGAGGGTGACCACCGCTCCCCCGGCGGCCCGAGAGGGGCAGGGGACGATTTCTGGCTCGTGGCCACCGGATTCACCACCCCCACCACCCTGACCCGCGGAACCCTTACGCGCGGAAACCCTGCCGGGGACGAGGGCGTGGTGAGCAGCCACACGGTGGTCAAGGCATCGCCGTCGTTCTTCAACGACGCGGCGTACGAGGTCCAGCAGCATTTCGCCGTTTCCGACGACGGCACTCGGGTGCCGTACTTTCAGATTGCGGCGCGCGACCTGGTGCTGGACGGTCAGAACCCCACCCAGCTGTCCGGCTACGGAGGTTTTGAGGTGTCCCGCACGCCGGCCTACAGCGGCGCCGTGGGACGTGCCTGGCTGGAGCGCCGGACCGCCCCATCCGACGGCGTTGCGCCCCACAGCCGCGGCGGCGTCTATGTCGTGGCCAACATCCGCGGCGGCGGCGAATATGGGCCGTCCTGGCATCGGGCGGCGCTGCAGGAAAACCGGCACCGGGCCTTCGAGGACTTCGCCGCGGTGGCGAAACACCTGATCTCGCGGGGCGTCACGAGCCGGGAACGCTTAGGCTGCGTCGGCGGCTCCAACGGCGGCCTTCTCGTGGGAAACATGCTGACCAGGTACCCGGACCTGTTCGGCGCGGTGTCCTGCGGCGTTCCCCTTCTGGACATGAGGCGGTACACCAAGCTGTCCGCGGGGCATTCGTGGATCGCCGAGTACGGTGACCCCGAACTCCCGGAGCACTGGGACTTCATCCGGACCTTCTCGCCCTACCACCTGCTGAAGGACGGCGTGGACTACCCGGAAACCTTCATCTGGACAGCCACCTCCGATGACCGGGTGGGCCCGGTGCAGGCCCGCAAGATGGCCGCCCGCATGCAGGCCATGGGCATCCCCAACGTCTGGTTCCACGAGGCACTCGAGGGTGGGCACGCCGGCGCTTCGGACAACAGGCAGGCCGCCGCGCTGCAGACCCGGAGCCAGCACTTTCTCTGGAAGTCGCTGGCCGGCGGGACCGCCTGACAGCCAGCGGCGCACACCCGAGCCCACAGGGCCGCGCGGTGCGCCGTTTTGCACTGCATGGCCGGTTCTGCGTATCCTTGGTTGGCTAGTAATAGCGAATGGAGACGTGCCAGAGCGGCCGAATGGGCTTCACTGCTAATGAAGTGTGGGGCACAACTCCACCGGGGGTTCAAATCCCCCCGTCTCCGCGTTTGGCCCCGGTCCCCGGACCGGGGCCTTTTGCGTACCCGGACACTTTTTTCCGTCCGGGTAGCGGACGCGTGGCGCCGTCGTGACGTCCCGGGTGGCAGGATGTTCGCATGACCGGCAACGAGGCATTCGACTCCATCGTGGTGGGCGGCGGACACAACGGGCTGGCGGCCGCCGCGTACCTGGCGAAAGCTGGCCAGCGCGTGCTGGTGCTGGAAAAACTCGGGCAGTCCGGCGGGGCGGCCGTCTCGGCCCAGGCGTTCGACGGCGTCGCGGCCCGCCTTTCGCGCTACTCGTATCTGGTCAGCCTCCTGCCGCAGCAGGTCATCGATGACCTCGGGCTGCGGATCCGGCTGGCCCGCCGGCGGATTTCGTCCTACACGCCGGACCCGTCGCGTCCGGGGCGGGGCCTCCTGATCGACAATGGCGATGCCGCATCCACCGCGGCATCGTTCGCCGCCATCGGCGCTCCGGAGGGCGAGGCGGAGGCTTTCGACAGCTTCTACGCCAGTTGCCGCGAGCTCACCGCGGCGCTCTGGCCCACGATGACGGCCCCGCTGCGGACGCGCTCGGAGGCACGGACGCTGGCCTCGGCTGCCGGCGCCGCGGAGGCCTGGGACGCCGTGATGGAGCGGCCCATCGGCGAAGCCATCGTCGGCGCCCTGCAACATGACCTGGTGCGCGGCACTGTCCTGACCGATGCCCTGATCGGCACGTTCGCCCGGGCCGGGGACACAGACCTCCAGCAGAACATTTGCTTCCTGTACCACCTGATCGGCGGCGGCACCGGCGACTGGGACGTGCCGATCGGCGGCATGGGGGCGGTGTCCGCGGAGCTGGAGCGGGCCGCCCGTGACGCAGGTGCCACCGTGCTCACCGGCGCTGAAGTGACGGCAATCGATCCCGCCGGACGCGTGAGCTACCGCCGCGCCGGCGGGCAGCACGAGGCCACAGCGAGCTGGGTGCTCGCCAACGTTGCCCCTGCCGTCCTGGACCGGCTGCGGACGCGCGGTACTGGATCCGGGAGCGCATCGGATGCGAGGCCTGCACATCCGAATCAGGCCCGGGAAGGCGCCCAGGTCAAAGTGAACCTGCTGCTCACCCGGCTCCCGCGCCTCCTCGACGACGCTGTTGGCCCCGAGGCCGCGTTCGGCGGGACCTTCCACATCAACGAGTCATGGGACCAGCTCGACCGGGCGTATCTGACGGCCGAATCCGGATCCGTTCCCGAGCCGTTGCCCTGCGAAATTTACTGCCACTCGCTGACGGATCCCAGCATTCTGTCTCAGGAGCTTCAGGATGCCGGCGCTCACACCCTCACGGTGTTCGGCCTGCACGTCCCGGACCGCCTCATCACCGGGGAGAATAACGATGCCCGGCGGGCGGAGCTGCAGGCCGCCGTGCTCAGGTCCCTGAATACCGTACTTGCCGAGCCCATCGAGCCCCTCATCATGACTGCACCGGATGGCAGCCCGTGCATCGAAACCAAAACAACACGGGACATCCAGCACGCGCTCGGAATGCCGCGGGGCAACATTTTCCACGGCGGCCTCGACTGGCCATTCGTCGAGGACGGCAGCCCGCTGGACACCCCTGCCCGCCGCTGGGGCGTGGCCACGCGCGATGAGCGCATCCTGCTGTGCGGCTCCGGTGCGCGCCGGGGCGGGGCTGTCAGCGCCATCGGAGGGCACAACGCCGCCATGGCTGTCCTGGAAATGGCCCGCGGCTTATGAGCGGCGGCGCCGACGGCCGTGATGTGTCCGCGGCCAACGCGTCCGGGAGCATGCCGGCGGGGTCCCATCCGGCGGCCCCCGAAGCGTGGAACCCGCGGCTGGCCCTGCTCGTGGCCGCGACGTTCTTCATGGAGTTCCTCGATGGCACGGTGCTGGTCACCGCCATCCCCAGCATCGCCGGCGACTTCGGCGTGGCGGCTGCCAGCGTAAACATCACCATGACGGCCTACCTGATGACCGTGGCGATGGGCATACCGCTCAGCGGCTGGCTCGCCGAACGGTTCGGAGCTCGCAGCATCTTTTGCGTGGCCATCGCACTCTTCACCGTTGCATCCCTGCTCTGCGCCCTGAGCCAGGACCTGACCATGCTGACACTAAGCCGCATCCTGCAAGGGGCCGGCGGGGCCATGATGGTCCCTGTTGGAACACTCGTCGTGCTCCGCGGGACGCCCAAGTCCGAGCTGCTGCGGGCCACCGCCTACCTTGTGTGGCCCGGGCTCCTGGCACCCGTGCTGGCACCGCTCGTGGGCGGGGCGCTGACCACGTACCTGTCCTGGCACTGGATCTTCCTCGTCAACCTGCCGCTGGGCGTTGCAGCCTTCCTGGCCGCCCTCCGCCTCGTGCCCAGGGTCGCCGGTGACCGGAAGCGCAGGCTCGACTGGCTGGGGCTGGCCCTCACCACCTTCGGCGTGGGTGCCTTGGTGGTGGGCCTGGAGCTGGCGAGCAGCCATCCGGAAGGGCCGTGGACCCTGCTGAGCGTGGTGTCCGGGACGGCAGCCCTGGGGTCCGCCGTGCTGTGGATGCTCCGGGCGGCGAATCCGCTGTTCGACCTCACAGTGTTTTCCACCAGGACGTTCCGGGCAACGAACAGCGGCGGCTTCATCTACCGGTTGACCATCAGCGCCGTGCCCTTCCTCCTGCCGCTGATGTTCCAGGAGGGCTTCGGCTGGAGTCCCCTGCACGCAGGCATCATGGTGGCGGCAGTTTTCATCGGAAACATCGGCATCAAACCGGCCACCACGCCGCTGATCCGGCGTTTCGGGTTCAAGCCCGTGCTCGTCTTTGCGTCGCTGGCGTCGGCGGTAACCTTCGCACTCTGTGCCCTGCTCTCTGAGCACACGCCGGAACCGCTGATCTTCGCGCTCCTCGTGTGCAGCGGCGCGTTCCGCTCGATCGGGTTTTCCGCCTACGCCTCGGTCCAGTACGCGGACATCGTGCCCGCTCAGCTGACCTCGGCCAACGCGGTCTCGGCCACACTCGTTCAGCTCTCCACCGGGGCAGGCATCGCCGTGGGGGCCCTCCTCCTTCGAGTGTTCGACTCGGCTCCTTTGCTTGCTAGCGGCATAGGCGGGATGCTGGGTGCCTCGCCGGATACCGGGGTGGCCCCCTACCGCGGAGCTTTCCTTTCCATCGCCCTGCTGATGCTCCTCAGCACGGCGGACAGCCTCATGCTGCACCGCCACGCCGGGGCACAGGTCAGCCGGCCTGGGCGAGCACCAGCGGCAGAACGGCCCCGGCGCCGGCCCGCCTGAGGGCGCGGCCGGCCACGGTGACGGTCCAGCGGCTGTCCACAAGGTCGTCGATGAGCATCACGCTCTGGCCTCCAATCCCTGCCAGGGCAGGCTCCAGGCCGGGGCCCACAACAAGCCGGTCCCATACCCCTGCCAGCCGGTAGGCGCTGTTGCCGCCGCGACCACCCGTCGGTCCGCCATGCTCCATGTCCAGCTGGCCCAGGTACGGAATGCGGCCGATCTCCGAGATGCCCCGGGCCAGCGATTCCACGAGCGCCGGCTTTCCGCGCGACGGCAGGCTGACGATGGCCGCCGGCCGCCCCACCCCGCTCCAGCCCGGACCGCGCGAGTCACCGGCGCCCCATTCGCGCAGCACCTGGACGCAGGCCTGCAGCATGCCCGCGTCCACGGGGCGGTCCGGGGCGCCAGCTGCGAAGAGCTCTCGGAGCGCCCCGCCCCAGCCCAGGTCCGTCAGCCTGGCCAGCACACGGCCTTCTGACAGGCTTTCGTCGGGCTTGATCTTTCCCTTGACGGGCACGCCCAGCCGGTCCATACCACTGGGCCACTGCAGCCGCGGCTCCAGCACCATACCGGCACGACTGAGGGTCTGCCCGGCGGCCTCGGTCGCCGACGACGCGACATCGAGAGGGAACCACCGGCCGGCGCAGTTGTCGCACCGGCCGCACGCCGCGGCAGTCTCGTCGTCGAGCACCGACGTGATGTACTCCATGCGGCATCCGGCGGTGTCCTGGTAGATAACCATGGAGTCCTGCTCGTCCACCCGGGCTTCCGCGATCCGGCTGTAGCGTTCGGCGTCGTAGATCCAGGGCTGTCCGGTGGAACGCCACCCGCCGCCCACGCGCTCCACGGCGCCATCGACCGCCAGCACCTTCAGCAGCAGCTCAAGCGGAGTCCGGCGCAGGTCCACGCGTGCTTCCAGCGCCACCGTGGACACTGCCGTCCCGGCCTCGGCCAGTGCCGTCAGCACCGCCGTGGCTTTCTCCTCCGAAGGCATGGAGGCCGTGGCGAAATACTGCCAGATGTCCCTGTCCTCGGACCCGGGCAGGAGCAGCACATCCGCATTGGCGGCGCCGCGGCCGGCACGGCCCACCTGCTGGTAGTACGCCACCGGAGATGACGGCGCGCCGAGGTGGACCACGAAGCCGAGATCGGGTTTGTCGAAGCCCATGCCCAGCGCTGACGTGGCCACGAGTGCCTTGACCTCGTTGTCCTTGAGGAGCTGTTCTGCCCGTTCGCGGTCAGCGGGGTCGGTGCGGCCGGTGTAGGCCAGCACCTGGTGACCGGCCTCGGCCAGCAGCCGGGCGGTATCCTCGGCCGCCGAGACGGTCAGGGTGTAGATGATGCCGCTTCCCGGCAGATCCGCCAGATGGGTCAGCAGCCAGCCGAGCCGTTCGCGGGAATCCGGCAGGGTGAGCACTCCGAGCCGCAGGGACTCCCTGCCCAGGGAGCCCCGGATGGTGAGCACGCCGTCGCCCAGCTGCTCTTCAATGTCGTGGACCACGCGGGAGTTGGCTGTGGCTGTGGTGGCCAGCACCGGAACCGTATCCGGAAGCTGAGTGATGAGGTCCGCGATGCGCCGGTAGTCGGGGCGGAAGTCGTGTCCCCAGTCCGAAATACAGTGGGCTTCATCGATGACCAGCAGGCCGGTGCGGCGGACCAACTCGGGCAGCTGGTGTTCCCGGAAGGAAGGGTTGGTGAGCCGCTCGGGCGAAACGAGCAGAACGTCCACCTGGTCCTCCGCGAGCTGCTCGCGCACAGTGTCCCACTCGAGCTGGTTGGCCGAGTTGATGGCGACGGCCCTGACCCCGGCACGGGCTGCGGCGGCAACCTGGTCCCGCATCAGTGCGAGCAGCGGCGAAACAATGAGCGTGGGGCCGGCCCCGCGCCGGCGGAGCAACAGCGACGCCACGAAGTACACGGCCGATTTCCCCCAGCCCGTCCGCTGCACCACCAATGCCCGCCGGCCGCCGTCGACCAGGGCCTCGATCGCCTCAAACTGTCCGTCATGGAAGTCGGCGCCGGGGTTCCCGACGAGGTCCCGCAGCACCTCCAGCGCCTGGCCGCGGGATCCCGGAACCGGTGTTCCGGTCCTGGAGGACGTGCCGGATGGAGTGCTGGATTCGGACGGAAGAACTGCGGCGTGCTGGTTATTGGCCATTGATTCAGTATCCCAGTCCCCTCAGACACCCCAAAGCGCGCTTCCGGCCATGTGGACAACCCACGCGCCGACCCGGCCGGGAGGTCAGCCGCCGCCTGCTGCGCATTTCCGTGACTCCTCCTCTCTGGCCCACTGGGCGCTGCAACGTAAGATAAATCCCGTGACTAGCAACCAGACCAATACTTTTGACCTTTCAGCCTCGTTCAAGGCGTATGACGTCCGCGGCATCGTGGGCGATTCCATCACCGCTGAAATCGTCGAAGCCGTGGGGGCCGCCTTCGTTGACGTGCTGGAACTGGAAGGCCAGACGGTCCTGGTCGGCGGTGACATGCGCCCCTCCTCCCCCGAGTTCAGCAAGGCCTTTGCCAGCGGCGCCGCCACCCGCGGGGCAAACGTCCAGCTGCTGGACCTCATCTCCACGGATGAGCTCTATTACGCGTGCGGCTCCCTCAACGCGGCCGGTGCGACGTTCACGGCAAGCCACAACCCGGCCGAATACAACGGCATCAAGATGGCCAAGGCAGGCGCCGTGCCCATTTCCTCGGAATCAGGGCTTAAGGAGATCCAGGCCCTGGCCGAGCAGTACCTCAACGCAGGCTCCATCCCCGCCGCCGCGAACCGCGGCCAGATCGGCGTCCAGGACGTCCTCAAGGGCTATGCCGAATACCTGCGCACGCTCGTGGACCTCTCCGGGTCCCGCCCGCTGAAGGTCGTGGTGGATGCCGGCAACGGCATGGCCGGACTCACCACCCCCGCAGTCCTCGGCGACACCCTGCTGCCGAAGCTGCCCCTCGACATCATCCCGCTGTACTTCGAGCTGGACGGCTCCTTCCCGAACCACCCGGCCAATCCCCTGGAGCCGGAAAACCTGCGCGACCTTCAGGCCGCCGTCGTCGAGCACGGCGCGGACATCGGACTGGCCTTCGACGGCGATGCCGACCGCTGCTTCGTCATCGACGAAAAGGGCCAGCCCGTCTCGCCGTCGGCCATCACCGGAATGGTTGCCCGCCGTGAGATCGCACGCGCCAAGGCCCAGGGTGAGGAAACACCCACCATTATCCACAACCTGCTGACCTCCCGTGCGGTGCCAGAGCTCGTGGCGCAGGAGGGCGGCCGGGCCGTCCGCACGCGCGTGGGCCACTCCTTCATCAAAGCCGTCATGGCCACGGAAGGCGCGGTGTTCGGCGGCGAACACTCCGCCCACTTCTACTTCCGCGACTTCTGGAACGCAGACACCGGCATGCTCGCCGCGATGCACGTGCTGGCCGCCCTGGGCGAGCAGGACGGCCCGCTGTCCGAGCTCGGCCGCGAGTACGAGCCATACGTTTCCTCCGGCGAGATCAACTCGGAGATCGAGGACAAGGCCGGCGCCGTGGAGCGCGTCCGCGCTGATTTCGCCGGGGAGGACGTCACCGTGGACACCATGGACGGCAGCACGTTCACGGCAGTGGACGGCAGCTACTGGTTCAACCTTCGCCCGTCCAACACCGAGCCGTACCTGCGCCTCAACGCCGAAGCCACCGACCACGCCACCATGGAGCGCGTCCGCGACCGCGTGCTCGCCCTGGTCCGCAGCTAGGACCAGCAGTGGCAGAAACAGCACCGCAGCCTGGGCAATCCTGGCGGACATCAGTTCCGGAGGCTACCGCCACCGATCTGGAAAACCTGCTGGGCACCGGCATGGGGGCCGCCCAGGAGCAGTTGGAGCGCAACGGCGGTTTCCTGCCGTTCGCGCTCGTGGTGGAGAACGACGGCGAAGTCCGTCTGGTGGCGGTCTCGCCGGCAGATTCCGCGAGCGGCTCCAGTGACGAGTTCGATGCCGACGGCATGATCCGTGACATCACCGAACTCCTGCGCCAGAACCGCGAAGATTTCCGGGCTGCCGCGATCGTCTGCGACATCACGCTGGTAGAAGAAGGCTCCGATGCCATCCACGTGGCAACGGAACACCGCGACGGTGCCGTCTTCGCTGCCGTCCTGCCCTACGCTGCGAAAGAGTCCACGCGGGAATGGGAATTCGGCGAACTCAGCGCGGACACGAATGAACCAGTCATCTGGGTGGACTAGCCCGGGCATGTGCGGAGGTCAGTTGGACGGCATCATTAGGCTTAGGTCATGAAGATCAATGCCTTCGCGGACGTCAGCCTGCGCGCCCTCATGGTGCTCGCAGCCGCGCCCGAGGCCGACCTCCTCACTACCCAAGCCGTGGCGGACGCCGTGGGCACGCCCTACAACCACGTCAGCAAGGCCATGGCCAAGCTGCGCATGCTGGGACTGATTGATGTTGAGCGCGGGCGCAACGGCGGCTCGCGGCTGAACGCCGCAGGGCGCAATGTCACGGTGGGGCAGGTCCTCAGGCAACTCGATACCCGCGAGGACCCTGCGGACTGCATTGGACCGGGAGGCCAATGCCCGCTGATTCACGGCTGCCGCCTGCGGGGCGCCCTGGCCCGCGCCCGAGAGGCGTTCTACCGCGAGCTTGATGACGTCGTGGTCGCTTCCCTGCCCGCTTCTCACCAGATGGGGCCGGTCTTCGAGGGGATCGGCATGCGCCCGGGCCTCTAGCAGGCTTCCTGCCTCTCCCGACTGTTCGCGGCCCACCCCGAACTCCTCGATGGTCTGTTCAGCCGCTCCAACCAGCGCTCGGGCAACCAGCAGCAGGCCCTCGCCGGCAGCATTGCCGCCTTCGCCACGCACCTCGTCAACAACCCGGGCACCCTCCCCAAGACGGTCCTGTCCCGGATCGCCCACAAGCACGCCTCACTGGGTATCACCGAACCGCAGTACCAGGTGGTCTATGAGCACTTGTTTGCTGCCATCGCCGAAGATCTGGCCGGTGTCATCACGCCCGAAATCGCGGAGGCCTGGACCGAGGTCTACTGGCTCATGGCGGATGCCCTGATCAAGCTGGAGAAGGGGCTTTACGCGGCACAGGCCAACGGTAAGATGTGGACCCCGTGGCGCGTTGCCGCAAAAGCGCCCGCAGGCACGGGGCCATGACCTTCACCCTCGAACCCGCGGACGGCACTCCGGTCACCGCCGCGCTTCCGGGCCAGTATGTCAGCGTGAAGGTCCAGCTTCCGGATGGCCTCCGCCAGGTCCGCCAGTACTCCCTCTCCGGCGACGCCGGAACCAGCCGCACATTCACCACGAAGCTGGACGACGGCGGCGAGGTATCCCCGGTGCTGCACAACGGCGTCGAGGTCGGCGACATCCTGGAGATTTCCAACCCGTACGGCGAGATCACGCTCAAGGACGGCGACGGCCCGGTGGTCCTGGCCTCGGCCGGGATCGGCTGCACGCCCACGGCGTCCATCCTCCGCTCTTTGGCCGACGCCGGCACAGACCGCGAAGTCCTGGTGCTGCATGCCGAAAGCACACTGGACAGCTGGGCCCTGCGCGGGCAGATGACCGAGGATGTGGCCCGGCTGGAAGGCGCCAACCTCCAGCTTTGGCTCGAGCAGCCGCAGGCCGGCTCCAAGGCCGGCTTCATGTAGCTGCGCGAAGTGGACCTGCCGGCCGACGCGTCCCTGTACCTCTGCGGCCCGCTGCCGTTCATGATGAAGATCCGCAGCGAGGCAATCGATGCCGGCATCCCCGCCACAAAGATCCACTATGAGGTCTTCGGCCCGGACATCTGGCTGGCCAATTAGCCGGAGAAACGCTCCCGCAAAGAACGACGGCGGCCCCGCACTTTTCGCTGAAAGGTGCGGGGCCGCCGTCGTACTGTCTTGCGGGTGGGGACTAGCCCAGGCGGGCCTTCAGACCCTCAAGCTCCTGCTGGAGGGCAACCGGCAGCGAGCTGCCGAAGTTGGCGAACCATTCCTCGATGGATGCCAGCTCGGTCTGCCACTCGGCGGGATCCACGTGCACGGCTTCCTCCACCTGCTCCGGGGTCATGTCCAGTCCGGTGAGGTCGATGGAGTCACCGGTCGGCACGAAACCGATCGGGGTCTCAACCGCGTCAGCCTTGCCTTCGAGGCGTTCGATGGCCCACTTGAGGACACGGGCGTTGTCGCCGAAGCCGGGCCAGGCGAAGCCGCCCTCGGCCGTGCGGCGGAACCAGTTCACCAGGAAGATCTTGGGCAGACGCTCCGGGTTGGCCTTGGCGGAGAGGTTCACCCAGTGGTTCAGGTAGTCCCCTGCGTCGTAGCCGATGAACGGGAGCATGGCCATCGGGTCGCGGCGCACAACGCCAACGGCGCCGGCTGCTGCAGCCGTGGTCTCCGAGGAGAGCGTGGCTCCCATGAAGATGCCGTTGGACCAGTCGCGGGCCTCGGTGACCAGCGGGATCGTGGTCTTGCGGCGGCCGCCGAAGAGGATGGCGGAGAGCTCCACACCGTCGGGGTTGTGGTATTCCTCGGCAAGCATGTCGATCTGGTCGATCGGCGTGCAGAAGCGCGAGTTGGGGTGTGCAGCTGGCTTGTCGGAGTCGGGCGTCCAGGAGTTGCCCTGCCAGTCGGTGAGGTGGGCGGGCACTTCCTCGGTCATGCCTTCCCACCACACGCCGCCGTCGTCGGTCAGTGCGACGTTCGTGAAGATGCTGTTGCCCTTGGCGATGGCGCGCATGGCATTGGGGTTGGTGCCCCAGCCGGTGCCGGGAGCGACGCCGAACAGACCAGCCTCGGGGTTGACGGCGCGGAGCTCGCCCTCCTTGCCGAAGCGCATCCAGGTGATGTCGTCCCCGAGGGTCTCCACCTTCCAGCCATCGATGGTCGGATCCAGCAGCGCCAGGTTGGTCTTGCCGCAGGCGGACGGGAAGGCCGCGGAGACGTAGTACGTCTTCTTCTCCGGCGAAGTCAGCTTGAGGATCAGCATGTGCTCGGCCAGCCAGCCCTCGTCATGAGCCATGACGGAGGCGATGCGCAGCGCGTAGCACTTCTTGCCCAGCAGGGCGTTTCCGCCGTAGCCCGAACCGAACGACCAGATGGAGCGCTCCTCGGGGAAGTGCACGATCCACTTGTCGGGGTTGCAGGGCCAGGGGACGTCGGCCTGGCCAGCCTCCAGCGGAGCCCCGAGGGAGTGCAGGGCCGGAACGAAGAACGCGTTGGTCTCGGTGATCCGGTTCAGCACGTCGGTGCCGATGCGTGCCATGATGCGCATCGAGGCGACAACGTAGGCGCTGTCCGTGATCTCCACGCCGAACTTGGGGTCCTCGGCGTCGAGGTGTCCCATGACGAACGGGATGACGTACATGGTGCGGCCGCGCATGGAGCCTGCGAACAGGCCGCGCAGCTTCTCCTTCATCTCAGCCGGGGCCATCCAGTTGTTGGTGAAGCCGGCGTCGTGCTCCTTTTCGGAGCAGATGAAGGTCTGCTCTTCAACCCGGGCCACGTCGGCAGGGTCGGAGAACGCAGCGAAGGAGTTGGGGAACAGTTCCTGGTTCAGCCGTTTCAGGGTGCCCGCAGCGACGAGTTCGTCGGTCAGCCGGGTGTTTTCTTCCTCAGAGCCGTCCACCCAGTGAATCCGGTCCGGCTGGGTCAGCCCAGCGACCTCTTCAACCCATGCCAGTAGACCGGCATGTGTGGTGGGTGCTTCTTCAAGCAGCGGCAGTCGCGCCAGATGGCCCATTTCGGTTCCCTTCTTCGGGTTCAGTGGTGTGTCCTAAATGTTATTTCCAATGGTCTGGCCCATTTCGTGGTCAGACATCTGACATTCACCTGCTCCAGAGATAAAAACCGCGGAAACTCAAGAATCAGCGATTGAGACTTTCCTAAATTGGTGACGAAGGTCACATAGACCGGTCTAGTAGCGGATATTACATGCCACTCGATTTGGAACTAAGGCCGTCCTCGCGTAAAGTTATTCGAGGTTCGGGGCGAGCGGAAAGTTCGCAAAGGACCGGAAGATGCGCCCATAGCTCAGCTGGATAGAGCGTCTGTCTACGGAACAGAAGGTCAGGGGTTCGAATCCCTTTGGGCGCACAGAATGAAGATCCGCACCGGGAAACCGGTGCGGATCTTCTGCGTTAAGGCGTGATTGACATGCTGTGACCCGCCGGCAGCGCGTTTCCATGGCCCGCCGGCCGAGGGCGCCCGCCGCGTCGAGGGGCCGAGTGACCGCCCTGCCTTGGGGCTACTCCCCTACTGCCTCCCTTATACGCCGGCGGATACCGTCGAAGTGGCGGGTCAGCAGTTCGGTAGCCTTAGCTTTGTCGCCGGCAGCGACGGCCGTGTAGATGCTGCGGTGCAGCGCGGCCAAGGCAACGCGGTCTTCGCTGCCCGGTCCGATCTCCGTGTGGATCTTGCGGTACACCCTCCAGAAAACGCCCAGCAGGTTGAGCAGCAACTCATTGTTCAGGGGCGCAAAGAGCCTGCTGTGAAAATCGGAGTCAGCCTCAACGAAGGTCTCGCCGGCGGCCGCCAGTTCCTCCATCCGGGCCACGGACGCCTCGACGGCGGCAAGGTCCTCCGCGGTCATGACGTCCATCGCGCTGCTGATAAGCCCCGATTCCAGGGCCTGGCGCACGTCCACGAGCTGCAGCGCTTCGAGGCCGTGGTGCCGCAGCGATAACCTGGCCCGGAACATGAGCCCGTCCGCGAGCGCCTCGAAGTTGCTGGGCGCCACGAACATGCCCAACCCATGGCGGATCTCAATGACGCCGAGGGCCTGCAGCACCTTGAGCGATTCCCTGAGCGTGTTCCGCCCTACGCCCAGGGCGACGCACAGCTCGTTCTCGGTAGGCAGGGCATCCCCGGGTTCGAGGTCGCGGTCGAGGATGAGTTCCATGATGTCCGACTGAAGGGCGCGAAGGCGGGCCTGGGCGCTGAACCGTGCGGGCGGAACGCTGTCGACAGGCGGCGGCATTGGAACTCCTTTGCGAGGCTGTTTTCCACGGTATCGGATGTCCCATGTCCTCCGGCCGGGGTGCCTTGCATTATTACGCTGCAGAGTGTGCCCGCGAACTCCCCGAAACCTGACGGAGCCGTTGGAGGAACCACCGGAGAAGCCGCGCAGACCCGGGCGCAGCAGGCAACATCCAGTCCCGCCGTGCGTGCCCGAGGCGGGCGTAGGCTGTTGCCATGACGCCAGATGCTGTTGAGCGCGAAGTCGATGTCGTTGTGATCGGCGCCGGCGCCGCCGGGGAGAACGTTGCGGACCGTGTGGTGCAGGGCGGCCTCACCGCTGTACTCGTGGAGGCCGAACTGGTGGGCGGTGAATGCTCCTACTGGGCCTGCATGCCGTCCAAGGCCCTGCTTCGGCCCGGCACCGCCCTGCACGGCGCACAGACAGTCCCGGGCGCCAGCGAGGCAGTCACTCGCACCCTAGATGCCGGGGCCGTCCTCGACCGCCGCGACTCCTTCACGTCGCACTGGCAGGATGACAGCCAGGTGGAATGGGTGGACGGGGCCGGCATCGAGCTGCTCCGTGGCACCGGCCGGATCACCGGCCCCCGCACCGTTGACGTGGCCGGCCGCGACGGCAACCCCTACAAACTCACGGCGCGTCACGCCGTCGTACTGGCCAACGGTTCGACGCCGAACATCCCGCCTATCGATGGGCTGTCCGGGGTCCGGTACTGGGGAACGCGCGAGGCTACCTCGGCTAAAGAGGTGCCGGAGCGCCTTGCCGTCCTGGGAGGAGGTGTGGCAGGCACGGAACTGGCCCAGGCCTTTTCCCGGCTCGGATCGGCCGTCATACTCGTGACCCGCAGGGGCCTGCTGGGCACTTTCCCTGAAGAGGCCGGCAAGCTGGTGGAGACAGGACTGCGTGCCGACGGCGTGGAACTCCACCTGAACACCACGACGCGAAGCGTCAGCCAGAACGACGACGGCTCGCTCACCCTGACGTTCGAGGACGGCGGCACCCGCTCCGTGGACCGGCTGCTCGTCGCTACCGGACGGCGTCCTGCCCTGGACGGCCTTGGTCTGGAAAGCGTGGGGCTTGCGGGCCGCGACGGAAAGCCGCTGACGCTCAGCACCGACTCGACCGGACTGGTCAGCGCCGCTGCCGGAAGTGACGACGGACCCTGGCTGTACGCCATCGGCGACGCGGCCGGCAAGGCGCTCCTCACGCATCAGGGCAAGTATGAGGCCCGGGCCACCGGTGCCGCCATCGCCGCCCGTGCCAAGGGCGAACTGCAGGGCGCCCCCGAGGCCTGGAGCCGCTACGCACAGACCGCCGACGAGCATGCCATTCCCAATGTGGTGTTCACCGACCCCGAGGTGGCTAATGTTGGCCGCTCAGTGGAGCAGGCGAGGAAGGAAGGCTACAACGTGTCGTCTGTGGAGCTGCCCATCTCCGTTGCCGGCTCATCCCTTCATGCTGAGAATTACCAGGGCTGGGCGCAGCTCGTGATCGACGAGGACCGGAGGGTCCTGCTCGGCGCCACGTTTGCCGGACCGGACGTCGCCGAGTTGCTCCACGCGGCGACCATAGCGGTGGTCGGCGAAGTCCCGCTCGACCGGCTGTGGCACGCCGTCCCCTCCTACCCCACGATCAGCGAAGTCTGGCTGCGGCTCCTGGAAAAGTACGGTCTCTGACGTCCGTGCGAACTGACGGGTGGACCGTCAGGCGTCCCCACCCCCGGCGGCCCGTGACCAAAGTGTTGCAGCCATCATGGCAATCATGCGCGGCTACGCCCTGAAGTAGCCGGATCCTCAGGGATGATTAGTCCCATGAGCCACATGGGTAACACCGGGAAGGTCGCCGTCGGGGCATTTCTCGCTGCCCTCGGCATGCTGGTGCTGACGGCCATCACCCTTGAGACAGCTGTGCTGCTGACATTCGTCGGACTCGTTGCAGTGGGTTACGTGGCTTCGGTGGCGGAGGCTTTCTCCCGGCGGCGCCACCTCGCCCTGCTGGCGGGTGCCGCGGGGACCAGCCTGTTCATTGGGTGCACCATCGCGTTCCTGCGAATGTGGGGGCTGGCGTTCAATCAGGATCCGGCTGCCCTTGATGCGGGGGTGGCCACGACGGATTCGGACATCTACTTTTACTTGGCTGTCGCCTCCGGAACGCTCACGCTTCTGGTGCTGTTCGCCGCCGCGGTCTGGCCGTCACGAGGCCACGCGCGCCGCCGCTCCCGTGCTCCCGTCCGGAGGGGTCGCCCGGCGCCGTCGCGCGCTTCAGCCGGCCGCCCGGCGTCGCAACGCCAACCAGCCCAACGCCAAGCTGCGCAAGGCCAACCGGCCGCACGCCGGCCCGCCGCCCAAGCCCAACCAGGGCAGCGGCAGCCAGCCCCGAAACAGCAATCCCCGCGCCAAACGGCTCAAGCCCAACCGGCGCAGCGGCAGGCCGGGAAGACCGGGGCGGCCAGGTCCGCCGCTGGGCGGCCCCGCCGCTGACCCGGCCGCACGCGTACCGCCGGCGAATCCGCAGGGAATGCGGCTGGTCAGCAGGCAGGGAATCCCGCGGTCAGGAGAATACGGTCACCGGAATATGCTGTACGGGCCCCATCCGCTGCCCACCTGCCGGCCGCCGGTGAACTGGTTGGTCCCGAGACTGTAGTAGAACAGCCGCCCGTCGGTGGCCTTCGCACTAAGCCCCCGCGTTCCCGATCCCAGGAACCCGAATGAGGCATGGGACTGGGCGATGGCGTTCCAGCCGCTCCCCAGCTTCCTCCGCGGCTCCTGGACGAACCTGGCCGCGCCGTCCGACCTGTACAGCAGGAGCTCACCCGTTGGCCTCGTGACCAGCAGGTCCTGCCTGCGGTCATTGTCGAAGTCCGCCATGGTCAGCTTCAGTCCCTGAAAGCCGAACCCGATGCGCTGGGGGGCGCCCAGTGCGCCGCCGCCGGGGTTCGGGTAGTAGAGCATGGTGCCGTCGGCTCCTGTCCCCACAACTCCCGGGTAGCGGTGGCCGTTATGCCACTTGCCCACCGTGATGTTCATGGGCTGCCAGCCGCGGGTTCCCACGATGATGGGGCTGAGGAACCCGCCGGATCCCTTGCCGCGGTACACCGTGAGCCTGCCGGTGTTCCATTGCGCCACGATGTCGTTGATGCCGTCGGAGTTCCAGTCCGCGACGAAGCCGGATTTCAGGCCCGTCCATCCGGAGCTGCCGATCTTGATGCGTGTGCCGAAACCGCCGCGGCCATTGGCCGGATAGTTCCAGAGGGCCCCGCTGGAGTCGGCGGCGAGCACATCGGCAGCGCTCCTGATGGTGGGCCTGAGCGAGAAGTACTGCTCCATCGTCGGAATGGCCCGGCTCTTCATGTCGATGGCCAGCGCAACCCCCACGTAGCGAAGGTGCCACGGCTCGTATGTGTACCCGGTGATGTGGGTGTATCCCTGTGGGTACCGCACAATGAACCCGTAGCGGTACGCGTTGGCCGCCACCCAGCGTCCGCCCGGGGTATCTCCGAAGCAAGCGGTCAGCCCGCAGCCGCCGCCGACGTTTCCCACGTCCATGGCGAGGCCGGTCTGGTGCTCGCTGTGACCGGGCCGGGCAGAGATCTGGTCCGCGTACGCCTGGCCATAGGTCTGGACGTAGTAGTTGTACAGGTCACGCTGGGTGGCATAGGACCTGTAGCCGCTGACGACCTCAAGCGAGTGGCCTGCAGCGCGCGCTCCGGTGAACAGCTGGTTTGCGGCGGTGGAGACGCCGCGCCGCAGCACGTGACCGGTGCCGTTCCATGACACGAGGTCCGGCGGAACGAACTGCAACGGGTTCAGCGGCCGGGACTTGTTCACCAGGACCCAGGGGTGGCTGGGGGTGGTCACAACGCTCGTCGACAACTGCTCTCCGGACGGCGCTGCCTGGGCAGCCGGCGCACCGGTCAGGAACAGAGCAAGAACTACGACGGCGGCCGCGCACCGCCGGGCATGCGCCCGCCACTGCATCAAACCAGATTCAAGCATGGCGGGCCCTTCCCCACTAGACGACGCTGGGGTTAAGCGTACCCGCGTCCCCGCCGGCGTTCGACGCCCAGGGGCTGGAATTTAGCGGCTGGAATTTAGAGGATCAGAGCTGGCACTTGGCGGGCACGGCCAGGCCGCTAATGCTTGCGCGGAACCTTAAAGTGTGTGATTCGGGCGTCCTGCCCGTCCAGCTCGGCCCACGACTTTTCGGTTTCGAGGACCGTCAGTCCGCTGGTGGGAAAGCGGGTGGCGGCGTCCATGTACGCGTCATGGTTTGAATCGCGGGAGGCCAGATGCATGGCAAGGTCCTGGACCCCGGGCATATGGGAGATCACCATCAGCGTGGTGACAGTGTCCGGGACGTGGTTTATCACCGACAGCATGCCGAGCGCGGACGCGCCGTAGAGCCCGTCCTCCAGTTTCGGCGTCGGAGCCTTGTCGCCGAGCTCGCTGCATACCCAGGTGCAGGTTTGCCTCGTCCGCAGGGCGCTTGAGCACAGGATGAAGTCCGGGACGATGTTGTGCTTGACCAGCCACTTGCCCGCCAACGGAGCCTCGCGATGGCCGCGCTCTTCCAACGGCCGGTCATGGTCCGCCACGCCGCCGGGCCAGTCGGCTTTGGCGTGGCGCATGATGACCAGCCGCTTCTTGTGGTGCCCGCTCATGGACTCACCCTACTACCCGGGCCGGCGGCAGGCCGGGCAGTGTCCGCTCAGTCGTCCAGGACGAACGTCACTTCCAGCACCACATGCCAGGCGACTACCTGGCCGTCGGTGATTTCGACTTTCTGCTCCTTGACCCAGGCGCCGGAGACACCGCGCAGTGTCTTGTTGGCGCGGGCGATGCCTTCCTTGATGGCGTCGTCAAAAGAGGTTTTGGAGTTCGCGCTCAAGGTGGTGATGCGTGCGACAGACATGGTCTTCCTCCTGGTGGCCGGACGGACGATCCGAGCCTACGCCGGACCAGGAAAAGTCAACAGGGTCCAAACAGGTGCCCCCGGCGGCACATGCAAAAGCGCCCGCCCCTCAATTGAGGAACGGGCGCTTTACGAGCGAATCCGCTAAGGGGAAACTAGATCGAGTATTCCGGAGCTGCCCAAACGATAACCTCGGGGTGCTCGTAGAAGCGGTAGCCCTGGCCGCGGACGGTGCGCACGGTGTTGGCGAGGCGGCCCAGCTTCGAGCGGAGGCGGCGGATGTGGACGTCGATGGTGCGCTCGTTGGGCACCTCCTCAGCGTTGCGCCACAGGCCTTCAAGAAGCTCGTCGCGGCCCACGGTGCGCGTGCCGTTCTCGACGAGGTAGTTGAGGAGCTCGAACTCCTTGAACGTCAGGTTCAGGGATTCGCCGTCAAGGTGCACTTCGCGCCGAGCGAGGTCGATCAGGACACCGGACGGGCGGGGATCCTGGGCCGGCTGGAGCCGGGTGGTTTCGGTGCGCTGCCGGGAGTTCACCGTCGGGTCACCAAAGGTGGAACGGACGACGTCGAGCGCGGAACCGGGCGCGCTGGCCGGTGCCACGGCGACGGCAGCGTAGCTCTCAGCGCCGGAAACCAGCGACTGGGCGTAGGCCCGGATTTCCTGGGCAAGCTTGGCAATGGAGGTGCCGGCAGCTGCGGCGGTTTCCTCGTCGATCCCCATGTACAGGACAAATCCGCGCGCCACGTTGTCGTTCTGCACCGGCCGGACGGTGGCGCCGGGCGCCGGAGCCACAACAGGCGTGGGGGCGGTCATCGGCGCGGCTTCTTCAGCCTGGACAGCGCGGAGCTGGCCGTAGGAGTTGGGGTTGTACCCCTGGGGGGCGTAGCCCGGCGCGGGAACGGCGGAGCCTTGGCCGGCGGGGAATGCCGGGCGGGCGCCAAAACCTTGGCGGTGGCCTGACGCCTGGCCAGGCTTGTTGGCGTTACGGACGGAGATGTGGACGTATCCAGATGCAACTGACATGAATGCTTACCTCAATGTGAATGGCCGTCATCGCGGCTCGAATGCTTGGTTCCCCGCAATGAGTTCTGGGGAGGGCGCCCGACGCTGGGCTCTGGGGGCGAATGCCTAAAAACTTTGTGGGGTGGAAAGTTAGGCGTGCATTCGACAACAGCGCATGTCGACAGCAGCGGGTGTGCTGGGCCAATAATCTGCGGCTGCAGGTGCTGTTGAGTTCTTGTTCACATTGGAAGTGTGCAACGTAACAATGAGAACTTGCAAGTAACAATGGGTCGTTCGGTCCGCATGGTGAGACGAAACGCACAATTGTGGGCCAAATCACAACTTGGAAGACTTCAGATTTCACCGACGTTCTTCCAGAACGAACGTTCAGAAAGGCCATTTTTCCGAATTATCTGCACGAAACTCCCTGTTCATCGACGATTATTCAGCCAACTCAATCATGCCGGAATTACGCGACAACAAATTGCCAATTGTCCAGCTATGACGCGGCCCAAACGGAAAATTTTGGGCAGGGCATTCTTTCCCCGGGCGGGTCAAGCGGGCCGGCGGCACCGCGCCGCTCGCCTATACGGGCCAATGCCGCTCGCTAGGCTGGGATTCACAGCCCGCGCACAGGAATCCCAAAGCACCGGCTAAACAGCAGATCGGAGAGTTGTCCCATGGCTCCCTCGCACTCCATGACGAACAACCTTCCCCAGCTCACCCACCCGGACGGCTCCCCCATCCGTGCCCTCGTGGTTGATGACGAGCCCAGCCTCTCCGAACTCATGAGCACGGGCCTGCGGATGGCGGGCTGGTCCGTCGCCGTGGCCGCGGACGGCCCGGAGGCGGTCAGGCTCGCGAAGGAATTCCGCCCCGACGTCCTGGTGCTCGATGTCATGCTCCCCGGGTTCGACGGCGTTGAGCTCCTCGGCAGGATCCGCTCGTTCGCGCCGGAAGTGCCGGCGCTTTTCCTCACCGCCAAGGACGCGGTGCAGGACCGGATCGTCGGCCTCGCCGCCGGAGGGGACGACTACGTGACCAAGCCTTTCAGCATGGAGGAAGTCCTGCTGCGCCTCCACCGCCTGGTGCAGCGCTCCGGCGCAGCTGCCATGGACACTTCCGAACTCGTCGTGGGAGACCTGGTCCTGAATCTGGATACCCGCGAGGTCACCCGGGCCGGGGACGAACTCCAGCTCACTGCCACGCAGTTTGAGCTGCTGCGCTATCTCATGGAAAACCCGAAGCGCGTGGTGAGCAAAGCGCAGATCCTGGACCGCGTGTGGAATTACGACTTCGGCGGCCAGGCCAACATCGTGGAGCTCTACATTTCGTACCTCCGCAAAAAGGTGGACGCCGTCCACCCGCCCATGATCCACACGGTCCGCGGCGCGGGCTACGTCATCAAACCGGCAGACTAGGCCGTGGCAAAGCCGACCGGCGCCCCCCGGAGCCAACAGCGCCGCTGGCTGAACCCCGGAACCTGGCATCTCCGCACCCGCCTGGTACTCGTAGCCATGGCCCTGCTGGTGGCCATCTGCTCCGCGGTCGGGCTGTTCAGCTATGCCTCCATGGACGCCTTCCTCACACGCCAGCTGGACGAGCGGCTCACCGGCGCATCAGAGCGTGCCAGCGTATTCGGGCGGCCGCCCCTCGGGGCGCAGGGGAAGAGGCCCGATCCGTTGGATGCCAAGGGCTTGGGACCGGGCACGCTCGTTGGCCGAATTGAAAACGGACAGGTTTGGAGCGCGGGGTTCCTCACCAAGGAGGGCACGCGCGCCTCGGTCTCAGCAGCTGACAACGAGGTTCTCCTGGGCCTCGCCCCCGGCGGGGTCCCTGCCGACCGGACGCTGTCCACCGGGGGGTACCGCCTGGTCGCCGAGCAGAGCCCCTACGGGGATGTCATGGTCACAGGCCTCCCCCTGGCCGACAAGCAGAAAACCCTGACATCCCTCATCTGGACCATCAGCATCGTGTCGTTCGGCGGCCTTGTGCTTATCGGGCTTGCCGGAACAGTGATCATCCGCCGCACCATGAGACCCCTCGAACAGCTTTCCGAGGTTGCCACGCAGGTTTCACGCCTGCCCCTCGACGCCGGCGAGGTTGCGCTGGCAGTCCGCGTTCCGCCGTCGAACGCCCATCCCGGAACGGAAGTGGGCAGCGTGGGGCACGCGCTCAACCTCATGCTGGACAACGTGTCCAACGCGCTTGAGGCACGGCAGGAGAGCGAAATGAAGGTCCGCCAGTTCGTGGCAGACGCTTCACACGAGCTCCGCACGCCGCTCACCGCCATCCGCGGCTACACGGACCTGATGCGCATGACCGAGACCTTCACCCCGGACGGGCAGCGGTCCCTCGCCCGGGTACAAAGCCAGTCTGAGCGGATGAGCACGCTAGTGGAGGACCTGCTGCTGCTCGCCCGGCTCGACGAAGGCCAGCCGCTCAAGCTCGGGGACGTGGACCTGACCCAGCTGGTGATCGAAACGGTGAGCGATGAAAAGGTCATGGCTCCGGACCGCAGCTGGCATCTCGATTTGCCCGATGAGCCGGTGGTGGTGCGCGGCGATGCCTCCCAGCTGCACCAGGTGCTGGTCAACCTGCTGTCGAATGCCCGTAAGCACACTGATCCGGGCACCACAGTGGTCACCCGTGTCGCGACAGCCGCGGACGGCGCTGCAGTAATCGCCGTGATTGACGACGGCGAAGGCATCCCGCCGGAATTCGTGGACCGGGTTTTCGCCCGCTTCGCCCGCGCAGACGCGTCCCGCGCGGTCCGGGTGCCCGCCGGCGCTGTCCCCGACGGTGTTGTCCCCGACGGTGTTGTCCCCGCGGCCGAGGGAACCAGCGGCCTGGGCCTGTCAATTGTCCAGTCCATCATCGAAGCCCACGGCGGCGCCGTGGGGGTTGCGTCGCGTCCCGGCCGGACCGAGTTCACCGTCAGCCTGCCCGCGCGGCCTTCCGCGCAAGGTGACGCGCCGACGTCGTGATGTCCGTTACCTAAATGTGACTTAAGCGTGAGCCTCCTGTACGGTCGATAAGGTGCGGCCATCATCTGGGCCGCATATCCGGATGGACGCCCAGCTCTGCCGCTTCCCGGATTCCGCTTGACCAGGCAGAGGCGGGGGAACCAGAGTCCCGGGCAATCCGCATCAGCCCTTGGGGTGAAGCCGACACGTGTGTTTCCGTGCGGCCGGATGACCTCATCCGAACCCGACAGCTAACTCCGCAGGTGTTGAGAGGCAATCCACCATGTCTGAATTCAAGGTACCAACGCGCCCTGAACGCGATCCAAAACAGTCCCGGCAGAAGATTTCACGCCACCGCGCCGAGCCCGCCCGCCCCGTATCAGCCTGGGGCCGTCTCACCGCGAACATCCCGACGTTCGGCCGCCGCGCAGCCGTTGTGACCACAGCCTGCGCCGTCCTGATCGGCGTCGGCGCTGCCGGCCAGGCGGCCGAGCAGGCCAGCCCCGCGGCAGCGCCCGAGGCGGCATCGGCAACAACTGAAGCCCCGCCGACGCTCAACTTCGACAAGACGCTGATCTCCGCACTGCCCAGCCCCACAGCTGCCCCGGTGGCACCCCAGTCCGTTGCCAAGCCGGTGGCGCCCAAGGCCGCACCCGCTGTGAAGGCCGCACCCAAGGCCGCCGCCAAACCGGCGCCCGCCAAGGCCGCTGCCGCCAAGCCCAAGGCCGTCGCACCGGCCGTAAAGGCCGCCCCGGCCAAGGCGGCCCCGGCACCCAAGCCTGCGGCCCCTGTGGCAGTGAACGACCCCGCCGGCGCCCAGGCCTATGCCGCCGGCAAGCTGTCCTCGTACGGCTGGGCGGCAGACCAGATGCAGTGCCTGAAGAAGCTCTGGACCAAGGAGTCCGAGTGGCGCACCACCGCCACCAACCCCAGCAGCGGGGCCTACGGCATTGTGCAGTCCCTGCCCGCCGAGAAGATGGCTAGCTCCGGGGCCGACTACCGCACCAACTACCGCACCCAGATCAACTGGGGCCTGGGCTACATCAAGGAGCGCTACGGTTCGCCCTGCCAGGCACTGAACTTCCACTACGCCAACAACTGGTACTAAGCCGTCACCAGTCTTGAGCGTGGCACGCATTTCTGCACCGCTTTGAATGTCCGAGGGGCCCCGGGATCCACGCGATCCGGGGCCCTTCGGCGTCTGTGCACCGTGCTGCGGGCGGGAAAGTGGTGCAGATATGCGTCAGAGCAGGAAGGAAATGACCTGGCGCCCGTCCTCGTCGGCTTCCACCGAGGCTGTGACAGCGGAGTAGTCCGGGATGTGCGGCACGCCGTCGGGCACAACCCCGGTATTCGGCCCCACCGCCACCGTCCGGATTCCCGCCGCCAGGCCTGCAGCGATCCCGGCCGGCGCGTCCTCGAAGACCACGGCATCCGCAGGCTCCACGCCCAGCAGCTCGGCGGCGAGCAGGTACCCCTCGGGATGCGGTTTGCCGTAGGTGACAAGGTCCGCCGTGACGGCCGTGCCAGGCATGGGCAGGCCCGCTGCGCCCATGCGGACGTCCGCCAGCACCCGGTCGGCTGACGTCACCAATGCCACTGCGTCGGCAGGCAAGGCGCGCAGGAGTGCGGCAGCCCCGGGCAAGGCGACAATGCCTTCGGTCCGGACGCGTTCCATGGCACCGAGCTCAGCGGTGAGTGCAGCAACATCCGCGCCGGCGGGGGCAAACCGCCGCACGGTGTCCCGTGCCTGCACGCCGTGGGAAGTCCGCAGGATCTCTGCAATGTCCAGACCATAGCGGGCGGCGAACTCACCCCACACCTGTTCCACCACCGCCGTGGAATCAACCAGTGTGCCGTCCATGTCAAAGAGGACGGCACGGGCAACCAGGGCGGTGGAGACGGATTCGGCAGGAAGGTTCATGGATCCATCCTGCCTCATGGAGGGCAGGGCGGTCGTTTAGCCGTTCGGCCGGTGGGCCATGTACTGCACCGCCCACTTGTTGCCGTCGGGATCGGCAAAGTAGACAAAGTGGCCCCAGTCCTGGACGTCGACGTCACTGACGTCCACGCCGTTGGCCTTCAACTGGTCGTGGGCTTTGTGGATGTCACTGACCACAAGCTGGAGGCCGGGTGCTGTACCGGGAGGAGCATCGTTGAGGCCCTCGCCGATGGCAATCGAGCAGCCGGAGCCCGGAGGGGTCAGCTGGACGAAACGGAGACCGTCCATGGGCCTCTCGTCGTAGTCGGCGTTGAAGCCTACCTTGTTGACGTAGAAGTCCTTGGCGCGGTCCACGTCGGACACCGGGACAAAGATGAGTTCAAGTTTCCAGTCCATGGTGCACAGGCTATCCCGGAGGCAGAACCATCCGGAAGGGTCCGGGCAAGGTAGCCGAGGTCAGTGGGCGATGCCGTAGAGGCGGTCACCGGCGTCGCCCAGGCCGGGGACGATGTAGGACTTCTCGTTCAGTTTCTCGTCAATCGAAGCCAGGACGATGGTGACGTTGGCGTCGGAGAGTTCTTCCTCGAGTTTGGCCAGGCCTTCCGGGGCGGCCAGCAGGCAGATGCACGTCACGTCTGAAGCTCCGCGCTTGAAGAGGAACTTGATGGCCTCGCGCAGGGTGCCCCCGGTGGCGAGCATCGGGTCCAGGACGAAGATCTGCCGGTCCGTGAGGTTTTCCGGCAGCCGCTCGGCGTAGGTGATGATATCGAGGGTTTCCTCGTCACGGGCCATGCCGAGGAAACCGACCTCAGCCGTGGGGACCAGTTTGGTCATCCCTTCGAGCATGCCCAGGCCTGCCCGAAGAATCGGTACAACCAGCGGTGTGGGCTTGGTGAATGCGGTGCCGACGGTGGTCGCAATCGGCGTCTCGATGGTGACAGGCTCGGTGCGGACGTCTCGGGTTGCCTCATAGGCGAGGAGGGTGACGAGCTCCTCGGTCAGCTGGCGGAAAACAGGGGACGGCGTGTTCTTATCCCGCAGGACGGTGAGTTTGTGGGCGACCAGCGGGTGGTCCACGACGAGAGTTCGCATGGGTCAAAACTATCACCCGGAGGGCGGCCTTCCGCCGCGGCTTCCGCCGCCTGCGGCAGTGCCGCCGGAGCCTTTCTCCGCTTCGGATCCCCCTATGTCGGAGGACTCCTTATCCGGCATACGGGCCGGGTGCTCGAAGGTCGGGGCGGGACCTGCATGCTCACGGCGCCGGATGACGTGGAACAGCCGGTGCGCCAGGATCACCATGCCGACCCACGCGAAGCCGAGCAGCCACGCCGCCATCACGTCGGTCATCCAATGGTGCCCCAGGAAGACCCGGCTCAGGCCCATGGCGATGATGAACAACAGGCCCACCGTAATGACGGCCACCCGGACCAGGTTCCTGTACGTCTGCAGGCACATCAGGTACACCACGACTCCGATCACCACCGTGGTATTCAGGGTGTGTCCGCTGGGGAACGAGGGCGAAAATTCGAACGGCGGAACGGCATCGATATGCTCCGGGCGGACCCGGCCCATGAGCGTCTTGCTCACAGTGGTGGCGGTGATTGATACTGCCGCCGCCCCGCCCACAAGGATGAGCGGCCGCCAGCTGCGGCTGACATAGGTCAGCCAGGCAACGAGGATGCTCGCCAGAATCGGCATGCCGATGCCGCCGCCGATGTTGGTGAACGCCGTCACGGCAGCATCCAGCCCAGGATTTCGGTACTGCTTGGCCATCTCAAGGGCCGGCTGGTCCAGGCCGGCAACGCCGTCCTTGGCCACAACACTCTGGTAGACCTCGGCCCCAAGCAGCGCCAGGGAGATGACCAGGAAGCCGCCCACTATGAGTGTGATCCACAGCGCCGCGTACGGGCCGAGCCACCGGCCAAACCGATCATTCAGGGATTTCATCATCTCTCCCGGTCACGCGCTGTCCGAAGCTAAGTACCCTTCGAAACTATCATTGAGCCATGGCACCGGCAGATCCGCAACACCTCGAATGGATGGGCCTTGCCCTCGAAGAAGCCCGGCGGGCGCTGGCCACCGAGGACGTGCCCATCGGCGCCGTCGTCATCGGTCCCGACGGCACTGTGCTGGGATCCGGACGGAACGAACGGGAGGCGCTGGGCGACCCCACTGCCCACGCCGAAGTCGTTGCCATCAGGGAGGCGGCCGCCCGGCTCCGCGAACGGTCCGTACGCCAGGGCGGCCGTGGCGACGGCTGGCGGCTCGAGGACTGCACCCTCGTGGTGACACTGGAACCATGCGCCATGTGCGCCGGGGCGATCGTGCTGGCGAGAATCCACCGGGTGGTGTTCGGCGCCTGGGATGAGAAGGCCGGAGCGGCCGGGTCCGTCTTCGACATCCTCCGCGAGCGCCGCCTGAACCACTGGGTGGAGGTTTACGCGGGCGTCCAGGAGGAGGAGTGCGGTGCCGTGCTGCGGGAATTCTTCGCCGCGCACCGGGGGTCCCCGCGCTTGTAGGGCTTCCTAGCCCTGGCCACCGGCAGCATCCAGCGCGTCGATCCGCTCCTGCCGGGACGCCGGCGAATCCAGGCTGAAGGACCGGAAATCGCCGAGGTCCTCCTGGATCCAGGCTTCCACTTCGGCGATGCGTCGTGCAACGGCAGGGGTGGGGCCGTTGAAGACCCAGTGCGCGATCCGCGCTTTGCCGGGGTCGTACTGCCAGAGCCCGATGATGCGTCCGCGGTCCAGGATGGGGTGGTCCGGGAGGTCCGCCTGCAGGGCCAGGGTGGAATTCAGCAGCTTTCTGCCTTTGTCCGCCTCGGCGAACAGGTCAGCAGAGTTCCGCCGCTGCAGCACCAGCGAGTCCGTTCCTGCCAGCAGCTGGATCTGCTCCTTCCGGGGTGCCCTAAACGCGCTGAGGCGGTCGACGTCGTCGGGCAGCATCCACAGTGCCCCGCCTCCGGCGGTAGGAATCCCGGCGGTGGGAATCTCGACCGCGCCGGCGGCGGCCAGCGCCGCTTTGCTCTGGGTGACGGTGAACCCGGTGAACCACTGGGACTGCCTGAGGGTGGCGCCGCCGGTCCAGCCCAGGTAGCGGCGGATCAACTCGGCGCGGGCCTCCTCGGGGCCCAGGGTGGTGCGCGGCAAGCCCCAGAGTGTGTAGGCGTAGCGCTGCTGGTCGAGGCGCCCGTTGATGGGAACCCGGCGGATCCGACCGTCCGCCTGCAGCAGCCCCAGTGCCGTCGGCAGGGTGGTGGACACACCCTTTTTCCTGCCCTCGTCGCCGAGGCTCCGGACGGATTCGCCCAGTTCGTCCTTAAGCTGTTTGGGGTCCAAGGGACCTTCGGCTTCAGAGAGCACGTGCAGGACCTGTTCTTCGAGCAGGGTGATCTCGCCGCGGTCCACGCCCAGCCGCGCGAAGACCCTGAAGGCCTCTTCGAAGTTCTTGCCCAGGCTCAGGGCCCATGCGAAGTCCGACCGCCCCAGGACGTAGGTGCAGCCCCGCGCCGTGGGAAGCTCCTGGATTTTCAGGTCCAGGACGTCCTGGTCGACTTGTTCGCGGCGGATCCCGGCCCGCGCAAAGAGCGTGAGGTAGGGATTGGCCCCGCCCAGCGACCGTGCCCAGCCGGCGCGGGCGAAAACCTCTTCTGGCGTGGCACCGGCGAGGGTGCCGTCCAGCCCCTGTCTGTGCCAGGCCCACGCCCGGAGCAGTGCGGGTGTGAGCCGTTCAGCGTGGAGACCGTCGGCGCCGACGCTGTCAGGGGCCGAGACGCGGGGAGTCATGGGCTCATTGTCCACCAGCATTCCTGGGCTAGGAATGCCCGGCCTGCGGCGTCGCTTTGCCGACGACGTCCAGGACGGACCGGGCGGTCGCATCCCAGCCCGGAAGCCGCTCCCTGCCCGCGAGCGCAGCACGGCGCCACGCGGCCTGCTGCTCCGGCGAGGTAAGCCAGCCCCGCAGCGCTGCCGCGAGCGGGGACGGGTCCGAGTCAAGGACGACAACGGCCCCTGGCAGTGAGGATTCGTCTCCTTCCAGCACGGCCCCGTGCGGCGCACCCAGACTTAGGGCCTCCACCGCGCCCGTGCCGGCGCGGACGACGACCGGCAGGCCACGCGCCAACGACTCGGTGACCGCCATGCCGAAGGCCTCCACTTTGGACACGAGCAGGCTCAGGTCTGCCGCGTGCCATTCGTTCTCCAGCGCCTGCCCCTTCAGCTCGCCGGGGAGGCGAACGCGGTCCTCCAGGCCGGACTCCTGCAGCGCCGCCCTGACCTCGCGCGCATAGTCAGGGTCTGCCTCATCGGAACCGACCAGGGCCGCCGTCCACGGCAGGTCCTGCAACTGTGCCAGGGCACCCAGGAGAATCAGCTGGTCCTTGTTTGGCAGCAGGGCCGCCACGGAGACCAGATGCGGCGGCTGCGATCCTTCGGCCGGCTCCCCCATTTCCGTTCCTGGGAGCGCCACGTGCACGTTTCCGGTGCCGTGGCGGCGGGTGATCTCGGCAGCCACGGAGCCGCTGGTACAGATCACGCCGGCGGCGGCGCGGAGGGCGCGGATCTCCAGCTCCGGATGGTCGGCCAAAACCATGTGCAGCAGGATCCACGGCTGCTGCCCGTCCGCGGCTGCTGCTTCCATGGCCTCCGGGGCTCCGGAGGCGACGAGTCCGTCCACTATCGTGACCGTTTCGCCCCTCTCAGATCCCTGGTCCGGGGCAGAGGCACCCTCCCCCAACAGGCGGGCAAACCGCCGTCGGTCTTCACTCGTGCCTACCGGCCAGTCGCCGTCCACTCGTTCCACGGTGGTGCTGACGCCCAATTGGGCGAGTCCGCGCACGAGGGACGCGTTATAGACGTTGCCGCCGGAGTTGTGGCGGATGTTGCCGGGAACGAGCAGGCGGATGGCGGATGGACGGGGCTGCATGACGCTGCTATTCGAAATCGAGGGTATAGGTGGCCCAGGCATCCGGATTTTCCCGCAGCGTGACGTCCAGGCCGGACAGCTCGCGGCCGTCCTCGTCGTCGCGCAACTGCGCCGCCACGGCCCCGGCGATATGCTGCGCCAGGGCTTCGGTGGTGCTCAGTTTGCCCGCGAAGTCAGGGTGTTCATCCAGGTTCCGGTAGTTGAGATCGGCGAGCACCTTTTCGATGATCCCGCCCGCGGCGCCGATGTCCAGGACGATCGCGTCGTCGTTAAGCGCACGACGACGGAAGGTCACCTCTGTCACGAATGTTGCCCCGTGCAGGGCCTGCGCCGGCCCGAACGCTTTCCGGGGCAGGCTGTGGGCGATCATGAAGTGGCGGCGGACGGTCAGGCTGAACACTGGTTACCTCGTGGTTTCTGTTGTGGGGTATTCGATGGTTGCGGGGTATTCGATGGTTGCGGGGTATTCGATGACATGGCAGAGCGCTGCCAGCGCGCCGTCTGATAGCCGCTCGACGACGTCGGGCAGTTCCTTGAATGCGGACGTGCCCGTGAGGAATGCGTCGAAGACGGGGTCTTTCAACAGGGATACCGCGGTCTCGAGGCGGTCGGCGTTGGTGCGGCGGTGGCGGCGCGCCAGGGCCACGGCACCCACCTGGCTTGCACGGAGGGACAGCCTGCGGGCGTGGAAGTCCTCACCGAGTGCCAGGGCAACCTTCCGGTCCGCGTACCAGGACATCTCGATGATTTCGCCTTCGTCGCCCACGAGCTTCAGGCTGCGCTCCAGGCCGCCCTCCGAAGCGGAGCAGTGGAAGACGATGTCGCAGTCAGGCAGGGCGTCATCCGGGTGGGCGAAGTCCACGCCCAGGGCGTCGGCGAGGTCCTTGCGCCCGGGGTCGATGTCCACCAGCTGGAGCCGCGCGAGCGGGAAGCTGCGGAGCAGCGTTGCCACCATGCCGCCCACCAGTCCTGCGCCGATTACCGCGATGCGGTCGCCCAGCCTCGGCCCTGCCTCCCACAGCGCGTTGACGGCCGTCTCCACCGTGCCGGTGAGCACCGCCCGGCGGGGAGGGACGCCGTCGGGAACGCGGGTCAGCGCGGAGACAGGAACAACGTACCGGTCCTGGTGCGGATGGAGGCAGAAGACCGTCTGGCCGGGCCAGCCTTCCGGCCCCTCCTCCACGACTCCGACGGAGAGGTATCCGAACTTCACCGGCGAGGGGAAAGAGCCCTCTTGGTGCGGGGCCCGCATCTGCTCCGCGACGCACGGCGGAACGGCGGCATGATGCACCACGAGTTCGGTGCCCTTGCTGATCCCCGAATACAGCGCGCGGACCAGCGCCTCGTCCGGTCCGGGGCGCCGGAGCTCCTCGGTTCGGAGCTCGCCCTGTTCAGGGCCGATGGTCCAGTATGCGGTTGCTTCTGCGTGCTGCGGAGAGGTAGTCATCTTGCTTATGAATCTAGTGCCCAGCCGTCTTCAGGCGGAAGAGGAGGCCCGGCGTGGCCCCTCGATCTACGCGCGGGTATACGCCGGCGGCAGGTTCGCGGCCGCCGTTTTGGGGTTGGGGGCCTTGCTCCGGTACCCTAGTCAGGTTGGTGACGTGTCCGAGCGGCCGAAGGTGCAACACTCGAAATGTTGTTTGGTGTCAAAGCCAACGTGGGTTCAAATCCCACCGTCACCGCCAAGTAGCGAGGCCCCTGCTTCCCTTTGTTTACAAGGGAAGCAGGGGCCTTTGCTTTGCCCGATTCATGGGCCTGCCCACATTTTGCCCCTCGGCTGCGCAGCAAGTATGCCTGCGGCAACAGTCGCAATGCACAGCGGAACGGGGTACAGCGACGCGGCAGCAGCCACAAAAGTGCCGGGAAGTGCCAGCAGGAACATCCATGCAGCCCACCGGGGAAAAAACCCGTGTCTCCGCGTCCGCACTCCCAGCAGGAGCGATCCCACGAGGGTTGACAGGAACCCGAGCAGGAATATCAACCATGCCCACATTCGGGCGTTACCCGACTCGTAGGGCAGCTGGCTGAAGAACCTGAACTCGGCCACGTTGCCGGCCATCATGAGCATAAACCCAAGAACTATGGGGACTGTAGCAGTGAGTCTCCGAGCGTGTGGTGATGTTCTGTACCTCAGGAACAGGCCGATGAAACTGCAGGCCATGAGGGCGAAGGCGAACACCCAGAGCTGCGAGTTGGCTTCGTACCGGTCATATTCGAGTGATCCCGGCGGCCCCCAGTCCCCTGCCATCAGGGCAACCAACGACGCCCAGGCCACGGCGCCCATAATGCCGAGCCAGCCGAGACCTGAGTGGACCCAATACATCTACGTCTTCTCTCCAGGACGAGGGAAGGAACCCTGTGCGCCATGGTACTCAGCAGGCTCCTGACCGGGAAGGGATCCCAGGCTGGGACCGGGCTGCTAATCGGCATGTGTTCCGCGGCGCAGCAAGTGCCTGTCTCAGACGAAACGCGCTTTCGGCGGAGCGTGCGCCTTTCCACGGAAGTGCGTTTTTACTGTGCGAAGCCTGCTCCAGTCCTGCGCTGATGCTGCCTAAAACCCCGTCCCGGCTGGGGCATGCTTAAACGCGGGCGGTCCACCATAGACGCACTTCTGGGGGGAAGTGACCACGCATGACCAAGGCGCGCCAAGCCATCCATTCCGCCCGTCCCACAATGAATCACAATCGCGCTCCGTCCAGCGGACGGTAATTTCTCGCACCCACGACGCACCGGACGCCTACCATCATGGCGCCCTTTGAAAGGACCACAATGAGCTCACCAGGCCCCTACGGCGCACCGCAGCAGCCGCAGGCACCCTACGGACAGGCACCAGCGGCCACCCAGACGTACCCCGGTGCCCCGGCGCCTTACCCCGGCGCACCGGCACCCTACCCCGGGGCCCCGGCGCCGTTTCCGGGAGGCCCCTCATTCGGCGGATATGGCGTCAGCGATAAGTCCTTCCTCGTGACCTGGCTCCTCTCCTTGCTCCTTGGCATTCTCGGCGCGGACCGTTTCTACCTGGGCAAAGTCGGTACCGGCCTGCTCAAGCTGTTTACCTTGGGCGGCGTGGGTATTTGGGCGCTCATTGACCTCATCCTCGTTCTGACGAACAATCAGCGCGACAAGCGGGGCCTCAGGCTGGAGGGCTACGAGAAGCACAAGAAAATCGCCCTCATTGTGACCGGCGTGGTCATTCTTCTCAGCATCGTTTTCAACTCCACCCGGCCGGCTTCAGCTCCCATCTCCGCGCCTCCGGCTGCAGCCCCTGCGGCTGAAGCTCCGGCCGCCCCGGCCGCAGCCCCCGCGGCTGAAGCTCCGGCCGCGTCCTCCGAAAAGAAGGTCGGCCAAGCGTTCACCGCTGACATGGGCAACGGAGACATCGCCAAGATCACCATCGTTTCCGCCACCTACGGCGACGCGATCACCACCGGCCCCTTCGCCAGCCCGGCGAAGAACGGCGGCTTTCTGATCCTGGATGTGCTGTGGGAGACGGAAAAGGGTGAGACCAGCAGCAACCCGCTGTACTTCAAGGCTAAGGACGCTAACGGCCGCGCGGCTAACGTTGAGCTCTTCACGGATGACGCAATCGGTGCCGGTGAGATCCCGGCCGGCGACAAGGCGCGCGGCAAGGTCGCCTTTGATATCAAGCCGGGAACTTCCACCGTGATCATCACCAACCCGATTCTGCAGGAAGTCGCACGGATCAGCGTCACCCCGTAAGGACTGGTACCAACAGCCAAGCCCCTGCTTCCCTTTGTTGAGGGAAGCAGGGGCTAGAGCTTTGCCCGGCGGTGACGGTTTCCCGTCCGCTACATGGCGTCCGGCCTCTGGTCCCCCTTGTGGCCCCGCAGGTTCTCCTGCACCTTGCCGAACAGATCCTTGATGGTGGACTCGGTGTTGGTCAGCATGTCCGGCTGGACATACACGTTTTGGGTCGGGTTCACGGTGTAATTCGTCTGCAGCCCTCCCGTGCCGTCCACTCCTTCCAGGGCAAGCGTCACTCCGGTGTCCTTGCGGACGATGGCGCCGATGCGACCAAAAACCAGGGTGCCGTCGTCGGGCTGGAAGCTGACCGTCAGCCCTACGTGGGTCCTGTTGAGGTCGGTGGCCACGACAGCCTTCTCATTGCCGGTCCCTGAGTAATCCATGACTTCTCCTTGCGTTAGAGAGCGACGTACGTCAGCAGTCTATGGGCGCCGGGTTACACCCGTACAGACGGCAGGTAACCGGTTTGGAGCCGCTTGGAGCCGGCGCAAAGACCCCAGCGGGAAGGCATTGAGCGAGCCCGCTCCACGCGCTTCAATGAAGTCCGGACGTGTAATCGCGAGGAGGCAACAGTGGATCCGCAACGTGGCAGAAGCACCGATTACGAGTTCTGCACTGTGTGGCGCGTTGCCGGGACCCCGGAGGAGGTGGCAGCCATCCTGGGCAACGCTTCCACACTTCCGCAGTGGTGGCCGTCGGTCTACCTGTCGGTAGAACCCATCCACGCGGGCAAGGAAGACGGCAGCGGCGCCATGGCCAGGCTTCACACCAAGGGGTGGCTGCCCTACACGCTGCGATGGACCGTGACCGTTACCTCGCCCATCACCGCCAGCGGCTTCACCATCCGGGCCACCGGGGACCTCAACGGCACAGGCCGCTGGGTTTTCGAACAGGACGGCCCGGAAACCGTCATCACGTATGACTGGCGTGTCAGCGCCAGCAAACCGCTGCTCCGGCGCCTGGGCTGGCTGCTGAAGCCAGCGTTTGCGGTCAACCACCGCTGGGCCATGGCACGGGGGCAGGAAAGCCTCGCCTTGGAGCTGCGCCGCCGGCGGGCCTCCACTGATCAGCACGCAGTGCCCACACCACCGCCGCCCACGTTCCCTCGGTTGGCGGGGCGTGGGCGGCGGATGGCCTAGTCACGCGGCGCATGCGGGAGGGGAAGTCGATTTTTTGGGTCGCTTCAAGGACGCGCCTCCTTGCGCCCTTGCATCGCCGCCAACGTAAGCCTGTCCTCGGAGGCCGACAGCCCGCCGCTTTCGGGCCTGAGTCTGCACCGGGACAGTGAGTGAACCGCAGCGCCATGAAACGCGTCTTCAAGGTACCGCCGGTATCCCCATCCGCCGGAGCACGAGGTCCCACTTCCGATGCCGCATCAGGTGCGCAAGGAGGCAGCGATGACACTGGAACTGCAGTCTTTTGCATCGGCAATGCAGCTGGCCCTCGGGCACCTCTGTGTTGTGCACATCGACGCGGAGGGAGTAGTAACTCTGCTTGTCCCCGCACGAAGCGGTGATGGTGAGACTAGGACGTTCACCTTTCTGGAGCCGCTGGAGACAATCCATTCCAAAATCACTATCGACGTGGTCACATGGCACTCAAGGTGGCCGGACAAGTCCCGGGAGGCAGCGTCCATGGCAGCTTTCAGCCTCCAGGTACAGAGAGCCATCGAGACGGCGGAGGATTGGGTGACGACTTTGCGGATGACACCAAGCGGAGTGGTGGCGGACCTGTAGTGCCGAAGTATCCGCAGCGATGACGGGGCCGCCAACGAAGCCAGTGCCTGAAAGACGGGGGCGACACACCGCCGCCCACGTTCCCGCGGTTGGCGGGGCGTGGGCGGCGGATGGCCTACTTACTGTATGGAGTTAGTCAGGCGTTGGCGAGCTCCGGTTCCCGAGGCGGCGCCTCATCCCGTTCCTTCCGGGACTTGGCGAACCTCAGGTAGAGCGACGGCACCACGAAGAGGTTAAGCAGCGTGGACGTCACCAACCCGCCGAGAATGACTGTTGCCATGGGATGCTCGATCTCGTGGCCCGGAATTTCACCCAGGACCACCAGCGGAACGAGGGCCAGCCCCGTGGCAAGGGTGGTCATCAGGATCGGTGAAAGCCGCTCACCCGCCCCGCGCAGCACCATTTCGGGCCCGAACTTCATGCCCTCATATTTCTCCAGGTGCTGGCAGTGGTTGATGAGCAGAATACCGTTCCTTGCTGCGATACCCATGACTGTCAGGAAGCCCACAATCGAGCCCAGTGACAGGACACCACCTCCCAGCCAGGCGGCGAACACGCCGCCGACGAGGGCGATTGGCAGCGTGAGGATGACCAGCGTGGCCAGCCTCCAGCTTGAGAAGGCCACCTGCAGGAGCAGGTAAATCACGGCCAGTGCCACGGTGGCGAGAGTCAGCAGCGTGGCGGTAGCCTCTTGGCGCTCCTTGAATTCGCCGAGGATTTCGGTGCGGAAGCCTGGCGGCAGCTCCACGCCCTTCAGTCCTTCCTCCATGGCCGCAACGACCGTGGCCAGGGATCCTTCTGTCACGTTTGCCTCGATGTCGATCCGCCTTGAGTGGGCATCACGTTCGATGACGTTGGGCGTTGGCTTCACCTCGACGCTTGCCACGTCCGACAACAGGATTTTCTCTCCACTGGGGGTATCAATGGGAAGGTTCCTGATGCTGGTGACGTCCGAGCGGATGCTGACAGGGCTCCAGACCTGAACGTCATACGCCTTGCCATCCCGGTAGACGTCGCCGACTTCCTCGCCGGCCACAAGTGTTGCCGCGGCCCGCCTGACGTCGCCCGGTTTCAGCCCGTAGCTCTGGGCCTTTTCCAGATCGACCTCAATATTGAGCTGTGGAATGTCCTTTTGCAGCTCGGTGTGGACGTCAATGGCTCCTTCGGTGCCGTCAAAGATCGCCTGGACTTCCGCGGCCTTTGAGCGCAGAAGTGCCAGATCGTCCCCATAAAGGCGAACTACGACGGCGGTGCTGGCGCCCGTGAGAACCTCGCGGATTCTCTCCTTCAGATATGTTTGGACGTCACGCACGATGCCGGGATAACCCTCCACAACTTCGTGGACTGAAGCCAAGGTCTTGTCATAGTCCACTGCAGGGTCGATGCTGATCCAGTTCTCACCGAAATACACACCGACCACTTCATCGGCGTTGAAGGCCTGCCCGATATGGGCACCGCAATTCCGCACTCCAGGGATGGTCATGAGCTCAGCGCAGGCCTTCTGACTAATCCGATATTCCTCTTGCACGGACGTGCCCGGCTGGGTCAGCCAGTGCATCAGGAAGTCGCGCTCCTTGAAATCTGGCAGCAGCGACTGCCCAAGCAGCGGTGCGGTGAGGGCACCAACCGCCGCCATCGCGCCGAAGGTGGCGTAACCTGCCGCCGGGCGCCGGATGATCTTGCTCAGCACCTTGTGATAGCCGCGCTTGAGCACCCGGACCAGCGGCGGCTCCTGCTCCTTCAACGGAACCTTGCGCATGAAGATCAGCGCCAGGGCAGGAGTAACAGTCAGCGCCACGACCATTGAGGCCAGCACCGCCAGGGTGTAGGAAATGGCCAGCGGTCTGAAGAAGGCGCCGGTAAGTCCCTGAAGGAAGAAGATCGGCACAGCCGCGGCGATGATGATCAGCGTGGCATAGACGATCGGTCCGCGCACCTCAAGGGAGGCCTCCAGCACAACCGAGGCAGTAGAACGTGTTCCGCCCGCCGCCCGGTGCTGCCGGAGTCTTCGGATGATGTTCTCAATGTCGATGATCGCATCATCCACCACCACCCCGACCGCAATCACCAACCCGGCCAGGACCATGGTATTCACCGCGGTGCCGGTCAGATAGAGGACGGACGCCGCCGTCACCAGCGACAGCGGGATCGCGATCAGGCTGATGAGCGCGGTCCGCCACTGGAACAGAAACGCCCCGAGCACCAGCACCACGAGGATGCAGCCCAGCAGCAGCGCACGGCTGAGGTTGTCGAGCGATTCCTCAATGAAGGTCGCCGGACGGAAAATCTCGGTATCAATGGTGATGCCGCTAAGCCCGGGCTCCATCTGCTTGAGGGCTGCCTCCACACCCTTGGTGACCTCCAGGGTGTTGCCCCATGGAAGTTTCTCAACAATGAGCATCAGCCCTGGGCCCTGGTTGATCACGGCGTCACCAATGAGCGGCTGGTGGTCTTCCACCACATTGGCCACGTCAGCCAGGCGGAGCGGCTTCCCGTTCCGTTCCTCGATGACGACCTCCGCGAGGTCCTGCGGCGTCGCGATCGGCAGCACGTGCTGGATGCTGAGCCGCTGGTTTGGCGTCTCAACGTGGCCGCCGGTGCCGATGACGGCCCCGGGCGTGTACTGCAGAAGGCCTGCGTCCAGGGCATTGGCTGTGACGTCCATGACCTGGTTCAGGCTGACATCGTGCGCCTTCAGCTTTTCCGGAACAGCCTGTACCTGCAGCATCTGCAGACGCTCGCCCCAGATGGCGATGTTGGCTACACCCGGGACGCGCAGCAGGTGCTGCCGGATCTTCCAGTAGGAGATCATGGACATCTCAATCAGCGAGCGTTCATCCGACGTCAGGCCGATCTTCATGACCCGGCTTGTGGACGACAGCGGCTGCAGCATCATCGGCGGCGACGCCCAGGTGGGCAACGACGGCGTGACGGTGGCGATACGCTCCGACACCAACTGGCGGGCCTTCAGCAGGTCCGCCCCCGGAGCGAAAATGAGCACGATCGAGGACAGCTGTTCCACGGATTTGGAGCGGATTTCCTCCAGACCCTCGACGCCGTTGAGGGCGTCTTCGAGCGGAACGCTCACCAACTGCTCCACCTCGGCAGCGGTCAGACCAATGGCAATGGTCTGGATCTCCACCTTCGGAGGGGCAAATTCGGGAAAGACATCCACAGAGGCCGTGCTGAGCTGGACGCCGCCGAACGCCATCATTGCCACCGCGATGGCCACCACCAAGGCGCGGAACTTGAGGCTGAATCCGACAATCCGGCGCATGTCAATGGCCCTTCGTGCCGAACTCGGTTCCGAACAGTTCCGCAGCTCCCACGGTGACAACATCGGTTCCAACCGGCGGACCGGACCGGAGCTGGACCTTGTCGCCGGTGATCTTGTCCACAACCACCGCGGCCCGGATGTAGGTCCGCGGCTCCGGGCTGGTGTAAACCCAGGTCTTGCCGGCGCCGTCGTACATCAGCGAACCGTAAGGGACTTCCACGCCGCTGCCGGTGCCTTTGGTGACCTTCTCCGTGGTCAGGTCAAGCCTTTCCACCGCCTTTTCTGTCAGCGTCAGCCGGTTCAGATCTGATCCCACCTTCTCCAGGGAGGCCGGAGCCTCCCCTGCAGGCGCAGAGTCCGATTTCACTGCCGCACAGCCGGCAAGACTCAGTGACGCCGCGCTGGCCAGCACGAGAACAGAACGCCAGCCCCCAAAACCACTATTGCTTTTCATGACAATTCCGACCTCTCTGACAGAACCGGTCCGTTGTTAATCACCAATGAGCTCCCCCAGTCCGTGTTGGCGGCCGGACCAAAACGCAGGAAGAGGATCGGCAGGATATACAGTGTCAGCAGGGCGGACGTGATCAGACCGCCCCACAGGATGAGCGCCATTGGAAGCAGCATGGCCGTGGCAACGGGCCCGCCCAGCAGCACCAGCGGCACCAGCGCCAGGGCGGTGATGATGGCCGTCAGCACTGTCGGCTGCAGCCGCTCCGATACCGCACGCTTCATCTGCTCAGCCGAGGACGCCGTCGGGTCCTTGAGCTGCATCGACTGGTAAGTACCCATGAGCATGACCGCATCGCGGACCGCGACGGCGAGCACAGCCGCCAGGGCTACCAGCACGTACAGGGAACCGAAGCCCCCACTCAGCCAGGCTGCAATGACGCCTCCCACCAATGCGACAGGCAGCAGAACGAATACCAGCGCTGCGAGCCGCCAACTGCCCAGAACCGTCAGCAGCAGCACCAGAATGCCCGCCGCCGCTGCAGCGGCCAACCAGACCATCAGGTCACCGGCTGCCTGCTGCTCGCCGAACTTCTTGGGGATCTCGGCGTGATATTCAACGGGGAACTGCATACCCCTGATCGCGTTCTGAATGTCTGCGGTCACATCGCCGAGGCTCCTGCCTTCGATGTCAGCCACCACGTCGATCCTCCTGGAGGTGTCATCGTGGCTGATCACTGTTTGGTTGGGGCTGAGCCGGATGTCGGCGACGTCGCCGAGACGGATCTGTCCGCCTTCCGGCTTGTCAATCAGCAGGTCCCGAACATTGCTCAAGCTGTGACGTGTCGCAGGCGTACCCTTGACGACGACCTGGAACACCTTTTGCTGCTCGAACAGGTAACCCACCTCAATGCCCTGGAGGACAGTGGCAGCGGCGCGCCGCACATCACCGGGCTTGACGCCTTCCTGCTGGGCTTTGGCGAGGTCCACCTCAATCTCGGCAACAGGCTGAGAAGGCGTGGCCTCCACGGTCGGGTTAACCACTCCTGCCGTGCGCGACAGGATGTCGCGGATTTCGTTGGCTTTCTCCTGCAGGATTGACAGGTCGATGCCATAGACGCGCACCCTGAACTGCTGGTCGTCGATAGCGCTGGCTGCGGCCACCTGCTGCTCAGGATAGGTGGTGACGTTGGCCGTCATGCCCGGGTAGCCCTCCACGATCCCCCGGACATCGGCCCGGACGTTCGCAATGTTCGCGCCGTCTTCCATGGTGATCCAGAGTTCGCCGGAGTTCACATCGGATGACGCATCCGAGGTAATGGCGCGTCCTACGTGGCCGCCCACCCGTGCTACTCCCTCGATGTTTGTCAGCTCCTCGCCGGCTTTGGTCATCAGCCGGTTCATAACGTCCGGCCCTGTTCCGCCGGACGCGTTCAACTCAACGAGGAGACTGCGGTCAGGAACGGCGCTCACGATCGGCAATTGCCTGGTCAGCCCCGGCACCAGCGCCACGGCTATTATGGCCAGCACGGCTGCCACGGATGCGACCAGAACGGCCACGCCCTTGGTGAAGGATCCCGTTGACCTCCGGTAGCGGTCACCCAGCTTATGCAAGAACGACCTTTTCGCCTGTGGCCGCTGGCGGCCGCGCAACACGAGGCTTCCCAGTGCAGGCGTGACCGTCAGTGCAACCAGCATTGCCACGGCGGTGGCGAGCAGATAGCTCAGCACCAGCGGCTTCAGGAATGCCCCGTCCACGCCGGGCACGAACAGCGCAGGAGCGAGCGCCAGCAGCGCTACCAGGCCTGCGAACAGGACGGGGACACGGGAGCGCTGCAGCCCGTGGGCAAGCAAAGCCTCCCGGGACAGCCCTTCATTCGCGGCGTCCCTCCGGAAGCTGTGCAGGTCCAGAATGATGTCACCCACCACAACGATGAGCGCCAACGTGAGGCCGGCAAATGCCATCGTATTCAGCACTGCTCCCTGGAATTGCAGCACCAGGGCTGCACCCATTGCGGCCACGGAAATGGCAACAAGTGCGAGCAGGGCGTACCGCCAGGACCGGAAGGCCAGTCCGATGGCAGCCACCACGACCAACAGGCTCACCAGCAGTGCCACGCCAAGTCCACTGGCGGCGGATTCGAGGAACGACGCCGGACGGAAGACGGTTGAATCGACGGTGATCCCTGACAGGCCGGGGCGCAGGCCGTCCAGAACTTCCTCAACGCCTGCAGTCACCTCCGCGACGCTGGTGTCCGGGAATTTCTCGATCACCAGAAGCAGGCCTGGAGACTTTCCGGTCACTGCGTCGCCGATCAGCGGCTGGTGGTCCTCAACCAAGGTCGTCACATCGGACAGCTTCAGGGACCCGTTTTTGCTGCCCTCAATGCTGACCTTGCCAAGATCCTCCGGAGTGCGGATCGGAAGGACGTGCTGGATACCGATCCGCTGGTTTGCGGATTCCAGGAATCCGCCCGTTCCCGGGGTTGACGCCTCCAAGAAGCTCAGCGGTGAAACCCACACAGCGTTGCCGGCCGTCTCCACCACCTGGTTCAGGCTTACATCTTGGGCCCGGAGCTTCGCCGGGTCGACCTGGACCTGAAGCTGCTGCTCGCGCTGGCCGAAGATGGAGACGTTGGCCACCCCGGGAACACCCATGAGTGCGGGCTTGATGTCCCAGCGGGCCAGCACCGACATATCGATGGCTGAGACGTCTTCCGACGTCATTTCGACCATCATCACCCGGCTCGTGGAGGACAGCGGCTGCATCAGTACCGGAGGAGCCGAGACGTTAGGCAGAGCGTGGGCCTGCGTCAGGCGTTCGGCCACCAGCTGCCTTGCACGCAAAACATCCGTCCCGGGCTCAAAGACCATCTCAATGGACGACAGGCCGGGAACGGACACGGAACGGATTTCATCGAGCCAGGCGACCCCGTTAAGCAGGTCCGCCTCCATAGGTGAGGTGATGAGCTGTTCGACTTCCACGGCGGACAGGCCCAACGCCTCGGTTTGAATTTCCACATGCGGTGGAGAAAATTCGGGAAGATTATCCACTGGCATGGACGGCAGGCTGGTCAACCCAAGCCCTAAAATGCCGGCCGCAGCGGCCAATACGATCAAACGAAACTTAAGACTCCAGCGGACAAGCCAACCGGTCATATCCTCAGCCCCCATCGTTATTGGAACGGGCATCTCTGCCAGGTTCCAATTACTGATGCGCCTTATTCAGGATCACGCGCAGCGGCGTTGCTGCGTGTGAATGCCGAGCTGCCTCCCTCAACCCTGCACGTCCCCGACATCGGGGACGATGCTGGCCGCGCTGTGATGGATCAGGCGCGGCCAGACGGAGAGCTATTTTCTTATCCGAATAGATTTATTCAATTCTCGGGCAAGTAAGACCACGCTCATTCTGACATAGGGAAATGGGCTATCCAAGGACTTTTAGCCCCTTGTGGCGGCATTTTTTCGGGTGGCAAAAGATTTATCGTTGCATCTATAACTGCAGGCCCAAGAGCCCCCGACTTAACCGTCGCCATGACCCCTCGTCGTGGTGCTGAGGTCACAATCAGGGAACCAAATCCGCCACGCGGTCCTGCCTTCGTTGACTCCGGCGGTGCTGACCGCAAAGTTAGACCCATGAGGCTTCAGCGAATCCCCACCGGACTGGCAGGCACGACGGCGGCTGCCGCACTGGCGCTCTTGCTCACGGCCTGCGGGCCGAGCCAACCCTCCGGCCAGGCAAGCCCGGAGCAGACGACGGGCCCTGCCGAAGCAAGCAGCAGCGCAAGCCCGGGGGCCGCCGAAACGTCGGACCCGCCGTCGTCCTCCGCTGCCACCCCTCCTTCCATCCCGGCACCCTCCAAGCCAGCGACGACTGGCGCGGCAGCAACGCCAGGTTCCACAGCCGCCGGCGCGCAACTGTGCAAGGCATCAGCGCTGAAGGCCAGCACGGATGCCACCGGCGGGGGCGCAGCAGGCAGCGTCTACATGCGGCTGATCCTGACCAACAGCGGCACCGTACCCTGCCACCTCAAGGGCTTCCCCGGCGTTTCGCTGACCAACGGTGCCGGCGGCCAGCCGATCGGCGCACCGGCCAGTCGGGATGCGACAACACCGGTCAGCGACGTCCTACTGGCCCCCGGTCAGTCCGGCTCAGCCACGCTGCGCTACACCCAGGCCCGCAACTACCCGGACTGCGTCCTGGCCCAGGCGGCCGGCTTACGGATCTACCCGCCCGAGGACACCGCATCCCTCTTCGTGGCCAGACCTTCGGACGCCTGCAGCAATGCCTCCATCGAACTCCTCAGCATCGGGGCGTTTCAGCGCAGTTAGCTCCGGTGTTCCTCCACCCCGATTCCGTAAGTACACTTACGAATACTCGGAGGCCTTACCCGCCCGGCAGGGCCTGCGGCGCGAGTGCTCCGCGATGCAGCTACGGTTGAAGGCAGGTTGATTTGCATGACGTCGCTCTGGTTGGACCGCACCGATACTTTCAGCGGAGATGACTTCCGCCAAGGCGCCGCCTATGACACTGTTGTCGTCGGCGCGGGCCTCACCGGGTTGGTAACCGCGCTCCTGCTTGCACGCTCGGGGAAAAACGTCCTCGTGCTCGAAGCGAGGACGCCCGGGGCAGTAACCACCGGGAACACGACCGCGAAGGTCACCCTGCTGCAGGGGACTGTCCTCTCAGCGCTCCGTGCCCAATACTCCGCGAAAATGATCGATGCGTACGTGGCCGCCAACCGCGAGGGGCAGGCCTGGCTGCTGCGGTACCTCGAATCCAGCAACCTCCCGTACCAGGAGCGTGACGCTTACACCTATGCCGCGACGCCGCAGGGCGCCGATAGGCTGCGCAAGGAACTGGCCGTGGCTTTGGCCGCGGGGGTCGAAGTGGACTATGTGCGGAACCCCGGGCTCCCTTTCCCGGTCCACGGTGCGGTGCGCCTCCGCGGCCAGGCACAGATCAATCCCATGGATGCCATCCTTGCCCTGGCCAGGGACGTTCGTTCGCATGGCGGCAGCGTGGTCACCGGCGTCCGGGTCCAGAAAGTAGGCGGTACCGGGCCGTCCACGGTTGAGACGGACCGCGGAACCGTTCGCGCCAACGAGGTTGTACTCGCCACCGGAACGCCCATCCTGAACCGTGGCCTGTATTTTGCCAAGCTCAAGCCGGGACGCTCCTATGCTGCGGCGATGGAACTGGCGGACTCCACTGCGCCCCCGGACGGCATGTATCTGTCCGTGGAGCACCCCGTCCGGTCGCTGCGAGACTACCCTGCCGACGGCCGGCGCCTGTTGCTCGTAGGCGGCAACGGCCATCCCGTGGGACGGGCGGAATCGGAGCAGGCCCACCTGGACGAACTGCTGGCCTGGGCACACTCGCACTATCCCGGTGCCACGGTGACACACACTTGGTCCGCCCAGGATTACCAGTCCGTCAACCTCATGCCCTTCTTCGGCAAACTCCCCCGCGGGCGGGGCCGGATCTTCTTCGCCACCGGCTACAACAAGTGGGGAATGACCAATGCCGTTGCGGCGTCCCTGGGTATCGCCGCGGATATCCTCGGCGGCCAGCTGGAGTGGGCCAACACTATCCACCGCCGCGTCACGGCCCCTCCCGGGGCTGCGTCCGCCGTGTCGCTGAACGCCGGTGTGGCAGCCACCCTGGCAAAGGACTGGGCACGGGCCGGACTGCAGAAGCTGCCGCAGCAAGGCACAACCCCGCCCGCGGAGGGGACGGGCACCGTTGCGCTCCGCGGGCGCAAGCCCGTCGCCACGTCCACCGTGAACGGGACGACGTGTTCCCTGTCCGCCGTCTGCACGCATCTTGGCGGCATAGTGCACTGGAACGACAACGAGAAATCCTGGGACTGCCCCCTGCACGGTTCCCGTTTCAGCAGCGACGGCACGTTGCTGGAAGGACCGGCCACGCACAACCTGCAGCCTGCGGCGGAGTCAGGTCCGAAAGACAACGGCTAAAGCGCCCGTCCCTCGGATCAGTGCTGGGCGCCTTCCGGTGGCCGGTGCCGGCCAAGGTGACCGCCAGTCGACGGCGGCCATACTGTCGCTGCCTTGAGGCATGATGGAGGCATGCAGTCGCAGGGGCCCGCCGGCACATCCGGCGGCACATCTTCGGTGGACTCCATGGGCCAGTTCAGCCGGCCCACCAGGGAGTGGTTCCTCGGCGCTTTCTCCGAGCCGACCCCTGCCCAGCACGGTGCCTGGAACGCCATTTCCTCGGGATCGCACGCGCTGGTCGTCGCCCCCACCGGTTCGGGGAAGACGCTCGCCGCCTTCCTGTGGGCCCTAGACAGACTGCTGGTTGCCGGGGCAACGGCCAGCGGCCCCGCAGAGCAGGAGGACAGCCAAAAGGCCGACGGCGGGAAGCCTCCCGCCCCCGCCAAACAGCCCCGAGCCAGGCCGCCAAAGCGGAAAACCCGTGTCCTGTACATTTCGCCGCTCAAGGCGCTTGGCGTCGACGTCGAACGCAACCTCCGTTCACCCCTGATCGGCATCACGCAGACGGCCAAGCGGCTGGACCTGCCGGCCCCGCTGATCACCGTGGGCGTCCGGTCCGGGGACACGACGGCGTCTGACCGCCGCGCCCTGCTCAGCAACCCGCCGGATATCCTCATCACCACTCCGGAATCGCTGTTCCTCATGCTGACGTCCAGGGCGCGGGAAACCCTCAGCGAGGTGGACACCATCATTGTGGACGAAGTCCACGCTGTGGCCGGCACCAAGCGAGGGGCCCACCTCGCCGTTTCACTCGAGCGCCTCGATGCGCTGCTGCCCAAACCGGCCCAGCGGATCGGCCTGTCCGCCACAGTGGAGCCCCGGGAGCTCGTCGCGCAGTTTCTGGCTGGCTCGGCTCCCGTCGAGATCGTGGCCCCGCCGTCCCGCAAGAACTGGGATCTCACCGTATCTGTCCCTGTGGAGGACATGTCGGATCTCCAGGGCGCGGCCGGAGCCTTCGATTCAGGTCCTGCCTCGGGGCTGCAGCCGCAGGCCTCCATCTGGCCGCATGTGGAGGAGAAGATCGTGGACCTGGTGCTGGCGAACCAGTCCACCATCGTTTTCGCCAACTCCAGGAGGCTCGCCGAACGGCTGACCGCGCGGCTGAATGAGATCCATGCCGAGCGTCAGCTCATGACTGTCGGGGGCGGTTGGGAGGAGCCGGCGCCCGACCTGTCCGGCTCCCTCCCGACCTCCACAGCCACCCCCGCCCACATGATGGCGCAGGCAGGAAGTACCTCCGGCGCCGAGCCGCTGCTGGCCAGGGCCCACCACGGCTCCGTCTCCAAGGACCAGCGCGCGCTCATCGAGGATGACCTGAAATCCGGACGGCTGCGCTGCGTGGTGGCCACGTCGTCCTTGGAACTCGGCATCGACATGGGCGCCGTGGACCTTGTTGTCCAGGTGGAGTCGCCGCCGTCCGTGGCCAGCGGGCTGCAGCGCGTGGGCCGTGCCGGACACCAGGTGGGCGAGATCTCGCAGGGCTACCTCTTTCCGAAACACCGGGCCGATCTCGTCCATACAGCGATCACCGTGGAGCGCATGCTGGACGGCAAGATCGAGCGGCTCAGCGTTCCGGCGAACCCCCTTGACATCCTGGCCCAGCAGACCGTCGCGGCAACGGCCCTGGGCAGCATCGATGTGGAGGAATGGTTTGCCACCGTGCGGCGCTCCGCACCGTTCGCCACGCTCCCGCGCTCCGCCTTCGAAGCCACCCTCGACCTGCTGGCCGGACGCTACCCGTCCGACGAATTCGCCGAGCTCCGGCCCCGCATCATCTGGGACCGCAACGCCGGAACCATCGAGGGAAGGCCAGGCGCGCAGCGCCTCGCCGTCACGTCCGGAGGCACCATTCCCGACCGGGGGCTGTTCGGCGTCTACATCATCGGCACCGAAGTTGAGGGATCGGCCTCACCTTCCGGCGGGGACGCCGCCGGCAAGGCATCCGGCACGTCCTCTCCCGCAAAGGGCGGCCGGCGCGTCGGCGAGCTCGACGAGGAGATGGTCTACGAATCCAGGGTCGGTGACATCTTCGCCCTCGGCGCCACGAGCTGGAAGATCGAGGACATCACGCACGACCGCGTGCTGGTCTCGCCCGCCTTCGGCCAGCCCGGCAAACTGCCATTCTGGAAGGGCGACTCTTTGGGGCGGCCCGTTGACCTCGGCCGCGCCCTTGGCGCGTTCGTCCGGGAACTGTCAGCGTCCGACGTCGGCCCGGCAACCGAACGCTGCAAGGCCAGCGGCCTTGACGACTTCGCCGCCAACAACCTGCTCCAGTACCTCAATGAGCAGAAGCTGGCCACCGAAGTGGTGCCCAGCGACACCACGCTGGTGGTGGAACGCTTCCACGATGAACTCGGCGACTGGCGGGTGATCCTGCACAGCCCGTTCGGGATGCCCGTCCATGCCCCCTGGGCACTGGCCGTGGGCCAGCGCCTCCAGCAGCGCTACGGCCTGGACGGCTCCGCCATGGCCGCCGACGATGGCATCGTGCTCCGCGTTCCCATGATGGAGGATGAACCACCCGGCGCGGAGCTCTTCCTCTTTGACCCGGAAGAGCTCGAGCAGATCGTGACGGCCGAGGTTGGTGGCAGCGCCCTGTTCGCCTCACGCTTCCGGGAATGCGCGGCCCGTGCCCTGTTGCTGCCGCGGCAAACCCCGGGCAAACGGCAACCACTGTGGCAACAGCGCCAGCGGTCCGCCCAGCTGCTCGACGTCGCACGGAAGTACCCGGCGTTCCCCATCGTCCTGGAGACTGTGCGCGAGTGCCTGCAGGATGTCTATGACCTGCCGGCCCTGAAGGAGATCGCCACATCCGTTGAACGCCGCGAGCTGCGCATCGTCCAGACCACCACCCAGCAGCCGTCGCCGTTCGCCAAGTCCCTGCTGTTCGGCTACGTGGCCCAGTTCCTCTACGAGGGAGATTCTCCGCTGGCGGAGCGCAGGGCCGCCGCGCTGGCCCTGGATTCCACGCTCCTCAACGAACTCCTCGGCCGCGTGGAGCTGCGGGAACTGCTGGATGCCAGGGTCATCGAAGCGACCGAGCGCGAGCTGCAGCGTCTTGCTCCGGACCGCAAGGTGCGGGGCGTCGAAGGGGTCGCCGACCTGCTGCGGCTGCTGGGCCCGTTGTCGCCGGATGAAGTCGCAGCCAGGCTCGAACCTGTTGAACCTGCCGACACCGGGCTGGCGGAACCTGTCGAAACTAAGCCGACAGCCGAGCATGCCGACAGCCCCCCGTCCGAGGCCACGCTGGCGGACGCGGCCTCGCATCTCTCCGCACTCCAGCGGGCCAACCGCGCCATCAGGGTGAGCGTCGGGGGCGTTGAACGCTACGCGGCGGTGGAAGACGCCTCCCGGCTGCGGGATGCCATTGGGGTTCCCCTTCCCATGGGTGTGCCCCTGGCCTTCATCGAGCCGGTGGCTGATCCCCTCGGCGACCTCGTCTCCCGGTATGCGCGAACGCATGGTCCGTTCACCGCCACGGAGGCCGCAGCGCGGCTCGGGCTTGGCGTCGCCGTCGTGGGCACTGCGCTGAAACGGCTCGCCGCCGACGGCCGCGTCGTAGAGGGTGAGTTCCGGCCCCATATCGAGCCGGCGGCGGAGCCCACGCCGGATGCATCCGGAAGGCAGAGCGACGGCGGTTTTGCGGCGGCCGGGGCCGAAGACCATACCGGCGCCGATTCGCCTGCCGGGACGGTTCCGCCGTCCACCGTCGTGCTGCCCGCCCAGAGCGAATGGTGCGACGCCGAAGTGCTGCGCAAGCTCCGCCGTCGTTCCCTGGCCGCGCTGCGGGCGGAAGTGGAGCCCGTCGACGCGACAGCCTACGGCCGGTTCCTGCCCGCCTGGCAGAACGTGCGAAGTCCGGGAACCCGTCGAGGCCAACCGGCGCTGCGCGGGCTGGACGGAATAGTCACTGCCATCGACCAGCTCTCCGGGGTGCCCGTTCCGGCGTCGGCCTGGGAGCCGCTTGTGCTGGCCAGCCGTGTGTCCAACTACCAGCCCGCCATGCTGGACGAGCTCATGGCAGCCGGCGAGGTCCTCTGGTCCGGTGCAGGCTCCCTGCCCGGCAACGACGGCTGGATCAGCATGCATCTGGCCGATTCGGCGGAGCTGACGCTGAATCCGGCCATCGACTTCGAACCCGGTGATGCCCAGCGCAGGCTGCTGGACCACCTGCAGACCGCCGGGGGCGGCTACTTCTTCCGGCAACTTACCGACATTGCTGGCGGAATGGACGCCGTGCTCAGCGATCAGGACGTGGTGTCCGCGCTGTGGGACCTGGCGTGGGCGGGCCGCGTGACGGGTGATACGTTCGCGCCCGTCCGCGCCCTCATCGCCGGCGGGCACACGGCCCACCGACAGGTAGCCCGGGCTCCCCGCGCCCGTGCTCCGCGGATGAGCAGGCTGGGACGCTCACATGGAACGGGCCTGCTGGGTTCGCCGGGCCTTTCCGGCGGGCGGTACGGCGCCGTCACCGGACAAGCCCCGACGCCGCCGCTGGCTGCGGGACGGTGGTCCGCCCTCCCCTCCCCTGAGCTCGATGCCACCATTCACGCCCGTGCCACAGCAGAACTGCTCCTGGACAGGTACGGTGTCGTTACCCGCGGTTCGGTCATGGCGGAAAACATTCTGGGCGGCTTCGGACTCATGTATAAGGTGCTCGCGCGACTGGAGGAGGCCGGACGCTGCCGCCGCGGTTATTTCATCGAGCACCTCGGAGCGGCCCAGTTCGCCGTTCCTGCCACAGTGGACCGCCTGCGCTCCTATTCTGAGGACACCCAGCTTGCCAAGCCGGAACCCGTGGCTTTGGCCCTCGCCGCCACGGACCCGGCCAACCCCTACGGCGCCGCGCTGCCCTGGCCGGCCCTGAGCATCGAAGCCGGCAGCGGCCACCGTCCCGGCCGCAAGGCAGGAGCGCTGGTGGTGCTGGTCGACGGCGCCCTGGCGCTGTATGTGGAACGCGGCGGCAAGACACTCCTCGTTTTCACGGAGGACGATGCGGTGCTGGCAGCCGCCGCCGCGGCGCTGGTCGATGTCGTGAAACGCGGCGCCGTGGACAAACTGGTCATGGAGAAGGTCAACGGCCACAGCATCCTGGACACACCGGCCGCCGCGGCTTTGACGGCGGCGGGCGCCTACTCCACGCCGAAGGGACTGAGAATCCGTGCCTGAGGGTGATTCGATCTGGCGCGCCGCCCATCAGCTCTACGGCGCCCTCGCGGGCCAGAAACTGACGGCCTCGGACTTCCGCGTGCCGCGCTATGCCACGCTCAACCTCCGGGGCTGGACAGTGGAGGAAGTGGTTCCGCGGGGCAAGCACCTGCTCATGCGGCTGGCCGGTCCGGACGGTGAACGGCTGACCATCCACTCCCACCTCAAGATGGAAGGCAGCTGGCAGGTCTACCCGCCCGGCGGACGCTGGCGGAAGCCGGGGTTCACCGCCCGGTGCGTGCTGCGCACGCCGGTGGCGGACGCCGTCGGCTTTTCCCTCGGGCTGCTTGAAGTCATCAAAACCTCCGAGGAGGACAAGGCCGTGGGGTATCTGGGGCCGGACCTCCTGGGCCCGGACTGGGATCCGACGGAGGCGGAGCGGCGCGTGGCAGCAGCGCCGGACGTTCCGATCGGTGTGGCGTTGCTGGACCAGCGAAACCTCGCCGGCATCGGCAACATCTACCGCTGCGAGGCCTGCTTCCTTTCGGGAATCCACCCTGCCTCGCCGGTCTCGGCCGTGACGGACCTGCCGGCCCTGTTCGACAATGCCAAACAGCTGCTCGAAGCCAACCTCGGCCCGGGCCGGCGCACCACCGTGCTGAATGCGCGAGGCACGCCGGCAGGCAGGGCCGCTGGCCGCCCCGGGTACTGGGTTTACCGGCGTGAGCACCAGCCATGTCTCCGCTGCCGGACTCCCATCCGTCATGGCGTGCTGGGCCGGACCGTGCCCCGCAGTGGATCACCGGCGTCCATCCCGGCCTCCGGTGTGCAGGGTGGGGGCGCGCCGCGTGGGGGCGCGTCGGGCAGGGGCGCGCCGGGCGCGGGTGAACCTTCGGGTAATCCGGCGGCAGGCGTGCCGGAGCTGGTCACGGAGGAGCGCGACATCTATTTCTGCCCGAAATGCCAGCCGCTGTTGGGCGCGGCCGACGCCTGACACCCGCAACGGCATCCGAGCCGGTGCTGCCCCTCCCGACGCGCAAATTGCCACGGGATGCGCAAAAGGTCCGGCGACGCTGGTATTCCCGTCGCGTCCGGTCATATGGGTGTCGTCAGACCGTTTGGGTAGCATCAGCCGTCCGCGCCGCTTCTGACGCAGCTGGAACTGCAGCCGGGACCATGAAGTACGGCAGCAGGATTTGCACCAGCGGCCCGATCGCCAGCGCATACACCACGGTACCCACGCCGACGGATCCGCCAAGCAGCCAGCCCGCGCCAAGAACCACCACCTCGATCAGCGTCCTGGAAACCCGGACGGACCATCCCGTGCGCCGGGCCAATCCGGTCATGAGGCCGTCACGCGCGCCCGGACCAAACCGTGCGCCGATGTAGCAGGCGGAAGCGATGCCGTTGAGCACCACGGCGCCGGCGAGCAGGGCGATCTGGCCTCCCAGGTGCGAAAAATCGGGGATCAGGGCGAGGCCGATGTCGGCGAATAGGCCCACGAGCACGGCGTTGCAGAGCGTTCCGAATCCGGGCCACTGCTTCAGCGGAATCCACAGCAGCAGCACCAGGAAGCTGACGATGATCACCACCGCCCCGATGCTCAAACCGGTCCTGCCAGCGAGTCCCTGATGGAACACGTCCCACGGATCCAGGCCCAGCCCGGCGCGGATGAACATGGCCAGTGAGATGCCGTACATGGCAAGGCCGGTGAAGAGCTGGAGCAGTCTGCGAGTCATCATTGACTCATCTTGGGTTACAACTGGCCTTGTTTTCCATGGCCAGTTTGAAATACTGGCCTTATGTCCGGCTCCCTCAGCCCCGCAGCACTCGCACGCCTCCTGGGCCAGTGGCACCGTGGTGCGTCCCCCGCCTACCGCGAACTGGCCGACGTCGTCCGTCTTCTCGTGCTCGACGGCCGCATTCCCCTGGGAACCGCGCTCCCGAGCGAGCGGACCTTGTCCGACACCCTGGACGTCAGCCGGACCACCGTGACCGCCGCCTACGCCAGCCTGCGCGAACAAGGATTCCTGAGCAGCGGCCAGGGCACCCGCGGCCGCACCTGCCTTCCCCGCAGCTCCGGCGCGGGCTCAGGCACAGAGGCAGGCGCCGAGACAGGTAAAGCATTTTCGGGCGCTCCCGGCCTCGCCGTCCCCGACGGGGTCATCGATCTCGCCTACGCATCCCTCCCGGCCAGCGGCGAGGTGGTGCACCGGGCCTTTGCTTCGGCGCTGACCGAACTGCCGGCGCTCCTGCCCGGATTCGGCTATGACGCCCTGGGCGTCCCAGCGCTCCGGGAGGCCATCGCTGCCCGCTACTCCGCCGTCGGGGTGCCCACCGCACCGGCCCAGATTCTGGTGACCTCGGGAGCCCAGCATGCCCTGAATATCGTGCTGCGGGCGATGGCCGGCAAGCAGGACAGGGTGCTGGTGGAGCAGCCAACGTATCCAAACGCCCTCGATGCCATCCGGGCGCAAGGCTGCCGGATGGTCCCCGTGGCACTGCCCCCCGCGCCTGATTCCGGGTGGGACCTGGACTCGGTGGAGACCGCCCTGATGCAGCAGCGGCCCAAGCTGGCATACATCGTCCCCGACTTCCACAACCCCACAGGACGGCTCATGCCCGACGCCCAGCGACGCCGGCTGGTCCGCGCCGCCGCGGCGTCGGGCACGGTGCTGGTGGCGGACGAGACCCTGCGGGAACTGAACCTCGACGGCGGAGCCGCGGCGCCGCTGGCAGCCTTCAGTCCCGCGGTGGTTTCCATCGGATCGCTGAGCAAGTCGCACTGGGCGGGGCTTCGCACAGGCTGGATCCGGGCCTCCGAAAGCATGATCCAGCACTTCGCCGCCGCCAGGACCACGATGGATCTCGGCGGCCCGGTGGTGGAGCAGTTGGCCGCGGCCCACTTGGTCCGGGCCCTGGAGGAGCCGCTGCCGGCGCGCCTGGCCGCACTCAGGGAAAGCCGGACGGCGCTGCTGGAGCTGCTCGGCGCCCACCTGCCGCAATGGCAGCCCGAAAGGCCCGACGGCGGCCTGGCCGTCTGGTGCCGGCTGCCCTCCGCCAGCAGCACGGCGCTGACCGTGATCGCGCCCGACTTCGGCATCCGCCTCGCAGCCGGACCGCGCTTCGGCGTGGGCGGCGTCTTTGAGAACCACCTCCGCGTGCCGTTCACCCTGCCGCCGGACAAGCTGGAGCAGGCGGTCCTGGCACTGCGCTCGGCCCAGGACCGGCTGGACGCCTCCCCGCAGCTGCGCAGAACCCTCAGGGATTCCCCGGCCGTGGCCATCGCCTGACCCCCGGGGATCAAGCAGTCGGAGACGGGTCACCCGGGGCTGGGCCGCCTGACCCGTCCGCCACCGCGGCCCGGCACGTAGAATGGACCGGTGATGCAATCCCCCCTCCCCGTGCGCGACGGCGTGAACGCAACCCGCCTGCGCCTGCCGGACGAGGGGCCGTGGGACACCGCGATGGACTACATGATGCACCGCTGGGGCCACATCGACCCGCAGGGCATCGAGGACAGGTTCGACGCCGGCGAGATCGTGGGCGAGGGCGGCATCCCCCTGGACCGCCGGACGCGGCTCGAGGACCACACATTCATCTGGTACTACCGCACCCTCCCGCCCGAGACGCGGCTGCCCGTCGAGCTGAACATCCTGCACCAGGACGATCACATTCTCGTGGTGGATAAGCCCCATTTCCTTCCCACCACGCCCGGTGGAACCTACATCCAGGAATCCGCGCTGGTGCGGCTGCGGAACCAGCTGAACCTTCCGGACCTGATTCCCATGCACCGCCTCGACCGCATGACGGCCGGCATCCTGTTGCTCTCCACCAACCCGGAAACGCGCGGCAGATACCAGGTGCTCTTCGAGAAACGCGAAGTGCAGAAGGAATACGAGTGCGTGGCCGCCGCTGAGCCCGCGGCCGGGCACCCCGCCGTCGACTTCCCCGTCGTGGTGCGGAACCGGATGACCAAGTCCCGCAGCTACCTGCTCGCCGAGGTCATCGACGGCGAGCCGAATGCCGAGACCCGGATTGACCTGTTGAAGACCTTCGACGCCGTAACTGCCGACGGCGGGCAACCCACCACTGCGGTCCCCGCGGACACCGGGCCCTCCGGCCACCGGGCCCAGCGCCTCGGCCTCTACCGGCTGGAGCCACACTCGGGCAAGACCCACCAGCTGCGGGTGCACATGGCATCGCTGGGCCTGGGCATCCTGCACGATGCCTTCTATCCGGAGCTCCTGGACAAGGCCCCGGACGACTACACCAAGCCGCTTCAGCTCCTCGCCCGCGGGATCCGTTTCGTGGATCCGATGACCGGGAAGCCCGTGGAGTACCGGAGCCGGCTCGAGCTGAGCGAGGCCCGCTAGCCGCCGGTTTCATTCAGGGCCTGCCGGAAGATCTCGGCGGTCTCCTCGCTGAACAGCACGAATTCCACCAGCTCCACCCTTTGCTCACCGGCCTTCGGCGGACGGCCGGCGTAGGCGCGGACCGCCTGGATCCCCACCTGAGCCACGGTGCGGGCATCCCAGCCATAAACGCCTGCGCTGACAGCCGGAAACGCCACGGACCGCGCCCCGAGACCTTCAGCTATCCGCAGGCTCTGGGTGAAGCACGAGGCCAGCAGCGCCGGGTTGGTCTGGCCGGCGCTGCGGTTCGGCCCAACGGTGTGGATCACCCACTTCGCCGGCAGCCGGAACCCCGGCGTGGCAACGGCTTCACCAACCGCCAGGCCGTGCTGCAGTTCCCCGGCGCGGAGCCCGCGGCAGGCCTCCAGCAGTTCCGGCCCCGCTGCCCGGTGGATCGCGCCGTCCACGCCGCCGCCGCCCAGCAACGACGAATTCGCTGCGTTGACGATCGCGTCAACGGGCCGGCCGGTGATGTCGCCCTGAACAATGTCGATCTGCATGCAGCCAGTGTGGCACCGCTGCAGGTTCGGACGAAGACCCGCGGATCCCCTGCCGGCAATAAGTGCGGTACCTTGGCCGCATGGACTTCGGCAACGCGGACAACTGGGGGGCCGCGATCTATTTCTGGATCGTCCCGGCGGTACTGGGCGACGCCATCTTTCCGCCCGTCCCCTCCGAGATGGTCCTCATCACCGGCGGCGCACTCTCCGCCGAGGGCCGTGCCAACCTGTTCCTGATAGGCCTCCTGGCAGCTTCGGCCTCCTGGGCGGGAGACGTCGTGGTGTTCCAGCTGTTCAAGCGGCGGCTGAGCCATGTGCTGGACCGCTGGCGGTGGGGCAGGAAACTGCACCACGGCATCCATGAAGCGATCGCCAAGGCGGGGCGGTCCTCCACGTACGGCACCATCATCGGGGCCAGGTTCATTCCGGGAGGCCGGCTCGCAACATCCGCCGCGGCCGGGATCGCCGACGTCTCCTCGGGCGGCTTCAACCTCTGTGCGGGGCTGGGCGGGGTTCTCTGGGCCACGTGGCTCGTTGGGCTCGGCTACTTCACCGGCTCAGCCACCCGCTTGCCCTTCTGGGCCAGCTCGCTCATCGGAGTGGCCGCTGGCCTCGTGATCGGCGCCGTCGTCGGGGTCATCGCCACCCGGCGCCGCGGCAGCAGGTCCCCGGTCGACGAGCCTGACGAGCCTGCGTAGCCGGTCCCCTGACAGGCGCCCCAAAAGGTCAGACGGGCGCCCACTTGCCGCGGCTGCGGCGGAGCACCACCAGCGAGCCGGTCACCGCAACGCGCTCGACGGCGTCGCGCATCATTGCGGCCGATTCCAGCGCCTGGTGGTTCTCACCGCTGTATTCGGTGGGCTCCACGAGGAACCGGAGGTTCAGCTGCGGCACACCCCCTGCCAGTTCCAGCTGGTTCGCTTCCACGTGGTGGCGCGTACCCAGGGCGTCGACAGCGGCGGCCATCACTGCTTCGGGAGGATTGCCCGGCTTCAGCCCGGTGATCTTCAGTCTGGTCTGGAACGACGGCATGGACTCCAGCCTAGCGGCGCGGCAGATGACAGCCGACACTTCCCGAGCGCGAACGGGCAGCTGACGCCCGCAAATCCGGCTCCAAGGGGCATATGCTGCCAGTTCGCGCTGCGGAAAAGTTGGCCGAGAAATTGGGCAGTTGCGTTTTGTCTGGGGCGAGCCTATGTTTGCAAAAAGGGGCGCGATCATGCACGAACTCTCTGTCACGCAGAGCCTTGCCGGCGCCGTTCTGGACCCTACAGGAGAACGGCCGGCCACTGCACTCAACGTCGGTATTGCCCTGTTCCCGTTCTATGGCTGCGGCCGCGCTGACGTCCGCAGCGGCCGAAAACTCAGACTGATGTCCGCGGAGGTGCCATAGAACAATGCGTACAACGTGCGGGTGCGGCAACGAGGCCTCCATCCGCATTTCATACGGGCACAAACCGGTCCGGCACCTTGCCCGGATCGCTGACAAGAGGACACCAGGCCCCGCAAGGGCCATTGAAAGAGGCAACGATGCCTGCTGAAACTGCCCGCAAGGCGGAAGAAGCCCACTCCCCCACCCAGAATCTGACGGGCAGGTAGAACATGTCGGGCGAAGACCGGCCGCTGGAGAGCAGCGACTGGATCCGCGGTTTTCTCCGGGTCTGGGGCACTGATGGTGTGGTCGCCCGCGGCGGCGCCGAGGACCTGGTCCGGCAGGTGGCGGAGCTGTATGGATCGGGGCTGCGGCGCATCATGGAAATCCTGCACCGCCAGGGGAAGCTCGACGAAGCCACGCTGGAGGCGCTGACGGCGGACGACCTCGTGTCTGCCCTCCTGCTGGTCCACGGGCTGTACCCGCGCCCCTTGGAAGCGCGCGTGGCCGCGGCGCTGGACCGGATCCGGCCCTACCTCGGTTCCCATGGCAGCGACGTGGAGCTGGAGGGGACGAGCACGGACGGAGTGGTGCGGCTAAAGATCTACACCGAGCCGGGTGGCCCGCCATCGTCCCCCGACCTCAAGTCCGCCGTGGAGGAAGCCATCAAAACAGCGGCACCGGACGTCGCCGCCATCGACGTCGTCGAAGAGGAAAGAAAGCCCGGAATGCCGGACCTCATTCCCGTGGACTCACTGCCTGTCCGTGCGATCAATCCCCAGGACGCAACGCCCGCGTCGTCCTGGCACGACATGACCGGCGGCACCTGGGAAGCGGTTCCGGAAATCGCCGGGCTCGAATCCGGGGAGGTCGCGGGCTTCCTGATTGGCGGCTACCCGGTGTTGGCCTGCCGCGCCGGACAGGATGTCTACGCGTACCGCGACTACTGCCCGCGCTGCACCGGCTCCATGGCCGGCGCAGCCCTGCAGGCCGGCGAGCCGCAGACCGGCGCGCCACAGACCGGCGGAAGCCTCCTCCGCTGCCCCACCTGTCGCGGCCACTTCGACGTGCACCACGCTGGGGCCTGCCTCGAGGACAAAGACCTGCACCTGGACCCGCTTCCGCTGCTGGTCCGCGGCGGAGTACTGTCCGTGGCCATCCCGGGGGAATCCGTGCAATCGCCGCCGCCACCTGCCGCCCCGGCACCTCCAGCCCGGACGGAGGCGACGCCGGCGGAGTCGATCCCGCTGGTCGCACCGGCAGGGCAGGCGGCTCCCCTAGCGCTGGTCCCCGATGCGGCCTCGCCGGCAGTATCCTCACCCGCCGTTCCCGCACCCGCCGTTCCCGCATCCGCCGTGTCGGCCGCGGATATTCCTACGGCCGCAGCCCCGGCCGTGTCGGCGGCGGATATTCCTACGGCCGCCGCCCCGGCCCTGCAAACTGCTGCAGGACAGGACGCATGAGCTGACTCCGGGGAACGCTGTGCCTCCCGCCCCTTATCTGCAAAGCGACGGAGGGCGCGGGGGCTACCCGGTGTTGCGCAGGCCTGCCGCCACTCCGTTGACCGTGATCAGCATGGCGCGCTGGAGCCGGTCGTCGATCTCGCCGCCGGAAATGGACTTGCCTGCCGCAGCTTCAGTACGCACACGGCGGAGCAGCTCCACCTGCAGGTAGCTGATCGGGTCGAGATACTGGTCCCGGATTTCCAGCGAGCGCTTCAGCGTCGGCTGGGCGTCCAGGAGCACGTTCTCACCGGTGAGGTTCTGGATCTCTGTAACAGTCAGTTCGTACTCTTCGCGGATGGCGTGGAAGAGGTGGTGGAGCTCCTTGGGGACCAGGGTGTCCACGTAGTAGCCGGCGATGTCGAGGTCCGTCTTGGCCAGGGTCATCTCCACGTTGGACAGCACGGAACGGAAAAAGTGCCAACGGTCCATCATCTCCACGAGCTGGGCGGAGTTCCCGGCCTCGCGGGCGGCCCTCAGGCCGGATCCCACGCCGAACCAGCCCGGCACGATCTGCCGCGACTGCGTCCAGCCAAACACCCACGGGATGGCGCGCAGCCCGCCGAGACCCGCACCGGAGTCCGGGCGCTTGGAGGGCCGGGAGCCGATGTTCAGGGAACCGAGCTGCTCCACCGGGGTGGACGCCATGAAGTAGGCGGGCAGGTCCGGGTGGTCGATGAGGCTCCGGTAGCGGTCGAAGGCGGCGTCGGAAATGATCTCCATGACGTGCCCGAAGCGTTCGCGCTGGTCGTCGGAGTTGCGGGGTGTGCGGTGCAGGGCGGACCCCTGCATCACGGCGGCGAGGGAAAGCTCCAGGTTCTCGCGGGCCAGCTCCGGCAGCGAATACTTGTCCGAGATGACCTCGCCTTGTTCGGTGAACTTGATTTCTCCCTCGAGGACACCGTGGGGCTGGGCCATGATGGCGTCGTAGGTGGGCCCTCCGCCGCGGCCCACGGATCCGCCGCGGCCGTGGAACAGCCGGACCCGGACGCCGTGCTTGGCGGCGATGTCGCGCAGCTTCTGCTGGGTCTTGTGGATCTCCCACTGGCTGGTCATCACGCCGGATTCCTTGTTGGAGTCCGAGTATCCGAGCATGACTTCCTGGATGTCGCCACGCAGGCGGACCAGCTCCCGGTAGGAGGAATCGGACAGCAGCTGGTCCACGATCTCCGCGGAGGCACGCAGTTCCTCAACGGTTTCGAGCAGCGGCGCGAAGCCGATCTTCGCATAGGGGGCGTCGCCGAAAAGGCTGACCAGGCCGGCTTCGCGGGCCAGGACGGCCGCGGCCAGGACGTCGTCGGCGCCGCGGGTCATGGAGATGATGTACGTCTCGATGACGTCGGGGCCGTACGTGCGCAGGGCGCGCCGGATCTCGCGGAAGACGTCGTACGTGCCGTCAGCGACGCCGTCGAGCTTAATCGGGTGGCCGGACAGCGGACGGCGGGAGGCCAGCTCGGCGCTCAGCACTTCGAGCCGCTGTTCACGGGTCAGTTCGGCATACCGGATGCCGGGTCCGCCGAGGCGGTCCATGAGCTGACCGACGGCGTCATGGTGGTGGTCTGCGTGCTCGCGGATGTCCAGCGTGGCCAGGTGGAGGCCGAAGGACGCGATGGCACGCCGGACGCGGGCCAGCGCGCCGTCCGCCGCGAGGGAAGCCGAGTGGTTGCGCAGCGAGAGTTCCAGCAGCTCGAGCTCGGTGATGAGCTCCTCGGTGGCGGTGTAGTCGCGGCCTGGCTGATGCGCGGAACCGGCGGCCACGCGCTTGCCCGTGTTGATGAGCTTGGCCTTGATGCAGGTGAGTTTGAGCCGGTAGGGCTCCTGGGCGTTGAGCTTGAGGACGCGCGGGTCGAGGCCGGGCAGCTTGGCGAGGTCCGCGTCGATCGAGTCCAGCAGCGCCTGGTCCGCACCGGCGAGGGCTGTGGAATTGGACAGGATGGAGATGAGCTCGTCCACCATGGCGATGCTGATCCGCACGGCGTTCTGGTTCTGCAGCTGTAGGATCTCACGGGTCACGGCCGCGGTGACGTTGGGGTTGCCGTCACGGTCGCCGCCGATCCACGAACCGAACTTGATCGGGGCCCTGTGCGCCGGCAGCGTGACGCCATGCTCGCCCAAGAGCGAGGAGAGGTCCGTGAGCATCTCCGGCAGCGCGTCGGTGAGGATGCTGTTGAGGTAGTAGATGGCGTTGCGGGCCTCATCTACCGGCGTGGGCCGCACCTGGCGGAGCTCGTCCGTCTGCCACATCTGGTCGATCATCTCGGACAGCTGGCGGTCCTGCCGGCGCCGGGCCGTGGTGCCTTCCTCGGTGGGTTCGGCCAGCACATCGGAGAGCTTGCGGATTTTATCCAGAACGGAGCGCCGCGAGGCTTCGGTGGGGTGCGCGGTGAAGACGGGGCGCACGTCCAGTTCATTGACGACTTCCTGGAGCACTGCCGGGCCCGCCTGGCCGGCGATGTCGTCGACCGCCTTGGCCAGCCAGCCGTCCTTTTCCTGCCGCGTGCGCAGGCCGCGGACCCGGTGGACCTGTTCGGCGGCATTGGCGAGATGGAAGTAGAACGCGAAGGCGCGGACCAGGTCGGTGGCCTGCTCAAGGGGCAGGGAGGCGAGGAGCTCACGGACCTGGGCAACGACGTCGTGCGCGCTCCACGGACCGGTGGCGTCCGCACCGCCGCGGGCGGCTTCCTTCGACTCCTTGGTCAGCAGGCGCACCTGCTCCACAAGGTCCAGGAGTTCGGGGCCGTGCTGGCGGACCAACGATTCGCCCAGCAGGGTGGAGACGCGGCGCACGTCTGCGCGGAGTTCGGCGGCGAGATCTGTTTCGGAATTCATTGCAGTGTCAGCCATGGAAACTATCTTTCGAGGGTTCGGACTTGGCTCGTACACTGCGCTGGATACTGTGAGCCGGGTTACCTGTTCCTATGGAATGTTACCCGCAGCGCGCCGCGGCCGGGAATATGTCACAGATCCTGTTACGGCCTTGAACCGGGCATCCCGGCCCGCTATGGGGCACCATCCCCCGTGCCGGCAGCTGCCCCGTGCACCGGAATCCAGAACGGAATGAAGTATCTTTGCGTGCGGTTGTACAGGCAGCCGTCTACGTTGGAGGAACCATGAGCACAGCACCCGATGCCCAGCTGCAGCGCTGGCACCGTTTCCGCAACAACCGCAATGCCGCCCTCGCCGCTGAGCACGGCTGGCTCACGCTCACGTCGTTCCAGTGGCTCGAAAGCCAGCCCTCCGCCGTCGATCTCGCCCCCGGGCTGTGGTCAACCGACGGCACGACGGCGGCACTTACCGCCGCGGCGGCCGACGGGCTGACGCTTGTGGAAACCGGCGAGCCGGTGGACGGGACCGTCACGGCGCGGCTCTCCAACGAGGAGTCCCTGATGTGGGTCCAGTTCGGCGGCCCCGACGGCCGCCGGGTGGTGGTGGAGCTTGCCATGCGTGCCGACAAGTACGCCATCCGCACCCGTGATTCGCTGTCGCCGGTGCTCACGGAGTTCGACGGCGTACCCACCTTTGATTACCGCCCGGACCTCGTGGTGGAGGCCCGTTTTGAGGCCTATCCCGAACCGGTCGACATCCCCATCGCCACCGCCAACCCTTTGGTGGACGGCGTGCACCGGACAGTGGGCGAGCTCGTGTTCCGGCTCCCGGGAAAGGACCACGAGTACCGGCTTCACGCCGAGGAGGAGAAGCTCGGCGCCTTAACGGTCACGTTTCATGACGAGACGAACGGAGACAGCACGGATGAATGGCGCAAAGTCTCCACGCCCCGTCCACGGGTCGATGCTTCGGGAAACGCTTCGGTGGTCCTGGACTTCAACCGTGCCATCAATTACCCCAGTGCGTTCACGCCGTACGGCACCTGCCCGATGCCCGTGAAGAACAACAGCCTCGACGCCAGGATCGAAGCAGGCGAAAAACAGCCCAACCCCTGAGCGCGAACTGGCAGGTAATGCCCTCAAACCTGGGTTTTGAGGGCATTAGCTGCCAGTTCGCGCTTCGTATTCTGGGTGGGACGGCTCAGACGATGGCGGAGACCCCGGTGACGGCGCGGCCCACGATGAGGGTGTTGATTTCGTACGAGCCCTCATACGTGTAGATCGCTTCGGCGTCGGCGAAAATCTTGGCCATGCGGTAGTCCGTGACAATGCCGTTGCCGCCGAGCAGAGACCGTCCCATGGCCGCCGTTTCACGCATCCTCGCCGATGTGTATGCCTTGGCCAGCGCCACCTGCGCCATGTCATCGGCGCCGCGGTCCTGCAGCTGGGCGATCCGCACCATCATGCCCATGCTGGCCACGGTGTTGCCCAGCATCGAGACGAGCTGCTGCTGGATCAGCTGGAACTTTGCCAGCGGCCGTCCGAACTGCCGCCGTTCGACGGCGTACTGCCGGGCGACGTCGAATGCCGCCAGCTGCTGCCCCACGGCCTGCCACGCCACCATGATGCGTGAGCCGCGGAGCAGTTCGTTCGTGTCCTCGAAGCCGTCGACCGTCGCAAACCGGTCGGCCTCGGGCACGCGGACATTTTCAAACACAATGTCGGCGTTCTGCACGGTCCGCAGCGCGATCTTGTTTTCGATCCGGCTGCGCGTCACTCCCGGCAGGGAGGCGTCCACGATGAACCCGCGGATGGCGCCGTCGGCCTCGTCCCGCGCCCACACCAGCATGTAGTCGCAGAACGTCCCGTTGCCGATCCAGCGTTTGGCGCCGTTCAGCACCCAGCAGTCACCGCCGTCGTCGGCTGCTCCGCTTTGGCTGGGTATCCGGCGGGCACGTGTCTCCATGCCGCCGGCGACATCGGAGCCGTGCCCCGGTTCGGTCAGCGCGAAGGCGCCGGTGATGCGCAGGTTGGAGGCGTCCTCGAGCAGCCGGCTCCGCTGGTCATCCGACCCGAACTTGTAGAGCGCCTCGACGAAGAGATCATGGTGGACCAGGAAGAACGTGGCGATCGAGGTGTCCACGCGGGTTATTTCCGCGATGACGAGTCCGGCGAAGAGGTGGCTGTAGCCGCGCTGGGCCGGTGTGCTCAGCTCGAGTGCGGCGAGCTTCGGCAGGAGCTGGGAGGGAAACTCGGCCTTGTTCCACCATTCCTCCGCGTACGGGGCGATCTCCGCGGCGAGGAACTCCCGCAATTCCTGGAGCTTGCGCCGTTCGGGGCCGCTGAGCAGGGACTCGTAGTCGTAGAAGTCCGCGGTGGGCAGTGCTTCGACGGCGGATTCAGCGGCAGAAAGATGCGTCATTTCGGGCCCATCCGGATGGCGCCGTCGAGGCGGATGGTTTCACCGTTCAGCATCGCGTTGTCCACGATGTGCGCCGCGAGATTGGCGTATTCAGCCGGCCGACCCAGGCGGGACGGGTGCGGCACCTGCTTGCCGAGGGACTCCTGTGCCTCCGTCGGCAGGCCGGCCATCATGGGTGTCTCGAAGATGCCCGGTGCGATGGTGACCACGCGGATCAGTGAACGGGCCAGCTCCCTGGCCAGCGGCAGCGTCATTGCCGCCACGGCACCTTTCGAGGCGGCGTAGGCCGGCTGGCCGATCTGGCCATCGAACGCGGCAACGGAGGCCGTGTTGATGATGACGCCGCGCTCTTCCCCGCCCAGATCGGTGACGGCCGGCTTCGTAAGGGCCATTTCCGCGGCGGCGAGGCGGATCACATTGAAGGTGCCCACCAGATTGACCTGGATGACGCGGGTGAAGGTCTCCAGCGGCAGGACACCGTCGCGGCCCAGTACTTTGCCGGGTGTGGCAATGCCGGCGCAATTCACCAGGATCCGCAGCGGACCCAGCGCCGCTGCGGAGTCGACGGCGGCCTGCACATCGCCCTCGCTAGTAACGTCCGTCGGAACGAAGACTGCGGTGTTCCCGGCACCGCCGGGGGCAGGCACTTCCGCTCGGCCGGAGTTCAGCTCCTCGGCGAAAGCCGCGCCGGCCGAAGAGCCGAGGTCCGCGATCACCACCGAGGCGCCGGCGTCGAACAGCCGCCGGGCAGTGGCAGCGCCCAGTCCCGACGCCCCGCCAGTGACCAGCGCGACAGAACCCTTGATGTCCATACATCCTCCTTGATGCGGAAACCGGCAGCCGGCGCGAACATTAGTTAGTGAATGTTAACTGAAAGCCGGGACGCGCGCACCCTGCCCCGGTTCGCTAGGCTGGCGGAATGACCCAGCCCCATGCGTCAGCGGCCCCCGGAGACCGACCCCGCCCCGGAAAACCCGGAACACCGGGGAAGCCGGAAGCCCCGGCCGACTGGGCCGCCCGCGCCGACGAGGCCGCCCGGTCAGTCACCCGAGTGTTCGGCTGCCGGCTCCTTTTCCTGCCGGGGACCCACATCGGTGCGGTTTCCCGCCCCTCCGGGGGCTTCAGGAGCCTCCTCCGTCCGTGGCACTACTGGTGGCAGGCGCACTACGTCGACTGCCTCGTTGACACCGGCCGCCGTGAGTTGGGCACCGCTGGCCGGCCGCCTGCCCGGTTCGACGGCGAACACCGCGCCAGCGCCGGCCAGCTCGCCTCCCGCTTGGTCACCGGCATCCGGCTGCGCAATTTCTTCACCTTCGTCAACAGCTATTACGACGACATGGCGTGGCTGGCACTGTCCAGCCTCCGGATCGAAAGGCTGGCGGAGGAAAGCCGCCGCCCGGTCCCGCGCCGGTACGCGCGCCTCCGCCGGAGCCTGATGCTCCAGTTCGATTCGGCGTCCACGGACGACCTTGGCGGCGGCACTTTCTGGAGCACGAAACGCGACTTCAAGAACACCCCGGCAACGGCCCCGGTGGCGCTCTACTTCGCACGCACGGGCCACACGGCTCGGGCACAGGCGCTCCTGGATTGGCTCGACGCCAGGCTCTTCGACGCGGGCCGCGGGCTCTACCTGGACGGACTCCGGATCGGCCCCACCGGCGAAACCGTCCTCGAGAACGCGATCTACACCTACAACCAGGGCCCGGTCCTCGGCGCCCTCCTGGAGCTTGGCGGAACCAGGAACCTGGAGCGCGCCGCCGTGGTGGTGGATGCGGTGTCCCGGCACCTTACGCTACAAGCGAGCCTTGCGCCGGGCATGGCCGGCACCTCAACCCACGGCGGCGCGGTGGCCAGCGGTTCAGCGAACAGCGGCTCAGCGAACAGCGGTTCAGCGAACGGCGGCTCAGCAAATCGCGGCGCGGTGCTCCGCTGCGACGGAACGGGCGACGGCGGGCTCTTCACCGGGATACTGACGCGCTACCTGGCGCTGGCCGCGCGCGACGGACGCCTGCCCGAGGCGACCCGCACGACCGCCGGCCGGATGGTCACCGACACCGCTGCCGCGCTCTGGGCGGGCCGCAGGGCCGTTTCCCCCGACGAAGCCCTTGCCAGGCACGGCGGGCCGGGCCGGCTGATCTTTTCCCACCATCCGCAGCGGCCGGCGACTGATACCTATCCGCCGGGCGCCGCCGTCGAACTTTCCACACAGCTGCAGGCGTGGATGGTGCTGGAAGCGGCAGCGACCGCCGGCACGCCGCACCCACCCGCAGGGGGGTCCTGAACACCGGCGGGCCGCGGAATTACGTCATGCAACACTTCCGTAATTGATGTGATAATGGTCACTTAAGCATGCCACTTAGGTATGGCTAACCTACAGTTTCGGAAGTGAGCATCGCCTGACTTCCCCTGCTCACCAGGACCAAGGTCCGAGTGACTTTTTCAGAAAGAAGCCCCAATGAAGATCCGCAAGAACGCCCTGGCCGGCATCGCACTCGCCGCCACCGCAGCACTGGGACTGGCTGCCTGCGGCGGCTCCCCATCCCCCGCCGGAACCGCCTCCCCGGAAGCGACCAACGGCGAGATCACGGTCTACAACGCCCAGCACGAAAGCCTCACCAAGGAATGGGCGGACGCGTTCACTGCGGAAACCGGCATCAAGGTCACCCTCCGCCAGGGCTCGGACACGGAGATGTCCAACCAGATCGTCCAGGAGGGCGCGGCCTCCCCCGCCGATGTATTCCTGACCGAGAACTCCCCCGCAATGGCGCAGGTGGAGAACGCAGGCCTGTTCGCGGACGTGAACAAGGACACCATCGCCCAGGTTCCCGCCGCATTCCGTCCGACCACCGGCAAGTGGACCGGCATCGCGGCCCGCTCCACCGTCCTCGTGTACGACAAAGCCAAGCTGACCGAGGACAAGCTGCCCAAGTCCATGCTGGATCTGGCCAAGCCGGAGTGGAAGGGCAAGTGGGCTGCATCCCCGAGCGGCGCTGACTTCCAGGCCATCGTGTCCGCCCTGCTTGAACTCAAGGGCGAAGCAGCAACCGCGGCCTGGCTCAAGGGCATGAAGGAAAACTTCACGGCGTACAAGGGCAACAGCACCGCGATGAAGGCCGTCAACGCCGGCGAAGTCGATGCCGCACTCATCTACCACTACTACTACTACGGCGACCAGGCCAAGACCGGCGAGAACTCCAAGAACGTCACTCCGTACTACTTCAAGAACCAGGACCCGGGCGCCTTCCTTTCCGTGTCCGGCGGCGGCGTGCTGAAGTCCTCCAAGAACGCTGACAAGGCGCAGGCCTTCCTCAAGTTCATCACTGGCAAGAAGGGCCAGGAAGTGCTGCAGAAGGGCGACTCGTTCGAGTACGCGATTGCCTCCGGCGTCCCGGCCCACGACAAGCTGGTTCCGGTCAAGGAACTCCAGGCTCCGGCAGTGGACCCCGCCAAGCTGAACTCCGCAAAGGTCACCGAGCTGATGACCAAGGCAGGACTCCTGTAATTCTGTGACCGCGCAGGCATCGGCGCCGGAGGTTTCCGGAGGCACGACGATGGCGGGCCGGGGCAAGCGCCCCCGCCCGCCTTTCGGCGTTTCTGCTGTTGCTGTCCTGGCGGTGCTGATCGCCCTGTTTTCACTTGTTCCGCTTGGCTACGTCGTCGTCATGACCGTGGCCACCGGCTGGGAGACGGCCGCGGCGCTGATATTCCGCGAACGCGTGGGGGAACTGCTCCTCAATACGGTGTTGCTGGTGGTGCTCACGGTGCCGCTGTGCCTGGTCCTCGGTGTCGGCGGAGCCTGGCTGGTGGAGCGGACCACCTTGCGGGGGAACAAGGTCTGGGCGGTGCTCCTTGCCGCACCGCTGGCCATCCCCGCGTTCGTGAACAGCTACGCCTGGGTGTCCGCCATCCCGTCCCTGCAGGGCCTGTTTTCCGGCGTGCTGATTGCCACCCTCTCCTATTTCCCGCTGGTCTACATCCCTGCCGCGGCGACGCTGGGCCGGCTGGATCCCGCCATCGAGCATTCCGCGGCGTCCCTGGGGCTGGGCGCCTGGCGGGCCTTCTTCCGGGTGGTCCTGCCGCAGCTGCGGATCGCCATGACCGGCGGCGCCCTCCTGGTTGCGCTGCATCTACTGGCCGAATACGGCGCGTTCGCCATGATCCGCTTCGACACGTTCACCACGGCCATCATGGTGCAGTACCAGTCCACCTTCAACGGCACGGCAGGGAACATGCTGGCCAGCGTGCTGGTGTTTCTCTGCCTCCTGCTGCTGCTGGCTGAGGTCCGGAGCCGCGGCACCGCCCGCTACGCCCGGGTGGGTTCGGGCGCCCAGGCCAAAGCACTCCGGCTCCCCCTGCGCGCCTACCAGGTGCCCGCACAGCTGTTCCTTGTGGCGCTCACTGCGCTGGCGTTCGGGCTTCCGCTGGCCTTCGTGCTGCGGTGGATCGTGGCCGGCGGCGCGGAGATCTGGGCGGCTGACGAGTTCCTCCCTGCGCTCCTGCAGACCCTCGGCTACGGGCTCGGGGGCGCCGTGGTGACCACAGCCGTGGCGTTCCCCATGGCCTACCTCGCCGTGCGTCACCCCGGCTGGTTCAGCAAGGCCCTGGAGCTGTCCAACTACATCACCAGTGCCATGCCCGGCATTGTGGTGGGGCTTGCATTCGTGACCGTCAGCATCCGGCTGGTCCCTGAGCTCTACCAGACGGCGGGCGTGCTGATCGCTGCGTACGTGCTGCTGTTCCTCCCCCGGTCGCTGGTGAACATCCGGGCCGGGCTGGCCCAGGCGCCCAAGGAACTGGATGAGGCGGCGCAGGCGCTGGGAACGCCGCCGCTGCTGGCCTTCATCCGCGTCACGCTGAGGCTGACGGCCCCGGCAGCCGCCGGCGGTGCAGCCCTCGTGTTCCTGGCCATCGTCAACGAGCTCACCGCAACGTTGCTCCTCTCCCCCAACGGCACGCGCACGCTCGCCACCGAGTTCTGGGCCAAGAGCAGCGAAATCGACTATGCCGGCGCGGCGCCCTATGCCCTGCTGATGATCGCGATCTCGGCACCCATGACGTATTTGCTCTTCCAGCAGTCCAAGAAAGTAGCGGGACAGTGACCGAACAATTGCCTTCCAGGGTTCCCGAACCCCGCATCTCGCCGTCAGTGGCTCCAAGCACGGACAGCCACCTGGTGATCGAGGACGTCACCAAAAACTTCGGTTCCCAGGCGGTTCTCAGGGGCGTCAACCTTTCGGTGGCGAGAGGCGGCACCACCGCGATCGTGGGGCCGTCCGGTTCCGGCAAGACCACGTTGCTGCGCCTGGTCGCCGGCTTCGAGCATCCCGGTACCGGCAGTATTTTGCTGAACGGTTCCCCTGTGGCGGGCGACGGCGTGTGGACACCCGCGCACAAGCGTCACGTCGGGTATGTGGCCCAGGACGGTGCCCTGTTCCCGCACCTGACGGTGGGGAAGAACATCGCCTTCGGGCTGAGCGCATCAAAGCTCAACGGCGGGCGGCGTGCTGTTGCGGCCAGGGTTGCCGAGCTGCTGGAGATGGTGTCCCTGGACCCCGCCATGGCCAAGCGACGGCCGCATGAGCTTTCCGGCGGCCAGCAGCAGCGGGTCGCCCTGGCCCGCGCCATGGCGCGCGAGCCTGAGCTCATGCTGCTGGATGAGCCGTTTTCTGCCCTGGATGCCGGGCTCCGCGTGGCCACCCGCCGCGCCGTGGCGAAGGTGCTGAACCAGGCCGGTGTGACCACGATCCTCGTGACGCACGACCAGGCGGAGGCCCTCTCCTTCGCGGACCAGGTGGCCGTAATGCGTGGCGGCAAGCTGGCGCAGATCGGCAACCCGTTTGTTGTCTATACGCGCCCGGCGGACCGGGCCACTGCCGAGTTCCTGGGCGACGCCGTGATCCTCGACGCATGGATGGAAGGCTCGCTGGCAACGTGTTCGCTGGGCGGCATCCCCGTACGCCGCCCTCCGGCCCAGGGCCGCGTGCAGCTGATGCTGCGTCCCGAGCAGATCCGCATTGCCGAGGACGGGCACATCCGCGGGGTGGTGGTGGACACCGACTACTTCGGCCCCGAAACCACGGTGCGGCTGAAGCTGGCCGTGCCGCCGAAACTCGCGGGTGCCATGCCGGACCACCGCTACCCCGGCGGCGGGGAAGTGATCACCATCCGGCACTGGAACGCCTCCATCGCCCGGCCGGGCATGGAGCTCTGCCTGCGCGTCGTGGGCGAGGCCGTCGCATTCCCGGTCAACGGCGACGGACCTTCCGCCTAGCCCTGACCTTCGGCCTGGCCTGACCTTGGGCCTGGCCTGGCCTCGCCTCGCCTCTTCGTCAGCCGGCCGTGGCCAGCGGTGTGTACTTGAACGACTTCAGGGTTGCGCTCCCGCCAGCCGTCGCGGCGGTGACGGTATGTCCGCCCTCCCGCGGGAAAACCAGCGAGGTCAGGGTCTGCTCGCCGCCGTTGACGAAGACCTCCACCGATGAATAATCCACAAACACGGTGAGCTCCACGGTCCCCCGGCCGGGTGCCGAACCGCCGCGCAGTGGACTCGCGGCTGACCGTCGGTCGGTGAAAACTCGGCCGAGCGATTCGACGCCAGGGACCACGGCGGAGCGCGTCACGAAGGCCGTCCCGTCGTCGAAATCGTATCCGACCGTGGCGAAGTCCGCCGGGCCTTTTTCTGCCGCTCCGCTGCCCAGCTTCAGCAGGGCTTCAGAAGCGTCGTCGTCCGGCCCCCTTTCGAGGGTCACATCCAGCCGGTAGGCGCCGCTGTCCGGCACCGGCAGTTCCCCCGCACCGTCCTCTGTGACCTGCCGGCCGGTGACGGTCTCGGCGGCGCCCTCCAGAACGGACACGGCCTTGGTGGGGCTGGACACCAGGGATGGCCTGCCTTGGACCGTCTTGAGGCGGATGTCCCGCACGATCGAATCGGCGCCGCCCTGCCAGTCAGTGGTGGGCAGATTGCGCGCATAGGTCCAGTTGTTCATCCAGCCGATGGCATGGCGGGACGCCATCCGCTGGTTTTCCGGAAGCCGGGGATCATCCCAGGTGACGGCCGCGTAAAAGTCCGATCCGGCGTCGAGCCACTGGTGCCGGTCGTCAGCCGGAGTGAAGGCGGTCCCGTCCCAGTTTCCCGTCCAATAGGCCACTCCCGTCGTCCGGCCTTCCTCGGAACCGTTGGCGCTTGCGGCCAGGACCCAGGTGCCCTTGGCGGGATCGCCGTCGACGTCCAGCTGGAAAAGGTCGGGACATTCCAGGATGCCCAGCCCCCGGCGCTCAAAGGATGAGGCATACCGCCAGTCCTTGAGATCGCGGGAGGTGTAAAAACCGATCTTCTCGCCCTCTGCCAGGGCCATGACCCACTGCCCGTTGGCGTCGTCACGGATGATCTTCGGATCCCGCCAGTGCTCTGCGCCGGGGTTGTCCATGACAGGGTTCCGATCGTAAGGCTTGAAGCTGAAACCCTTGTCGGTGGAGTAGAACAGGGATTGCCGCTGGACGCCCTTGTCCTGCTGCGTCATCACGGCGATAACGGCGTCCTTGCCGAAGCCGGCGGTGTTGTCCGTGTCCACGACGGCGCTGCCCGTTTCAATGTCGCCCAGGCCGTTCTTGAATTTCTCGATGGCCACGCCCTCGTCTTTCCAGTGCACCAGGTCAGTGCTGGTGACGTGGAACCACTCTGTGCCGTTCCCCTCCGGATGGTCGGCGTTGTAGAGGTAGTAGTAATGCCAGACGCCGTCCAGCAGGAACGGCCGCTGCGGATCGTTCATCCATTCCTTCTCCGGCGTCAGGTGGTAGGCCGGCCGGAACTGCGATGCCCCCTCCGGGCGGCTGAAGTTGGGGCTGGCCGGCGCCGTTTCCTGCGCGCCGCCGTTCCCGGCGCCAGGGTTGGGCTGGTCTCCTGGTCTGCTCCCCTGAACTATCGCAGCAGCCACGGCCAGCACGACAGCCAGGACTGCGGCCACCGCGATCCAGCTGCCTCGGGGGCCGAGTTTTCGAAGGGAATTCAGCTGCATGTCCGCCGATCGTCGGAAAATGGGGAAGCGCCGGCAGGCTGCGAGCGCTGCCGGCGCTTCACTGGGCCAGATTCAATTTTACCGCGGCCCCTTTCCCGGGCTGTCCGGGAGTGCTGGCACCGGCCGCGTCAAGGGTTAATTGCTGGGCCTGCAGGCCGCTTCTTCTGCGGGTAGGGTGTCTCGCCGCGGGCCAGCATCTCGACGAAACCGGCGATTTTTCGTGCCCGCGTGGAGGCCTGCTTGACCGAATTCGTGCGGTAGATCAGGGCGTAGCGGTTGACTGAGCTAAGGACGTCGAACATGGCCTGCGCTTCGGGAACCGCGGCAATGGCGGCCGCGAGATCCTCCGGCACTTCGGCTGACGACTGGCCGGAGTACGCCGCCTCCCACCGCCCGTCGGCCTTGGCCGCGTCGACGGCGGCCCGGCCGGCCTCTGCCATCCTGCCGGCGGCTTCCAACCGCCCGATGCGGTCCACGTTCCGTGCCGACCAGACGCTCTTCGGTCCCCGGCGGGTCATCCGCTGGAAGGAGCTCTCGTCGTCGCGCCTTTTGCCCTGGCCGTCGATCCATCCGAAGCATAGTGCCTCCTGCAAGGCTGCCTCGTAGTCGAGTTCCGTGACGCTGCCGCCCTTTTTGTGCAGCACCAGCCACACGCCCGGGCTCGTGGAATGGTTCAGTTCGAGCCAGCGTCGCCACTCGGCGGCGTCCTTGACCAGCAGTTCCTCGAGTTCAGCAGCCATGCGCCTATTCTGCCCCTTTCGGCCCCGGTGCCGCGGGATGCAAGTCGTGGCATTATGGCCATGACTGCGCCGTTGCTGAATCCAAGCCGTTCGAGTCCGAGGAGAGACCATGCTGCGTGTCCGCCCCGTCCATTTCACTTCACGCCTGGACCAGTGGGAGCGGCTCCTCACGGACCTGGGAATGATCAAAACCCTTCATGACGACACGTGGCGGGAATTCGACGCCGCGTCTGGCCGGCTTGCGCTGCAGCACGTCCCTGCCGGTGCCGAGAACGACGGCGCGTCGTCCTTCGCCGTCGAGGTGGGCGACCTGGAGGAATTTGTCCGCCGCACCAATCTGGCGGGGGTGGAGTCCGGAACCACGCCGGCCGAACTGATTCCCGCGGACATCGGCGACTCCTGCAGAATCACCGGAAAGGACGGTTTCAGCTTCCTGGCGGACAAAGCGGCCCACTTCGCACAGTGCGCCGACGCCGACACGGGGCTGTCGGTCGTCGCCGTCTGGTTCACCGAAGACACCGCCGCGGCCGCCGAGACACTCAGGAGCATCGGCGCGAGGTCCCGACCGGTGCCGGATAATGACGAGACCGCGGACTTTACGGCCAAGAACGGCGGTGTGCTGATGGTGCGCCCCGGTTCGGGCCCTGCGCGGTCAGGCTTCGGTTTTGAGTACGACGGCGACCTGTCCGCCCTGCGGGACCGGCTGGCCGCCGCGGGCCACCAGGTCAGCATGACGGAGGAGGCCTTCGGGCGGACCCTGCACCTGGCCAACCCCGACGCGGCGGGTGATGCCTCCGGACCGCACGTACCACCCACCCTGTGGATCTCGAAGCAGGCTCCGCTCGGTGCCTAGTCATATGGCCTCCGCTAAGAGCGGAGATCCCACGCGTCGGCGGCCGGATGCACGGCGATGGGGTAGAACTTAACCATGAACGTGCGCACCCCCGACCCCAATCCCGGCTGGCTCTCCGACGAGGACCTCTTCGAGGCCCGCGGACGGCTCCCCATGGTTTATGTCGAGGCAGTGCCGGTCCGACTCGACCCGCTGGGGTTCGTGAACGAAGTGGGCACCCTCCTGCAGGCGGATGCCGACGGCACCATGGTCCGTTCCCTCGTGTCCGGCCGCGTGCTGTACCGGGAAACCATCCGCGCCGCGCTTCTGCGCCACATGGAGAAGGACCTCGGCCCGCTCGCTTTTCCGCAGCTGCCCATCAGCCCGGTGCCTTTCACCGTGGCAGAGTACTTCCCCGCGCCTTCCCACACAGGATTCACCGACGACCGCCAGCACGCCGTCTCGCTGTGCTACATCATCCCGGTCACTGGCGAATGCGACCCGCGCCAGGACGCGCTGGAACTGACCTGGATGACTCCGCAGGAAGTACTCAGCGAGGACGTCCAGCAGGAGTTCAGCGGCGGCCGCGGCTCGCTCGTGCGCCAGGCCTTGGCGTTCGCCGGCGTCGGCAGCTGACGGCACCCTGAGGCCGCCGCCTCCCGGACTTCGCACTGCCTCCTTTGTAGACTGTTGGGCGGACCGCAAGAGAACTTAAGGACTCCCATGAACCACGTACCAGCTGCCCAGACCTACCGCGAACAGCAGGCTGGGTCTCTGCAGCCGGGGGATCACCTTCTTTTGCCAGACGGCCTCAGGACGGCCGAAGTCCACTCCGTAGAGATTGAAAATGATGACTTCGGCGCGCCCGCCATCGTCCTGGCAACCCTGACCGGGGGCGGCATGCTGCGCATTGCTGCCGGGTCGTCTGTCCGGATCGAGGGAACAGGTTTCGCCGCCGAAAATGGCGCGGTCCAGGGCCTAACGAGCGCCGACAACGGCGCCACGGACGGCGCCGTCACGCAGGGCGGAACTGGCCCGGGCACCGCCGTCCCTGCCAACGGCCCTGTCCCTGCCGCCGGTTTCGAGGCCGGTGCCGCGGCCACCGCCGCGTCCGGCGCTGCCAGGAATTCCGACGCCGCCACCCCGCTTCAGGTGGTCGGGAACCAGAACGAGGGGGCGGCGCTGCCCCCGGCGCCTCCCGCCGTCGTCGTTCCTCCCCTGCCGGCCTCCACGCCGGCGATCATCGGGCCCAGCGTCGAGGACCTGGCCCTCATCCCAGAACCCGCAGGGACCCCCGAAGCAGTGGTCGAGGCCGTGGCGGAGGCGCATCCCGATTCTGTGGGTGTGCAGCTGCTGGCCGACAAGCTCGTCAAAGGCATCAACACGAAATCCGGCAGCTGCCTGAAGGACCTCAGCGACCTCGCCCACGAACTGTTCGTCATGCTCAAGGACGCGGACGGCGCGCTCGCCGTCGCTGACCTCCTGAATGTGCTGCCCTTCGACGGAAATCCCGGCCGCTGGTCGTCCGTGGAGGCTTCGCTCGCACTTTCCACGTACATCTGCCGCCAGACCGGCCAGAAGGAGCGTGCCGCCGTCTACGAGAAGCTGCTCCGGGCCCCCGAAAACCAGGAGACGGACCCGTTCAAGGCCCGCATGCAGGCGAGGGTGCGCCAGCGCTCCCTGAACGAGCCCAACCTCTATGACAAAGAGATCTTCCGGTCCATAGACAACTCCAACGCGGAGGCCGAGCGCGAGTGGCGCCTGCTGCGTCTGGAGTCGCTGCTGTTCCTGCGGGCGCATGGCGGGTCACAGACCATCAGTGCCGGTGAGCTGGAGCGGCGGATCGCCAACGAGCTGGAGTCGGTCCGCGGATAGGGCCGCGAAGGCATTGCGGTTTTGCTCTAGCCGCGGCTGTGGCTACGTTGTAAATTCGGGCCATGACGAACAATCTGAGTGTCGTGATCAACTCTGATGCGCCGCAGGTTTGGACGATGCTGCGTGAGCCCGCCAAAGTGGCCGAGTGGCATGGCTGGCAGGCAGACGACCTGGCCGCGGAAATCAATGAGATCTACTTCAACAGCACCGTTGTCGAGAGCCCGGACCATACCTCGCTGACAGTCGACGGCGGCGACGTGTTCACGCTGAAACCCGTGCCCACCGGGACGGAAGTCAGCGTGACCCGGGCGGCGCTGGATCACAACTCCGAATGGGCGGCCTGGGACGAGGACATCACCCAGGGCTGGCTCACCTTCCTCCAGCAGCTCAGGTTTGCACTGGAGCGGCATCCGCATGGAAAGCGTCACACGATGTTCTTCTCGGTTCCGGGAAGCGGCGGCTCGGCCATAGAGAAACTCGGACTCCAGGAGGTACCGAAACGCGGCGAGGACTATTCGCTGACACTGGGCACGGGTGAGGAGATCGCCGGCAAGGTCTGGTACAAGTCCAACCACCAGGTCGGGCTGACCGTGCACAGCTACGCCGAGCACGGCGACGGCCTGCTGATCGTGGCGGACCAGCCCGTGATTCCGGAGGTCAGGCCCGACGGCGGGTCGATGGTGATCATCTCGACCTACGATTTGGGCGCCCACACGCTGGAGACCATCCGCACGCTCTGGGACGACTGGCGTTCTGAGAACTACCCCACATCGGAGCCCATCCGCTGAGACCGCCCGCCCGTAGCTGGCACACTTGAACCGTGCCAGCCAATCCTGAACAAATGCCGCCTGAGTCAGTGCCGTCCGCCCGGCAGTCGGAGTTTTCCTTCCGCGTCGGCAAGCGGCTCACTGAAACTTGCCGCCCATCCGCTGAGCAGGTGTCTGCCAACGGCGGCGAATTCCTGGGCAGGACCGGCACCATCACCACGCCCCACGGCGAAATCCAGACTCCGGCCTTCATCGCCGTCGGGACAAAGGCGACCGTGAAGTCCGTGCTCCCGGAGTCCATGGCGGAGCTCGGGGCGCAGGCCCTCCTGGCCAATGCCTACCACCTGTATCTGCAGCCGGGGCCGGACGTCCTGGACGAGGCCGGCGGGCTGGGAGCCTTCATGAACTGGCCCGGCCCAACCTTCACCGATTCCGGCGGCTTCCAGGTGATGAGCCTGGGCTCGGGCTTTAAGAAGGTCATCGACATGAAGTCCGTGTCACCCCAGGACCAGGCTGTGTCTGACGACGCCGTGGCCGCCGGCAAGGAGCGGCTCGCCCACGTGGACGACGACGGCGTGTGGTTCAAGAGCCACCTCAACGGGGACCGCCACCGCTTCTCGCCTGAGATCTCGATGCAGGTCCAGCACCAGATCGGGGCGGACATCATGTTCGCCTTCGACGAGCTCACCACCCTGCAGAACTCCCGCCGGTACCAGGAGGAGTCGCTGGAACGCACGCGGCTGTGGGCCGTGCGCTGCCTGGACGAGCATTTCCGGCTGACCTCCGCCCGGGCAGGCAAGCCCTACCAGGCGCTGTTCGGCGTGATCCAGGGGGCGCAGTACGAGGACCTCCGCCGAAAGGCCTGCCGGGACCTCGGCGCCATGGCATTTGATGGGTACGGGATCGGCGGGGCGCTCGAGAAGGAGAACCTCGGCACGATTGTCCGCTGGTGCAACGAGGAGCTTCCGGAGAACAAGCCGCGGCACCTGCTGGGCATCTCCGAGCCGGACGACATCTTCACGGCCATCGAAAACGGCGCCGACACCTTCGACTGCGTTTCCCCCACCCGGGTGGCCCGCAACTCGGCGTTCTATACTCCCGACGGCCGGTTCAACCTGTCCGGCGCCAAGTACAAGCGCGACTTCGGCCCGCTGCAGGAAGGCTGCGACTGCTACGCCTGCCGGAATTACTCCCGCGCCTACATCCACCACCTCTTCAAGGCCAAGGAGATGCTGTCCGCCACCCTCATCTCCATCCACAACGAGCGGTTCGTGGTGAAGATGGTGGACGACGCCCGGTTGGCCATCGAGGACGGCTCCTTCTTCGAGTTCAAGGCCGAGACCCTGCGCCGGTACTACGCCTAGGCCCTCCGTTTCGACGGTTCCCTGCGCTCTCGACGCAAGGCCGCATCTAGCCGGCAGGGAACCGTCGAAGCGGATTTCCACATAGCCGAGGTTCGGTCTGGATACAGGCCGCCGCGAAGTTGAGGCTGGAACCATGACCCAGCCGCAGCTTCCCGCCGGCAACATGTGGCGCACCCAGGAATTGTTCGGCGCCGGCCTCCATGCACGCGCCATCGGCCGCCTGATGCGCAGCGGAGACCTGGTGCGTGCGCGGCGTGGCTGCTATGTCCGGGCCAGCTGGTGGAACGGCCTGAAGCCGGGCATGCGCAGCCGCTACCTCATCCATGCCCACGCACACGGGACGCTTACGACGTCGGCTGGCGGCTTTGTTTACAGCCACACCTCGAGTGCCCGCCTGCGCCGGCTTCACCTGTGGAAGGCTGACGGCCGGATCCACCTGACCCAGCAAACCTGCCCGTCCCGGATTTCGCACGGCAGCGACGTTGTCGCCCATACGCGGGCCCTGGATCCGGGCGACATCAGCTTCGTGGACGGTCTCCCCTGCACGTCACTTGAACGGACAGTGGTGGACTGCTGCCTGATGTTCAATATTCGCCAGTCCCTCATCCTTATGGATCATGCCTGCCGGCTCGGGGCGGACTTGGAGGCCCTGCGTTCCCGCTGCACTGAACTGGCCGGGCGCAACGGAGTCGTCGCACTGCGCAGGGCCATCGAACTGGCGGATCCGCGCTCCGAATCACCCGGCGAAACCCTGACGAGGGAACTGCTCCACAGGCTCAGGATCGAACCGCCCGAACCCCAGTACGTCGTGCACACACCACTGGGCGAGCACCGGCTGGACTTCGCCTGGCGCAAGCGGAAAGTGGCCCTCGAATTCGACGGCAGGACCAAGTACTTCGACTACCAGCCCACCGATGAGGTCCTGTTTGCGGAGCGCCGGCGCGAAAAGGCGCTCATGGAACAGGGCTGGATCTTCCTCCGGATCGAATGGAAAGACCTGTTCAATGAAACGGAATTCAAATACAGGGTGCTCCGGGCGCTTGCCCGTGGTCCTTTCGGATAGCCCCCTTAGCGCCGTTTCGACGGTTCCCTGCAGGCTCGACGTCACGCATCATCGAGTGGGGCAGGAACCGTCTAATCGGCGGCCAAAGTACGACGGCGGTCGACCGGTTACGCTGCGCCGGTCACCGCGCCGTAGCTCGGCTCGCGCTTCTTGATCCAGCCGATCACGAGAGCCGTCACGGGCACGAAGAGGAACTCAACCAGGGTCTTGTAGAGGAATCCCGCCACCACGTAGTTCACGAACATGCCGAAGTCGCTGATGCCGATCACGGACGCCGCGATGCTGCAGAAAATCAGGGTGTCCACAAACTCACCCGCCACCGAGGAGCTCATGATGCGGGCCCAGAGCGATTTTTCGCCCGAGCGCGCCTTCATCCTGACGAGGATCCAGGAGTTGAGGGTCTGGCCCGCGAGGAACGCGAGCAGTGACGCGAGCACGATCAGCGGCACGGGGCCAAGCGCCCCCTCCAGGGCGGCCTGCTTCGACGCGCCGAACTCGTCGCCGAAACCGGGCAGCGCGATGATGATCCAGTAGCAGACGGAGGCGAAGGCGGACAGCGCAAACGTGGTGATGATGGCCCTGCGCGCCACCCTGAACCCGTACACCTCGCTGATGACGTCACCCAGGATGTAGGCCAGGGGGAACAGGAAGAAGCCGCCGTCCGTGACGATGGGGCCCAGAGCCACACCCTTTGACGCCCCGATGTTGGACAGGATCAGCACCACGGCCATGACCGCCAGCATGATGCCGAAGTAGGGCGAGCCGATCGAAGCGAATTTCGGCGGTGCTGAGGCGGCCGGGAAAGTCTGGGCGGAAGTCATGGCTGTTCCATTCGTAGTGGTTCGCTCGGATGCCGTGGTTCCCCGGGAAGCAGCGGCAGCCGGCTGTATTAGCACTGGACGGATCCCGCCGGGCTGGCCGGAACCGACCCCATTCTCTCACCCGCGTTGCCTCTCGTACGCGCGCCGGCCGCCCGCCGTCGTACGCGTCCATTTCGATGGTTCCCTGCCGCCTCGACGCTTTCGCGCATCGAGTGTGCAGGGAACCATCGAAACGGCCCGCGGACCTAGCGCCGCGAGGCGTCCACGAGGTCCTTGTCGTCGTCCGTGCGGCCTGCATCCGCGGCATCGTCCGCGGCAACAGCTGCCCGGGACCAGGCGTCGCCCTGCTCGCGGTCCAGGTGCGTTGCCTTCTTGTTCTTCAGCGCGAAGATGTAGACCAGCAGGGAGAGGCCGATTGCCACGGTGACGTAGGTGAAGAATAGGTCCACCTGGCCGGCCTTCTGCAGCGCCGCACCGATCAGCGGGACGGTCCCGCCGAAGAGCGAGTTGGCGATCGCGTACCCGAGGCCGACGCCGAGGGCGCGGATGGACGCGGGGAACAGCTCGGCCTTCACCAGGGCGTTGATGGAGGTGTAGCCGCCAACGATCAGCAGGCCGCCCATCATGAGCAGGAACGCGGTGAACGGATCCTTGGTGCCGGCCAGGGTGGAGAGCAGCGGCCAGGTAAACAGCAGGCCGCCGAAACCGAACCAGAGAAGCAGCGGCTTGCGGCCCACCTTGTCGGAGATCATGCCGTAGACGGGCTGCAGGAGCATGAAGATGAGCAGGGCCCAGAAGTTGATGACGGAGGTGTCGGTCTTGGCGATGCCAGACGTATCGTTCATGAACTTCAGGATGAAGTTGGTGTACGTGTAGAACGCAACGGTGCCGCCGAGGGTCACACCGATGCAGATCAGCAGCGGCTTCCAGTGCTGGGTGAACAGCAGCTTCATGGTGCCGGGCCGGGCTTCGCCGGCCACAACCGGTGCCTTGGCCGCAAGGACCTGCTCCTCGGAGACAGTCTCTTCCATCGAGCGCCGCAGCCACAGGACCACGAGCGCGGCGACGCCGCCGATGGCGAACGGAATGCGCCAGCCCCACTCCGTCAGCACGTCCTTACCCATGGTGTTCTGCAGGATGACGAGGATCAGCAGGGCCAGCATTTGTCCGCCGATCAGGGTGACGTACTGGAAGCTGGAGAAGAAGCCGCGGCGCTTGGAGGTGGCGGCCTCGGACATGTACGTGGCGCTGGTGCCGTATTCGCCGCCCACGGAGAAGCCCTGGACAAGGCGCACGAGGATGAGCAGCAGCAGTGCCCAGACGCCGATCTGCTGGGTGGTGGGCAGGATGGCGATCGCGAATGAGCCGGCCGACATCATGGTCACGCTAAGCGTCAGGGCGGCCTTGCGGCCGTTGCGGTCGGCATAGCGGCCGAAGAACCAGCTGCCAATGGGCCGCATGAGGAACGACGTCGAGAAGACGGCCATCGCTTCGAGGCCGGCCTGCAGCTCGTCCTTGGAGTTGAAGAAGTGGGACTGGAAGTAGGCTGCGAAGACTGTGTAGACGTAGAGGTCGTACCACTCCACGAGGTTGCCTGCGGAGCCCTTGAGGATGTTGCTCACGGCCCGGCGGGTCTGGGCTGCGTCATCCTGGGTCACGGCTTGCTGGGTGCTCATCATTGAACCTTCCTTGACGGCGCCGCCACCGGCGACCGGTCCGGGCAGACTTTCATGCTGTCCACGGCAACTTTGCTCATGGTTCCTCCTCGACGTTGACAGTCCCCTGAACAGCAGAGGACCCGATCAAAACTATTGGTGATGCAGGGCACAACCAACGTGGACGGGGATTTCCTAACACTTCCTTAGGTTTTCCGTTCCTGCCCATCCCGCCGGACAACACCGGCGCAGGGCAAAAAAGCGGGAGAAAGGGTAATCTCCAAAGCGGGCAGCAGATGCGGACGCCCGACCAGCGATAAAGGGACCAGGCCATGGAAGTGCTCATCGTCGAGGACGACGACGCCATGGCGGCCGCTCTTGACGCAGCTGTCATCTCCGCAGGCCACAAGGCAACCAGGGTGTCCCGGGGAGCTGATGCCCTGCTGGTCCACAGGAAGTTCGAGGTGATCCTGCTGGACCTGGGGCTTCCGGATATGGACGGCCTCGAGGTGCTGCGGAAACTTCGCCAGGTCACGCCCTGTCCCATCCTGATCCTCACCGCCCGCGACGATGAACGGAGCGTGGTGCTGGGGCTGCGGTCCGGGGCTGATGACTACCTCGTAAAGCCGGTAAAACTCGTTGAACTGCTGGCCCGCATCGAAGCTGTCACCCGGCGCGCGGGCCGTTCCGGCGGGAAGGTGCAGCAAAGCATCGTGCTCGGAGACCTGGAGGTCGACGTCGAGCGGCGCGTGGCGGCACTCGGATCACGCGTGCTGCCCCTGACAGCCACCGAGTTCGATCTCCTCGCGCTGCTGGCCCGCCATGCAGGTTCCGTGGTCACCCGTGAACAGATCCTCGACGCTTTGTGGGGTGACGCCTTCCTGGCATCATCGCGGTCCCTGGACGTGCACCTGACCGGTCTGAGGGCCAAGCTGCAACTGCCCGGTTTCATCATCAATGTCCGCGGTGTCGGCTACCGGATCGAGGCAGATCCTGCGTGAAACTGCGTGTATTGGGCATCCTCAGCCTGCTGTCAGTACTCATGGTCATCTTCGTCTCCAACGCCATCCTGACGTCCGCCAGCCGGGAGCTCACCCAGGAGCTGCAGATCAACCGGGTGGCAGCGCTGAACCGGTTCGCCCAGGTGGCCTATGACGCGGCGCTGGACGGCGACTCCACCCAGCTCCAGCGAGAGATGGATAGGTACTCCGAGCTGTACGGGGAGGGGGTCCTGATCCGGCTCCAGCAGGGCACGCTGCGTTCCGGCGGCCTGGGCGAGGACCGGGCGGACGTCCGGGACGCAGTGGCCAGGGCGAACCTCAACCTCAGCGACACCACGCTGACCCCGCTGCAACCGTTCGGATCCGGCGCTGAAGTGATCTCACGGTCCTTTGGGAGCGCGAGCCAGGTCCTTGGCGAGGCCGTCCTCGAAGTCAACACCGAGCCGGCCCGGCAGAAACTGCGGGAGCGGTGGCTCGTCGTCGGCCTGGCGGCGTCCGCCCTTGGGGCGGTGCTCCTCCTGGCCGCGGCGCGCGTGACCCGCTGGGTGCTGCGTCCTGTCCATCGCCTGAATTCTGCGGTGACCGAACTTGAAGCGACGGGGCGGACGAGCCATCTTCCCGAGGACGGCCCGCCGGAACTGAGGCAGTTGAGCCGTTCCTTCACCACCATGGCGCGGACTGTCAGCGAAAGCATTGATTCCCAACGCCAGCTGATAGCCGACACGTCCCACCAGTTGCGCAATCCCATCGGCGCCCTGCGGTTGAGGATCGATTTGCTGCAGCTGGAACTGCAGACGGCCAGGGAACACACCGCGGCGGCGGGTGTTTTGGCTGAGCTCGAACGGGTGGAAGAGATCCTGGACGGGGTCCTGAAGCTGGCGGCGGCCGAGCACAGGGCCTTCGAGGATTCGGCACGCAGCACACTTGGCCCCGGGTCCGGCGGGAACAGGGCACTCATCGACCCCTACCCTGTTCTGCAGGAAGAGGTCGAACGGGCAGGGCCAGCCGCGGAGCGCGCCGGAGCCTCAATCCTGCTCGAGGGTCCACCCGATCCGCCACTCCAACTGGCCTGCAACGCCGCCGAACTCGCCCAGATGGTGGGGGAACTTCTCAACAACGCGATCAAGTACGCCCCCGGCGCCCGTATTTCCGTTGGCGTCCGCGCGCAGTCGGGAGCGGCGATAATCGAGGTGTCCGACGACGGGCCCGGACTTACGGCGGAGGAAAGGGCCGCGGCCACCACCAGGTTCTGGCGGTCACCGCGGAACCGGGATATCCGCGGCAACGGCCTGGGCATGACCATCGTGGACAAGCTTGCGGGAGCCAATGGAGGCCGCCTGCTGCTGGCCGAACGGGCACCCCACGGCCTGATTGCAGGACTCGAGTTTCCCTTCCCCGTGACCCCGCCCGGCCAGGAGCACCCCCATGGCTGACGTGATCACCGCCCGGGGGCTTCCTCCCCGACGGGCCGCCCTCAAGGCCGGACTGGCCGCGGGCCTGGCCGGCGTACTGGTGCCGGCTCTCAGCGCATGCACTTCCGAGAACCGCCCGGGTACGGTCACCGTGGCGGGGGGTGAGCCGGGTGGCTTCTACCTTGAGTTCTCAACGCTGCTTGCAGAGTCCCTGCAGCGTCATGGAGTGGCGGACAATGCCGTGGCACTGACCACGGGAGGGAGCCTGGACAACCTGCAGCATCTTCTGACGGGCAAGGCCACCTTCGCCGTCGCCCTGGCGGACGCGGCGGCGCAGCAGGTGGCAGCCGGGGGCACGTCGAACGTCGAAATTGCCGCCCTCGGGAAGGTGTACGAAAACTACGTCCACTGCGTCGTGCGGAGGAACAGCGGCATCCGGACCTTCACCGACCTTGCAGGGAGGACCGTCGCCGTCGGCCAGCCAGGTTCGGGGACGTCACTGATCACTCCCCGCCTCATCGACGCCGCCGGGCTGACATCATCCCCGGCCGGTCCCGGTGCCGGTGCCAGGGAGAAGAGAGTGGCCGTCATGAACCTAGGCCTGAACGACGGACTTAAAGCGCTCCAGAGCGGATCGGTGGACGCTTTGTTCTGGTCCGGAGGCGTGCCCACAGCCGCCATCGCTGCCGCCAACAAGGAAACCGGGCTCGGACTGCTCGACCTCTCTGCGCTCATCCCGGTGATGCGGTCGCGGTACGGCGTGTTCTACGACCGGGTGCTGATTCCCGAGGGCGGCTACGAAGGCACTCAGGCTGTGTGGACGGTCGGTGTGGCCAACCTGCTCCTGTGCCGGAACGATCTGGATGACGGCACGGTGAAGCGGACCGTCGAACTGCTGGTGGACCATGCCCAGGAGCTCGTCCCGCGGTCCAGTCTCGGGGTGCAGTTCCTGAGCCCGGAATCGCTCATCAACACGGCGGGACTCCCGCTGCATCCCGCTGCTGCGGCCGCGTACAGGACACTGCACGGCTAGCCAGCAGAGAGCGACGGCGACAGCCTGCCCTCAGCGGGGATCCGCAACAGTGCCCATGAAGAGCGGCAGTCCGGTTTCGACGTGAACAACCTGGTAATGGAACGGCCTATCGAACTCGATGGTCCGGTCCGGCGCGGGCGGCGCGCTCGTGACCACGCCATTGATCTGGGTTACGGCCGCGGCCACGGTTCCTTTCTCAGCGACGGTGATGTTGGCGGCCTGCGCGGCCTGGGTGATTGCCATCTTGGGCTGGATCGCGTTGAAGTCCTCGGTGGTTGCGAGAGTGTTCCGCAGGCCCAGTGACTCGAAGACCTTGCGGAGGTCGAAGGTGCACTTGTGGTCCCACCGCGGCAGCTGGATCCGGACCGTTTGCAACCGGGCGGTATCCATGGCTTCGGCGATGTCCGTCAACGTTTCCGCGCTCAGCCCCGTTCCTTTGCCGGCCCCTTCGTCAGGCAAGACCAGCCGCATCACGAAGCCCTCTGCATACGGAAGGTCCACGCCGCGCCAACCCCGGCCTTCCGCGTACTTCATCTGCAGCAGGTTGTGCATGGCGGGGGCGGTGACCTCCTTGCCCCCGGCCGTGGTGAACGGCAGGTCAGAGGTGTTGTTCGGATCAAACGGAGCATTCCAGGCGGCGGCGAAATACAGCGCGTTGAGGACGCTGAAGGTGTTGCGGCGATCGTACTCCGCAGGAGCCTCCTTGATCCGGCCGCCTGTGTTCTTGTCCACCCATGCGTCGATGGCAGGCTTGGTGGCCGCCTCATCACTGAAGTCCACCGGATACACGCCTGTGCCGTAGTGCCGGGCCAGCGTGTCCAGGTAGGCGGGGCCGGTGGTGACACCCTTGTCGACAAACAAACCGTTCGCCGGGTGCATTATGGGCTTGCGCGGCGGGTTCGCTTCGTCCACAGAGCCGGGGTCGCCGTCGAACTTTTCCAGGGACGCAAGCAGTGCGTTCATGGCCTCGTCGCGGTGTTCCACCGGAAGCTGCAAGACCGTGTCCATCTCGGCGGCCGTCCCGCCCGATGCCCCCGCACGCAGCATGGCGAGCGCAATCAGCAGGCTGCCTGGGGATGCCACCACATTGCCGTTTGCACCGTCGCCGCCGTCGGCCAGCAGTGCCTCCCCGAGTGTCAGCGCGGAATCCCGCAGGGATTTCAGCTCGGCCGAGTACGTGGCCCGGTCCACGGTGTCGCGGGGAACGCCGTCGGCCTTCAAGAGCCCGGGCTGCGCCGCCGAGCACGCGGTCAGGGCCGCCACGGCCGAAGCCGCCACCAATTTAGCCACTCGAATCCTTTTCATCGCCGTCCTCAGACAGTCAGCGGAAACACAGTCAGCGGAAGTTTCGCCTGTCCACAGTCAAGCACCAGGGTCCGACAGTATCGATGCCTGTCCGGTCACGGTTTGTTGTCGTTTCGGTCTCGGTTTCCCTCCCGCACCTTTCGCACGTTTTGACCCAGCGCTCCCTCACTTCCCGTGCGATCCGGCCAAACGCTCTCGCACTGGCTGCCGGGCGTATCTTTGAGGCAACCCGGATGTGGAGCACAAGCGGCTGCGTCGGAACCTCGAGCGGAGGAGCGAGCGATGACAGAGCATTTCGCGAGCGTTGATGAGTACATCTCGTCGTTCCCGGTCGAAGTGCAGGCCGCCCTAAACCAGATCAGAATCCGGTGCCACGCGGCCGTTCCTGGTTGCGGTGAAATGATCAGTTACGGCATCCCTACCATCACCCTGGACGGCAAGTATGTGGTGTACTTCGCGGCCTGGGCGCACCACATTTCCGTATACCCTGTGCCAGTGGGCGACGCCGAGTTCGTCACCGAAATCGCGCCGTACAGATCTGCCAAGGGGACCTTGAAATTCCCGTTGGGCAAAGCCATCCCGTACCAACTCATCGAAAAGACGGCGGCACTGCTCGCCGCCGAGCGCCGCAGGACGTAATCGACCGTACGGCGCAGTCCCTGCGTCCGCCGGCAAACCGACAGGAACTGAGGGAGCGTCGGTCAAGACCCGGCCAAAAGTGAGGGAGCGTCGCCCGCCTCAGTTCCCCGAGTGCGCCTGCAGGAACGTATAGACCTCGGTCTCGTCCACGCCGGGGAAGGCACCCGGCGGCATGGCGGCGAGCAGGTGGGAGTGCGCCCGCGCGGATGGCCACGCGTTGCCTGCCCACTCCGACGTCAGCGAAGCCGGCGGCCGCTTGCAGCAGTTGGGATCCGGGCAGTTTGATGTTGCCCGCGCCGTCGTTTCCCGTCCGCGGAACCATTTCACGTGCTGGTACGGCACCCCGATGCTCAGCGAGAACTGCCCGTTCGCCGACCGGTCGGTGCGTGCCGTGCACCAGTATGTGCCCGAGGGCGTGTCCGTGTACTGGCTGTAGGCGCTGAATTTGTCAGGCACGTCGAACACGGCGCGCGAGGTCCAGGCCTTGCAGGACGGCTGCCCCTCGATGGCACCCGTGTGGTCCTGCGGGAAGTCCACGCCGTCATTCTCGTAGGCCTTGTAGATGATCCCGCTCTGGTGTGTCTTCTGGAAATGCGTGGTGATGCCCAGGTGCTTCGTGGCCAGGTTGGTAAATCGGTGGGCGGCCGTCTCGTAGGACACGGCAAAGGCATCGCGGATGTCCTCGACCGCGATCTCCTTTGCGGCCTTGGCTTTCTGCAGAAATTCCACGGTGGCCTGTTCCGGCAGCAGGAGGGCCGCAGCGAAATAGTTCGTAGCCACCCGCTGGGCCAGGAAATCGCCGTAGTTCCGGGGCGTTTCATGGCCCAGGACGTAATGGCCGAGTGCCTGCAGCAGCACGGACCGGGGATCGTGGTCCTGCCGTTCACCCTGCGTCAGGTAAATTTTGCGGTTCTTCAAATCGGTCACCGAACGCGTCGAATGCGGCAGGTCACCCACGTGGTGAAGGGTGAATCCGAGGTGCGCCGCGATGTCTGCGATGACGTGCTGGCTCAGTGGTCCGGTGGTGTAACCGACCTCTTGGAGCACCTTCTTCGCCTCGGCCTCGTACTCCGGAAAATAGTTTCCCCGTTCCCGCATCATGGCGCGCAGTTCACCGTTCGCGCGGCGGGCCTCTTCCGGTGTGGCCACCTGCTCGTTCATCTTGCGTTCGAGCTCCTGCAGCAGTCCGACCTGGGCCTCCAGGACATCCAGCGGCAACCGCGAGCTGATGCGGATTTTCGGCAGGTTCAGGGACTCGTAGAGGGGTCCGCGCTGGTAGCGTTCGAGCTCGATTTCCAGGCCCGCACGGCGACTGGGCGGTTCGGCTCCGAGCAGCTGGTCAATGCCGACGTTCAGCGCCCCTGCCAGGTGCTGCAGCAGGCCGAGTTTCGGTTCCCGCTTGCCGTTTTCGATGAGACTCAGCTGGCTCGGTGCGGTCCCGACGGCGGCACTCAGGTCATCGAGCGTCATGCCAGCCTGCTTGCGCAGGTGACGGACCCGGCGGCCCAGCGCGATGACGTCCAGTTCCGCCGTTGGCGGCGACGACGGCGGTTGCGAAACTTCCCTGTTCCAGCTTGAAGGCGACATTTCTGAAGAATACGTGAAGAACTGCATTTCTTTCCAGCATTTTGCTCTAGAAAGCATTTGGAAAGTGCAGAAAAGTAAGTGTCACGAAGGAAACACCCTTCCGGAAGCTGGCCGGAACTGCAAAGGCGCAGGGCCGGTCAGCCCGGAGCCATCACCCGGAATGACCCGGGAGCAAACAAGGAGACAACGATGACTGCAGCATTTGAGCCCACCCAGCAGCCGTCCGCACAGGACACAGCAAGCGAGCAGGCTGCCGCCCTGGAGCTTGAGTGGGCTGCCAACCCGCGTTGGGAAGGCGTCACCCGCGACTACTCGGCTTCCGACGTCGTCCGCCTCCGCGGCCGCGTCTCCGAAGAGCACACCCTGGCCCGCCGCGGCTCCGAAAAGCTGTGGAAGCAGCTCACCGAGGAGCACAAGGAAGGCAAGTACACCAACGCCCTCGGCGCCCTCACCGGCAACCAGGCGGTGCAGCAGGTCAAGGCCGGCCTCCGCGCCATCTACCTCTCCGGCTGGCAGGTCGCCGCCGACGCCAACAACTCCGGCCACACCTACCCGGACCAGTCCCTGTACCCGGCAAACTCCGTTCCCACCGTGGTCCGCCGCATCAACAACGCCCTGCTCCGCGCAGACCAGATCGAATTCTCCGAAGGCATCCAGACCGTCGAGGACTGGATGGTCCCGATCGTCGCCGACGCCGAGGCCGGCTTCGGCGGACCCCTCAACGCCTACGAGCTGATGAAGTCCATGATCCAGGCCGGCGCCTCAGGCGTTCACTGGGAGGACCAGCTCGCCTCGGAGAAGAAATGCGGCCACCTCGGCGGCAAGGTCCTCATCCCCACCCAGCAGCACGTCCGGACCCTGAACGCCGCCCGCCTGGCCGCCGACGTCGCCGGCACACCGTCCGTCATCATCGCCCGCACCGACGCCGAGGCAGCCACCCTGATCACCTCCGACGTCGACGAACGCGACCAGGAATTCATCCTCCGCGAAGGCGGACAGCCGGTCCGCACCCCGGAGGGCTTCTACAAGGTCCGCAACGGCATCGAACCCTGCATCGCCCGCGCCAAGGCCTACGCCCCGTACTCGGACCTCATCTGGATGGAAACCGGCACACCGGACCTGGAGCTGGCCCGCAAGTTCGCCGAAGCCGTCAAGGCCGAGTTCCCGGACCAGATGCTCTCCTACAACTGCTCGCCGTCGTTCAACTGGCGCAAGCACCTGGACGACGCCACCATCGCCAAGTTCCAGCGCGAACTCGGCGCCATGGGCTTCACCTTCCAGTTCATCACCCTGGCCGGATTCCACGCCCTGAACTACTCGATGTTCGACCTCGCCCACGGCTACGCCCGGGAAGGCATGAGCGCCTACGTCGAGCTGCAGGAGAAGGAATTCGCCTCCGAGTCCCGCGGCTACACCGCAACCAAGCACCAGCGCGAAGTCGGCACCGGCTACTTCGACGACATCGCCACTGCGCTCAACCCGAACGCATCCACTTTGGCACTCGTGGGATCCACAGAAGAGGGCCAGTTCCACTAAAACTTACCGTTCGACGGCGGTCGTCGCCGCCGGCCTTCGGACCGGCATCGCTCGGCATGCTATTCCCCATGGCCGGCTTCTTACCTCGCTGAGCGAGGACGAAGCCGGCCACAGGGCCCCTTTTACGCACGCTGCCGCGATACCGGCTCCTTCGGCTTCATGCCCGACTCACCGAAGTGCCGCCAAGCGCCGTCGAACTTCCCTTTTTCGTCTTTAAGGAGACAGAAATGAACAGCTTCACCGATACCTTCACTATCAACGGGATCACGCTGACTGCGCAGCCTATTTGCCGGCAGGGCGAGGTGCTCACTCCTGATGCTCTGGCGTTCATCGCCAGGCTGCACAAGGCCACGGCCGGGCGGCGCGAGGAGCTGCTGAGGGCACGCAGGGCACGGCGGGATCAAATCGCCGGCGGCCAGGACCCGCGGTTCCTCCGGGAGACCGAGTCCGTCCGCAACGATCCGAACTGGCGCGTCGCTCCCCCGGCCCCCGGCCTGGAGGACCGCCGGGTGGAGATCACCGGGCCGGTGGACAAGAAGATGACCATCAACGCGCTGAACTCCGGCGCCAAGGTCTGGCTCGCGGACATGGAGGACTCCTCCACGCCGTCCTGGCGCAACGTCATCCAGGGCCAGCTGAACCTCACGGACGCGCTGGAACGCCGGATCGACTTCACCTCCCCCGAGGGCAAGGAGTACAGGCTCCGCGCCGCGGACGAACTCCCCACCATCGTGGTCCGGCCGCGCGGCTGGCACCTGCCCGAGAAGCACATGCTGATCGACGGCGCCCCGGTGGCCGGAGGCATCGTGGACTTCGGCCTGTACTTCTTCCACAACGCACGCCGCCTGCTCGCCCAGGGCAAGGGCCCGTACTTCTACCTGCCGAAGATCGAAAACCACCTCGAGGCCCGGCTGTGGAATGACATCTTCATCCTGGCCCAGGACCTGATCGGCATCCCGCAGGGCACCATCCGCGCCACCGTGCTGATCGAGACCATCACCGCAGCCTTCGAGATGGAGGAAATCCTCTACGAACTGCGGGACCACGCCTCCGGCCTCAACGCCGGCCGCTGGGACTACATCTTCTCCCTGATCAAGAACTTCCGCACCCGCGGCCCCCGGTTCGTCCTGCCGGACCGCGGCCAGGTCACCATGACCCAGCCCTTCATGCGGGCCTACACCGAGCAGCTGGTGCGCGCCTGCCACAAGCGGGGAGCCATGGCTATTGGGGGCATGGCTGCCGCTGTTCCGAACCGCAAGGACGAGGCCGCCAACGCCAGCGCCTTCGAAAAGGTCCGCGCGGACAAGACCCGCGAGGCCGCCGACGGCTTCGACGGCTCCTGGGTGGCCCACCCCGACCTCGTTCCCGTCTGCCGCGAGGTGTTCGACGCCGTCCTCGGCAACCGCCCCAACCAGCTGGACCGCCTCCGTGAGGACGTTATCCCGGACGACCGTGCCCTGATCAACGTCGCCGCCACCCACGGCACCATTACCGAGCAGGGCATCCGGAACAACATCGAAGTGGGCATTCGCTACATCGAATCCTGGCTGCGCGGCAACGGCGCGGTGGCCATCCACAACCTGATGGAAGACGCCGCCACCGCGGAGATCTCCCGCTCCCAGCTGTGGCAGTGGATCTACTCGCGGGCCATCACGGACCACGGCGAGATCATCACCAAGGAGTGGGTCGAGGACATGCTGGACGAGGAGTTCGCCCGGCTGGAACGCTTTGACGGCGACCGCTTCGCCGACGCCCGCGACATCTTCGAGGAAGTCACGCTCAGCGACACGTTCCCCAGCTTCCTGACGGTTCCGGCCTATGCCAGGTACCTGCACGAGGCCCGCCAGAATGCGGACGCCACGGCCGAAGCCATCGAGGACGAGCTCGTGGCCGCCTAGAAAAGACCGGCCCAGATTTCCGCCCGCCGGGCTGCCACGCCTTCGCAACAGCACCCCCGAAATCCGGGGAGGCAGCCCGGCAGCGGAGCCATCTCCATATCGCGAACCGGACACTTGGGCCCCTTCAGAGGGGGCTCAAGTGTCCGTTCGCGTTTCCCGGGCGTGACTCAACCTTCAGACTGGGCGGATCGATGTGAGCTCGTAGACCAGGGCCGAGCTCATGCCCGGTCCGCGGCAGGTCAACTGGCACGGCGGGGCGCGGCGGGCCTCCAGTTCGACATCGACACGCGCCGGGTGAGGCGTCCGACCGGTAATGCGGATCCGCCAGTGGTCGCCGTCGCGGAAGGTCTCCGTGACCAGATAGTCATGCCGGCCGGCCGGGCCGAAACGTCTGAGTGTGGCCGCGACAGCGGCCTGCTGCGGCGGGAAGAGATCCGTGTATCCGCGCAGATACTCCCCCTGGATGCGGCCGGCAAGATGCTCTTCGATCGTGGCGACGGACGACTCGGCATCCAGACGGCCGTAGTAGACGCCGTCTGGAGCGACAACGACGTTGCCTGCGAACCTGTCACCGCCAATATGCGTACATTCCCACACCAGCTCCGGCCAGCGCTCACTCAGTGCACGTCCCACGGGCCGTCCCCACACCGCACAGCATTGGTCATGTTGACTGTGAGTGCAGACCAGGATGACAGGTGGACGGCCGAGCTTTCCTGGGATGCTGAGGGCCGTGGCAATCTCCGCCAGATCCTCATCCTTGCTCCAGGTTCCCCATTGTTGACGATAGGCGCCGGAGTTCTCATGGCGCAGTACTGCCCAATGGCTGTGACCCTCACGGCGGCGGGGGCCGGGCCGCCTAACCAGCAGCACGCGCGCCTGCGCCGCCTTTGCGGCGGCGAGCACGATTGCTTTGGTCTCAGGCTCGAGATCAAGCCCCTCGAAGCCGTTGAGCGGCCACCCGCCCCGGTACTCGATGAGCACCCAGACGACGCCGTGCGAGGCCGTGCCGGCAATCGGGTCGCCGCGCTTCCGGGCGCCTTCAGAGCAGAAGAAGCGTTCCGTGGCAGCCACTGCGGCGGAGTCACTGTTCACGGAGTCACTGGTCACGAAGTCACTGTTCACGGAGTCACTGTTCAACGGGAACGAGGACCCCCGCGCGCAACAGTCTTTCGACGAGTCCGACACCGAGATCGTTCGCGGTGTGGACCTCCCCGTCGAGCAGGCGCGTCACAGACGCCAGATCGGTCTCTGCGAAGTCGAACCCGCCCACGCGCGTGGTCAGGCGCGAGCCCTCTAGCCGTGCTTCCAGCGCACCACGAAGCCGCACCACGGACTCGGGGCTGAGGCCCTCGACGGCGGCGAGCTGGGCCAGCGGTCCCAGCGGCGCCGGGCGTCCCTGACCTCGCCGGGTGCTGTGGAAAAGAGAAGTGGCATCAGCCTCAGCGAGGGCGGCGGCGAGACGGTCACGGACGGTGTCGATCTCCGCGTCCGGTCCGTTGACGCCCAGTGGCAGGGTACGGCGCATCTCGGGGTCGTCGCACAGCACTGCAAGCGCGGCCTGCGCGAGCTGTTCGGCCAACGCGTAGCGGGTCCAGCTGTGGATTCCGAGCGTGAGGTGGATGGAGACTTCGCCCTGCGCCTGGGCGGCATGCAACCAGCCACGCGGCAGGTAGAGGGCATCCCCGGGCTCGAGCACGGTATCGATATAGGCCTCGCCTTTCGCAGCCTCGGCGACAGCGGAGCGGCGATCCGTCCAGGGTTGATTACGGAGTGGATCCGGGTGGACCGGCTCGTGGATGATCCAGCGCTTCGTCCCCGCGATCTGCAGCACGAAGACGTCGTGGACGTCGTAGTGATCGTCGAACCCACGGTTCTGAGGCGGGGTGATGTAGGCATTGGCCTGTACCGGATGTCCGAGTTCGGTGCTCAGTTTGGTGCTGAAGTCAGAGACTGGCTCCCACGTGCGGTGCAGGGCCTGCAGGACGAGCGTGGCACCGTCCGCGAACTTCCGCCAAAGCGCGGTATCGTCCAGCTGGTCAGAGATAGTAGCGCCGACACCGGCGGGAGAGGTGAACGACGAGTCGGGAAATGTGGAGCCGCCCTTGGCCACGCGGAGGAAGGGCGTGCGCAGTCCACGGCGCGAGATCAGTTCGTCGACGGCCTCAGCAGAGAACAGATCGGAGAAATCGCCGGCGCTACGGGTAAGCAGCGCTGTGCGCCCCCAGATGTCGCCGGCGAACCTCTCGCGGCCGATATCAATCAGACGTGTCTCCAGGACCCCGGCGCCTTCCACGGCGCCGGGGTCGTGGAGGTCAGTGCGGGTGGTGCTCAAAATTTAGATGCCCCGTTCTGCGGCTCCTCCATCGGCACCGCCGTCAGCGCCGCTGTCAGCGCCTCCATCGGCACCGCTGTCTGCACCGCCGTCAGCGCCGCTGTCAGCGCCGCCGTCGGCACCGCTGTCAGCGCCGCCGTCTGCACCGCCGTCAGCGCCGCTGTCTGCACCGCTGTCGGCTCCCCCGTCGGCGCCCCCATCATGCATGCCGGGGACGCCGGCCGCGCCACCGTCCGCCGGGCCTTCCTGCTGGCTTGGATCCTGCTCTGGACTGGTCATGCTTCCTCCCGAGAATCGAATGGCTGGGATCACCCCCGTTACCGGCCGCTGATCCCACCGGGCGATCCTTCATCGACACCGCCCGTGATCACCCTATCGATATGGGTCAGCCGTGGGAACAGCCTGTTCGCCTACACCTCGCCGGTGAGGGAGAGCTGGTCACGTCCGGAGGCTTGAGTGTCCGGTCGCGCTTGGTGTTCAAGGGCGCGGACGACGGCGGGTGGCGGCTTTAGCGCTGTTTCGGCACCTTGCGCACAGACAGCGTCGTGCCCAGGATGAACGCCACTACCGATGCCAGGATCACCAGCAGGGGCACCGTCCAGCCTCCGGTGACGCTGTTGACGTAGCCCACGAACGTCGGAGCTGCGGCCGCGACGCCGTAGCCTACGCCCTGGACCACCGCCGACATCCGGCCAGCCGAAGTTTGGTCGCGGGCCAGCTTGATGATGGCCGTGAAGATCACCGTGATGCCACCGCCCTGTGCCACGCCGCCGACTGACGACCAGAGCCACCACAGCTGCGGCGCCAGCAGCAGCCCGAGGGGAACGGTGAGCCACATGGCTCCCAAGGTAAGGGCGACCGCCGTCGTACTCATGAACCGCGCCGCCAGCGGAACCCCCAGTCCGCCCAGAATTGCCAGGATCTGGAAGAGGGAGGACCCAGCGCCGGCGGCGGCCGGTGCCATGCCGAGTTCGTCGGACAGCAGCGTGGGCAGCCAGGCCGTCACTCCGTAATAGGAGATGGCTTGACCGGCGAAACCGGCGGTCAGCCCCACCGTTGTCCACGGCGAGGCCGGCTGGCCGCTGGCAGGCGGGCCTCCGGAACCATCGTCGGCTGCGGGGATGTATGCCCCGCGTCCGGCTGCGGGAACCCAGAAGGCGATTGCGGCGACGGCGAACAGCGCACTGGCGGCAAGCGCCGGCCGCCACCCGGCGGCTTCAGCCAGGGGCGCAGTCACCACGGACGTGATGAACGAACCGACGTTCAGGGCGGCGGTGTAGATCCCCAGCGCAGTCCCCTGCCGGCGGGAGGAAAAATCCCGCCGGATGATCAGTGGCACCGCGATGTTCCCGACCGTGATGGCCACGCCAAGAATCACGGTCCCGAGCATCACCGTGGCCCCGCCGCCCACGGAGCGCACGACGACGCCCGCCAGAACCCCCAGGAGGGTCAGGGTGATGGCCAGTTCCGCACCCAGCCGGCGCGCCGCCAGCGAGGCAAGCGGCGACGCGAGGGAGAAGCACAGCACCGGGATGCCTGTGAGCAGACCCAGCTCCACCGGTGAGAACCCGAGGTCCAGCTGCATCGGCGCCACCACAGGTGCCACAGCCACGAAGGGTCCCCGCATGTTGAGGGCAATCAGGCCTATGCAGGCGAGGAGAATCCAGCTGCTGGGAATTCTAGAGCCGACACGGTCCCTCATGGAACGGCGGGGTGGGTGGGCGGGAGCACGGCAGGCGGTTTCATCAGTTCATTGCTATCACGTGCGTCCCGCCCGGCGGAGCCAGCCCCTACAGGTACCAGCCCCGCTGGGCGTTGCCCACGCCGGGGGCTTCCCGGAACTGGGCGGGCTGCGCCACCCAGGCGACGCCGTTGGCGATCACCTGCTGAATCTGGGGCTGATGGTAGACGGGGTACTCCTGATCACCCGGGCTGAAGTAGAAGATCCGGCCCTTGCCGCGGGAGAAAGTGACCCCGGACCGGAAGACTTCGCCGCCTTCGAAGGAACTGATGAAAATCAGGTCATCGGGCTCCGGAATGTCGAAAAGCTCGCCGTACATCTCCTGCTTCGGGATGACGATGGGGCTTTCCACGCCGGCGGCAATCGGATGCGAAGGTTTGACTGTCCACACGAGTTCGCGTTCGCCGTCGTTGCGCCACTTGAGGGAACAGGTGGTTCCCAGGAGCCTGGTGAAGATCCTGGCGAAGTGGCCGGAGTGGAGGACGATGAGCCCCATGCCGCCCAAGACGTGGCGCTGAACGCGTTCGACGACCTCGTCGCTGACCTCGCCGTGGGCCACATGCCCCCACCACAGCAGGACGTCGGTCGCGGCCAGGGTTTCCTCAGAAAGACCGTGCTCCGGGTCGGCCAGGGTGGCCGTGGTGATGCTGGAATCCGCGTAAAAGCCCTTTAGGCCGTCCGCGATGGCGCCATGGATGCCGGTGGGGTACATCTCGGCCATGGTTTCCGGCTCGTTATGGGCCTCGTGGACACCTTCGTTCCACACCAGGATGTTGAGTTTGTCAGTCATGTCAGAGCCTCACTTCGCGCTGTTCGAGGGCGGACTTGTAGCAGGCGTCGAGCACCAGGGCGCGGGTCAACGCCAGTGAGCCGTCGTGGGCGCCCCACACGGACTCGCCTCCCCGGACGGCTTCCACGAAATCTTCCACCACGGCCTGGTGTGCCCGGCCGGGTTCCGCCACCACCGTGTAGTCAGCGTTTTCGCCGTCCTTCTCCTTGAAGATGCGAAGGTCTGCGACGGGGGCGTCGGAGGCCCCGACGGCGCGCAGGTCCGCCCCGCCGTCGGTACCGTAGACGGTGAAGTCCATCAGGTCTGCTTCGTCCCGGTAAGCCGCCCAGCCGGCCTCGAGGATGAGCGTTCCTCCGCCTTCAAGCCGGATAAAGGCAGAGGCGAAGTCTTCCACCTCAAACTTGTGGGCCGACTGCATCGCGGTGTACCGGGCATTCCCGCCCAGACCGCGGGGGCCAAGCTCCGAATGTGTGGACGCAGACACGGAGAGGACCTTCGGTTCACCCAGCAGGTGCAGCGCGTAGTCCAGGACGTGGACGCCGATGTCCGCCAGCGGCCCGCCGCCGGCGAGCGCGGGATTGGTGAACCAGCTGCCCAGCATGGGGATGCCTTGCCGGCGGAGCCAGGAGGCCTTGGCGTAGTACGGGCGGCCCAGTTCGCCGTCGTCCATGATGCTCTTCAGCTTCTGGATGTCGCCGCGGCGGCGGTGGTTGAAGGCGACATCCAGGACGCGGCCGGCCCCGCGGGCTGCCTCGACCATCTGCCGGCCCTCTTCTCCGTTGCGGGCCAGGGGCTTCTCGCTCAGCACGTGCAGCCCCCGCTCAAGCGCGGCGATCGTAATCGGGGCGTGCAGGAACGTCGGCACAGCGACGCTGACGGCGTCGAGCCCTTCGAGTTCGATCAGGTCCTCCCAGCGGGCAAACGTGTGGGGGATGCCGTACTCGGCCTTGATACCGGCCAGCAGGTCCGCTTCCATGGCCGCGACGGCGACGAGCTCCACACCGTCGATGTTCTTGAAGGCCTTGATGTGCTGTTGACCGGCCCATCCGATGCCGACGACCCCAACTTTCAGGGGTGCCGTTCCCGGGAGGGACGATGGTTGATGGTTGCTCACGGATGAATCCTCTGTTTCTCGTCGATGTGAAAACGCTAGGCGGTGTGAAGGGCTGCATTCCTGATGGCGGATTCCACCGCCTCGGGCGAAAGTACGTGCTCAATGACCATCCGGCTCGCTCCCCAGATGGCAGCATCAACCGGCGCTTTGGACTGCTCGATGCGCAGCTTGGATGTGGCAAGCGGCTGTGAGCGGCGGTAGACGGTCTCCCGGATGCCTGCCAGGAGCTGGTCACCGGCCCGCGAGAGGCTGCCGCCAACCACGATTACGGAGGGATTGAGGAGATTGACGCAGATGGCAAGCACCTCCCCCATGTCCCTTCCCGCCTGCCGGAGCGCGAGAATGGCCTGCACATCCCCTTGTGCTGCCAGGTCCACCACGGCAGTCCCGGAGTCCGCATCGATGCCCTGGGCCCTCAGTTTTGCTGCCAGCGCGGGGCCGGACGCCAACGCCTCGAGGCAGCCGTGGTTGCCGCAGCGGCATTGGACGTCCTCGCCGCTGGGAACGCGGACGTGTCCAAGGTCCCCCGAGGCGCCGTCTGCTCCCCGCTGCAGCTGACCGCTGCTGATGATGCCTGCCCCGATGCCGGTGGCAGCCTTCACAAAAAGCAGATTCCGGTGGTCCTGCCAGTAGGCATGCCGCTCGCCCACAGCCATGATGTTGACGTCGTTATCCACCAGGACGTCGGTTCCCAGCTCGGCGCCGACATAGCCGGCCACGTCGAACCCATCCCAGCCCGGCATGATGGGAGGCTTGACCGGCCGGCCGGTATCGTGCTCCACGGGCCCCGGCAGGCCGATTCCCACACCGGCCACGTCTCCTTCCGCACGGCCGATGCTTCGCAGCAGCGTCCTGCAGTTCTCTATGACCCAGTCGAGGACGGCTTCCGGACCCTGCGAGATGGCCAGGCCACCGGAGTGGCGGGCCAGAATGTCCCCGTTCAGGTCCGTGACGGCAACGGAAGCATGCGTAGCGCCGACGTCGGCCGCGAACACCACCTTCATGCCCGCGTTGAAGACAAACCGCGACGGCGGCCGGCCGCCCGAGGAGGCTGCCTCGCCTGCGGGTCCCACGAAACCCAGGGCTGACAGGGCGTCGATCCTGGCCGCCACTGTTGTCCGCGCAAGGCCGGTGACCGCTGTCAGTTCGGCCCGGGTCCGTGCCTTGCCGTCACGGAGCATCTGAAAGAGGTCGCCCGCACGGGCCAGGAGCCCGGTGTCCTCCGACGGCCGCTCAAGGGCGGGGGATGTCTGCATGGTTTAAGGAATAGCACACAACGGAGGACTTATGTCAGTAGTTCTGCAAACTTTTGATTGACTTGCGGCAAAAGTAGCCGTAGCTTCGTAATTGACCTACTCCCGGGCACGTTTCCCGTCGCTGATGCCGGTAAGGCCGGCAACGAAGTTAGGAAAGCCATGACCTACTCGCTCCAGCTCTATACCCTCCGCGAACCGCTCGAGGAGGACCTTGCCGGCACCATCCAAAGAGTGGCCGAGATCGGTTTCGCCCAAGTGGAGCCCTACAACTTCGTGGCGACAGCCAAGGAGCTCGGGGAAGCGCTGAGGGCTAACCGCCTGACGGCCCCGTCCGGTCACGCTCCCCTGCTCAGCGAGGACCAGGACCAGATTTTTGCCGCGGCCCGGGACCTGGGCATGGAAACAGTCATCGAGCCCTACATACCGGCGGAGCACTGGCAGTCCGCCGAGGATATCCAGGCCACCGCGGAGAAACTCAATGCTGCCGCGAGGAAGGCTGCCGACTACGGCATCCGGGTGGGCTACCACAACCACCAGTGGGAGCTGGAGTCCACCATCGACGGCCAGTCCGCCCTGGAGTACTTCGCCGGGCTGCTGGACCCTCAGGTGGTCCTGGAGGTCGACACCTACTGGGTTGCTGTTGGCGGCAAGGATCCTGTCGAAATTCTCACCCGGCTGGGCGACAGGGTGCGGCTCATCCACATCAAGGACGGCCCGCTCACCACAGATACCAAGGCGCAACTGCCGGCCGGCAAGGGCAAGGTGGCAGTGCTGGATGTCATCGCCGCCGCAAAATCCCTGGAAGTCGGGGTGGTCGAGTTTGACGACTACGCCGGAGACATTTTTGACGGGATCGCCCAGAGCCTGTCCTTCCTGCAGAAGGCGGCAACCGGGCAGGTACGTTCATGACCGAGACACCGGCAGGCGGCAGCGGCCCGGTGGGCGTCGCCGTCATCGGCGCAGGCAACATCAGCAAGCAGTACCTGGACAACCTGACGGTGTTCCCTGACCTGAAGGTCCTCGTCATCGCCGACCTTTCCGAGGACGCGGCGGCGGCGCGGGCCAGGGAATACGGCATCCCCGCCTCAGGCGGGGTGGACGCGGCACTGAACCATCCCGACGTCGAAATCATCGTCAACCTGACCATCCCGGCCGCCCACGTGGAAGTGGCCACCGCCGCCGTCACCGCCGGCAAGCACGTCTGGACGGAGAAGCCCTTTTCGCTGGACCGCGAATCCGGACTGGGACTGCTGAAAGCGGCAGACGCCGCCGGACGCAGGCTCGGCTGCGCCCCGGACACGTTCCTCGGTGCGGGCCTCCAAACCGCCCGCCGCCTGATCGAACGCGGCGACATCGGCACGCCACTGACGGCGATGACCACCTTCCAGACGCCGGGGCCCGAATCATGGCATCCAAACCCGGCGTTCCTGTTCCAATACGGCGCCGGCCCGCTGTTCGACATGGGGCCGTACTACCTCACCGCCCTGGTTCAGACGTTCGGTCCGGTCAGCAGAGTGGCGGCCATGGGTTCGAAGTCCAGGGAGGTCCGCGTGATCGGGTCCGGCCCGAGGCTGGGCGAGGAATTCAGCGTCGAGGTCCCCACCCATGTCAGCGCTATGGCACAGTTCGAAGGCGGCCAGTCCTCACACAGCGTCTTCAGCTTCGAATCGCCCCGCGAGCGTGTGGGTTTCGTGGAAATCACGGGCACCGAAGCCACGATCGCCCTCCCGGATCCGAACTATTTTGACGGCGACCTGAGGCTCTGGCGCGCCGGCGACGAGGACTGGACCGTCATCCCCGCCACGGGTCCCTCCCACGGCCGCGGCATGGGCGTCCTGGACATGGCCCGCGCCATCCGCTCGGACCGCCCGCACCGCGCCACAGGACAGCTCGCCTACCACGTGCTGGACACCATGGTCGCCATCTCCGAGTCCGTGGACTCCGGAACGTTCATCGACGTCGAAAGCTCCGCGCCGGCCTCCCCTGCACTCCCTGAGGACTGGGACCCCACTGCCTCCACACTCTAGGACCTCGCCCCTTTAGCACCTCCACACTTTAGGAACAGCGCAATGACGACCCAAGAAACCCGCCCTGGTGCCCGCCCGGATGCCCGCCCGCTGGGTGTGGCCATGATCGGTTACGCGTTCATGGGCAAGGCCCACTCGAACGCCTGGCGGAACGTGGCCAGCTACTTCGACGTTCCGGCCTTCGAGCGGACAGTGCTCGTGGGACGGGACAAGGTCCACGTCGCCGAAGCCGCCGCCACCTATGGGTGGGCTGAGTCCGCCACCGACTGGCGCGCCGTCGTGGACCGCGACGACATCGACATTGTGGACATCTGCGCCCCGGGGTGGATGCACGCGGAGATCGCACTCGCTGCCCTCGAGGCCGGGAAACACGTGTTGGTGGAAAAGCCGCTGGCCAACACCATGGCCGAGGCCGAAGCAATGACCCGCGCGGCACAGGCGGCGCGAACACGCGGAGTGCAGTCGATGATCGGCTTCAACTACCGCCGCGTCCCGGCGCTTGCCCTGGCCAGGGAACTCATCGCCGAAGGCCGGCTCGGCACCGTCCGCCATATCCGGGCCTCCTATCTGCAGGACTGGCTCACTGATGCACAGGCTCCGATGACCTGGAGGCTGCGCAAGGACGCGGCGGGCTCCGGCGCTTTGGGCGACATCGCTTCCCACGCCATCGACCAGGTCATGTTCCTCCTCGGTGAAGCCGTCACCGAGGTCTCCGGGCGGCTGCACACCTTCGTTTCCAGCCGGCCTGGTGAGCATGGCCCGGAGGATGTAACGGTCGACGACGCCGCCTGGGCGACGCTGTCCCTCACCGGCGGGGCCATCGCCTCGGTCGAGGTCTCCAGGATGGCCACCGGGCAAAAGAACTCACTGAAGCTGGAAATCTACGGCGACAAAGGCGCCCTCCTCTTCGACCTTGAGAACCTGAACGAGCTGGGCTTCCTGGACGCGACGGCCCCGGCCCGGGAACAGGGCTTCCGCCGCATCCTTGTGAACGAACCTGAACATCCCTATATGGACGCCTGGTGGCCGCAAGGCCACATCATCGGATGGGAACACACGTTCACCCACCAGATCCGTGATTTCCTCACTGCGATTGACGGCGGCAGCGCCCCCTCGCCGTCCTTCGAGGAGGGCCTGGCCGTGCAGCGCGTCCTGGCAGCCGTCGAGGAGTCCGCCAGCGCAAAGTCCTCCACCGTCCAGCTCACCGCCCCGGTGAGCGTTTCCCCCGCCGAAGGAGCCTGACATGCCCCACCCGTACACCCTGTTCACCGGCCAGTGGGCCGACCTGCCCTTCGAGGAAGTCGCCCGGCTCGCGTCCGGCTGGGGCTACGACGGCCTCGAGATCGCCGTGTCCGGGGACCATCTGGACGCCTGGCGCTGGGACGAACCCGGCTACGTCGAATCCAAACTCGCCGTGCTGGAGAAGTACAACCTGAAGGTCTGGGCCATCTCGAACCACCTCAAGGGCCAGGCCGTCTGCGATGACCCGATCGACTTCCGTCACGAGGCGATCGTCGGCGCCAGGGTCTGGGGCGACGGGAACCCCGAAGGCGTCCGCCAGCGCGCCGCCGAGGAAATGAAACACACCGCCCGGCTCGCCAAGGCCCTGGGCGTGAACACCGTTGTCGGCTTCACCGGTTCCTCCATCTGGCAGTACGTCGCGATGTTCCCGCCCGTGCCGGAAAAGGTCATCGACGCCGGGTACCAGGACTTCGCGGACCGCTGGAACCCCATCCTGGACGTCTTTGACGAATGCGGGGTCCGCTTCGCCCATGAAGTCCACCCGAGTGAGATCGCCTACGACTACTGGACCACCGTCCGGACCCTGGAAGCGATCGGCCACCGCGAGGCGTTCGGCCTGAACTGGGACCCCTCCCACATGATGTGGCAGGGCATCGACCCGGTCTCCTTCATCTGGGACTTCAAGGACCGGATCTACCACGTGGACTGCAAGGACACCAAGCTGCGCATGACGGGCCGGAACACCGTCATGGGCTCGCACCTGCCCTGGGGCGACCCCCGCCGCGGCTGGGACTTCGTCTCCGCCGGACGCGGCGATGTCCCTTGGGAATCCTCGTTCCGCGCCCTCACCGCCATCGGCTACACCGGCCCCATCAGCATCGAATGGGAAGACGCCGGCATGGACCGCCTCCACGGCGCCCCCGAAGCCCTCGCCGCGCTCAAGAAGTTCGATTTCCCCGCAGCCCAAGGCAGCTTCGACGCCGCCTTCAAGCAGTAGCATCGGGACCCATGACACACACCATCCGTAAGGCAACAGCGGACGACGCCGGGCGGCTGGCTGAGCTGGCGGCCGTCACCTTTCCGCTGGCGTGCCCGCCGGGCTCCTCCCCCGAGGACATAGCGGCCCACCTCGCCGACACACTCAGCGAGCGGCACTTCCGCGCGTATCTCGCCGACCCCGGTGTGACGATACTGGTCATCGATGCCGGCGGCGGCGGTCTCCGCGGCTACAGCCTGCTCGTGAACCGGCCTGCCCTGGATCCTGATGTGGCCTCTGCGCTCACCGCCCTGCCCTCGGCGGAGCTCAGCAAATGCTATGTCCACCCTGACCATCACGGCCTCGGCGCCGCGGCTGACCTGATGCAGGCCACCATCGGGCACGCCGCAGCCGCCGGGGCAACGGGAGTGTGGCTCGGCGTCAACAGCCAGAACACCAAGGCCATCCGGTTCTACGAAAAGTCGGGCTTCCGGAAGGTGGGGACCAAATCCTTCCGGCTGGGAAGCGCTGTGGAACACGACTTCGTGATGGAGCGGCGGCTGGGCGGCTAACTCACGAGGTCTTTATAAAGTGGCAGCCGGGGGTCGTTCCGGAGCGTCAGTCCCGGCGGCAGGCCCTCCACGCTGCCTTCCCTTCCCTTGGCCCGGATGGTGATCCTGGAACTGCCCAGGAGAACGTTATCGGCGGTGATGTCGCCCATCCGGTCCGGAAGGATCGGTGCCAGGTGGACCTCGTTCCGAGTGAAGTCCGGGTCGAAGCGCAGAAGAATGCGGGCCAGCTGAACCGGAGCCGCTGCCGCCCATGCCTGCGGGGAGCACGCCGTCGGATACGGCACCGGCTCCGGAAAGTCGCCCCGGTCAAACCCGCAAAACAATTCCGGCAGCTGTCCGCCAAAGTGGGCCGCCGCCGCGAAGAGCCCGCTCGCAACCCTGCTGGCCTCGTCCACAAAGCCATACCGCATCAGCCCGGTGGCGACGAGCGCGCTGTCGTGCGGCCATACCGAACCGTTGTGGTAGCTGACCGGGTTGTACGCGCCCATGTCCGAGGCCAGTGTCCTGATTCCCCAGCCCGTGAACATCTCCGGTGACATGAGGCGCTCCGCGACCAGCGGGGCCTTATCCTCGTCGACGAGTCCAACCCAGAGGCAGTGGCCCATGTTTGATGCGCACGAGTCAACTTGCTGCTTGTCCTTGTCCAGGGCGATGGCGTAGTACCCCTTGTCCGGCATCCAGAAGCGTTCGTTAAAGGACGTCCTTAAACGGGCCGCGCGCGCAGCCCAGTGGCGCTCCTTGGATTTGTCACCCTCCCAGCGGGCAAGCAGCGACCGCGCCACGTAGGCGGCATACACGTAGCCTTGGACCTCGCACAGCGCAATCGGCGGCTCGGCCATCCTGCCGTCGGCGAAATTTATCCCGTCCCACGAGTCCTTCCACCCCTGGTTTAAGAGTCCGTGGGGGTTGGGCCTCTGGTACTCCACAAAGCCGTCCCCGTCGCGGTCCCCGAAATGCTCGATCCATTCCATGGCACGATCCGCATGCGGCAACAGCGATCCAATGATGTCCTCGCCGAGTCCCCAGCGGCTGAGCTCCCCCAGGAGGGAGACGAACAGGGGCGTCGCGTCGGCCGTGCCGTAATACGCTGTGCCACCGAGGGCAAGGCCGGCACTGATGCCAAACCTCACTTCGTGGGGGATCCGCCCCGGCTCTTCCTCAGAGTCCGGATCCACCTTTTGGCCCTGGATCCCGGCGAGGGTCTGCAGCGTGCCGGCAGCCAGGTTCGGGTCGACCAACAGCGCCATGTACGCGGACAGCAGCGAATCCCGGCCGAAGAGCGCCATGAACCACGGGGCGCCTGCGGCGACAGCAGCCCGGTCAGGGTGTGCATCATCGAAGATGCGCAAGGAGCCCAGGTCGTTCTGGCTCCGGTTCAGAACATTCTGAACGTTCCGATCCAGGACGGTCACCCGCGGTACGTGCTCCCCCCAAGCCAGATGCCTCTTAACGCCCATCCTGTGGTGCGGAGGCGAAGCCTCGGAAAAGGGCTCATCCGGCCCCACTCCGTTGATCAGTGGAACCACGATGACGGCGGTGGACCATTGTCCCCTGGGCGGAATTTCCACCCGGAAAGCCAGTGCATCCTCGCGTACCAGCGCCCCTGCTGCGCGGATGGCCGCACCCCGGCGCTGGCTGTTGCGCTCGGCTTCGATATGGAGCTCCGCACCCTGGACCGACCTGCGGACAACGGCACCGGTTGCGGCCCTGCCACCCTTGACATCGAAGAGGTCCGCCATGTCGGCCTCGATGCTGAGCTCGATGTCACAGTCCGCCGGCTCGGACGAGTAATTGACGATAGTGATGTCGTCCCTCAGCCCGGGACCTATGTGCCGCTGGTGCCGCACCACCAGCGGGCTGTCGAATCTACCGTCAGCGGAGCGCGCCCTGCCAACGAAGGTGGCCTGGAAGGGCGCAGGCGTCTGGGTGCCCAGCGGTTCACGGAGGGCTCCATTGACCCGGAGCATCCAGCGGGAAACCACCCGTGTGTCCTGGTAGAAGACCCCTTGTGGTCCGCCAGGAATGATGTCGCCGTTGTGGGAGGAGATGCAGAACGAGGACCCTTCGACCACGGTGACCGAGCCGGCTTCGGATGGACCCGCTTCGGTACCGGCATTCCAGGCATTCATGGGCTGATCCCTTCCCTTGCCAGGCGCCGCGGCTGGGGTCAGGAACCGGGCGCCAGCGAATCGTGTATCTGATTCTCACGCACCATGGCCGGATCGGAAACCCCGGAAGGCAACTTCTGCTCCAATAGCTGGGTGTATAGATCCAGGTGGTCCGCGACCATCCGTTCCGAGCTGAACCGTTGCTCGACGGAGGCGCGGCACGCTGCCCTGCTGAGCTCGCCAGCCTGGAGCAACAGCGCCGGCAGTTCGTCAAGGGAAGCCAGGTAGCCGGTGGATCCGTGGTCCACCACTTCCGGCGCTGCACCAATGGGCGTGCCGATCACGGGGGTTCCTGTGGCCAGGGCCTCGATCATCACTAGCCCGAAAGGTTCGGACCACTGGATGGGGTTCAGGAAGGCGCAGGCTTCGCCCATCAGCGCGTACTTTTCGGTATTCCCAAGCTCGCCGATGAACTCCACGGTGGGCCCCAGAAGGGGTTCAACGACCTCCCTGAAGTAGCGCAGCTCCTCAGGTTCGCGGATCTTTGCCGCGAGGCGCAGCGGGATTCCGGCCTTCTGGGCGACGGCGATGGCTTGGGCCGGACCCTTGTCCGGGGACATTCGTCCCACAAAGCACGCGTAGCCTCCCTGCCCCGTGCCCACGGGCACTCCGGCCAGATCCATCCCGTGATGGATTACCCGCGTCACCGGCACGTCCGGTGTGCGGCTGACCTGGTCATGGGATATGGCAACAATGCTTGCGGTCCTGCCGATGTCCCGGTAAATGTCCACCGCCGACGGCGTCAGCTGGCAATGGATGGTTGTCACCACCGGCACGCCGGGCGGGCGGTGCGGGTACAGCGGGCCGGCCATGGTGTGATCGTGGATGATGTCCACTCCCCCCATCCCCCGGTAGGCGCGTATCACGTGACTCAGTTCCGAAAGCGTGAACCCCAGTTCGGCCGTTTCGGCCTTCCGCATGTCAGGGACACGGAGACCGGGACATTCGCTGTCGGACGGCACAGCCAACACCACCTCATGGCCGGCCTCCGCAAACCCTCGGGCAAGGCTGTCCACTACCCGCTCAGTACCGCCGTAAGCGGGCGGGGGAACCGGAATCCACGGTCCCGCAATTAGTCCTATCCGCATGCCCGGCCTCCTGGGACACAGGGCAGGATGCTTCCGGACAACGGATAGAAGCGCCTGCCTCGGCACACCCGAGTAACGGGTGCGTTCGGATGAACGCCATCCGACGACTGACGTCATAACCTATGTCAAACGATAGGATCCCGCGTGGCCGCGGGCAAGACTGTCCGCCTTCAGGCCGCCTGTGGCCCATCCGACACCGCAGCGGCGGAATGCCAGAGCGCCGGTGAAGGTTGTGGCAAGCATGAAGATTGAAATCTGGTCAGACGTCGCGTGTCCGTGGTGCTACATCGGCAAGCGGCGCTTCGAGACCGCCCTGGCTGAGTTTCCCCACCGCGATGCCGTGGAGGTGCAGTGGCGCAGCTATCAGCTGGATCCGTCCCTGCCCGAACACTATGACGGCACCGAGCTTGACTACCTCAGCACGCGCAAGGGCTTGGCCCCCGAGCAGGTCTCACAGATGTTTGACCACGTGGCGGCCCAGGCGAAGGGTGAGGGCCTCCACTACCGGTTCGACGCCGTCGTGGTCGCCAACAGCTTTACCGCCCACCGGCTCATCCACCTGGCCGCCGCGGCCGGGAAGCAGGACGCCGCCAAGGAGCGGCTGCTCAGTGATCATTTCGAACACGGCAAGGACATCGGCAGCCGCGACTACCTCACCATGCTGGGCGGGGAACTGGGCCTCGACGCCGGCGCCGTTGCCGAGCTCTTCACCACTGACAAGTACGCCGCCGAGGTCCGCCATGACATTGCCGAAGCGCGGGCGCTGGGCATCAGCGGGGTCCCCTTCTTCGTGATTGACCGGAAATTCGGTCTCTCCGGCGCCCAGCCCCCGGCAGCGTTCAGCATGGCCCTCGAGCAAGCCTGGGCGGACGCCCATCCGTTGGCCATGGTCAGCGCCGGCGACCCCGGGCCAGAGGTCGGCGGAGTGCAGGACGGCGGGGCCTGCGGCCCGGACGGCTGCGCGGTCTAGCGGGGGCAAGACACGCACGGTTTTACTGACAGAGCGCGGTAAAGTGTCCGTATGCCACGGATTTCGGCCCCCAGCAACGCTGCGCAGCGCGCCGAGACCCAGCGCCGCATCCTCAATGCCTTTGGCGAACTTCTCTTCACGCACGGGCTGCCCGGGCTGACCATGACGGATGTTGCCCGTCATGCAGGAATCGGGCGCACTGCCGTGTACAACTACTATGCGGACATCGAAGAGCTGCTCATCTCCTACGCCCTGATTGAAACGGAGCGCTTCCTGGCGGAGCTGAAGGAGTCCCTCAACCTGCTGGAGAATCCGGTGGACCGGCTCGCGCTGTATGTGCGCTCGCAGGTGGAGGACCTCAGCCGCCGCCACCTGCCGCCCGGCCCGGCCATGGGAGCTGTGCTGTCCCCGGCGTCATTCGCCAAGCTTGCAGATCACGTCGGCGGCCTCAGTGACCTTCTCCAGGAGATCCTGCGCGAAGGCATGGACCAGGGCTACTTCCCGGTGGCGGACGTCCGGCAGCAGGCGCAGCTGATCCATGGAACCCTGTCATCCAGCGCTGCCCGGGGCAGCGGGGAGGCGGACGACATGGAGGAACGGATCTCCCGGACAGTGCGGTTCATTCAGTTGGGTGCCGGAGCCAGGTTCGACGACGGCGGCCGTCCCATCCGTCTGAGCGAACCTCCCGCCGCGGCTGGCTAGGGGGTTAGCCTTTCGCGCCCTGTGTGGGGACTACGGGCCACTGGGCGTCGTCGGCAATGCGACGGCTTTCCCGCGGGCACTCCAGCTTGCCGGGAGTCTGGTCCACGAGTTCAGGCTTGGCCAGGCCCCGGTAGTCGCCGGTCAGAATCACGTCCACGCTGGCATCGGAGCGCCCGTCCTGGAAGTAGTCCGAACCGGGCAGGTTCCGTTGCACGGTGAAAGCCGCGGCCTGGCCGGCGGCGCCGGACACAATGGCGGCCACGCCACGGTAGCCGGTTTCGACGTTGCCGACCTTGCCCACTGCGAATTTGCGGACGGTGAACTCGTTGGCTGCTGACCTCGCCAGCCCGCCCCTGGTCGTGGCATTGAGGACGTTGACCTTGACCTTGGCGTTCGGCGTGTAATCGAAGGTCGTGGCCGGGCACGCGGACGTCTGGGCCGGGCTCTCGTCGGTCCCGGGAAGCTTGATCTGCCCCTTCATGACGGCCACGGCTCCCATGACGCCCGTGACGATCAGCCCGAGGAGCATCATCAGCACCACGCCGTGCAGGATCTTCCGGCGCAGCTTTGCCGAGTGGTCAGCGGGGTCGTCGTCGGCCACGAGGGTGGCACGGAGCTCTGGACCAGTGATGACACGGTGTCCGTGCAGAACCGTGACGTCCTTGGGTTTCTTAGCCATCGATCACCAGCACCCGGGCGTGGATTGCGGTGCGCTGGTGGAGCGCCGTCCGGACAGCCCGGTGAAGGCCGTCCTCGAGATAGAGCGTTCCTTTATATTGCACAACGTGCGGGAAAAGGTCTCCGAAAAAGGTGGAGTCTTCGGCCAGCAGGGCTTCGAGGTCCAGCGTCCGCTTGGTGGTCACAAGTTCATCCAGCCGCACGGGCCGGGGAGGCAGCGCTGCCCAGTCCTTGGGCGTGCTGTAACCATGGTCGGGGTAAGGGCGTCCCTCGCCCACAGCTTTGAATATCACGTTGCAAGCGTAAGCATGTTGCCTGTTCTAGGGAATGTGGATCGGGTCGCGGACCGAGGTTGTAGCCAAACAGTAACCATGAGTCACATCCGCGGCACTTGTGCCTGCCTGGGACTCCGCACTGGCGGCGGCTGACAGAATGGAACCATGACTGTACCTACAGCGAATGCTGCCGCGGGCTTCACCGCCCACACGCCCTCGGCACCCGCCCTGGCCCTGCTCCTGGACGTCGATGGCCCGGTGGCCAGCCCTGTCACCAGGGACGTCAAGCCGGAGATCATCGCGGACCTGGTGGCCCTCGCCAACGCCGGAATACCAGTCATTTTCAACACCGGGCGCTCGGACGCCTTCATCCGCGAGCAGGTGATGGAGCCGATGATCGCGGCGGGCATGCCAGGCAGAACCCTGATACATGCCATTTGCGAAAAGGGCGCCGTCTGGTTCAGCTACACCTCCGCCGGGGCCGGACCGATCCACGTGGACCGCGAACTGGCTGTTCCCGCCGCCTACGGTGACGACATCCGGAGGATGGTGGCTGAGGACTACTCCTCGCACATGTTCTTCGACGAGACCAAGCGCGCCATGGTCTCGGTCGAACAGCACATCAAGGTGCCGAACAGCGAGTACCTCGCCGAGCAGCGGCTCTTCGACGCCGAAGCCATGGAGCTGATGCAGCGGCACGGCCTGGGCGTCGTTCGCCTGGACCACCACGCACCCAATTCCGACGACGAGATCGACTACCGCGTGGACCCCACGATTATTTCCACAGACATCGAATCAGTGCGGCTCGGCAAGGACCTGGGCGCAAGCCGGGCCGTGGAGCTGCTGGCAGCACAGGGCATCACGCCGCAGGCCTGGCGGACCGTAGGTGATTCGCGCACGGACTATGCCATGGCCGACTGGCTGCACCACAATGACCACGCGGTCAAGCATGTGGATGTCCGGCCCGCCGATGGTGTGCCGGACAAGCCCTACGATATTCTTACGGCCGAAGACCTCGGCATGGATGCGACGGTTATCCACGACGACGCCGGAGCGGCATTTCTCCGCAGCTGGCGTGAGGCATTGGCGGGCTGAGCCCGCTGCCGCCGCTTCGCGCCATGCCGCGCCCCACCGGCAACTTTCCTTGCAGTTTTTTTTGCAGGACTATCATGCAAGTAAGAGCCCACCCCTAGCAGCACGGAGAATCACCATTACAGACGTAACGGTTCAGGATGACATCTACTATGGCGGACAGACTTCCGAGGACGTGCCCGTACTTGCGGAAGTAACATCGCCGGCTGCTGTTGCGCGCCTCAAACACCGGCCGGACGTGGTCCGCACCTCAGGCCGGTATGCCCTGATCAACAAGAACCGGACGCCGTACCAGGCCATGGTGGAGGACCTGCTCTTCCTCCGGAACGTGCTGGCGCAGGCCGGCCTGGATTACCTGCTGGTCCGCGGCAACAACGACCGCCCGGTTATTGCGCTGGACTGGAAAAACCGCAAGAAGCTGCGCGCTGCCCTTGTGGACGCGTGCCGCAATGAGCCTTTCTACTCCATGACCGTGGATGCCAAGAAGAAGACGTCGGTGCTCGTGGCCGACGGAGAGCTCTCCACGAACCGTCAGTCCAGAATCTTCAGGCTGTACAGGCCGCGGGTGGAGCCTAACGGCGGCTTCGAGTTCGGCGCTTCAGCCGGCGTGCAGGTGGAGCTCTGGAGCTTCGAAGACGACGAGGTGATCCTGCCGATCGAGAATTCCCTGACCCGGCGGACCATGCTGGCCCAAGACGCCGTGCGCGGAACTGTCGAACGGTACGGGCACACCTGGCCCACTATCGAGAATATGTTCGCTGACCACGCAAGTGACATCAGCTTCGACATCGACCTGGTTTTCTCGTGGGTGGACGGCACTTCTCCCGAATACATCGCAGCACGCCGGGCGCGCCAGGCCACTGCCGTGCTCGGGGAGGGCGACGACCATGAAGCACGCTACCGGCAGATCAACGAACTCAAGTACGCACTCCGGTCCGTTTACATGTTCGCACCATGGATCCGCCGCATCTTTATTGCCACGGACTCCCCCGCACCTGAATGGCTGGCTGACCACCCGTCCGTGACGATTGTCCGGAGTGAAGAGTTCTTCGCCGATCCCTCCGTGCTGCCTACACACAATTCCCAGGCTGTGGAATGCCAGTTGCACCATATCGAAGGCCTGTCGGAGCACTTCCTGTACTCCAACGATGACATGTTCTTCGGCCGTCCCGTGGGGCCCGACATGTTCTTCACGCCCGGCGGCATCACGAAGTTCATCGAGGCGGAGACCCGCATCGGCCTCGGCGAGAATGCGGCCGAGCGCAGCGGCTTCGAGAATGCCGCCAGGGTGAACCGAAAGCTCCTCTGGAACCGGTTTGGCCGGATCACTACGCGTCACCTGGAACACACGGCTGCACCCCTGCGCCGCAGCGTCGTGGAGCAGATGGAGGAGGAATTCCCGAGCGAATTTGCCAAGACTGCTGCCAGCACCTTCCGCGCAGCGGACAACATCTCGGTGACCAATTCGTTCTACCACTATTACGCGCTGCTAACCGGCCGCGCTGTCACCCAGACCGCCGCCAAGGTCAGGTACGTGGACACCACACTGCGTGCGGGGCTCAACTACCTGCCCAAGCTGCTCGCAAAGCGGAACATGGATTTCTTCTGCCTCAATGACGGCAGCTTCCCGGAGGTTCCCGCTGGGGAAAGGGCCGATCTGGTCACCGAATTCCTGGAGAAGTACTACCCAATCAAGGCACCCTGGGAGAAGTAAATACCCTAAGCCAAAGCCCCCCGCAGTCATGACTGCGGGGGGCTTTGGCTTAAGGCTAGTTTCGTGTAAGAATCGGCCGGTTCGCCCGCTCGGGAATCCGGATACCCGCAGCAGCCAGACGCCGCTCCGTTTCCTCGGGGGTGACGTATTCCCCCACGGTCGGTGTGCTTCCCAGCGGCACCACGGAATGCACAATGGTGTGCTCGTAGACGTGCACGAGGTTGAAGGCCTGCCCGCCGTCACGCCCGCGGGTTCCTCCCACCGGAACGTTCAGGTCCTGGGTGTAGCACGTGGCAGAGGCAACCGACACAGGGATGCCGGCGAAGCTCGCCGTCGTCGAGTAGTGCAGGTGCCCGGCCAAAATGGTGCGGACGTCCGAGTTGCGGACCACGGCCTCCAAGGAAGCCTGGTCACGGAGCTCCACCAGCACGGACAGGTCCAGTACCGACGGTACCGGCGGATGGTGCAGCGCCAGGATGGTGCCGTCGGGGGCGGGCGTTTCCAGCTGCGCGGCCAGCCAGTCCAGCTGGTCGCCGCTGAGTTCGCCGTGATGGTACCCAGGCACGGACGTGTCCATGGTGATGACCCGCAGGCCGTTGATGTAATAGCTGTGGTCCACCGGGTCGTCATTGCCCGGCTGGTCCAGCAGGCCCGCCCTGAAATTCGCGCGGTTGTCGTGGTTTCCCATGGCCCAGATGACTTTGGCGCCGAGGTCCCTGCACGCCGGGTCAACGATCGCGCGGAGTTTGGCGTAAGCCTCGGGGTCTCCCTTGTCCGCCAGGTCGCCGGTGAAAATCACGGCTTCCGGGCGGGCGCCTGATGCCTGGACTTCATCGAAGAGCTGGATCAGGCGGGCTTCGCTGTCAACAGCGCCATACAGTGGGTCCGGACCTCCCAACAAATGGGGGTCGCTCAGGTGGAGTAGAAAATGACGTGGCCTCGGGTGCTCGGCCTCGATGAGCTCCATTGCTGCCTTCGCGGTAGTTAGGAAGCGGGGTACTTCCAGTGTCCCTCTCAGTACGCTCCATCCAACCAGACAAAAAGCAAACTGTGGGGAAACTGCAGTTGGCATGTCGAAAAATTACGATGCCTACCGCTTACCTTGCTAACGCTCCTCGCTTTCGTTTCATCTATGCGGGCACCGGATGATGACCGCTTTGGAAGTGCCGCGGTTCCGGGATCACCGGAACAACGGCGGGGGCAGGCCGCCCCACGACTTTGCGTCCCGGGCCAAGGGAAATTGCCCTGGCGCTACGGGGAAATGTGACGGCCGGGGACCGTTGGCCCTGGCAGCGCGAGGGCTGCCCAGGCTCAAAACCGGCGGCCTCGGGTACGGCTCCGTCCTTGGACGTCAGCCGGATCCTTCGGAAGGACTGCACTTGGTGCTCCCTGGCCGGTTGCATGGTCGTCATTAATGACAACCGATATGTGCTCCGGTGCATTCCTTCGACCTCCTCACGGTTTGGTGAACAGCCGGACGGCGAACCCCGCCGCGCCGCTACGGCGCGGTTGTGGGGGCCGCCGTCACGGCTGTTTCTGTTCCTGCAGGTGCAGTTGCAGGAGCTGTTGAGCCAGGGACAGCTGTTGGCACAGGCGTTGCTGCGGGCGGGGCCGGCGGCGTCGGAGGGGCCGGGGGTGCAGGAGCTGGAGCGGGAGCCGGAGCAGGCGCGGGAGCGGGAGCCGGAGCAGGCGCGGGAGCGGGGGCCGGAGCAGGCGCGGGAGCGGGAGCCGGAGCAGGCGCGGGAGCGGGGGCCGGAGCAGGCGCGGGAGCCGGAGCAGGCGCGGGAGCCGGAGCGGGAGCCGGAGCAGGCGCGGGCTCGACAACAATTGCGGTGGGCGGATCCACCGGTGCGGGTGCCGGCTGAGTTGGGACGGGTTCAACATAGGGGTCCGGCGTCGGATCAACGGGAGGCGGACCAGGGGCGGGTTCGGGCAACGGCTCTACTGGTGCAGGATCCGGCTCGGTCGTCGCCGGCGGCTCAGTGGCCGGCGGCTCAGTCGTCGGCGGATCAGTCGTCTCCGGCGGATCAGTGGCCGGCGGATCAGTTGTTGCCGGCGGTTCAGTCGTCGGCGGATCAGTGGTCTCCGGCGGCTCAGTCGTTGCCGGCGGCTCGGTGGTCGTCGGCGGCTCGGTGGTCGTCGGAGGAGTGGTCGTTGTCGGCGGAGTGGTCGTTGTCGGGGGGGCCGTCGTTGCAGGCGGAGTCGAGGGGGCCGGCTTCGTCGACGGCGAGGGAGCGGGTTTGGACGTGGCCGTCGGTTCGGGTGCGATGGTCTGCAGCGGGCTGGAACTGGTCTGCGGGGTTGAAGCCCACGTTGCCGTCGAACTGGGCATCAGTGAGGGGCTAGACGGGCTCCAGGTGAACGGCCGGGCATCATAATAGGTGGAGGCCTCAGAGCTGCCGTCGCCGGTGTTCCCGCGAAGGAAGGGTATCGCCCAGCCCGCCAGATTGGCAGCAGCGGGATCGAAGCTGGTCATGACCGCCTGCTGCAGCGCATCTACCTGCCGGATGGGCAGCAGGGTCCACTTTGCTGGATCCTGGTGCTCCCCGTCCTCGATGACCTCGAAGTGGAGGTGGCACCCGGTGGACGATCCTGTGGTACCTACCTGAGCAATGACCTCACCCACACGCACTGCGTCGCCCTTGGCAACGGCCACGGACTGGAGGTGGTTATACGTGGTGATGATCCCGTTGCCATGGTCGATCTCTACCCTGTTGCCGCCGCCCCACGGATGCCATCCTGCGGCCCGGACAACACCGGAATCGGCTGCGTAGACACGGGTGCCGCATGCAGCGGCGAAGTCCTGGCCCCAGTGGAACTCACCGGATTCCCCCGTCAGGGGGTTATGCCGCAGGCCGAAGGAGGAACTCGGGTACAAAACCTCGAGCGGTGCCATGAGGAAACCTGCTCCTGGCCGCTTCAAGGCGGCGGATGCAACACCGGGGGACTGCGACTTGACCCTGCTCGTGGAGGCAACGCCTTTGGACGACGTCTCTACGATCGTCCGGCCAAACGGTACTTTGGCAACCAACTCCGCCACCGGACCGCTTACGGTGCGGCCCTCGGAAGTGCTGGCCGGGTCAAGCAGCGCAGGTCCCACGACGCCGGAAGGCGGAACCACGCGGACGGAAGCCTCGTCGAGGGCCCCTGCCGGAGTCTGGATGTGGCTGGCCGGCGATTGGAACCCGAACGCGAAAACGGAGAAGCCTACGACAACCGCCGCAGACAGGCTCCGCAAAGCGATTCGTCCGGGCCCGTTCGCCCTGGCGGTGTCTTGGTTTCCCCCATGTGTTGCCACAGAATTCTCCTGATGTAGGACCCGCCAACTCCTTGTCTCGACGAGCATGTCCTCCATTGTGGCCACACGTGAAGGCGCCGGGAAACCCCTAAAACTGGGGGGTGAATCCCTGTGCTTTATAGGTTTAACCCCCCCAAACGGGCACCCCGCATGGAGGGCCAGATCCTTCATTGCGGGCACGCAAACCGGCCGGCGGAAGGGCCCGCAAAATTGTGGTCCAGCTCTCAGTTAGGTGCGCGAGAATGGAGCATGCGCAATTTCCTCAGGGAATGGCAGGCGGAGGTCAGACGGACGCTGACGGGCAGCCCTTCTGCGCCGCCCGATTGGGCAGAGAAGTTCGCCCAGGGAAATGACCCGGGCTTTTATTTGCCCGGCTCCGCCGTCTGGACTGTCCATCGCGGGATGCCCACCATCGTCGCGGGCATCCGCTCGCTTCTGATGCAGACGCTGCACCCCGGGGTTATGGCCGGTGTCTATGAACACTCCCAATTCCATGACGACCCCCTCGGACGCCTTGCCCGGACGACGCGCTGGATCCATGCCGTCACGTACGGCTCCACGGCGGATGCCCGCTTAGTGACAGATTCCGTCCTCCGGATTCACGATTCGGTCCGCGGGCAGTACGTTGACGGGGGCGGAGCCACGCGTGACTATTCGGCGAACGATCCGGACTTACTCCGTTGGGTCCACGTCACGTTTACGGATTCCTTCCTCACCGCGCACAAGAAATGGGGCGGACCCATTCCGGGCGGACCCGACGCCTATGTCCGTGAATGGGCCCAGGCAGGGCGGCTGATGGGCGTCAGTTCACCGCCGCTCCGTGAAGCCGAGGTGGTCCGGGAATTGAACAACTGGTTCGCGACGGGTGCTTTGCGAGCGGACGAACGGGTTGCCGAGACCGTAGCCTTTATCCGGAACCCTCCCCTGCATCCATGGCTGATGCCTGGATACCGGGTGCTTTTCGCGGGTGCAGTGCTCAGCCTCGAGCCGCGGTACCGAGAGATGTTGGGGCTGCGGAAGGCACAGCTAGGTCCGCTGCCCCTGCCGGTGGGACTGGCAACAAGGGTGACTCTCGCCGTCGTACGCCTGGCGCTGGGCCGGATGGGACCCAGCGAACGTGCCGCTCGGCAGCGCCTTCGGCGGCTGGGGCTGGCGTAGCCGGCGCCGAATACCGGAAGAAAAAGAAAACCCGGTTCCGACAAAATCGGAACCGGGTTTCCGGTGGCGGAGAATGGGGGATTTGAACCCCCGAGGGCGTTAACCCAACACGCGTTCCAGGCGTGCGCCATAGGCCGCTAGGCGAATTCTCCAGCTGCTTCTGAATCAAAAGCAGATACTAGAATACCCGAACTTTCCGGCATCGCCCAATCGAGCGATGCGGTCTGCAATTTGCCCGCCTCCAAGCCCTCCTGCTGTTGCCCTCCACCTGCCCGCCCCTCGAGGGCTGCGCAGCCGCGACTTAGCTGCATCCCGCTGGCAGGATGGTGTCATGTCGCAGCTGCACGCCCTGGTCGTCTACGTTCCCGAGTCCCACGCCGAAGCCGTGCTGGCCGCCATCGGAGACGCCGGCGCCGGACGGCTGGGTGACTACTCGCATTGCTCGTTCACGTCGCCCGGCTTAGGCCGTTTCACCCCCTTGAGCGGCTCCCGGCCATTTATCGGAGCCGAAGGAGTTCCCGAGCAGGTGGCCGAACTGCGTGTGGAGTGCGTCGTCGCGGATGAAGTGCTCGACGCCGTCGTGCGTGCACTGCGCACGGCGCACCCCTATGAGGAGCCGGCCTTCATGAGCTGGCCGGTGAACGGACACCGGTAGCCGGCCACCCAACCGCCAACCGGGCCGATTCGGGGCACACCGAAATTTCAGGTAAAGTATCTGACGGCCCCTCATGTGGCGTCATCCTGTTGAACTCCCCCAGGACCGGAAGGTAGCAAGGGTAGGCGGGCTCTGGCGGGTGCATGGGGGGTCTTTTATGTCAGCCCCGATTGGTAGGGTTTTCCCTGTGACTGTTACTACCGCCCTTTACCGCAGATACCGTCCCGACTCGTTCGCAGACGTTATCGGGCAGGAACATGTCACGGAGCCGCTCATGACGGCCCTGCGTAAGAACCGCGTGAACCACGCCTACCTGTTCTCGGGTCCCCGTGGCTGCGGTAAAACCACGTCGGCCCGCATCCTGGCACGCTGCCTCAACTGCGCCAAAGGCCCTACAGATACCCCGTGCGGCGTGTGCCCCAGTTGCGTTGAACTGGCCCGCGGCGGTGCCGGATCCCTCGATGTCATCGAGATCGACGCCGCCAGCCACGGCGGCGTGGACGACGCTCGGGACCTTCGGGAACGGGCCACCTATGCCCCGGTGCGGGACCGCTACAAGATCTTCATCATCGATGAAGCCCACATGGTCACGTCCGCCGGATTCAACGCCCTGCTGAAAATCGTTGAAGAGCCGCCGGAACACATCAAGTTCATCTTTGCCACCACGGAGCCGGACAAGGTCATCGGGACGATCCGCTCCCGCACGCACCACTACCCGTTCCGGCTCGTGCCCCCGGAGCCGCTCCTGGCGTACCTCGAGCTTCTCTGCAACCAGGAAAACGTCCCGGTTGCGCCGGGTGTGCTCTCCCTGGTCATCCGCGCCGGGGCCGGTTCCGTCAGGGATTCGCTCTCGGTGCTGGACCAGCTCATGGCGGGTGCCGGTCCGAACGGCTTGGACTACGAGCTGGCCGTGGCGCTGCTCGGATACACCCATGCCTCGCTCCTGGACGATGTGGTCGAGGCCATTGCAGCCTCCGACTCGGCCACTGTCTTCCGGGCGGTTGACCGCGTCATCCAGACCGGTCACGATCCGCGCCGCTTTGTGGAAGACCTCCTAGAGCGCTTCCGTGACCTCATCATCGTCCAGGCCATGCCCGAGAGCGCCCAGTCCATTCTTCGTGGCATGCCCGCCGACCAGATCGCCAGGATGCAGAGCCAGTCGCACAACCTGGGCGCGGCGGAACTGTCCCGCGCGGCGGACGTCACCAACACCGCGCTCACCGAGATGACGGGAGCCACGTCGCCCCGGCTGCATCTCGAACTGTTGTGCGCCCGCATCCTGCTGCCAAGCTCCGAACAGACCGAACGCGGAATTGCCGCACGTATTGACCGTGTGGAGCGGAGACTGAATTACGCGGGGAACGAACCCGACGTCCCTACGGCCACCCCTGTTTCCGCAGCCCCTGTTCCCGCAGCGCCTGTGCCTCCTGCCCCTGTTGCCCCTGCGCCTTCCGCGGCACCCGCTGCCGCGGCTTCTGCCGTTGATTCTGCTCCGCGGCCGGCGCCTTCCCCGGCAGGGGCAGCTCACGGAGCTCCTCCATCTGGCGCCGAGATGCCCGGCACAGGGCCATCGGGCCCCGCGGCCCAGCTGCCCGCGCAGCGGGAGCCCATCTCCGCGCCACGGATCAGCACCACCGACTGGCCAGTTGACGAACCGCAGTCCGGCCCCCGCCGACCCTCCGCCGATGAGGTTCGCACCGGCGGACCCGAGTCCACGCCTCCCGTTCAGCCGGCGCCCGTACGGCCTGCGCCAGCTCAGGACGCCCGGCCGGCTCCAGCCGCGGCAGCCCCCGGCGCACCCCGTCCCGCGCAGCCGGCGTCCCCGGGTGGCGGCTCCGACGTCGAAGTGCTCCGCCGCGCCTGGCCCGAGATCCTGCAGACCCTCACCAAGATCAAGCGCAGCACGTGGGCCCTGGTCGAGCCGAACGCCCAGGTCGGCCAGTTCGACGGCCAGGTCCTGACGCTGGTCTTCACGACGCCCGGACTGGCCGGCGCGTTCGGGCGTGCCGACCATTCCGAGAACCTGCGGCAGGCCATCCACAAGACCATAGGCATCGACTGCCAGATCACCGCCACAGCAGGCGGATCCAACAGCGCAGCGAGCTCTGAGCCAAACCCAAAAGGTCCTATTAGCCGGGATATACCGGCTACCACGACGGACGCGGACTGGGGCCTGGCCCCTGCCGGGCCCGACACCGGACAGGCACCGGCACCGGCTCACCGGCAAGAGCAGGCCCCCGCGCCTCAGGCGGCCTCTCCGCAGATGCCTGTTCCCCCGGCAGCCCCTGGCCAGACTGTCAATACCGCAACCGGGTCAGGCCGGCCAGGGCAGCCGTCAGTCATGACGCCCGGCCGCGGCCACGACGGCAACGCGGACATCCAGCCCTCCACGCCTTCCGTGGGCGCTCCCCTCGGGCCCTCAGCTCCCCTGCAGTCCGGTGATCCAGGGCAGTCCGGCGATCCGGGGCAGCGCGCAGATCCCGGGCAGCTAGCCGATGCGGGACAGACCTATTCGTACTCCTATCCGGACGACGACTGGGGCCCGCCGCTCGATGAAGATGCGCCGCCGCTGGACGAAGAACCGCCAGCTGACTGGGAGCCCCCGGCCCCGCGTGAGCCACGCAGCGAGCCTTCACCGGCGGCCGCTTCCCGCCCAGCTGCCCAGTCCGCCGCGCCTGTCCAGGCGGCCGCCCCTGCCCGGGCCGCCGCCCCGGCCGGCGGGCCAGCCCGTCCGGTCGGGGACACGTCAAGCGACCCGTGGTCGCGCGCCGTTGAACAGGCGCCTGGAGTGTGGGCCCTGGGCTCGGAAACCAACGTCGGCAAATACCTGAGCGAGGCGGGCGACCAAGCCGGGCAGGAACCCCCGGCGCCGGCCGCACCCCACTATGAGCCAGCGGCTGCCCAGGTTCCGCCCTCAGCACAGCCGCGGGTTCCGGACCCTGCAGGTACTTCCCGCCCGTCCCAGGTACAGGCAGAAGAGCACACTCACCGCCCCGTACCCGGGCAGCCGGCAGCGCCCGAGCCGGACACCGCCGATTTCGCTCCCGCCTATGCCATGGCCTCTGCGCCGGCGGCGGGATCAGGCGGGGCCGGGTTTGCAGTTGGCGCCGTGCCCTCTGCGAAGCCCCAGCTGGCGCCGACCCGGGTGACCGCACTGGGTTCTCCACCGGCGGGGGCGCCCGGCGCAACGCAGGGCACGGCAGCTGTGGCAGCTCCGTCACCCACCGGCAACGGCAAGCTGAGCCTGTACCAGCGATTGTCGAACAGCCCGGAGGCTGAAGCGGGGCGGGCCAAGGCCCCCGCCCGCCAAGCAGAGCCCACGGCCTCCTACGCACAGGACATCCCCAGCGCGGATGACGAAACCATCGAGGAATCAGGCGTGTTTGGCCGGGCTGCGGTTGAGCGTATTCTGGGCGGAAAGCTGATCGAGGAACGGTCGCTGGACGGAAGTCCTCTGCTGCCCCGCTAGCAAGACCGAACGGGTTCCGGCCATGCGGCAGCGGCCGGCGCCTGCAAGGGAATCGGAAGCCCATACCGTCGGCAGGCACGGCAACCGGGCCGTACGTCAGCAACCCACGATGTTGACCAGGCACGACGTTGGCCAGCACGGCCGGTAATCATCCAACCAGGTAATCGAGGACATTGTGTACGAGGGTGCAGTTCAGGAACTGATCGACGAGCTCGGACGCCTGCCCGGCGTCGGGCCCAAGTCGGCTCAGCGGCTGGCCTTCCACATCCTGGAGGCCGACCCCGAGGACATGAAGCGCCTTGTGCGGGCCATCACCACTGTCAAGGAACGCGTGAAGTTCTGTACGGTCTGTGGCAACGTGACGGAGCAGGAGCTCTGCAATATCTGCCGGGACTCCCGCCGGGACCCGACCGTTATCTGCGTGGTGGAGGAGTCCAAAGACGTCCTCGCCGTGGAACGGACGCGCTCTTTCCGCGGCAGATACCACGTGCTCGGAGGGGCCATAAATCCGATCGCCGGCGTCGGCCCCGAACAGCTGCGGATCCGTGAACTCCTGACCCGTCTCAACGACGGCGCCATCCAGGAAATCATCATCGCCACCGACCCCAATCTTGAGGGCGAGGCGACGGCGACCTATCTGGCCCGGATGCTCAAGTCCATCGGCATCACCGTGACCCGGCTGGCCTCCGGGCTCCCCGTCGGCGGCGACCTGGAGTATGCCGATGAGGTCACACTGGGCCGCGCTTTCGAGGGCCGGCGCAACGCTCTCAGCTGATCAGAGGCCGCCGGCGGGCCAGTCCCGGAGCACCTTCGGGACCGGAATCGGTCACAATTAAACGCCCGGCGGAGGGCGGCGATAAACTGTCAACATCAGTTACGCCGTCGAGCCGCAAGGCCGCCTGGCCTCCAGAACTCCGATTTGATCCAGTGAGGGTGCACGCATGAGTATGCCCAGTACCGATGTGAAGACCGAACCGCAGCTGCAGGAGCTGACCGTCAACCCGGCATCGACCGCCCAGCTCATTGTGCAAAAATTCGGCGGGTCATCGGTAGCCGACGCTGACGGCATCAAGCGGGTTGCCCGGCGCGTCGTCGACGCGCAGAAGGCCGGCAACGAGGTTGTTGTTGTGGTTTCGGCCATGGGTGACACCACCGACGAACTGTTGGACCTCGCCGCGCAGGTCACCGACTCCGCTCCGGCGCGCGAAATGGACATGCTCCTTTCCGCCGGTGAGCGCATTTCCATGGCACTGCTGGCCATGGCCATCAACAAGTTCGGAGCCTCCGCCCAGTCCTTTACGGGCTCCCAGGCCGGCATGATCACGGATGGCATCCACGGCAAGGCACGGATCATCGACGTGGATCCGCACCGCATCAGGACCGCCCTCGACAAGGGGCACATTGCCATCGTTGCCGGCTTCCAGGGCATGAGCCGCAGCACCAACGAGATCACCACCCTCGGCCGGGGCGGCTCAGACACCACGGCCGTTGCCCTTGCCGCAGCCCTGGACGCCGACGTCTGCGAGATCTACACGGACGTGGACGGCATCTACACGGCCGATCCGCGTGTGGTGCCGTCGGCCCAGAAGATCGACCGCATTTCCAGCGAAGAGATGCTGGAACTGGCCGCGTCCGGGGCCAAGATCCTCCACCTGCGGTGCGTCGAATATGCCCGCCGGTTCGGTGTGCCCCTGCACGTCCGTTCTTCATTCAGCCAGCACGAAGGCACGTGGGTCATGCCCGGTGCCGACGACAAGATCAAGACTCAAGAGGGAGTTGCCTTGGAGCAGCCAATCATCTCCGGTGTTGCACACGACCGTTCCGAAGCCAAGGTCACCGTGGTGGGCGTCCCGGACATTCCCGGAAAGGCCGCCGCCATCTTCCAGGTGATCGCGGACGCACACTCGAACATCGACATGATCGTGCAGAACGTCTCGACCCACGGGACCGGCCGGACGGACATTTCATTCACGCTCCCGATCGTCGATGGTGCGGATGCCCTTGCAGCCCTCCGTGCCGCCGAGGCAGAGATCGGGTTCGAGAGCATCGAGTACAACGAGCAGATCGGCAAGCTCTCCCTGATCGGCGCTGGCATGCGCTCCCACCCGGGTGTTTCCGCCACGTTCTTCAAGGCGCTGTCCGACGCCGGCATCAACATCAACATGATCTCCACGTCCGAGATCCGTATTTCGGTGGTGACCCACGCCGACCTCCTGGACGAGGCAGTGCGCGTCATCCACAGGGCCTTCGACCTCGACAGCGAAGCAGAGGCCACCGTTTACGGCGGCACGGGCCGCTAAGGAACGGGCACAGCACATGGAAGCGGCCGCCCGCCTGGCAAAACCAGGCTGGCGGCCGCTTTCGTGTCTGCCTATTCGAGGTACTTCAGGTCACTCTTGCGAATTGCGTAGTGGTGGCCCTCGGAATCGGTCTCGACTTCGAACTGTGCCAGGTCTTCCTCCGAGGCGTGCTCGAAGTCGTCATGCCGGTGAACCACGGGCGCTGCGTTGTCGCCTACGGAGGCGGGGCCGAATACGAACCGAAGCCTGTCGGTCAGGTTCATGAAACCAGTGAGTACATGTGCCACAAGTACCACCCCCTTCCCTGATCGAAGGTAGCGAGCATCTGCTCTTCGTAACTGCCAGTGCCCTTATTTTACGCCGGGCCGGCAGAAAAGGCCCCGGCCCCACGGCCCCGGGTAACCGTCGGGGCAAAGGGCCTAGCGGAGCGACTTATCGTCAGGATTACGGGGCACCACATACGTGCTCCCGTCAGGGCGGCGGACCGTTTCCCACTGCTGGGTTTCCGCCTCGCGCTGGGCCAGCAACCGGCGGTTTTCCTCGGTCATTTCGTGACTCAGGGAGCTCCGGTTCGCGGGGCCGAAAATCGCCCTTAGCTTGCCCGTTGCGCGCATGAACCTTTGTGTTGCGTTCTCTTGTGGCACAGTATCCACTTCTCCCTATCTCCTGCTGCCAGAATCAACGATACACTAATAATTAGTGCACTAACTATTGAAGGGACATCTATGAGCGCCTCCCGGAGCGAAGGAACGCCGCACATTGCCCCGGCCGGGGCAGCCCGGCGGACCTCGGTGATTGAGGCCGATGACGACCTCCTGCTGGAACGTCAATTGTGCTTCGCACTGACCGTCGCCTCCCGCAGCGTTGTTGGCGCGTACAAGCCGGTACTCGAGCGTTTGGGCCTGACACACCCCCAGTACCTGGTGATGCTGTGCCTCTGGGAATCCAGCCCGCGCACGGTGCGCGACATCAGCGAGGCACTCGCCCAGGAGCCCGCCACCATCTCGCCGCTCCTCCGGAGGCTGGAATCCGCCGGGCTGATTACGAGGCGGCGCGTCGAAGGCAACGAACGCGCCCTGGCTGTCGCCCTGACGCCGGCCGGCGCAGCACTGCGGCAACAGGCGACGTCCGTGCCGGGCACCATGATGGCCAAGCTCGGGCTGACCCGGGAACAGGTGGAGTCGCTGCACCGCACCATGATGGATCTCATTGCCGCCACCGCCGGCCCGCGGGCTTAGTAAACGAACGACGCCGGCACTCACCACCCGTGGTGAGTGCCGGCGTCGTTCTGGCTGGCATGCCTTCCCGGCGGGCCTGCCGGAGTTGCCGCCGCTACGGGGCGGCCACGGGCCGCACCGCCACTGGCGAGCGCACGGTGTTGTCCGATGATGCCCACGTCAACGAACCTGTGGCGTAGGTGTTCAGAGGGGCTCCGGCCGTGGTGAAGGTGACCGTGAACGTGGCACTCTCGCCCTCGCGGAGGGTCAGCACCGCCGGGCTGACTGTCGCCTGCACGCCCGGAACCTCAATGGTTGCGCGGTAGGTTCCCGCCTTGACCGCGGTAACAGTCCGGGTGACGGTCTGGCTGCCGGCCAGGGACCCAAGGGCCACGGAGGGCAGGTTGACATCCTTGGCGGCCACCGGCACCACACCCAGGTCAATGCCGAGGCCCTGCAGGAATCCGAACCAGTCAGCGAGCCCAGCGTCGTATACCAGGCCGGGCGATGCGAACCGGGAGGGATCCACATGCCCTGAGCCCTGGGCAAAGACGTCGTGAACCTTCGCTCCGTCCGCTCCCACAAGGTCATATGCCGTGGTCATGATGGCCGACTTCACAGCCGCCGGGGACCACTGCGGGTTCTTACCCAGCAGGAGCGCTGCCGATCCTGCAATGTGCGGCGCGGCCATGGACGTTCCCGAGAGGAAGCCGAAGGTCTCGCCCTTGAAGCCGATCGGCGAGACGGCTGCCAGGACAGCCACACCGGGTGCCGTGACATCGGGCTTCAGGAGATCGCCGTTGGATGCCAGCGTCGGGCCGCGGGACGAGAATTCGGCGATCTGCGGGACCGGGGGAAGCGGCGCCCCCGTGGTGTCTGTTGCCTTGAGGCTGGCGGTCAGGCCCGGATTCGCCGCGACCACGTCCTTGACCTTCGGATCGCCCACGTGGACGGTCGGAACACTGTGCAAGTCGGCATCCAGTGAGCCTGGAAGCAGGTTGACCAGCACCATGCCCACTCCGCCGGCACGCTCTACTTCAACGCTCTTGTCGACCCGGGGAATAATGCCGCGGTCACACACCACGATTTTTCCCGCAGCCTTGGCCGGATCGAGCGTGTTCGGAATGCACAGCGCCGCGTCCGCATCAGCGGCGGCGGCAGCCTTGACGGCGACTGCGAGGACGATCGGCTTCGCGGTGACCTCCGTGCTCATCACGCTCGCTCCGGCGAACTTCGCTCCGTCTGAGAGTTCAACGGTTCCACGGAGTGAGCTGTCGAACGTCGAAGCGGCAACGCTGGTCAGCCAAGGCCCGGCATGGTTAACCGTGCTGGGACCGGGGCCGGAATTGCCGCCCGACGCTGCCACGAAAACCCCGGCGGCGGCGGCGTTGAGGAAGGCGAGGGATACCGCGTCAATGGTCGTGGTGTTGTTGCCCGAGATCGAGAAATTGATCACGTCCACTCCATCGAGGATGGCGTCCTGGATGGCCCTGATGATGTCCGATTCCAGGCACCCGGTCGTTGCGGGGGTAGCGCCCTCCCAGCAGACTTTGTACACCGCAATCTTCGCCGCGGGGGCGACGCCCGAACTCGTGCCGAAATCACGTCCGCCTGCCGTCTGGGTCACGTCGCTGTTTCCGGCTGCCGTACTGGCCGTGTGCGAGCCGTGTCCGTTGACATCCAAGGGGGAGAAAAGCTCCTGCGGGGATCTCTGCTCGGGTGGAACAACAGCCTTGTAGGCCTGGTCGTAGTAGCGGGCACCAATGACCTTGCTGTTGCACTCCGTTCCCTCGAACCCGTCCCCGGCAACGCAATCGCCAACAAACGTGCCGCCGTTGGCCTTGCGCATGGCGATGACATTGCCCTGCAGGTGGAAGGGCCGGCCTATCTTTGGGCTTCCCGAGAGCGGGGGGACGGTGTCGCCCGCGAAGAACGGATTGTCCGGCGAATAGCCGGTGTCCAGGACGCCGACGACGACGCCCTTGCCGGCGTCATCCCTGCCGTCGAACTGCTGCTTCCAGACACCGTCCGGGCCGGGGAGACCGAGGAAATCGGTGCTGGAGTAGTCCGGCTTGCGCATCGTATCGGGAACCACGGCCAGCACACTTCTGTCACCGGCCAGCTGCTTGGCCTGTTCCGCGGACAGGGCGGCGCTGAAGCCGTTGACGGCCAGGGTGAAACTCTGGTCTATCTGCACGCCCTTGGCGGCGGCCGTTTGCCGCTGCTTGTACCTGAGGTGCGCGTCGTATTTGCGGGAGTTGGACCCGGAGGAGTCCAGCTTCTTGCCCTTCGGAACGGCCGTGCCCGGAAGGCCGGCCACGCCGCCCGAGTATGTGGCCAGCGGCTTGTCCTTGAGCATCACGATGTATCGTCCGTCGTCGAAAGCCGACTGGCCGTCGGACGGCCCGGGTGCGGCCGATGTGGGCGCGGCGAGCCCTTGGCCGAGGACCAAGGTGAGGCCGACGGCGAGCACGGCAGGCAGCCGCCTGCTGAGTTTAGGGCGGGAGGATTCTTGCTGGGTGGTCATTGGGGACATGCCTTCCTTGGTTCTTGGACCTGCAGACCTTCGGTCCCACGAACTGGACGCTCCGCCCCCCTAGGCGTCATCACTCTTTGGTTGTAGCCGCGCACCCGTCAATGTCAGAAAGATACCGCGGACGCCGCTAAGAATCGATACCCTTCCGTTAGCGATTGCCGGACACCGTTACCGGGCCGTTCCGGACCGCCGGATGGGCCGACGGTAGAATGGGAAAAACTTGAGGAGACCCGGCATGCGCAAGCAATTCATTTCTGTGCTGCTCGCCCTCGGAGTGCTGGGCGGCCTGGCTGCCTGCAGTCCGGATACCGGAACGGGGCAGCCCACTCCCGGAGCCACGAGCGCATCACCCGGCACCTCTGAACCCGGTACATCTGCGCCCGGCACCACAGCACCGGGCACCACACCCCCGGACGCCGAGACGACCGTGCCTGCCCCTGCTCCGTCCGCGCCCGCTCCGCTGCCTTCGGGGCCCGGAACCGGAGATGCCGAGCTCTCCATCGCCGTTAAGCCATCCGGGGACGGAACCGCCGTCAATTACACACTCGTCTGCAAGGCGGGCGCCCCGGTGGCCGAAAGCCAGCATCCGAGTGCCGCCGCGGCCTGTGCCGCCTTGAAGGAGAACCCCGCCGTCCTGAACCAGCCCGCACCCCGCAAGGACGTCTCGTGCACCCAGCAGTACGGCGGCCCCCAGGTAGCCACGGTCACGGGAGCTGTTGACGGCACCCCCGTAGAGAGTACTTTCATGCTGCGCAACGGCTGCGAAATTGGCGCCTGGAACGCCGCCAAGGACATCCTGGGGTCTGCCGGTGGGGCAGTTTAGGTCCGTGCCCTGCGTAACGCTCGAGATGCAGGATCACCCACTCGTTCTCCCGGCTGCCGACTGGCGGGACCGCGAAGCCGCCCATGCCGAACGGGTACGCCGCTACGCCGATCCCTACCTTGAGCGGCGCTCCGCCGGCAGGAAGCACCCGGTGGAGGACTTCCTCTTCACCTATTACACGCAAAAACCCGGCCAATTGCTGCGCTGGCATCCCGGTGACGGCGTCATTCTCGCCGGAACGGAAGCCGGCTCGCGCAGCACATGGAAGTTCTACCGCGCGCTCGACGCCGGCGAACTCGCCTTGCGCGGCCTGCCGCCCGGCCGCACCGCGGTCACGTTCGACCGCCCGGCGTTTTTGGCCGCGCGACGCGACGCCCTCATTTTTGCCCGGATCATCCTGGCGGGCACCGCCGCGCGTCCGGCGCAGTTCGGCTGCTTTGGCCTGCACGAATGGGCCATGGTGTACCGCCAAGACAAGTTTGAGCTGCGGCACGAATACCTGAAGCTGCGGCTGGGCGGCTCCCGCACGGACAAAGTGGTTGAAGAGAACCGGATCCGGTGTTCGCATTTTGACGCGTACCGTTTCTACACGCCGGATGCGCTGCCGCTGAACGAACTCACGCCCAGCAGGGAGAACCAACGGACCATGGAACAGCCAGGCTGCCTGCACGCCAACATGGACCTGTACAAGTGGGCCTACAAGCTTTCGCCAGCGCTGCCAAGCGAACTGGTGATGGACTGCTTTGAACTTTCATGGCGGGTGCGGGCCATGGACATGCAGGCCTCTCCCTATGATCTCGCCGACTGGGGCTATCCTCCGATCAGGATTGAGACGGCAGAAGGCAAGGCCACCTACGTTGAGCAGCAGCGTGCCTTCTCCGCAGAGGCGCAGATGCTGCGCGGCAGACTGCTGGCGGCGCTCGCTCCTCTCTTCGAGGACCTCGGCGAGGACGCTTCAGGAGGCCAGCAATGACCGGCGCCGGCGCCAATGCCCCCGGCCCGGATTCAGGCCTGGACCTGGACCTGACCGTCACCCTGACCGAGACGCCCGGAGGTCCGGAGTGGACCTTCAGCCTGGCCCGGCGGCCGGGACATCCCCCGGAATCGAATCTGCCGGACCCTGCGGGGGCGGTTGCCGCCGTCGAACGGTTCGGGGAAGGGATTTTCTTTCCCGTTCCGGGACCTCCCATGCTCTGCACGCAGCAGTACGGTGGCCCGCAGGTGGCCGTGGTCACCGGAACGTTCGGTGACCGGCAGGTGCACTCCCGGTTCTCCCTGACAGACGGCTGCGAAATTGCGCGCTGGCACGCACTCGCTCCGCTGCTGGGTGGGGTTTCCGGGTCCACCGGCGCAGTCTAAGACAGCAGGGGCGCGTTAAAACAACAGAGTCCCACTTAAAAGCAGCAGTGGCCGGCGGCGTGCACCGCCGGCCACTGCTGCCAGGGAGTCCCCAAGGGAACCCGGTTCCGGGACCTTCCTAGATGGAGTTATCCGGAATCCGTGTCAGGTCCTCGTTATGGACCTTTCCCCGTTCTTTCTTTTTCTTCGGATCTTCCGAAGCCGGTGGAACGCCCGCGACGGCGCCCGGCGTCACCACGACGCTGACGAAGGTCGGTGCGCTGGCGCCGTCGAACGTGATCCGGCCGATGTACGAGCCGGGTGCCAGGTTCTGCCATGACAGCGCCAAGTTGCCGGATCTGCCGTTGTCGAGGCGCACGGGGTCAGGGGCTACCGTTGCGTTTCCAACGTTTGCTCCCAGGACCGCGGCATCCACAGAGGCCTTGGTCGCCTGGCCGCCCGGGCTGTCGTACAGATTCACGTGCATCCGGTAGGTCCCCGGTGCGGGGTTGGGGATGGACACCGTTTCACTGGCCGATGCAGTGGCTGCGACAATCGCCTGGTTGCCCGGCGTGATGACCACCATGTCGAAGTCGGCCTTTCCATCGGCCGAGAAGACGGACAGCTTGGCCAGCGGGGCACCGGCCGGAACCTCCACGGTCTTCACGAAGTTCGAGGCGTCAGTCGTGTAACTGAACGGCCCGGGAACCAGCTCAATGGCGGAAGAATCAGCTTTGGACAGCCCGTCGAGCGTCACGTTGGTAGGCGAATCGGTGCCTGAGACGATGCTGACATCTCCGGAGCCGTTGCCTCCAGTGGAGCTGAAGGCAACATTCTTGGGAGCCACCACTGACTGCGGGCGCACCGCGATTGGAGAGACCACGCTTGTGTCCGAGCCCTGCCAGGTGAGAGAACCCATGGCGAACTGCCCCAGTGCGGCGCTCTGGTTCTCGAAGGACACCTTGAACGTGCGCTTTTCGCCGGGAGCGTTGAAGGACAGGATGGACGGGGTCACCGCAACCTTCACACCGGGCACGCTTGCCTTGGCCCGGTACACGCCCGGGGTCAGCGCGGTCACCGTCCGGGTGACCTCGATCCTGCCTGCCAGGTTTCCGAGGGAGAAGGACGGAACATTCATGTCACGGGACCTGGTGCTGCCAAGGTCCGGAATGCCCAGGTCAACCCCGGTCCCCTGGATGAACCTTAGGTAGTCATCGCCGTCGGCATCGTAGACCAGGCCCGGGTTCAGCATCCGGGCCGGGTCGACCTGGCCGGCACCGGTGGCATGGACATCAGTGTTCTTCGAGCCGTCGGCGAGTTTGACGTCGCCGGCCGTGGTCATCATGGCCGATTTCACAGCAGCCGGGGACCAATGGGCGTTCTTGCCCAGGACGAGGGCGCCGAATCCGGCAACATGCGGAGCCGCCATGGACGTCCCGGACATGAACCCGAAGGTGTCCCCGCCGGCACCGATGGACGAGACGCCGGCCAGGACAGCAACGCCCGGGGCGGCGACGTCGGGCTTGAGGAGATCCGAGTCCGTGGCGATGAGCGGTCCGCGGGAAGAGAAACCGGCGATCTGCGGCTGCGCCTCGGCCGGCAGTCCGGTGGTGTCCTTGTTCACGAGCGAAACCGTAATGGCCGGGTTCGCGGTCACTTTGGCTTTGATCTCCTCCGTGGCAGGAGGGTTGACGTGCACGGTGGGCACAGAGTGCTTGTCCGCGTCGAGGGACGAACTGGTCACGTTGACCAGGATCATTCCGACACCGCCGCCGCGGGCCACCTCAGCACTCTTGGCTACGCGGTCATAGGTGCCGCGGTCACAAACCACCACCCTGCCGGAAATCTTCGCCGGATCCAGGGAACCCGGACCGCACAGCTGCGGGGCGGGATCCTGCCCGGACCCTGCATTAGCGGCGAGGACCACCCCGGCGCCGGTAACCTCGCGGTTCATGATGCTGGCGCCGCGGAACCTGCTGCCGTCCGAAAATTCAGCCGTGCCCTGCAGTTCCTGGGAGAAACTGCTCGCCGCAACCGTCGTGACCCAGGGTTCACCGTGGTTGACGGTGCTGGCTGCAGGCCCGGAGTTGCCGGCAGACGCCGCAACGAAAATGCCTGCCGAGGCTGCCGACAGGAACGCCAGGGACACCGGGTCCGTCGTGGTGGATGTGGTGCCCGAGATGGAGTAGTTCAGCACGTCAACGCCGTCCAGCACCGCTTGGTTGATGGCGTCGATGGAAGCGGAGGTGTAGCAGCCCCCCGTGGCGGGGTCGTTGTCTTCCCAGCAGATTTTGTAAATGGAAAGCTTGGCGGCCGGGGCAACGCCGCTGGTCACGCCGAAGCTGCGGCCGTCCACGAATGCCTCGACGTTAGGGTTGCCGGCGGCGGTGCTGGCTGTATGTGTGCCGTGGCTGCCGACGTCCACCGGGGAAATCAGTTCTTCCGGTGCACGGTCCTTCTTGGCCACGGTGTCCTCGAAGGCTTCGGAGAAGTAGCGGGCGCTCAGGACCTTGGAATTGCAGGCTTTGCCATCGAATCCTTCGCCCTTCTGGCACTCGCCTTCGAAGGTGCTGCCGTCCGACTTCAGCATGGCAATCCTGCCGCCCGCGGTGCGGTAGGGGACGCCGACCTGCGGCTCCCCTTTGAGCGGCTTCACCTCACCTCCGGCGAAGAAGGCGCTGGAGGGGGTGTAGCCGGAATCAATGACCCCGACCACAACGCCTTTGCCCGCGTTGTCGTGGCCGCCGAACTGTGTATTCCACGTGCCGTTGGGGCCACTGAGCTTGAGGAAGTCGGTGGTGGAGTAATCCGGTGCCCGCTGGGTATCAGGTGCGACCGTGAGGACGCCCGGGTCCTTGGCAAGGTTCACCGCCTGGTCAGCCGTCAGTGTGGCGCTGAATCCATTGAGGGCGGCGGTGTACCTGTGCCGGATCTGCACATTTTCCCGTTGGGCCAGCGCTGTCTGCTTGGCCTCAAGGTGGGACTGGTACCTCCGCACCTCGGCGCGGCGGGCGTCAAGCTTCCGCCCTGCCCGCGGTTTGGTGGCCGCATATCCTGCGGTGCCGCCGTCGTACGTGGCTGCGGGCTTGTCAGTGAGGACCACGATGTAGCGGCCCGCCTGGAAGTCCTTCGGATCAATGGTCTTATGCTCCCCCGCTTGCGTCATGCCCTGGGTGGGGGCGGCGACGGCCGGCGATGTGGCGAGGGCTGAAAGGAGCAGAGGCAGAGCGACACACAGTGCCGCTGCTTTCCGCACCCCCCGGCTTCGGAAGAAGCTTTTTCCTGCGGAATTCACGAGTGATTTGAACCTTTCAGAAGGAACGGTCCCGGCTGCGCCGCCAGGCTCATGCGGCCAAGCCGCGCGAGATTGACAGGTCCTGTCGATTCCCCCAAGGTCAGCCGATCCCCACAGTACCTACTGTCACGCGCTTATGACATATGCCACAAACCACTTTTTAAAATTTGTCACTCAGACCAACAGGCGCCCTTAAATGACGGAGGCGGGCACCCTGGAAGGGGTGCCCGCCGAGCCGTGGACGGAACCGGCGCCATCCGAAGACGGCTGCCCGGAGCGCTACTGGCGCGGAGTGCGGACCACCTCGCTGATCCACTGGCGCGTCTTCTCGTCCACATGACCCGCCGTGCGGCTGTTCCTGGCGGCGCGGTCCGCCTTGATCTTTTGCAGAACCATCCTCCCCAGCCCTGCGAACACGGCGGCAACGACCACTGGCAACACTACGGATTTCGGTTTTTGAGCCATGCCGCAATCCTACTGACGGGGCCGACGGCGGACCAGAGCCGCCGTCGGCCTTCACAGGAGGCCAGCGTCACTGGGCCCGAATACGGCTTGCGCCGCTGGGGCCGGTAGAATGGGCAGGCAAGCTCGCGGAGCGCCCGTCCATGTTGTGCCATTTGTGCCAGAAGGCCGCAGACGAACGGCGTGAGACGGCACCACTCCGCTGCGCCCTTACCCAATGCTCACGCACAGGAGTTACCGGATGCCCCGGATCGTTGTCGACGTCATGCCCAAGCCCGAGATTCTGGACCCGCAGGGGAAGGCCATCGTGGGTGCACTCCCCCGCCTGGGCTTCACCAGCTTTAGCTCTGTCCGCCAGGGCAAGCGCTTCGAACTGACCGTCGACGGCGAGGTGACCGAAGCAATCCTGGCCCAGGCCCGGGAAGCTGCCGAGACCCTGCTGTCCAACCCGGTGATCGAGGACGTCGTCAACGTCGAGGTCGTCGAGGCCTGAGATGACTGAACTCCCCCTGATCGGCGAGGCAGTCGCCGGCGCTCCAGGTGCTCGCAGCCTCGCGGGCGCGAAGATCGGCGTCATCACCTTCCCCGGCACGCTCGATGACCGCGACGCTGCGCGCGCAGTCCAGCTCGCGGGCGGCACGCCCGTATCCCTGTGGCACGCCGACACGTCACTCGGTGACGTGGACGCCGTCATCATTCCCGGTGGCTTCTCGTATGGCGACTACCTCCGGGCCGGTGCCATCGCGCGTTTCGCTCCGCTGATGTCCAAGGTTATCGATGCCGCCAACTCCGATGCCAGGCTGCCGGTGCTCGGCATCTGCAACGGCTTCCAGATCCTCACCGAGTCGCACCTGCTGCCCGGATCCATGATCAAGAATGACCACCTGAAGTTCATGTGCCGCGACCAGGTGCTGCGCGTCGAGAACAGCCGCACCGACTGGACCCTCGATTACGCCGAGGGCCAGGAGATCACGGTGCCGCTGAAGAACCAGGACGGCCAGTACATCGCCGACGACAAGACGCTGGACGCGCTCGAGGCTGAAGGCCGCGTCGTGTTCCGGTACGTGGGCTTCAACCCGAACGGCTCACGCCGCGACATCGCCGGCATCTCCAACGCCGCCGGCAACGTGGTGGGCCTCATGCCGCACCCCGAGCACGCTGTGGAGCAGGGCTTCGGCCCCCAGTCCCTGGACGGCATCGGCGGGACCGACACGGACGGCCTGGGCTTCTTCACTTCCGTACTGAACAAGATTGTGGGAGGCGCCAAGTGACCACCTCAGCTGAAACCGTCGGCAAGAAGTTCAACATCGACACTGTCGAGAACGCGGCCAAGACCCCGGACACCGAACTCCCCTGGGCCGAGCTCGGCCTGAAACAGAACGAGTTCGACGAGGTCGTGAAGGTCCTGGGCCGCCGCCCCACGGGCGCCGAACTGGCCATGTACTCCGTCATGTGGAGCGAGCACTGCTCCTACAAGTCCTCCAAGAACCACCTGCGCCAGTTCGGCGAAAAGGTGACGGACGAGATGAAGAAGGACATGCTGGTGGGCATCGGCGAAAACGCCGGCGTCACCAATCTGGGCGACGGCTGGGCCGTGACGTTCAAGATCGAGTCCCACAACTCGCCGTCGTTCGTGGAGCCTTACCAGGGCGCCGCAACCGGCATCGGCGGCATTGTCCGCGACATCATCTCCATGGGCGCCCGCCCGGTGGCCGTGATGGATCCGCTGCGTTTCGGAGCGATTGACCACCCTGATACGGCCCGCGTCATCCACGGCGCCGTCGCCGGCATCGGCGGCTACGGCAACTCGCTGGGCCTGCCCAACATCGGCGGCGAAATGGTCTTCGACTCCGTCTACCAGGGCAACCCGCTGGTTAACGCGCTGGCAGTCGGCGTCATGCGCCACGAGGACATCCGCCTCGCCAACGCCTCCGGCAAGGGCAACAAGGTGGTGCTGTTCGGTGCCCGCACCGGCGGCGACGGCATCGGCGGCGCCTCGGTGCTGGCCTCGGAGTCCTTCGACGACACCAAGCCGTCCAAGCGCCCCGCCGTCCAGGTGGGCGACCCGTTCGCCGAGAAGGTCCTGATCGAGTGCTGCCTTGAGCTGTTCAAGGGTTCACTGGTGGAAGGCATCCAGGATCTGGGTGCTGCGGGCATCTCCTGTGCCACGTCCGAGCTCGCCTCCAACGGCGACGGCGGGATGCAGGTTGAGCTGACCTCCGTCCTGCTGCGCGATCCCACGCTGACCCCGGGCGAAATCCTGATGTCCGAGTCGCAGGAACGCATGATGGCCGTTGTCACGCCCGAGAATGTCGCCGCTTTTGAAGCGGTCATGGACAAGTGGGCCGTGGAGTACTCCTGGCTGGGCGAGGTGACCGACACCGGCCGCCTGATCATCACCTGGGACGGTGAGGTCATCGTCGACGTCGACCCGCGCACCGTGGCCCACGACGGCCCGGTCTACGACCGCCCGTACGCCCGGCCGGAATGGCAGGACGCCGTGCAGGCGGACGCCTTCACCGGCTCCGTCCAGGACACCAGCCGTCCCTCCGCCCCCGCGGAACTGGCCGCCGCCGTCACCGAGCTCATTTCCTCGCCGAACATGTGCGACAAGTCCTGGATCACGGACCAGTACGACCGCTATGTCGGCGGCAACACGGCTTTGGCGTTCCCGGACGACGCCGGCGTGGTCCGGGTGGACGAGGAAACCGGCCTGGGCGTTGCCCTGGCCACCGATGCCAACGGCCGTTACACCTACCTTGACCCGTACCAGGGCGCCCAGCTGGCACTCGCCGAGGCCTACCGCAACGTAGCTACCTCCGGCGCCGTGCCCATGGCCGTCAGCGACTGCCTGAACTTCGGTTCCCCCGAGGATCCTGACGTGATGTGGCAGCTCGCCGAGGCCATCCGCGGCCTGTCGGACGCCTGCATGGAGCTGGGCATCCCTGTCACGGGCGGCAACGTCTCGCTGTACAACCAGACCGGCACGACGCCGATCCACCCTTCCCCGGTGGTTGCTGTGCTGGGCAAGCTCGACGACGTCGCGCGCCGCACGCCCTCCGGCTGGCGCGAGGACGGCCAGGCCATCTACCTGCTGGGCACGACGGCCGCAGAGCTGGACGGTTCCGAGTGGTCGAACCTGCGCGGACACCTCGGCGGCCTGCCGCCCAAGGTTGACCTGGCGGCCGAGCGCGCCCTGGGTGAAATCCTGATCAACGCCTCCCGCGACGGCATGGTGGACTCCGCGCACGACCTCTCCGAGGGCGGCCTCGCGGCAGCTCTCGTGGAGTCCTCACTCCGCTATGGCGTCGGTGCCCGGATCGCGCTGCAGGATGTTCTGGACCGCGACGGCATTGACCTGTTCACGGCGCTGTTCTCGGAGTCCCAGGGCCGCGCCATCGTGGGCGTCCCCCGCTCGGAGGAAGTCCGCTTCACGGACATGTGCACCGCCCGTGGCTTCGCCCACATCCGCATCGGTGTGGTGGACGCTGCCAGCGGCCAGCTGGAGATCAACGGCGTGGACGCACTCCCGCTCGATGCCCTCCGCGAAGCCCACGAGGCCACCCTGCCGAAGTACTTCGGCTAAGCCCTCAGGGCACCAAACGCGAACGGACTCTTGCAGCCCCTTGGGGCCACAAGAGTCCGTTCGCGCTTAACCTGTCGATCAGTCCTCGCTGTGGATTTCGCGCTGGCGCGCGCTGAGCAGGTCCATTTCGGGGCGGGCGGCCACAAAGCGTTCGACGGCGGTGAGCACCTCCACGAGGTGCGCCCGGTCCGCGGCGACGAGGCCGGCGCCGAGCCGGGTGCGCCGGTATTGGTCCTGCTCCCCCACCTCCGCCACGGAGACGTCATAGCGGCGTTTCAGTTCAGCGAGCAGCGGCCTCACCACGGAACGCTTCTCCTTCAGGCTGTGAACATCACCAAGGAGGATGTCGAACTCAATCCATCCGATCCACATGCCCTCATGCTACCGGCGTCAGCCGGCGAGGGCGTGCTCGCATTCTGCGATGGCGTCGCGGGCGTACTGCTGCTGGGCCGGCGTTCCCACCCGGTCCGCCCATTGCTCGGCCAGTTGAAACTCCACGAGCGCCTCGGCGAAACGGCCGGCGCCATGGAGCGCCCAGCCCAGATTATTGTGCAGCGCCACCATCCAGCGCCTGGTGTTCGGGTCATGGGCCGTAGAAGCGTACTCCAGCGCACTCCGGGTCCACAGTTCCGCATGGTCAGCATCGGCGATGGCGAGCATGTGAAGGGCATCCACGGCGAGGAACTCCTCACCCAGGTGGTCGCCCAGCTCTGCGGCCTGTTCGAACAACGGAACCGCCATCGCCGGGTGGCCGCTGGAGTTCAGGATCCGTCCGCGCTCGAGAATGATGCGGATGCCGATCGTGGGTTCGTCCTCGCCGTCGATCGAGTCCAGCAGGGCATCGGCCTCCTCGAAGCGGCCCTGCAGCCCGATCGCCCGGCCCAGCTGGGTGGCGAGCTCCGCCCTTTCGTCGGCGTCGTACTTCTGGTCGTCCATCGCTTCCCGGAACCGCCGTTCGGACAGCCCGGGGTTGTCGAAATCCCACAGTCGGTCAAGGGTCTTTTGGTCCAGCATGTACCGTCTCCTGATCAGCTTTCACCGGTTGCGAGTTGGCGTGCCCCTTCAATGTATCGGGAAGTGATGTACCGCTGCGCCGCCCTGGCCAGCAAACCGCCTGCGGTGTAAAACCAGTTCGAGTGCCTGCTGAAGGCCGTGATCTTGAGAAACACACGTTGCTGTTCGTCGATCACCACTTCAAAGGCTTCCTCACCCCGTTCGGGATGGCCGGGGAGTGTTCCATAGGCAAAGCCGGCCGACTGCGGCCCAGCGCCCGGCGCAGGCTGCCGCACCCAGACCACCTCGCAGGGTGCGTTGATGCGGAACGGCCCGACGCCGAAGCCGCTCACCACGCGTGCGCCGGGAACCACGGCGTCGGACTCGGTGCGGACCCGCAGCCCGGAGCGGCGCTGCAGCTCCCAGGAGAGGATGCCCCGGGCCACCCGGCGGTACGTCGCGTGTCCCTCTCCCAGATACGTCTGCGTGACCAGGCAAGGGAACCCCGCAGGGGGCATCCCGCCCTGCGTGGAGCCGATTCCCGGGTAGTTGAGCTCACCCTGCGCCAGGCGTCTTTCAGTCATTGCCCACGAGTCTGGCCCATCCGAGTTGCTCACGCTGCTTCCGGCTCAGCGAGGCAACCACGAGGTCGTAGGAGTCCTCCACCATGTCGCGGATCATGTCGTCCGGCAGTGTGCCGTCCAGCCTGACGCCGTTCCAGTGCATCTTGTTCATGTGCCAGGCGCCGGTGATCTCGGGATGCACGGCCCGCAGCTGTTCGGCCAGTGCCGGTTCGCACTTCAGGCTCACGGACCAGTCCTCCGGATCCATAGTGGACGCCGCGAACATCTTGGCCTCGTGCCTGGCTCCTCCCGCTACGGCCGCCCGGACTTTGAAAACCGACGTCTCCGGGCCGAACGGGAAGTCCTCAAACGCGCCAGGGAACGACAGGCAGATTTCCCTCAATTCGGCTGGATTCATGCAGCGAGCCTACAAAGCCTTTCCCTGCGGTGCTAGTCTGCGAGCATGGCAGCAGGTCAGCAGACCATACCCGTGCTTGACCTTGGCGCGGCACGCCAGGCCGATGGATCGTTCAGCCCGGACTTCATAGGCAAGCTCCGCGATGCCACGCACCGGGTCGGCTTCTTCCAGGTCACCGGCTACGGAGGTTCACCCGGCCAGGCGAAGGAGCTGCTGGCCACGATCAAGCGCTTCTTTGATTTGCCCCTCGAGGAGCGGATGAAGCTCGACAACCGACTCTCGCCCCATTTCCGTGGCTACACCCGGATGGGCACGGAAGTCACCCAGGGAAGGGCGGATGCGCGCGAACAGATCGATTTCTCGCCGGACCGCGAACCGGTAAGGGATTATCCTCCCGATCAGCCGTACTGGCTCCTCCAGGGCCCGAACCTGTGGCCGGATGAGTCACTGCCTGAGCTGAAGCCGGCGGCGATGGCATGGGCCGGGCTCATGGCGGAAGTCGGGGCGGAACTGATGCGCGCCATCGCCGTTTCCCTCCGGCTGCCGGAAGACTACTTTGATGAACCCTTCCGGGACTCACCGGCCTGGATGGGCAAACTGGTCCACTATGTCGGCGGAGTCGTCGAGGAGGCCGGCAACCAAGGCGTCGGCTCGCACGCTGACTACGGTTTTGTGACCCTCCTCCTGCAGGATCAGGTGGGCGGGCTGGAAGTGCTCCCGCCGGGCGCAAGCGAGTGGGTGCCGGTGGAACCCATCCCCGAAGCCCTGGTGGTGAACCTCGGTGAAATGCTGGAGGTGGCCACCGAGGGATACCTCGCTGCCACGATCCACCGGGTGCAGGCGCCGCCGCCCGGGGTGGACCGTTACTCTGTGCCGTTCTTCTGGTCGCCACGGCTCGATGCGGTGATCGATCCGGTACCACTTCCGGCAGAACTCAAGGCGCAGGCCCGCGGCATCTCCGACGACCCTTCCAACCCGATGCTCGCCTCGTTCGGGCTGAACATGCTCAAGGGCAGGATGCGGGCGCACCCGGATGTCACGCAGCGTCACTACCCGGAGCTGATGAAGCGCTGAGCTGTTCCGGAGCTTGGCCAGCCAACGGTCTCAGAGTCCGTAGTGCCAGCCTTCGCGGGCAGGGCAGGAGTCCACCACGACATCCAGCCCGGCGGCCTTTGCACGCTCCACGGCGGCGTCATCGAAAACACCCAATTGCAGCCAGACTGCCTTGGCGCCGACGGCGATTGCCTGGTCAATGACCGCCCCGACCTTTTGCGAGTTCACGAAGCACTCCACGACGTCGATGGGGTGCTTCGCCAGCGGTATGTCGGCCAGGGAGCGGTACCCCTTTTCCCCGTGGACATCGTCCCCGCGCAGGTTCACGGGAATGATCTCCATGCCCATCCGGTCACGGACGTACAGGGCCACGTCATAGGCGGAGCGCCATTCGTTCGTGCTGAGGCCGACGATGGCCCACGTCCCCTTAGTTCGCATGAGGCGTTCAATCACTGCTCGATCGTTAACGTGTGCCATGCAGCCAGCCTACTCCTGCAGGCTTTGCCCACGTTCATCGAATAAGTGAACGCCTCAGCGGACGTCGCAGTCGGCCTGGAAGGAACCGCCGACGGACTGGAAACAAGAAAAGTGCCGGCCTGGATATTGATGGGGGACAATGTCCAGGCGGCACTCTCACTTCGGTAATCGACGGGCGGGCCCGGGAGGTTACGCCGACTCCAAAAGTTTTTGGAACTTTTTTTGCGGCCGAATCAGGGCTTCCCGGGGACAGGCTCGGTCGGGATTGGGCTGGGCACCGCGCCGGGGACATTCGGTGGCAGCGAAGGAAGTGACGGCAGCGGCTTGGCAGGCAACTTGGGAGCGGTGCCGGTCCCGGGAATAGCGGGAACGTGTGCGGGCCCGGCAGGCGGAGTCTGCGTCTGCTTTCCACCACCAGGCTCAGCTGAACCGTCCGAGTGGCGCGGCTCGGCCCCGGCCGGTGCCGACGGCGAGGTCGTTCCTGCCTGGACCGGCGCTGAAGGTACCGCCGAGCCCGTTGGCCCGAGCACGGGAGGCATGTCAGCGGGCGAAAGAGGGGCCGTGTCGGGCTCGGGTGCCGTCGTCCGGCCGGCAGGCTGGAGAATGTTCTCCACGGCGTGGCCCACGCTGCGGCGGAAGTCCTCGCTGGAGGCTGCCACGGCGCCGGCGCCAAGGCCCATTGCCCCGACCACTGCGGCGCTCACAACGATCCCCATCCTCCGCTGCCTGTTGCGGCGGCGCAGTTCCAGGCTGGCCACGCCCGGCGTGAGCAGTGCGGCGAGGTCCGCGCGGGGTGCCGGGGCAGCAACCTGGGCCAGCCCGCGCAGTTCCTCGAGGGACCTGCGAAGATCGGCGTCCTCTTCGAGCCCGGAATCCAGGAGGATCGCCTGGATCTCTCCGTCTTCTCGGCCTGTCGGCGTGACACTCATGATGCTGCGTGGTCCTTTTCCTTGACGAGTTCGCGCAGGGCAATGAGCCCGCGCCGCTGGAGCTGTTTGATGGCTCCGGGGGTCTTGTTCATAATGCCGGCCACCTGTTCGACCGAGAGGTCCGCGACAATCCGCAGGACCAGGACTTCCCGCTGCTCGTCATTGAGCTGCGAAAGCGAGGAGGTTATTCCGCCCAGCGACCCGAGGACCTCGTCCTCGGCTGACCGCGACCGCCGCTGGTCCTGCGATGGGTCGAATTCGGTCAGGTGGGGCGTTCTGGCGGACCGGCGCCGGTAATCGACGAGCCGGGCGTGCGCCACCGAGAAGATGAACGTCCGCAACCCGGTGTGGCCGCCTTTTACACCGGTCAGTTTTGGCAGGATATCCACAAAGACGTCCTGCGTCAGGGCTTCGGCGTCGTCCACGCCGCGGGCGCGGAAATAGCCGAGAACGGCGGGGGAAATGGTGCTGTAGACAGCGCTGAAGCCGGAAGGGTCGCCAGCAAGGGCGGCTGACAATTCGTCATCGGTCAGCTGGGCTGCCAAGAAGCTGTCCTTCCCTTACTGCTGGTGTGCGGCGGTAGTAAGCCTAGCCGCCGCACACCTCGCAACCCTATTTGGGGATCGCCCTATTGCGCGGTCCCGTAAGGGATCGTGTTACTTGCCGGCCTCGGGCAGGTCGGCGTCAGCTTCAGCGTTGGCCTCGGCATCGGCGGAGACCGACGGGGCGGCCGGGGTGCCGACCTTCTCCGAAACGTCCGGGACAGCCGGGGTGGCGGGAACGGCCGGGGTGGCGGGAACGCCGGCGCCGCCGGGAACAGCAGGCGTGGCGGGGATGGTGACGTTCACGTCTGCACCGGCGCCCGAGGCGTTGACCTTGGCGTTAGCGGCGTTCTTGTCGGCTTCCACAGCGGCGTCAGCAGCGTCAGCAGCCTCGCCGGCAGCCTTGGCCTTGGCGTCCGGCGTCGCGGGAACGGCGGGGGTGGCCGGAACTGCGGGCACCTCCGGGACCTCAGGCGTGGCGGGAACAGACGGCGTGGCCGGAACGGCGGGCGTAGCGGGGGTCACCTCTGCGTGCTGCGAGCTGGCTACCTGGGCCGCGTTGGCCAGTCCGATGCTGGAGAAACCTCCGATAGCGATGATGGCGGCGCCGACAGCAATCTTGGTGGTCTTGCTAACACTCTTCATGAGAAAAAATCATCCTTTGGTTGGTTGAAGGCCGGGCCGGGGGCCGATGGGGGACAGTCCCGGCCCGGCGCTTACACAGACGTAATCGCAGCGGATGGTGCGCAGGTTACGCGGCAACGGAAATTCTTTTTATTGCCGGATGCACGACGGCGGCGGGCCACCTTAAAAGGTGACCCGCCGCCGTCGGGACTGCTGAGGTTGCAGCCGGAGTGTCAGTCGTTGATGAGGTCGTTCAGCACGATCGTCTGGTCGCGGTCCGGGCCAACGCCGATCGCGGAGAACCGTGTACCGGACAGCTTCTCCAGAGCCAGCACGTAGTTCCGGGCGTTCTCCGGCAGGTCCGCGAGCGTGCGGGCGCCGGTGATGTCCTCGGTCCAGCCCTCGAAGTATTCGAAGATGGGCTTGGCGTGGTGGAATTCGGTCTGGGTCATGGGCATTTCGTCGTGCCGGACGCCGTCGACGTCGTAGGCCACGCAGACCGGGATCTGCTCGATGCCGGTGAGGACGTCCAGCTTGGTGACGAAGTAGTCCGTGAAACCGTTGACACGGGAAGCGTGGCGGGCCAGGACGGCGTCGTACCAGCCGCAGCGGCGCGGGCGGCCCGTGTTCACGCCGAACTCGCCGCCGGTCTTCTGCAGGTATACGCCCATCTCATCGAACAGCTCCGTAGGGAACGGGCCGGCGCCCACACGCGTGGTGTAGGCCTTGATGATGCCGATGGAGCGCGAGATCCGGGTGGGGCCGATGCCGGAACCCACCGAAGCACCGCCGGCGGTCGGGTTGGAGGACGTGACGAACGGATAGGTGCCGTGGTCAACGTCCAGGAACGTGGCCTGGCCGCCCTCCATGAGCACTACCTTGCCCTCGTCCAGTGCGGTGTTCAGCACGAGGGTGCTGTCGATGACCAGGGGACGCAGCCGTTCCGCGAAGGACAGGAAGTAGTTGACAATCTCATCAACCAGGATTCCCCGGCGGTTGTACACCTTGACCAGGAGTTCGTTCTTCTGGCGCAGCGAGCCTTCCACCTTCTGGCGCAGGATGGACTCGTCGAAGACATCCTGGACGCGGATGCCGAGGCGGGCCACCTTGTCCATGTAGGCGGGGCCGATTCCGCGGCCCGTGGTGCCGATGGCGCGGCTGCCGAGGAAGCGCTCGGTGACCTTGTCCAGCACCTGGTGGTACGGAGCGACGAGGTGGGCGTTGGCCGAAACGCGCAGCTTGGAGGTGTCCGCGCCGCGGGCTTCAAGGCCGTCGATCTCCTGGAACAGTGCCTCCAGGTTCACCACGCAGCCGTTGCCGATGATCGGAACCGCGTTGGGGCTCAGGATGCCGGCAGGAAGGAGCTTGAGCTCATACTTCTCACCGCCCACGACGACGGTGTGCCCGGCGTTGTTGCCGCCGTTCGGCTTGACGACGTAGTCGACGCGGCCGCCAAGCAGGTCGGTGGCCTTACCTTTGCCTTCGTCGCCCCACTGGGCTCCGACGATCACGATTGCTGGCATGGGATCCTCCCCCATTCGTTCGGGCCGATTCCTGCCTGCATCACCGTGGTGACTGGCCGGGGTCAGCGCCGTTCATGAGAATGCCCCGAATTTCATCGCCGGCGTCCGCGGTGTTGACCGCAGGGCTCAGCGCAAGAGTTCCGGGGCTCTTACCACCCAAGTTTAGCCGATCGGCCGCGGAAGTACCGTCAGGGCCGTCCGCCGGTGCCGCCGGTCCGTAACGTTTCGCGGGGGCAGGCAGCGTGAGGACGAACAGGCTGCCAGTAATAAGGGCGGCACCGGCCCAGGCCAAGGCCGGCAGTTGCTCGCCGACAACCAGCACAGCCAGGACGGCGGCCACCAGTGTCTCGGCGAGGGATATCGTCGTGGCAGCGCTCGCGCGGACACGGGCCAGCCCCCAGCCGAACAGGACGTAGCCTGCGAACATGGGGACAAGCGCCATGTACACGCCCACAGCCATGTTCTGCCAGGAGGCCAGCAGCGGTGCACCCGTAATCACCAGCACAGGCATGAGCAGCAGCCCGCCTATGCCGAAGACAGTCCCCATCACCGCCCTCGAGGGCACGCCGGTGTTGATCAGGCGGTGCGCAGCCCAGGAGTAGAGGGCGTAGGTGAGCCCGGCAACCAGTCCGAGGCCAATACCGGCGGGTGTGGACCAGCCCCCTGCAGCGTCAGGACCCGGCCCGCCGTGCCCGCCGTCCGCAAAGCACAACAGCGCGGCGCCCGACAGGCCGAGGACTGCACCCATTGCCCACCGCCGCGTGAACAATCTCTTGTCCACAACGCGTTCAATGACGGCGGAGGCGAGGGGAGCCGAACCGATGGAGACCACGGTCCCGACAGCCACGCCGGCCAGGTGCATTGAGGAGTAGAAAGCGAGCGGGTACGTCGCGACGGCAAGGGATCCCAGCGCCACTGTTGGCCACTGCCTGCGCAGGGCGGCCGCGAAGAGACCGATCGGCCCTGCCGCGACAGCGGCCTGGAGCAGGCCGCCCAAACCCATGGCCACCGCGCCGATCGCGAGCGGGCTGACGTCCGGAGCGAAGGTGGCCGCGGTGCCGGTTGTTCCCCACAACACCGACGCCGCCAGCACAAACCCCGCGCCCCACGTGCTCCCCGTAAAGCCGGCGGTCCTCACAGGCCGCCGACCAGTGCGGCCGCCATGTCGCGGGCTTCCTTGACACACCGGTCGTTTCCTTCGAGGCCTGCGCGAACCATCGATCCTTCAAGCAGGAAGGCCAGGTGCCGGGCAAGGGGAGCAGCCTGCTGCGGCGAGTGCGCGAGAAGTTGGGCCACATGCTCGGCTAACAACGCCTCAACCTCTTCCTTGTGGCGCCGGACCACAGCCCTGCCAGGATCGCCCGCAGGCAACTCGGCTGCTGCGTTGAGAAGCCCACAGCCCCTGAAAACACGCTCGTATGCGAGATCGGCGTGGTCCGCATAGGCATCGAAGACCGCCAGGACGCGCTCCTTGGCACTGGCTGCTCCCTCCAGCCGCGCCCGGTACAGCCCCATCCACTCCTCGTGGCGGGCGTTCAGGTAAGCCGTGACCAGCTCAGCCTTGGAGGCGAAGTTGTTGTAGAGGCTTTTCTTCGCGACCCCCGCCTCCGATGTAATGGCGTCAATTCCCGTTCCAGCCAGACCGTCGGCATAAAAGCGCCGCGAGGCTGCCTGGATCAGCGCCTCGCGGGCGTGCCCCCGGGGTGATCGGCTCTTTGGTGCTGCCTCTTGCCCGCTCATCCTCGTCCTTAACTCCTGTCCTAGTAGGTAGACCAGTCTACCTACTAGAACGCGGCCAAGGAAGCAGGAGCGGAACTCGCCCTTGGTGCGGCTTGCTAAACTGATAAGGATCGATCAGGCATCGATCCACCCTCATTTCAAATCGTCCCGGACTTGGCGCGCCCGCTTCCGGTACGGCAGCGTGACCGATCCCCGCAGGAGACACCGCACTTACATGACAGCCATGGCTACTGAATCTTTCCGTGAACAACTCCTGAGCCGCCGTTACGAGCCCAATGTCGCAGCTGTCAATGAACTGTGCGACTCCCTTCAGAGCACAAAGCCTGGCACCCAGGTTCCCTACGTCGACCCCATGCACGACGTCGACGAGTGCCGCATCATCAGCCTGTTCTCCAACATCGGCACCGCCTCGCCGTCCGGTTTCATCACGGCCGGAGACGAAGACGCCGCCACCCGCATGCTCGGACTGCAGTGGAAGCTGGGGCTGCGGCCCGAGTTCGTCATGCCGTGGAACGTGCATCCCTGGCATGTTCCGGGAGAGCCCAACGGCAAGTTCACCCCCGACCAGATTTCCGCCGGCCTGAAGCCCCTGCTGAAGTTCCTGGCCCTGGTCCCCCGCGCCTCCGTCATCGTCGCCCACGGCACCGAGGCCAACCGACTGGCCAATATGCTCCTCAAGACCGAAGTGCCCCTGTTGTGGCGCCGCGGCCTCAAGACGTACAAGGTCCGCTCGCTGAGCGGCCGGGCCTTCGCCGGCACGCCTGCCCGCCAGCAGCAGTATCTCGACGAAATGCACGTGGTGTACGCGGATGCCATGGCCCGCACCGGCCTCCAAAAGGCCGCCAGCTAACGCTGACATGACGACGGCGGGCGGTCACCTTCCAAGGAGAAGGTGACCGCCCGCCGTCGTGCTTAATTCAGTTGAGGTTTTCGCCCTGGATGGCTGCCTTGGCCTTCGGGTCCGAGTCATTGAGGAACTTCTCGATGCGCTCCGGTTCTTCGGCCTCGTTGATGGCCGCCGAGGCACGGCCCAGCGAGTACAGGGCACGCAGGAAGCCGCGGTTGGGCTCGTGCTCCCACGGGATGGGCCCGACGCCGCGCCAGCCGTTGCGGCGGAGCGAGTCCAGGCCCCGGTGGTAGCCCACCCGGGCATAGGCGTAGGAGTCGATCGTGCGCCCTTCCGCCCAGGCTTCCTCGGCCAGCACGGCCCAGAGCAGCGACGACGTGGGGTGCTTCTCCACGAGGTCCAGGGCCTCCTGGCCCGCTTCCAGCTGTTCGTAGACCTCAGTCTCGGCAGGCAGGAGGGTGGGCTCTGGACCCATCAGGTTCTTGCGGAACTCGTCAGACATGCCTAGAAGGTCTTGCCTGCGGAACCCAGCTGCTGGGTTGCTTCGACGACGCGGGCGGCGAGGCCGGCTTCGGCTGAGGCACCCCAGACGCGGGGGTCGTACGTCTTCTTGTTGCCGACTTCGCCGTCAACCTTGAGCACACCGTCGTAGTTGCGGAACATGTGGTCCACCACGGGACGGGTGAAGGCGTACTGGGTGTCCGTGTCGATGTTCATCTTGATCACGCCGTAGGACACAGCGTCCGCGATCTCCTGGTCCGAGGAACCGGACCCGCCGTGGAACACCAGGTCAAACGGGTTGTCCTTGCCGATCTTGGCGCCGACCTGGGCCTGGATGTCCTTCAGGATCTCCGGACGCAGCTTCACGCCGCCCGGCTTGTACACACCGTGCACGTTGCCGAACGTCAGCGCAGTGATGTAGCGGCCGTTCTCGCCGGCGCCCAGGGCCTCGATCGTGGCCAGCGCGTCCTCGACCGTGGTGTACAGCTTCTCGTTGATCTCGTGCTCGACGCCGTCTTCCTCGCCGCCGACCGTGCCGATTTCAACCTCGAGGATGATCTTGGCGGCAGCCGCCCGTGCCAGCAGGTCCCGGCCGATGCGCAGGTTCTCGTCCAGGGTCTCGGCGGAGCCGTCCCACATGTGGGAGTTGAAGATCGGGTCCTTGCCGGCCTTGACGGCTTCCTCGGACGCGGCCAGCAGCGGCAGCACGAAGCCGTCCAGCTTGTCCTTGGGGCAGTGGTCCGTGTGCAGGGCGATGTTGACGTTGTAGTTCTTGGCAACCTCGCGGGCAAACGCCGCGAAGCCCAGGGAACCGGCAACCATGTCCTTGGTCGAGGCGCCGGACCAGTACGCCGCGCCGCCGGTGGAGACCTGGACGATGCCGTCGGACTCAGCCTCGGCGAAGCCGCGCAGGGCAGCATTCAGGGTCTGGGAGGAGGTGACGTTAACCGCCGGGAACGCGAAGCCGCCCTGTTTTGCGCGGTCGATCATGTCGGCGTAGATCTCTGGGGTTGCAATGGGCATGCTGACTCCTAAAGTGAATTTCGTCTGCGGGTTGGGTTGACCCTGGAGTAAACCTCGTCGGCTACGAACCATCCTAGTCATTTCTTGGCACTGGCCGTGGTTCGGGTCACTCAGGCGGGTAACACTTTGCGGGCTTCAGCCAGATGACACTTAACGGCAGTCACCAGCCCACACCTGCCGCGACGTGCCATCGCGGCGGAACTAGACGTGCTGGCCGAAAACGTGCCGGCGCACCCATGCGTGCATGGCGATCGCCGCCGCGGATCCCGCGTTGATGGAGCGGGTGGAGCCGAACTGCTCAATCGAGAGGGTGGCCTCCGCGGCTTCATGCACCTCCGGCGTCAGGCCCGGGCCCTCCTGGCCGAAGACGAGGACGCATTTGCGGGGCAGTTCGTAGGTTTCCAGCGGCACGGAATCGGGGAAGATGTCGATCCCGATGATGGCCAGCCCCTCCCCCTGCGCCCACGCCACAAAATCCTCCACGGTGGGGTGGTGCCGGACGTGCTGGTATCGGTCGGTGACCATTGCTCCGCGGCGGTTCCACCGCCGTCGTCCGATGATATGGACTTCCTTGGCGAGGAACGCGTTGGCGGTGCGCACCACGGTGCCGATGTTGAGGTCGTGCTGCCAGTTTTCGATGGCGATGTGGAAGTCGTGGCGCTTGGCATCCAGGTCGGCGACGATCGCCTCGTGCTTCCAGTAGCGGTACTTGTCCACCACGTTGCGCCGGTCCCCGTCCGCGAGGAGGTCAGGGTCCCAGTGGTCGCCTTCGGGCCACTGGCCTTCCCAGGGCCCGACGCCGACCTCCGGCTTGGGCTCGGAGGTCTCCTCTGCGGGCGGCTGGTGTTCGGCTGGGGTCCCGGGCGTCTGAGTCACCCCTCAACACTAGACTGGGCTCCGAGAAAGCATTCATTACCGGCGGAGGAAAACATGGCGAAGGCAGACCAGGTACAGGAATCGGCAGCGGTTTACCGGAGCGGGCAGGAGATCGAGTGCTGGCTGACCGACATGGACGGCGTCCTGGTGCACGAGAACCAGGCCGTTCCCGGCGCCGCGGAGCTGATCCAGCGGTGGGTGGACACGTCCAAGCGGTTCCTGGTGCTGACCAACAACTCCATCTTCACGCCCCGTGACCTGGCTGCCCGGCTCCGCGCCTCCGGCCTCGAGATCCCGGAAGAAAACATCTGGACCTCGGCCCTCGCCACGGCACAGTTCCTCAAGGACCAGGTCCAGGGCTCCGGTTCGGGCAACCGCGCCTACACGATCGGTGAGGCCGGGCTTACGACGGCACTGCATGAAGCAGGCTTCATCCTCACCGACCAGAACCCCGACTTCGTGGTTCTCGGCGAAACCCGCACCTACTCCTTTGAGGCGATCACCATGGCGATCCGCCTGATCCTCGCGGGTGCGCGCTTCATTGCCACCAACCCGGACGCCACGGGCCCGTCCAAGGACGGACCCATGCCCGCCACCGGGGCCATCGCCGCCCTGATCAGCAAGGCCACAGGGCGCGAACCGTACATCGTGGGCAAGCCCAACCCCATGATGTTCCGTTCAGCCATGAACCAGATCGATGCCCATTCCGAAACCACTGCCATGATCGGCGACCGCATGGACACGGACATCATCGCGGGAATGGAAGCCGGGCTGCACACCGTGCTGGTGCTGAGCGGCATCACCCAGCGCGACGAAATTTCCTCCTACCCGTTCCGCCCCAACCAGGTGCTGAACTCGGTGGCGGACCTGAAGAGCCAGATCTGACACGCGGCTAGAACGGCGTCATCCTCCCGCCACCGCCGGGAAGCGGGAAGATTTGGTCCTGCAGGTCCGCCAGGATTGGGCGGTAGACGAAGGGGTTCCATCCCGGGCTGGCATGCGCCGGAAGCGCCCCGTCGGTCTGCAGTTCCGAGGACGCCATGTTGGCGGCAAACGTCCGCGCCCAGGACCGGTGCGCCGTTTCGTAGTTGACCGTCTGGTCCCGGGGATTCCCGATGTAGGCCATGCGTGCATCACCGATCTGCCCTGCGAAGCGGGTGGCATCGTAATGGTAGATGTAGGCGGATTCTGACTGGATCAGCACGCTGGAGGGCGCAATGGGGGACAGCTGTTCCAGCGTCTGGTCCAGGATCTGCCGCCAGGTGCGCTCGTTCTTGTGCACCACACGCTCCCCGAGCTCATAGCCGCCGCGCAGCACCGAGGGCACCCGGAACCCCCGTTCGTACAGGAACACCACGCCGTCGAACCAGCTCTGGTCCAGCACGTCGTATTTACTGTAGGGGCTGGAGTCCAGCACAATGAGGGCCACCTCCACACCGTGCAGTTCGAGCAGGCGGGCCGCCACCTGCGTGGCCACCATACCGCCGAAACTGTGGCCGTAGAAGTAGAGCGTGGTCAGGTTCCTGGCGCGGACATGCTCGATCACGGCGATGACGATTTGGTCGATGTCCAGCCCGAGATTTGAATAGCCGACGGCGGCCAGCTGGCCGCGCTGCCGCAGTGTCCCGCGCAGCGAGTTCAGGATCCACTGCGCTTCCTCCCAGCTGGTTTTGTAGCCGGGAAACAGGATCCAGCTGGCATTGGGAAAGTAGCTCTGGGCGAAATCGTCATCGACCACCAGGACTTTGTGGACCTGGCGTTCTGTCTGGACCCGCTGGGTCAGCAGCATGTCCGTAGCCAGAACCGACGCCGCTCCTGCCCCCGTAAGGAAGGCCCGCCGGGAGAACCTTTTCAGGTCGGAGGCATGACGGATCAGCCGGGTCGCATCTGTACCCGGCGACGGCTCCGGACCTGCGGATCCTTCATACGGCACTCATCTACCCTAGGCACAGTTCAACCGCCGTGGGCAATTACCTGGCGGCCTGCCGCGGACTCAGCAGCCCGCGGCCTGCTTCCCCGTTGCTTCGAAGAGTTCACGCCGGGCGAGCTCCTCGCCAATGGCGTCGTACTGTGCCAGCAGTTCATTCCCGCAGCGGCCCGAGGGATCGTCCAGCAATTCAAAAATCGAGTCGCTTGCCGCGAGCAGATCCGCCGAGGAGTAGCTGGACAGCGGGCGCAGGCTGAAGGGTGCCGGAACAACAACGGGCTGCGACGGATTCGGCATCGCTGTGGGGCTTCCCCCTTCCGCTGCACCCTGCCCGCTGCCTGCCATGAGCACCAGCGACACTCCTGCAGCGGCGGCAAACACATCCTGCAAGCCGGGGTCCTGTGCATTTTTGTCCTGGGCGTTCATGGCCTGGGCGTTCAAATCTACGCGCAGGCCTGCGAGGGCGGAGGATTCCACGAACGCGGCACAGGACAGGTCCACGGTTATTGGGAAGGTGATGCCCCTGGCCCGGACACATTGAATTTCGCGCAGGAGATCAGGCCGGGATGCCTGGGTGAGGCTGCCGCGGATGTCGATCCTGACGGCGCTGGCGGAGCGGTCGATGTCAAGCCGGGAATTAAGCTGGTTGTCCATAGGTACTCCAAGAATGGGTGTCTATGGCCGACGGCTCAACCTTGGCCAGCGTATCCCGGGCAGGCCCTGCGCACAAGCAGTTAGCCTGCGTGCACCTGCCCGGGCTCTTGGAAATGCGTGTGCGCCTCGGAGCCGCCCACTGAGTTCACCAGCGACGCCGCGATGTCGCGAAGCTTGATGTTGCTGTTGCTCGATGCATCGGTCAGGATGCGCACGGCCGTTTCCTGGCTGCACCGGTTTTGGGCCATGACGATGCCGACGGCGATGTCGATGACCGTCCGGGATTCAAGCGTGGCGCGCAAGTTGGTGGCAGTGTCCGTGTGAAGGGAAAACCTGACGGCCAGGCGCAGGGCCTGCGAGATTTCACGGGTGTAGCCGCGGGCGCGTGCCGCGGCTACCTCATTGAATTTGTGCGGCGCGTCGGAATACAGATTCAGTGCCGCCTTGGCATCACCCTGCAGATGGAACGGCAAAGAAAGCACGGAGCGCAGTCCATGGGATGCCACAGCATTGGCATAGTCCGGACCCCACCGGTTTTCCTCCAAGAGATCCGGCACATGGACCTCCCGCTCTTCCTCGGCCGCGGTGAGGCACGGTCCCTGGGACAGCGAGTACTGGATTTGATCCACTTCCCGGGCGGACTCGCTGCTCCAGCCAATGGTGGCCGCCTTGCGGTCGCGGAGCAGCGTTATGCCGCACAGGGCATCGTCACCGTCACCCGCCACCTGGTGCGCGGAGTAGCGCGCAAGCTCGTTCAGGAAGGCCTCAAAGTCCGCGCTGTCCAAGATGAGATTCTGGATCTGCTCAGCGCTGGTCAGTGCACGGGGACTACTGCTCTGGGTGGAATCGGGCGTGCGCATGGCGAAGGTACTCCAGGGGTGGAAATCTGATGCGGGTACGCAAATACTAGGTCACCCTGGGAGTGCCGTCCACAAGGGCGGCCGCTCAACTCAGGCCGAGTTCGTCCTTGCCGAAGGCGAACAGGTAGGGAACGCCAGTCTCGGCCTCGATCTTTTCCTTGGCCCCGGTGTCGCGATCCACGATCACGGCAACGGCCACCACGTTGCCGCCGGCCTTCCGAACACCCTCGACGGCGGTCAGTGCAGAGCCACCGGTGGTGGACGTGTCCTCAAGGATCAGGACCTTGCGGCCCTCGACCGAAGGGCCCTCGACCTGGCGGCCCATGCCGTAGGACTTCTGCGCCTTGCGGACCACAAAGGCGTCAACGGTGCGGCCGGCGTCGGCGGCGGCGTGCATCACAGCCGTGCCGACCGGATCCGCACCCATGGTCAGTCCACCGGCGCACTCAAAGTCGATCCCGGCGTCGTCCGTCAGTGAAAGCATGACCTGCCCAACGAGTTTGGAGGCCTCGTGGTGGAGGGTGATCCGCCGCAGGTCGATGTAGTAATCGGCCTCCGCCCCGCTGGAGAGGGTGACCTTGCCGCGTACAACGGCGAGTTCCTTGATCAGTTCAAGCAGGCGGGCACGGGCAGCAGCAGCATCTGCTGCAGGAACACTGGTGGCAGTCATGGGGTCCAGTTTAGTGGCTCAGCGGATTGTGAAGGCGCCGCCTCCGGCTTGTGCAGAGGCGCCATGGCACTGCCTACGGCACCGAACTATGGCACCGCCCGCGGTTCCTGCCGGCAGGCAAACCCTGGTGCATGCTCGGGCCGCGGTCCAAAGGCAATCATGCGCGGCATGATCTTACGGGCTGCCGGAACGTGCTGAACCACGAAGAGCGGGAAAGCGGGGGCACCGGCCCTCCGGCCCGTGAACAGCGGCACAAAGACAGCGCGGTGCATGATCCGCTGGACTGTCTGGACAACGACAGTGGGCATCCATCGCCGGCGTTGCACCGCTTTAAGGTCCTGCAGGCTGACATGACCCCGCAGAAGGCTAGGCGCGAGCCGTGCCGCGGCCGCAACCGCGTCCTGGATGGCAAGGTTGATTCCGACTCCCCCGGCCGGAGACATCGCATGGGCCGCATCGCCGATGCAGAGCATGCCGTCCACATACCAGCGCCGCAGCCGATTGAGGCGCACGTCAAGCCAGTGGACGTCATCCAATGAACGGATGGCATCCACGCGGTCCGCCAGGTCCGGCCTCAGTGCGGCGACGCGTTCCCTGAACCGTTCCACCCCTTCGCTCCGGATGCGGGCGTCCGCCCCCTTGGGCCCCATGTACCCCATCTGGTAGTAGTCGTCCCGGAACAGCGCAATCATGGCCTCCCTGCCTTTGAATGCGGGAACGATTCCCGCAATTTCACCCTCCTCGAAGGGGTGGCGCGGAAGCTGGAACCACCAGGTGTCGAACGGCACCGGGAATTCCTTGGGTACCAGGCCGGCGGCCTTGCGGAGGGCGGAATTTCGCCCGTCCGTGGCCACCACCAGGTCGGCGCGGATCGCGCCCTCGATGCCGGAACTGGTCCGGTAGCGGACACCGGTGACCCGGCCGCCGTCGTACATCAGGGAGGTGGCCGTGTGTTCCATCAGCAGCGTGAAGCTCGGCTCCTCCTCAGCGGCACGCGCAAGGAAATTCAGGAAGTCCCACTGCGGCATCATGGCGATGTAGTTATACGGCGGGTGCAGGGAGGCAAAATCGCCCAGGGTCACCAGGCCGACGCCCGGCACCGGGAAGGCGACGTTGCGCAGCCGGCTCTGTGGCAGTTCGCGGAAGGCGCCGCCGAGGCCGAGTTCGTCTATGAGCCGGATGGTGGCCGCGTGGACCGTGTCGCCGCGGAAATCGCGGAGAAAATCGCCATGTTTTTCAAGGACCGTGACCTCGACGCCTGCCCTCGCCAGCAGCAGGCCCAGCATCATGCCGGCAGGACCGCCGCCAGCAACTACGCACCCTGTTCGCTCCATGCACCCCACGCTACGCCCGACGGCGGCGGCACAGGATAGGTATTTCGCTGCGGAAACGGCCCAGGGACGCGCAAATGGACGGGCGCTACGGGAATTCCCGCAGCGCCCGTCCATTTGCGAGTCGCGAGGCCGGAACACAGTCGCCGGAACACAGTTGAGCGTTGCGGATGCGGCTGGCTAGGCTGGGCACATGCGCGAACTCCAGGCCAAGATCATCAAAGAAATGGGCGTACAGCCCCGGATCGACCCCGCCGAGGAGGTGCGCAAGCGCGTCACCTTCCTCAAGGAGTACCTCAAGGCAACGGGCACCAGGGGTTTTGTCCTGGGCATTTCCGGAGGCCTTGACTCCTCCCTGGCCGGACGCCTCGCACAGCTGGCAGTCGAGGAGCTGGAAGCCGAAGGTGTGGACGCCAATTTCGTCGCCATCCGGCTTCCCTACGGTGTGCAGCACGACGAAGACGACGCCCAGGCCGCCCTGGACTTCATCAAGGCCAAGACCGAATGGACGTTCAACATCTCGGCGGCCGTGGACGGCTTCGAGGACGAGTTCGAAAAGACTGTGGGCAACGGAATCTCCGACTTCCACAAGGGCAACACGAAGGCCCGCACGCGCATGATCGCCCAGTATGCCCTGGCCGGCGAGCACAACTACCTCGTGATCGGCACGGACCACGGCGCCGAGTCCGTGACGGGCTTTTTCACGAAATACGGCGACGGCGGCGCGGACATCCTCCCGCTCTTCGGCCTGAACAAGCGCCAGAACCGCGCACTCCTTGCCGAACTCGGCGCCCCTGCCCGGATCTGGGAGAAGGTCCCCACTGCCGACCTTCTGGACGGCAAGCCTGGCCGCACAGACGAGGACGAGCTCGGCATCAGCTACGACCAGATCGACGACTACCTCGAAGGCCGCGACATCCCCGAAGACGCAGCCGCGTTGATCGAGGAAAAGTACATGCGGACCCGGCACAAGCGCACCGTCCCGGTCTCTATCTTTGACACCTGGTGGAAGCACGAGGGTCCGGAGGAGCCACGGGTAGGGCTCTGAGCGGAAGGCCCTGAGCGGAACGCCCTGAGCCCCGGTCAGGGCTCCGGACAGTACCGATCCAGCTAGGGCAGCAGCACAATCTTTCCGCGCCCGTGGCCGGTTCGGCTGATTTCCAGCGCATCAGGCGCTTCGATCAGCGGCATCCGGTGCGAAATGGTGAAGGTGACCTGGCCTTCGGCCGCTAGGGTTGCGACGTCCGCAACGCGGCCGTCGAGTAGCCTGAGTTTCGCAATTCCCGCCGTCTCCGAGGATTCGCCGGGAACCGTGGTCACCGCCCGGCTCCGATCCTGAAGCAAATCCAGCGTGGCCGCGACGGATTCTTCGGTGCCCACCGTATCGAACACCGCCGTAACCTTGCCCTGCGCCCTGACCCGCTCGACCAGCCCGGCGCCGTACATAACGGGCAGCGCGCCCAGGTCGGTGAGGTACTCGTGGTTCGGTTCGGACGCCGTGCCGATCACCGCAGCCCCGAAGGCCTGGGCGATCTGCACTGCGGCTGATCCGACACCGCCCGCCGCCCCGTGGATGAGGATGGTGTCCCCTTCGCCCACCTCGAGTTGCTTGAGGGCCGAATAGGCCGCCCCGCCGGCCACCGGGATGCAGGCCGCCTGTTCGAAGTCGACGCCCACCGGCAGGGGAGTCAGTGCGTCCGCGGAAACCAGGGCTTCGGTGCGGTAGCCGCCAACGGTGCCGTTCCAGATGACTTCATCGCCCACGGCGAAGCCTTCGAAGGCCGGTCCCACCTGGGTGACCACGCCGGCAGCCTCAGAACCAGGAACTGCCGGGAACTCGAGTGGAACCCACTGTTTTACGTGACCGGCCACGATTTTCCAGTCCATGGGATTGACGCCGACGGCCCGGAATTCCACCCGGACCTGCCCCTCGGCGGGATCCGGCAGCTCTTCCGTTCCGACGGTGAGCACCTGCGGACTGCCGTATTCCTCAAAGTAGATCCTGGTGCTCATGGTCCTGGCTCCTTGGAGTTGTCCGGCACTTTACTGCAAGAGTAGGTGCAGGAATCCGGTGATCTCAACAGCCTGCGGCGGCTGGTGACACGCCTAAGGAGCGCCCAGCTGGACGCTGATCCGGTGCGCCTCCTCCATGAGGAGCCTGCCCAGGAACTCCTGCCGGTCTTCGCGGAAGCGCGGCTCGATTCCGGTCAGGGACAAAGCCCACGCCGGCCGGCCGGCCTGATCGAACACGGCAGCGCCCATGCCCCAGCTGCCTTCCAGTACAAGTCCGGGATTCACGGAGTAGCCCGTCTCCCTGGTCCGCTTCACGTTGGCGCGGACCACCGATTCCGTGTGTCCCTCCGCAAATGTGCCGGCATGGCCGGGCCAGTTTGCCAAAATCTGCTCCTGTTCGCGCTCGGGCAGGAAGGCCAGGATCGCGGTGCCAGCCGACGCCACACCGAGAGGGAACCGAACACCCTCGTGGAGCACGAACGACCGGACGGGGAAGCTGCCCTCCTCGCGGAGCAGGCAGACCGTCTCGTCCGCGCGGCGGATGGAGAAGAATGCGCTCTCACCCGTCTGTTCGGCCAGTCGGCGCAGGCTCGGCCGGGCGATGTCCTCGAGCGGGAACCGGGCTGACGCCACCGATCCGAGCAGCAGGACCTCCGGGCCGAGGACCCAGTTGCCAGTCCTTGCCTCATGGTCCAGCAGCCCTTCCGCGGCCAGGGAGGTCAGCAGCCGGTGAACCGTGGGCCGCGTCAGTCCGGACTCCCGCACCAGCTCCACCAGCGGAGTCCCCTCCGGCTTGCGGCCAACAATGCGCAAGAGCCCCGCGATACGGCTCACCACCTGGGCCCCCTGGACCGGCATCTGGTTCATATATCTCCCTATTCATCCATATTGTGGACGCTTGAAAGCATACAGTCCACAGTGTAAGAACCGCCATATAGGGGGTGGGAGAACGCCTTGACAGCCCCTCAGGACCGCCCCTACGCTCAGGACATCTGGGGTCGAGTCCACAAAGTGGATACCCGTCATGACCAACTCAACGAGGAGATGCCATGTCCAAACTGAAACCCGGTGCTGCCGAGGCCCTGCACGGTGTCCTGCGGGACGGCATGACGCTCGCCGTCGGAGGCTTTGGCCTGAGCGGCATCCCCGCGGACCTCATCGAAGCCGTGCGGGATTCGGCTGTCCGTGACCTGACTGTGGTCTCGAACAACATGGGCGTGGACGGCAAGGGCCTCGGCATTCTGATCGAGGCGGGCCAGGTCCGGAAAGTGATCGCATCCTACGTGGGCGAAAACAAACTCTTCGCGGAGCAATACCTTGCGGGCTTGCTTGAGGTGGAGTTCACTCCGCAGGGCACGCTCGCCGAGCGCCTGCGCGCCGGCGGCGCCGGGATCCCTGCGTTCTACACCAAGACCGGCGTGGGCACCCTGGTTGCCGAGGGCAAGCCGCTCGCGGAGTTCGACGGCGAAACGTACGTCCAGGAGCGGGCCATCCGGGCCGACGTCGCCCTGGTCCACGCCCACACAGCCGACACCGACGGCAACCTGATCTACCGCTACACGGCCAGGAATTTCAACCCGGTAGCGGCCACTGCCGGTGCGGTGACCGTTGCGGAGGCCGAGGTGATCGTGGAGCCGGGCGCACTGGACCCGAACCACATCGTGACTCCCGGTGTCTACGTCCAGCACCTCGTGCAGGCCAGCAACCGCACGAAGGACATCGAGCAGCGCACCGTCCGCCCGCGCGTCGAGCCGCTCCCCGTCTAAGCTCCACCGCCTCGCGAACCAACACTTAAGCCCCGCGAATTTGAGACCCAAGGAGAACCCCATGGCCTGGACCAGGGATGAGATGGCCGCGATCGCGGCCGAAGAACTGAACGACGGCGACTACGTCAACCTCGGCATCGGCATTCCCACACTTGTGGCGAACAACCTGCCGCATGGCGTCCGCGTGATCCTGCAAAGCGAAAACGGTCTGCTCGGCATGGGCCCGTTCCCCTACGAGGGCGAGGAGGACGCCGACCTCATCAACGCCGGAAAGCAGACCGTCACAGTCCTGCCCGGGGGCAGCATTTTCGACTCTGCCACCTCCTTCGGCATGATCCGCGGCGGGCACGTGAAGGTGGCCATCCTGGGCGCCATGCAGGTCTCGGGCGACGGTGATCTGGCCAACTGGACCATCCCGGGCAAGATGGTGAAGGGCATGGGAGGCGCCATGGATCTCGTGGCCGGGACGCCGCGCGTGGTGGTGCTCACGGAGCACAATGCCAAGGACGGCACCGCCAAGATCGTCAAGGAGTGCAGTCTTCCCCTCACCGGACTCGGCGTGGTGGATCGGATCATCAGTGACCTCGCGGTCTTTGATCTTGTAAGGAACGAACAGGAAACAGGCGACGGCGGCCGGCGGCTCACGCTCACCCGCCTCGCGCCGGGGGTCACCGTGGAGGAGATCCGGGAGAAGACCGAGGCCTCGTTCTCTGTCTCCCTTGAAGCAGCACCCGTACAGGAAGAATCACTGGAAGGAGCCACAGCATGAGCCTGAAAGATCAGTTCGGCAAGGACGTCCTGCTCACCGGCTGGGGCCACACCCGTTTCGGCAAACTCACGGACGAAACGCTCGAGTCGCTGATCGTCCAGGTCGCCACCGAGGCCATCGCCAATGCCGGCATCGATCCCGCCCAGATCGACGAAATCTACCTCGGCCAGTTCAACTCCGGCATGATGCCGCTGGCCTTCCCGTCCTCGCTGGCCCTGCAGGTTTCGGAGCAGCTGGCCAACGTGCCGTCCACCCGGGTGGAGAATGCCTGCGCCTCCGGGTCGGCAGCCTTCCAGCAGGGCGCCAAGTCGATCCTGGCCGGCACGGCCAAGACTGTCCTGGTGATCGGTGCCGAGAAGATGACCCATGCCGGGGCCGACGTGGTGGGCGCGGCCCTCCTCGGAGCGGACTACGACATGGCCGGCCAGGCTTCCACCACCGGCTTCACCGGACTTTTCGCCGACGTCGCCAAGCACTACGAGAAGCGCTACGGTCCGGTATCCGATGTCCTCGGAACCATCGCCGCGAAGAACCACCGCAACGGCGTGGACAACCCGTACGCCCAGCTGCGCAAGGACCTCGGCGAGGAGTTTTGCAGGACGGTCTCGGACAAGAACCCGCTGGTGGCCGATCCGCTGCGCCGCACCGACTGCTCCCCCGTCTCCGACGGTGCTGCCGCCGTGGTGCTCTCCACATCGCCAGCGGCAGCCGCCACCGCCCCGGTCCGGCTCGCCGGCTTCGGCCATGCCAACGACTTCTTCCCGGCAGAACGCCGCGACCCGGGCGTCCTGGCAGCGCGCCCTGGCGATGGCCGGCGTCGGGCTCGAAGAGCTGGACTTCGCCGAAGTCCACGACTGCTTCACCATCGCCGAACTCCTGATGTACGAGGCCATGGGCCTGACCGAACCCGGCCAGGGTACACGGGCAATCGAGCAAGGCTGGGTGTTCAAGGACGGCAAGCTGCCCATTAACGTCTCGGGTGGCCTCAAAGCCAAAGGCCACCCCGTCGGCGCCACCGGCGTTTCACAGCACGTCATTGCCGCCATGCAGCTGACGGGGACGGCCGGGGACATGCAACTGGCCAACCCCCGCCGCGCCGCTGTCCAGAACATGGGAGGCGTGGGCATCGCCAACTACGTCAGCGTGCTGGAGGCCGTCTAGCCCCTTCCGACGCCATTTGTGGAACGAGCCCGGCCGAACCAGCCCGGTTTTGATGCGCCTGCCCCGCCGGGCAGGCGCATCGCCGCAGGTTCATCAGCCGAAACCGGGCCAGTTCAGCACACCCGAGCAGATAGTCAGCCCCTGGCCCGGATCAACCGGGCGATTTCGGCGAAGCCCAGCCGCTCCGCGTTGTCCAAGGCCGTGCGGCCCTGGGGATCACGGATGGTGGGGTCGGCTCCGGCGGCCAGGAGCAGCCGGACCACTTCCTGCTGCCCCGGACCGCCATTATTGAGGAGAATGGCCTCCTGCAAGGCGGTCCAGCCGAGATTGTTCACATGGTCGACCGGAACGCCGGCGGCAATGAGGATCCGCACCGTCTCGACATGGCCGTGTTCGCTGGCCGGAATGAGGGCCGTCCCGCCGAAGCGGTTGGTGCTTTTCACGTCGGCCCCGTTGGCGATGGTCAGGCGCAGTACGTCGTTGAACCCCTCGGCGCCGGCGTAGAGGAACGCTGAATCCTGGATGGCGTCCTTGGCGTTGACGTTGCCGCCGGCCTGGATCAGCTCCTTGACCAGGGGAACGTTATTGGCCTTGGCAGCAAGGATCAGCCGCTGGTCGAGTTCCGCCTGGGCTTCCGGGGACAGGGCTGGACGCGAGGAGTCCGCCGGTTTCGGCACGGCTGGCTGTTCCTTTGGCGGGCCGGGCTTTGTCGCCTGCGGGGAGGCGGCGGAACCCGTGGCGGACGGGATCCCCGCGCCGGACGCCGGACTGTCAGACGCCGCAGTGCCGGACGCCGGACTGTCAGACGCCGCAGTGCCGGACGCGGGACTGTGCGAGGCGGCGCTGTCCGAGGGGCTGCCGCCCGCGTTGCCTGGGCTGCATCCAACGAGTGCCGCCACGGCCACCCCCACGGCAGCCGTCACTGCCATTCGCGACGGCCTGACAGACCGCCTGACAGACGTCCTGACCCCGGAATTCCTGAACCAGGCCATGTAAAGAGCCTACTCAGCGGCGCCGGCAATGGCAGCGGCACCTGCGTCCGCACAGGCTTCATCGAGTTTGCCGTCGGGAGCGCCGCCCACGCCGATCCCGGCAACAGACACACCGTTGACCTTGAGCGGGACGCCGCCGGGCAGGAACAGCGTGCCGGGAAGGTCTGCGATGCTGGGGCCGTTCCCCGTGACGCGCTTGGCCAGCTCACTCGTCGGCGTTCCGAAGGCGGCTGCGGTGTAGGCCTTGCGCTTGGCGGATTCGATGGTGTGCTCGGCGGCGTTGTCGCCCCGGAGGAGTGCCTGCACCGTGCCGAACCGGTCCACGAGGGCCACCGTCACGAAGGGCAGCTTGTCCGCCTGGCATTTGGCCAGCGCTGCACCCACGGCCTTGGCCGACGCGCCGACGCTGATACGGCTCTGCGACACCACGTTTTCGGGTGAGGACGGGATGTCAGCCGCGGGCACAGCGGCGGGCGCCGCTGCAGGCACAGCCGCAGGCACAGCGGGAGACGCGGTTCCGGCATTGGCGGCGACGGTTGCTCCGGCGGTGAGGACGAGCGCTCCGGCAGCGGCGGCGGAAAAAACCTTGTTGGACTTCTTCATGGGGGTCTCCTAGGGAAATGAAGGGCAGCGGAATCGTGTCCTTCCATCGTGCCCGCGGCCACGGGTACCCACATCGGGCCTTCGGAGGCGCCTGGCTCCGCCGTAAGGCCAGCGGTATCAGCCAAAAGTCTGAGAGACCAGCAACGGCGCGGGCAATAGCATGGTGGGTAGCAATCCCTCCACCGGAACCGGACCCCCATGCCTACCCGAGCCGCAGTCCCTGCCCCAGCCGTCTCCCCCGAAAATGCGCACTCGTCCGGAGTTCCGGCCCGCCTGGGCCGGATCGACGCCGCGGTGCACGCTGGCTTTGCGGTGCTGATGGTGGCGTCGGTGGTCCGCTACGTGATGCGCCACAGCCCTGCCGACAACCTCCTGGTCCTCGGCCTGGCTGTGACCGCCTGCATGCTCTACGCCGTCATCGCGGTGCTCGCGCAGCGCCGGCGCCCCTGGGCCGTCTGGATGTTCGCCCTCGTGGGGCTCTGGGCCGTGCTGGTCATCGCCGCGCCCAGCTTCGCCTGGTGTTCGTTTGCGTTGTTCTTCCTCTGCCGCACGGCGTTTACGGGGGCAGTCGCCTACATTGCGGCGGGAGCAACGGCGGCTGCCACCGCCGTCGGGCTGTTCCGGCTCAGCAACGGAACTGACCTCGCCATGCTGCTCGGCCCCCTCGCCGTCGGCGTCATGCTGACGCTGATCTATGACCGGATAGAGCACGACGCCGCCGAGCAGCGCCGCCTGCATGCGGAAGTTTCGCTCGCCCAGGGGCAGCTGGCTGCCAGCGAGCGCCGGGCCGGGGCAATAGCCGAGCGCGAGCGGGTGTCTCGGGAGATCCACGACACCGTTACGCAGGGCTTGGCCAGCAGCCTGTTGCTGCTCGAAGCGGCGAACCGCAACTGGCCGGGCGCGTCGGCCCGGCAGGACCTGCAGCAGGCCGGCGAGCTGCTGCGGCGGAACCTGGCCGAGACCCGCAGCCTGGTCCACGAGCTGGCGTCGCCGGGGCTGGAAGCATCCCCGCTCCCCGAGGCGCTCCGGCAGGCGGCCATCCAGTACGTCCCCGGGGTGCGGCTGCTCGTCACGGGCGAACCCCGCCCTGTTCCGGCGGACGTCCGGCACGCTCTGCTGCGCGTGGTCCAAAGCGCGGCGTCGAACATCAAGCTCCATGCGTCAGCCACGAACGCCACCCTGACGCTCGGTTTCCTTCCGGCGGCCGTCACGCTGGACATTTACGACGACGGTGCCGGCTTTGATCCCGCAGCGGTACCACCGCCGTCGGGCGCCGGAGGCTACGGGCTGCGGGCCATGCGGCAGCGGGTGGAACAGCTGGGCGGCGTATTCTCGGTGGAAAGCACCCCGGGCGAAGGGACCATCGTGGCTGCACAATTGCCTACAGGTGAGGACGCATGAAGGCCATCACCGTGCTCCTCGTGGACGATCATCTCGTGGTGCGGAGCGGACTCAAGGCCCTGTTGGGAACCCAGCCGGACATCGATGTGGTCGCGGAGGCGGCGTCAGGCGAGGAAGCCCTGGCACAGGTGGAGCAGCACTCCCCCGGCGTGGTGGTGATGGACCTGGCCATGGGCGCCGGCATGGACGGCATCGAAGCCATCCGGAGAATCCGCGAGCGTAACCGGCGGCAGGCCGTGCTCGTGTTCACCACCTACGATTCGGACGCCGACATCGTCCGGGCTGTGGATGCCGGCGCCATGGGCTATCTGCTGAAGGACGCCGCGCCGGAGGAAATCTTCGCTGCCATCCGTGGCGCGGTCCAAGGGAAGAGCGTGATGAGCGCTCCCGTGGCCTCGCGGCTTTTCCAGCAGCTGCGCAATCCGGACGAAGTCCTGACGCCGCGCGAAGCCGAGCTGCTGAGCCTCCTTATTGAGGGGCTCAGCAATCGGGAGCTTGGACAGCGGCTCTTCATTTCAGAAGCCACGGTGAAGACCCACCTCGCCCACATCTACGCCAAGCTTGGAGTGGAAACGAGGGCAGCCGCCATCGCCACGGCGATCCGGCGCGAAGGAATGCGCTAGGACCCCCGACCAGGGAGACGTGCGGCTAGACTACTTCGCACGCCGGACCAACCCCGCCACGACAGGAGCAGCCATGCGCGCCACCATCATCCACGGCCCCGGAGACATCAGGGTGGAGGACCGGGACTACCCGGCCGTCCACCTGCCCACGGATGCGGTGGTCAAGGTGACCGCGGCGTGCGTGTGCGGCTCGGACCTGTGGCCGTACCGGGGCGTGAAGCCGATCCGCAGGCCCTCCGCAATTGGACATGAGTTCATCGGCGTCGTGGAGAGCGTTGGCGCTGACGTGGGGGTGCTCAGGGAAGGCGATTTCGTCATCGCGCCGTTCGTGGTGAGCTGCGGCGCGTGTCCGCAGTGCCGCAACGGCGTGACCGTGGCCTGCGACCGGCTCGCGGGCTGGGGCGGCAAAGACGATGCGGGCCACAGGATCGACGGCGGCCAGGGCCAGGCCGTGCGTGTGCCGCTGGCTGAGTCCACACTCGTCAAAGTTCCCGGCGTCGGGGAACCGGACGAGGCGCTGCGCAAGAATCTCCTCACCCTGTCCGATGTGATGGCCACCGGCCACCACGCCGCGCTCAGCGCCCGGGTCGCGCCCGGCCGGACCGTTGTGGTGGTGGGCGACGGCGCCGTGGGACTCTGCGGGGTGCTGGCAGCGAAGCGGCTGGGAGCCGGGCGGATCATTGCCATGTCCCGCCACGCCGACCGGCAGGCAATCGCCCGGGAGTTCGGCGCAACGGACATCGTGGACGAACGCGGGGACGAGGGCGTGGCGAAAGTCCGTGAACTGCTCGGCGGCGTGCTTGCCGATTCGGTCTTGGAGTGCGTGGGGACCAAGGAGTCCATGGAACAGGCCCTGCACTCCGTACGCCCCGGCGGCGCTTTGGGATTCGTGGGCGTTCCGACCGGCGGCGCGGAAATCCCGCTGCGCTACCTGTTCGACAAGAACATCACGGTGTCAGGCGGCATGGCTCCCGCCCGGACCTACATCCCGGAACTGCTGGCGGACGTGCTCGCGGGCAGGATCAATCCCGGCCGGGTGTTCGACGTCGAAATGTCGCTCGAGGAGGCCCCTGAGGCGTACAAGGCCATGGACGAGCGGCGAGCGATCAAGGTACTGCTGAGGCCCTGAGCCGCTACGCGGGAACCGCCCGCGCCCTGTACTCACGCGGCGTGGCTCCGGTTTCGTTCAGGAATTGCCGGTTGAAGTTGGACAGATTCGAGAAGCCCACCTCATAGCAAATAGTGGAAATCGCCATGTCGCTGCGTTCCAGGAGCCGCCGGGCATGCGCCAGCCGCAGCTTGCGGACAAGGTCACTGAAATTCTGTCCGGTGGACCGCTTGAAATATTTCGAGAAGGTGGGTTCGGACATGCCCACCAAGGCTGCGGCCTCGGACATCTTTACGCTGCCCGCATGGTTATTGAAGACGTATTCGAGGACGATGTCCACCACTGCCGCGGCCTGGCCGTCCAGTTGCGGCCGGAACCATTCTTCGGCGAGGTAGCGCCGCTCGTCCTGGGGCGCCCGCGCAAGAATCGCGAAGAGCTCCAGGAGGTGGTGAAGCCGCTCCAATCCCTCGGATGCGCCCATGGCCTCGATCGCTGCGGCCGCGGCCCGGGCTGAAGGCCCCAGGAACTCGATCCCTCGTGCGGAGTGTTCCAGCAGTGGCTGGATCTCGACCATTTCCGGAACGACGGAGGCTGCCTTCCGGATCCACTTTCCGTCGAACTGGATCACGGCATCGCGCCGCTCCAGGACTTCTCCGGGCTCCAGGTCGCTGACCCAGTCGTGCGGCAGCCCGGAACCGATGAGGGAGACATGTCCGGCCTCGAACGTGCCGATGTGGTCTCCGACGATGAACTTTCCGCTGCCTTTCCGGATCAGGTGGATCTCGTACTCGGGATGGTAGTTCCAGCGTGCCAGCGGGCTGGGATAGTCGTGCTCGTGCCACCGGACCGAACTGTTCGGGTCGTCCGGAATAACTTCGCGGTTGGCGCGCATGCCCAGCAGCCTTTCGGCGAGCCTGGCAGATGCGCCGTTGCTCGGATCCGTCGCGCTCATTCTGATTCTCCAGGCATTTGATGGGTGTGTGGGATACGGGGCACGGTCGGGTGCCTTCCCCAACATTAGCGCCCCTCTCCTCACAGCGACATGGCAAATTTGTATCAGAAGTTGGCAACCACGGCGCTAGTTGTGCCCCACGCCTCAGGCCTAATGTTGAGGAACACAAGCGGGGCCCGTCGGATTCACGACCTTAGCCTCTCCCCCAGTCCGGTACTTCGATGAAGCAGTCGAAGTGCGGCGGCTGTGCACCCCCTGAAGAACAAAGGAGTCCTCAATGCGCCCAAAAATGCGCGCTGCCTCACTGGCCGCCGGCGCCCTGTGCATCGCACTTTCTGCCTCAGCCTGCTCCGGAGCCGGCGGCGGCACGGCCGCCGGTGACCAGAACAGCATCAATGTCCTGATGGTGAATAACCCGCAGATGGAAGACCTGCAGAGGCTGACCGCAGACAACTTCACCAAAGACACCGGCATCAAGGTCAATTACACGGTCCTGCCGGAAAACGACGTCCGGGCCAAGATCAGCCAGGAATTCTCCAGCCAGGCCGGCCAGTACGACGTGGCGTCCCTGTCCAACTACGAAATCCCCTTCTACTCGGAGAACAAGTGGCTGGCCCCCTTGGACAATGTGGCCAAGGACGCCGAGTTCAACCAGGCAGATATCCTGCCCGCCTACACCGCGTCGTTGACCGGCAAGGACGGCAAGCTCTACGGCGAACCGTTCTACGGGGAGTCCTCCTTTCTGATGTACCGCAAGGACATCTTCGAGGCCAAGGGCCTGACCATGCCGGAGAAGCCCACCTGGGACCAGGTCGCTGACCTTGCCGCGAAGGCTGACGGCGCCGCGCCGGGCATGAAGGGCATCTGCCTGCGCGGCCAGCCCGGCTGGGGCCAGGTCTTTGCCCCGCTGACCACCGTGGTGAATACCTTCGGCGGGACCTGGTTCGACAAGGACTGGAACGCCCAGGTCAACGCCCCCGAGTTCAAAGAAGCCACTGAGTTTTACGTGGACCTGGTCCGCAAGCACGGCGAGGCAGGTGCAGCGCAGGCCGGCTTCACCGAGTGCCTGAACAACATGAGCCAGAGCAAGGTGGCCATGTGGTACGACGCCACCTCAGCAGCAGGTGCTTTGGAAGCCGACGCCTCCCCGGTGAAAGGAAAGATCGGCTACGCCCAGGCACCGGTGAAGAAGACGGATTCGTCCGGGTGGCTGTGGACCTGGTCCTGGGGCGTGCAGGCTGCCTCCAAGAAGCAGGACGCTGCCGGCAAGTTCATCGCCTGGGCCAGCTCAAAGAAGTACGAAGAGCTCGTGGCCTCGAAGCTCGGCTGGGCCAAGGTCCCCTCCGGCAAACGTATCTCCACCTATGAGAACGCCGAGTTCCAGAAGGCCGCCCCGTTCTTCAAGGCAGAACGCTCCGCCATTGAAAACGCCGACCCGAAGAACCCCGGTGTGCAGGAACGCCCGGTCGTGGGCATCCAGTTTGTCGGCATCCCCGAGTTCGCCGACCTTGGCACCACGGTCTCCCAGGGCGTCAGCGCAGCGATCGCCGGCCAGGGCTCAGTAGCCGATGCGCTGGCGAAGGGCCAGGACGCCGCACAAAAAATCGGCGACAAGTACAAGAAGTAACAACCCACCAACCGCTGCTGTGGCCCTCCTGAGGGCGGGCCGCAGCAGCGCAGGAGAACATCATGACTACCGCACCAGCGCGCGCCGTCCCCACCCCCGGGCACAGCGCCTCCAAACCTTCCAAAGATGCCAGGGCGCGTGAACGCGCACTGGCCTGGGCACGGCGTGCGCCGCTGCTGCCGGCCCTGATCTTCCTCATCATCGTTACCCAGCTTCCGTTCGTGGTGACCCTGATCATCTCGTTCCTGAACTGGAACAGCCTCCGCCCGGACCAGACCGGTTTCGCCGGCTTCGACAACTACATCCAGGTCCTCACCAACGCCGACCTGCGCCAGGCCATCTTCACCACCATCGTCCTGACCGTCTCCGTGGTCCTGGCCAGCCTGGTCATCGGGCTCGGACTGGCCCTGCTGCTGGACAAGAAGTTTATCGGCCGCGGACTGGCCCGGACCCTGCTCATCGCACCGTTCCTCGTGGTCCCGGTCGCCGCGGCCCTGATCTGGAAGCACGCCCTGCTGAACCCCACGTACGGGCTGATCAATGGCACCCTGACCTGGATCTGGTCGCTGTTCGGCAGCGACACCCCGCCCCAGCCGGACCTGCTCTCCCAGGCGCCTTTGATGGCCGTGATCGTGTCCCTGGTCTGGCAGTGGACGCCGTTCATGATGCTCATCCTGCTCGCGGGACTGCAGTCCCGCCCCATGGACACCGTCGAAGCAGCCCAGATGGACGGCGCCACGTCCTGGGCCATCTTCCGGCACCTGACCCTGCCGCACCTTCGCCAGTACCTGGAACTCGGAGGCCTGCTCGGAGCGATCTACATCGTGCAGAACTTCGACGCCGTCTTCACCCTCACCTCCGGCGGCCTGGGCACGGCCAACCTGCCCTACGCCATTTACCAGACGTTCTACTTCGCCAACGAATATGGCCTGGCCTCCGCCGCCGGCGTCGTGGTGGTCGTCGGCACCATCATCGTGGCGACCTTCGCCCTCCGCACCGTTTTCTCGCTCTTCAAGAAGGAGGCAGCACGATGAGCACACTCACCCCTGCCGCGCCCCGCAAGTCGGGCCATGCCCGTTCCACATCGCCCGCCGCCCTGAACACCGGAACCCGCCGCCGCTTCGGTAAATTCGGTGGCAAGTCGCGCATGGACCCCACCCGGAACAACACCGCCGCCGGCGTCGCGGCCTGGCTGCTGGCCTTGCTCTTCGCCGCCCCGGTCCTGTGGATGATCCTGACCTCCTTCCACTCCGAGACGGACGCTGCCACCAATCCGCCCTCCGTCGCCGCGAACCTGACCCTGGACGCCTACAAGGAATTCTTCGGCGCCAGCTCCGGGGTCAGCCCGTGGCCGCCGCTGATCAACTCCGCGACCGCCTCGGTCCTCTCCACCGTCCTGGTGCTGGTTCTGGCCATTCCGGCCGCCTATGCGCTGTCCATCCGGCCCGTGAAGAAGTGGACAGACGTCATGTTCTTCTTCCTCTCCACCAAGATGATGCCGGTGGTCGCTGCGGTCCTGCCGCTGTTCCTCTTCGCCAAGACCGCCGGCGCCCTGGACAACATTTGGTTCCTGATCCTCATGTACACCTCCATGAACCTGCCCATCGCGGTCTGGATGATGCGCTCGTTCCTCGCGGAAGTGCCGGTCGAAATGCTGGAGGCTTCACAGATCGACGGCGCCAGCCTGCTCCTGACGCTCCGCAAGATCATCGCCCCGGTTGCCATGCCCGGCATCGCCGCCACCGCCCTGATCTGCTTCATCTTCAGCTGGAACGAACTCCTCCTCGCCCGCGTCCTCACCGGCGTCATGGCCGGAACCGCCCCCGTCTTCCTCACCGGCTTCGTCTCCAGCCAGGGCCTGTTCCTGGCCAAGGTCTGCGCGGCCGCCGTCGTGATCTCCCTTCCGGTGCTCTTCGCGGGCTTCGCCGCCCAGGACAAGCTGGTCCAGGGCCTCTCCCTCGGCGCCGTGAAGTAGCCAGCCACCTCAACTCCGACTTCCAGAGGATTGCTTCAAGATGACAACACCCACCGCACAGTCCCCCGCACTTGGGGCGGAAGTACCGGCCACCATGCGCGCCTCCATCCTGAAACGCCAGGGCGACATGGTGCTGGAAACCCTGTCCGTCCCGCAACTCGAGCCCGACCAGGTCCTCGTGCAGGTCGCCGCCGTCGGTGTCTGCGGCAGCGACGTCCACTACTACGAACACGGGCGCATCGGCGACTACGTGGTGGACCACCCGCTGGTCCTCGGCCACGAACTCTCCGGCCGCATCGCCGCCGTCGGAAGCGCCGTTGACCCTGAGCGCGTGGGCAAGCGGGTCGCCGTCGAGCCCCAGCGGCCGTGCCGCACGTGCAAGCAGTGCAAGGCCGGGCGCTACAACCTCTGCCCCGACATTGAGTTTTACGCCACCCCGCCGATTGACGGTGCCTTCGCCGAATACGTGACCATCCAAAGCGACTTCGCCTATGACATCCCGGACAGCGTCAGCGACGAGGCAGCCGCGCTCATCGAACCGCTCTCCGTCGGGCTGTGGGCCTGCGAACGCGCCGCAATCAGACCCGGCAGCCGCGTGCTCATCGCCGGCGCCGGCCCCATCGGGATCATCGCGGCCCAGGCGGCCCGCGCCTTCGGTGCCACCGAAATCTACATCACGGACATCGCCGAGGACCGCCTTGCCTTCGCCCTGGCACACGGCGCGACCCACGCACTCAACGCCAGGACTGACAGCGTGGAAGGGCTGGACGTCGACGCCTTCATCGACGCCTCCGGCGCCGCGCAGGCCGTCCGCTCCGGCATCAGGGCCGTCGGACCGGCGGGGCGGGTCATCCTGGTAGGGCTCGGGGCGGACGACGTCGAACTCCCCGTTTCGTTCATCCAGAACCGTGAGATCTGGCTCTCCGGAGTGTTCAGGTACACCAACACCTGGCCTCTGGCGATCCAACTCATCGCCGACGGAAAAGTGGACCTGGACATCCTGGTCACCGGCAAGTTCACCCTGGCCCAATCAGAGGACGCACTGAAAGCCGGCAAGCAACCAGGGCAGCTCAAGGCCGTCGTTTACCCCGGCCGATAAGCCGGCAAACGGCACCACCGCGCCGCTCAACAGGTACAACGTTCACCATCGACCTGCAAGGAAGCAGCCATGCCATTACACGAGAACGGTACGCAAGCAGACATCCCTGACGACGGGACCCTAATCGACGACGGAGCTTTGATCGACGACGGGGCCTTCATCACCGTCATCGGCGAGTCACTCGTTGACATCATCGACGCCCCGGGGCGGGGACCAACAACGCGCGGAAACACCGCGCCCGAGGCGCACCCGGGCGGCAGCCCGCTCAACGTCGCCGTCGGCTGCGCCCGTCTGGACCTCCGGACCAAGCTCGTCACCCATTTTGCCGAGGATGCCTACGGGCAGATGATCGCCGACCACCTGGACAGCAACGGTGTCGACGCCATTGTCGGCGGCTCCCTGCCGACCTCAACTGCCGTGGCGTCCCTGGATGCCGCCGGAGCCGCGCACTACACGTTCTCAATCAGCTGGGACATCAACGGGGCCTCCATTCCTGCCCTGGCGGTGGCGGAGAATTCACTCCATGTGCACACCGGATCCATCGCAACGCTGCTGCCCCCGGGCAACAACTCCGTCCGGGGGCTGATCGAGGCAGCACGCCCGCATGCCACCGTCAGCTTTGACCCCAATTGCCGGCCCGCCATCAGCCCGGACTCGGCAGCGGCGAGGGAACAGGCCGAAGATTTCGTGGCCGCCAGCGACATCGTCAAAGCCAGCGATGAGGACCTCCGGTGGCTTTACCCCGACAGGACGCCGGAGGACTCCATGGCCGCCTGGCTGGAACTCGGACCATCACTGGTGGCCCTGACCCGCGGCGCCCGGGGACCGGTCATCCTGACCCGGCAGGGACGCGTGGAGATGCCGGGCGAGGCCATCACAGTGGCAGACACCGTAGGGGCAGGAGACTCCTTCATGGCAGCCCTGATCTCCGGGCTGGCGCAGATGGACGCACTCGGGGCGGCCGGCAGGCCACGCCTGCAGGAACTCTCACCGGATGAACTGCACGGCCTGGCCGCCTACGCGAACAGGGCCGCGGCCATCACCTGCTCGCGGCCAGGGGCAAACCCTCCCCGGCTGGCGGACCTGGAGTTAGCCGCCGCCCGTAAGAGCTGATTTAGGACATCCCACAGAAAAACAATGGCCGAACACTCCGTTAATGGAGGCCGTTAATGCCGTCATCAGGCGTTGCAGAAGGGACAGTTGATGACTCCAGCTATTGCACGGCCCGCGTGCTGCCCATAGGTTTGAGATAGCGGAAAACATTCTCCGCATCTGCCTGCCGTTGGAGCAGGACCAGAAATAAGGGTTACAAAGGAAGTAGCAGCACATGGCAACAGGCACAGTTAAATGGTTCAACGCCGAAAAGGGCTTCGGATTCATCGCTCCGGATGACGGATCGGCAGATGTATTCGCGCACTATTCGGCAATTGCCAGCAGCGGCTACCGCTCCCTGGATGAAAACCAGAAAGTCGAATTCGACGTGACCCAGGGCCCCAAGGGCCCGCAGGCTGAGAACATTCGCCCGCTGTAGGTTTGAAGAAACTGCCCGGGACGTGCTGGCAAGCACATCCCGGGCAGTTTCTGTCTCCTGGCGCTTTTGGTCCCGGCGCCTTTGGTCCTGGCCGCCCCTAAGCCGAGAGTGCACCCATGGATGACAAAGCGATCCTGCACCGCTACCTCCGCACCCGCCGCGGCCAGCTTCTCGCGAAGCTCGACGGTCTGGGCGAGTACGAAGCCCGCCGGCCGATGACGTCCACAGGGACCAACCTGCTGGGGCTCGTCAAGCACGTCGCCAGCGTAGAGCTCGGCTACTTCGGCGAGGTGTTTGGCCGTCCCAGCGGACGCGACCTCCCCTGGTTCGACGACGCCGCGGAACCAGACGCGGACATGTGGGCCACCGCCGGGGAGACACGTGATGAGATCGTAGAGCTGCACCGCTTCTCGGCCACGCACAGCGATGCCACCATTGAGTCACTGCCGCTGGATGCGCCAGGCGTCGTGCCGTGGTGGCCGGAAGAGCGCAGGCACGTTACATTGCAGCAGATCCTCGTGCACATGTGCGCGGAGACCGCCCAGCATCTGGGGCACGCGGATATCCTCCGCGAACTGATCGACGGCGCCGTGGGGCAGGGCCCCAATGATCCCAACCTTCCCGTGCGGAGTGCCGCAGAGCAGAGCGCCCACGTCGACCGGATTGAGGCTGCCGCACGTGAGGCCGCCGCGCGCGCCGGGACCTAGACGAAGGCGGACTTCCCGGTTACGGCCCTGGCAACGATGAGGGAGTTGATCTCGTAGCTTCCCTCATATGTATAGAGGATTTCGGCATCCCCGAAGAGCTTGCCCATCTCGAAGTCGCTGCTGATGCCGTTGCCGCCGAGCAACGACCGCCCCATGGCCACGGACGATCGTGCGAGCCGCGTGGTGGTCGCCTTGGCCATGGCGGCCTGGGCCATGTCCAGCCGGCCCTCCTCCTGGATCCGGGCGACCTGCACCATCAGGGCCAGCGACGCGGAGGCGTTACCGAGGATCTCGGCCAGTTGCTGCTGGATGAGCTGGAACCGGGCCAGTTCCTTGCCGAACTGCCGGCGCTGAAGCGAGTAGGAGCGCGCGACGTCGAACGCGGCCAGCTGGATCCCCGCACCCTGCCATCCCACCCACGCGCGCGAATCCCGCAGGAGCCGGTTGGCCTTGGAGAAGTCCGTTGCCCCGGGAAGCAGGTTCGTTTCGGGAACCCGGACGTTGTCCAACACGATGTCCGCGTTCTGCATGATCCGCAAGCCAATCTTGTTGCTGATCTTGGTGGCGGCGTAGCCGGGCCGGTCCGTTTCAACAATGAAACCCTTGATCTGCTGGTCGGCCTCATCCCGGGCCCACACCAGGGCAAAGTCCGCAATGGTTCCGGCGCCAATCCATCGCTTGGCACCGTTGATCACCCACTCGCCATCCTCCAGTCTGGCCGAGGTTGCAAGTCCCCCCGCGATGTCCGAGCCATGGTCCGGCTCCGTGAGGGCGAAAGCTCCCAGCTGCGTGAACGCCGTCAGTCCAGGCAGCCAGCGGCGCTTCTGCTCCTCGGACCCAAGCTCATGGATCATGCCCACAATCAACTCGTTGTGGATGCCCACCAGGGCCGAAAGCGACACGTCGGCCCGGGCCACCTCAACGTACATGAGGCCCTTGAAGAGCTTTGATGTGCCGTCGGTCTGCAGCCCGCCGAGCCCGCATTTGCCCATCTCCGCCAACAGCCCGAACGGGAACTCCTCGCGGTTCCAGTAATCGATGGACTGCGCCCTGACCCTGGACTGCAGGAACTCCCGGACGTCCAGGTAGCGCTTCCGTTCGTCCGGAGGAAGCAGGTCTGCGATGTACATGAGGTCGGCGTCGGGGAAGGGCGGCGCCTGCCCGCGCATGTCGTCACCGGCCGCCGCAGGCACGGCTGTGGATTGTCCGTTGTCACGTCCTTGTGGCTGCACGGGCGCGGTCCCTTCGCTCTTTCAAACCCTTGGATGTCCTAGTATATTGCAGAGTGATATGGATCACTAGGACGTGCATCCCCAGGCGAAAGGTGCCCCATGACAGTCACCGATGACTTCCGTGCAGCACGCGACCAACTGCTGGCCCTGCGCAACAACTACGGCGAGGCCAGGAGCAGCTTCCAGTGGCCACGGTTCGAGGAATTCAACTTCGCGCGGGACTGGTTCGATGCCTTGGCGGCGGACCCGGCAACGGGAGCCAAACCCGCCCTGGTGATCGTGGAACAGGACGGCACGGCGACCCGCCGCAGCTTCGCCGAACTGTCGGTCCGTTCGAACCAGGTGGCGAACTGGTTCCGGGGCCAGGGGGTGCAGCGCGGGGACCGCATGATCGTCATGCTTGGAAACCAGGTGGAACTCTGGGAGATCATGCTGGCGGGCATCAAGTCGGGCGTCGTCCTCATCCCCACCACCACCCTGATGGGCCCAGCGGACCTGAAGGACCGCGTCGAGCGCGGCGAAGCGGCCTGGGCCGCCGTCGGAAGTTCCAACATCGGCAAATTTGCCGATGTTCCGGGAAACTACAGGCTCATTGAAGTCGGCGCGGCTGGGACCGGCCAGCCGGACACCCTGCAGTACTCGGACTCCGCCGCCTCCCCGGGCGAATTTGCTCCGGACGCCGCCACTAAGGCCGACGAAACCCTGCTCCTGTATTTCACTTCGGGCACCACCTCGAAGGCCAAGCTCGTGGAGCACACGCACACGTCCTACCCCGTCGGCCACCTCTCCACGATGTACTGGATCGGCCTCGAGCCCGGCGATGTCCATCTGAACGTTGCCTCCCCCGGCTGGGCGAAGCATGCGTGGTCCAACGTGTTCACGCCGTGGATCGCCGAGGCCTGCGTGTTCATTTACAACTACGACCGCTTTGACGCCCGTTCCCTCATGGAGCAGATGGACCGCGAGAAGGTGACCAGTTTCTGCGCGCCGCCCACTGTGTGGCGGATGCTCATCCAGGCAGACCTCACGCTCCTGAAGAATCCGCCCACGAAAGTCGTTTCGGCCGGTGAACCGCTCAACGCCGAGGTGATCGGGCAGGTCCACCGGGCCTGGGGCCAGACCATCCGCGACGGATTCGGCCAGACCGAGACCACGGTCCAGGTGGCCAACACGCCCGGCCAGCCGGTCAAGATCGGGGCAATGGGCCAGCCATTGCCCGGTTACGATGTGGTCCTGGTTGATCCCGCCACCGGGGAAGAAGCGGACGACGGCGAGCTGTGCCTGCGCCTGGACCCCCGCCCTGTCGGGCTGATGAAGGGGTACTACGGCGATCCCGAAAAGACGGCTGAGGCCTTCCGGGCCGGCTACTACCACACCGGGGACATGGCCAGCAGGGACGGGAACGGCGTCATCACTTATGTTGGCCGCGGTGACGACGTCTTCAAATCCTCTGACTACCGGCTGTCCCCGTTCGAACTGGAGAGCGTGCTGATCGAGCATCCTGCCGTGGCCGAGGCTGCCGTCGTTCCGTCGCCGGACCCCGTCAAACTGTCCGTGCCCAAGGCCTTCGTGGTTCTTGCGCCAGGCCACGACCCCGGCCCTGAACTGGCTGAGGAGATCCTCCGCTATTGCCGGGACCGCCTCGCACCCTTCAAACGCATCCGCCTGATCGAATTCACCGAGTTGCCCAAAACCATTTCCGGCAAGATCCGCCGCGTCGAACTGCGCCGCAGTGAAGAGGCCAGGCACGGCGGCGCGTCCGTTTCCGGCACGCCCGTTCACCAGAGTCCGGGCACGAGCACGGGCACCGGCCCGGGCCCGGGCACGGAGTACTCCGAAGCTGACTTTCCGGGCCTGAAAAGCGGGAAATGACCGTGGGAACGCCGCTGCCCCGCGACCCCATCGCCGACGCCCAGCGGAACTGGGAACGCCATGGCTGGGGCGACGTCGCCGCGCCAATGGCCGCAATTACAGCAATCATGCGCACGCAGCAGATACTCCTGGCCCGCATCGAGGGCGCCCTGAAGCCCTTCGGCCTCACCTTTGCCCGCTATGAGCTCCTGGCGCTGTTGAGCTTCGCACGCAGCGGCGCGCTTCCGATGAACAAAGCCAGCGCCCTGCTCCAGGTGCACCCCACGTCGGTGACCAACGCCGTCGACCGCCTTGAAAAAGCCGGACTCGTGGTGCGCTCACCGCACCCCACCGATGGCCGCACCACGCTGATCGAGCTCACCACCGAGGGCAGCACCGTTGCAAAACGTGCGACGGCGGTGCTCAACACGGAGGTTTTCAGCCAGTCCGGATTCACCGCCGGCGACACGGACCAGCTGATACGGATACTCGCAGACTTCCGCCGCAAGTCAGGGGACTTCGCCGAAGAATGACGCCCGGGCGGGCGGCGGCTTCAGCCGCAGCGCCCGGTCATCAGCCTGGCACCGTGTCGCTTTCCACGCGCCGGCCGGAGGGATGCCGCAGTTCCTCAATGAAGGCGTCGAGCGGGGCAATCTGCTGCGGGTTGTTTGCCAGCTGGACGAGGTCGGCCGCCGTGCTGCACACCTTGATGTTGGTGTGCTGGCTGTGGATCGAGAGAAGGTCGAATGCCGCTTCGGAGTTGATGCGCAGGATCCCCATCAGAATGCCCTTGGCCTGTTCGATGGTGGCGCGCGTTCCGACGGCACCCTCCACCGCCTCGCGGGCGGCCCGCTCCGTCTCCCAGTGAAGCGTGCTGGTCAGGTCAATGATGAAGCCGTCCGCGCGCTGCAGGACGCCAGATTCGACGACGGCCTCCCCGGCCGTGATGACGCGGTGCTCCCGGAGCTTGGAGTCGATGAGGCGGTGGTAGCTGCAAAAGTAGCCGCCCGAGACGCAGGCGGCCTCGAAGACCTCACGGCAGCGGTCGCGGTCCTCGGGATGCTTGTGCGAGTAAAGAAGTTCGATGGTGGGTACGATCTCCCCGCGTGCGTACCCGTGCAGGGCGTAGATGTCATCCGACCATCGCAGTTCCCGGGACACAGCATCGTAGTGAAATGTACCGGCAGCGCAGTTAGCTTCGCCCAGAGCACTGGAGTAGGTGTTTACAGTCTTCGGCTGATTCGTCGCGCCTTCTGCCGCACCCTGCCCGTCCATGCTCAGGCGCCTGGGAAATAACTGTCGGTGGCGGACACGAGCGGCCTTATCTGCTCACCGGTCCTGCACCCCCGCCGGACGTCCGTGCGCGATGGAGCGGTGCGCCGCAGTCGTGTCACCGAAATATCCCTTACGTGACCCATGCCTGCGTACTCGCGGACTGCGGCAATTCCCTCTACCGCTTCCTCCTTATTGGAAAAAGCCCGGGACACGGCCATCACTGTGCCGTCCGGGGCTGTGAGCTGGAATCTGAACCTAGCGTCATCGTCAAGGAAAAGTTCAAACATACCGGCCATAAAGATCCCCCTTGCTCAACAGAAATACAAGGCTCCCGGTGACATCGTCGGCACCGGAAGCAGTCCACGTGTTCCTGAATCACGCCGCGGATTACGCAGGGCGCGATTTGATGAATTTATGAAAGTCTGAACCAGGCAGGCCTGTTTGGCAAGGTCTGGCCAGCTAGCTGACCGGGGTTCACGTCCTGGTTCCGGCCCGCTATGTTGTAGCTGGAGATTGGAAGGTCTAAGACAGACCGTTCTGTCTCTATAATTGACTGCAGGCGCGGCAGTTCAGCAGCGCCGGCATCGGATGGGGACTGCAGCGGAGGAAATCCATGATGGATGACATGGCAGGCGGCGTGGTCCTGAGCGACACAAAGGCAGACCTCTTCAAATCGATGGGACATCCGGCGCGGATCCTCATCCTCGAAATGCTGGTTGACGGACCGGTGGCAGTGAGCCGGCTGCGCGATGACACGGGCCTTGAGGCCTCAAACCTTTCCCAGCACCTGGGCATCCTCCGGCGGCAACGGCTGATCGTCCCCTCCCGGAAGGACGGCCGTCTCTTCTATGAACTCTCCTGCTCCGACGTGAGCCAGGTCCTGCAGGCCGCCGGCGGCCTGCTGGGGTCTGTGCGGATGCCTGCCGGCGGCCTGCAAACCGCGGGCTGATGCGCCAACAGGCCGCCGCTCCGGCGACTTTCGCTGATCGCCGCCGGAACTTCACCTCCCGTTAATAGCCGTGCCTTAGCGTTGCTCTTCTAATACCCGAGCGAGGGGAACGCGGGCGAGGAAGGGAACGATCGTGGCCGACATTGCTGCTGTTCTGGGGCGTCTCGCCCCGCACGAACTTGAGGAGATCCGGGCCACTGGCCCGAAGGGCCACCTGAGCCGCCACATTATCCAGGCACTGGACCGCGCCGCCGGAGGTCCGGGCTCGGGGCGCGGTTACTACGTGCCGACCGGGAGCGTCAGCCCCACGGGGAGCCCCCACCAGATCCTGCGGAGCGACGTCGCGGCGTGGCTTTTCGGGGCCCCGGAACGCACCGAGGCGGCAAACTCCCACTGACAGGCTGATCTTCAGCACAGGCGACGTCAGTACAGGAAGATGTCGAACCATTCCCGGTTGTGGGCATGCAGCAGGACCAGGAACAGGACAAAGTCGAAGAGCAGGTGGACAGCCACGATGTAGGAAAGCGACTTGGTCACCGTGAAGATGCGCGCCTGAAGCAGCGCGAACGGGAAAATGAACAGCGGTGCCCAAGCCCGGAATCCGAGCTCCCACAAGAAGGACGTGAACAGTACCGCCTGCAGGAGGTTGGCCTGCCAGTCCGGCATGTGGCGACGGAACAGGGTGAAGGCCGTGCAGATGAAAAACAGTTCATCCCAGATGCCCAAGGCGTTGGTCCCGATGAAGAGCCGGATGATGCCGTCGGGGTCGTGCACCGCGGGCCAGTTTTGGTAGACGCCTGTCCGGACCATATAGACGGGCAGCACCGCATAGCCAAGCACCACCACCACGGGCAGGTACAGCTTCTCGCCGCGGGTCCACTTATTGCCGGTCATGACGGGAAACACGATTGCATGCTCCCTGGTGACCCAGCGGGACACCGCGTAAGGGACGCCCACGGCCAGGATCATGGCGGACCCCATGACAAGCATGTGCGAGGTGCTGACGTCGGTGGTGATCGGAACCGCGCTGATCACCAGGATTCCGGCCGCGATGAGGATGAGGTCACGGAAGAGCGCCCGGTCTGCGAGCGCGGCAAGCACGAGCGAGGCGGCCAGCAGCGCGTAGCCCGGGACGGGCTGGTGCATCGCGAAGAGCAGGAAGCCGGACAGCGACAGCATCGCCGAGGGGACCACGCGTACGGAGGTCACCTTGGCGGTGCGCTGCTCTGCGACTGGGAGGTTCACCGGTGCCTGAACTCCGGCTGGCGCTTCTCCGAGAAAGCCGCCATGCCTTCTTTCTGGTCCTCGGTGGCGAAGAGCGAATGAAACAGCCGTCGCTCGAAAAGCACGCCCTGGGCCAGCCCGGTTTCGAAGGCCGCGTTGACGGCCTCCTTGGCCAGCATGGCGGCAGGCTTTGACTTCGAGGCGATGACTTCGGCGGCCTTCAGCGCCTCCTCCACCGTGTCCCCTGCGGGCACTACCCTTGCCACGAGTCCGGCGCGCTCCGCCTCGTCCGCATCGATGAACCGGCCGGTCAGGATCATGTCCATTGCTTTGGCCTTGCCCACGGCCCTGGTCAGCCGCTGGGAGCCGCCCATCCCCGGAAGGACTCCAAGGTTGATCTCGGGCTGCCCAAACTTGGCGTTGTCCCCGGCGACGATGAAATCGCACATCATGGCCAACTCGCATCCGCCGCCCAGGGCGAAGCCGGACACTGCGGCGATCAGTGGTATCCGCAGTCTGGTGAGGTCTTCCCACCCACGGAACCAGTCGGCGTCGTACATCTCCATGTATCCCTGGGACGCCATTTCCTTGATGTCCGCCCCGGCAGCAAAGGCCTTCCCCGAACCAGTGATCACTACGGCCCCCACGCCGGGATCGGTGTCCATGTCTGACACCGCAGCGACGAGTTCATCCAGCGTCGCCCTGTTCAGCGCGTTCAGTGCTTCGGGCCGGTTCAGGGTCACGAGGCCCACGCGCCCGCGGCGCTCCACCAGAATGTTCCCGTACTCCTGCGTCATGCATGCCCCTTAAGTGTTTGGTCCCCAATTCAAACTAAGCCTACTTACCGGATTTGTCCCGAATGTCGGTGATAATGCCGGAGAAATCCCTTCCGGCACCGCCTTCGGCTGCGAAGGCATCATAGATTTCGGAGGCCAGCGGCCCCATTCGGGCAGCCACCCCGGTGCTTTGGATCGCGTTCAGGGCGAGCTTGAGGTCCTTGGCCATCAAGGCCCCGGCAAAACCCGGTTGATACTCGCGGTTGGCCGGACTCGTGGGCACCGGCCCCGGGACGGGGCAGTTCGTGGTGAGCGCCCAGCACTGGCCGGAAGCCGCGGAGGCGACATCGAAGAGCGCCTGGTGCGTCAGTCCGAGTTTTTCACCCAGGACAAATGCCTCGCTCACGGCAATCATGGACACTCCGAGGATCAGGTTGTTGCAAACCTTGGCGGCCTGCCCCGCGCCGTGGTCGCCGCAAAGGACCACGCGTTTGCCCATGACCTCCAGCATCGGGCGCACCGCTTCAAAGTCCTCCGGCAGCGCTCCGACCATGAACGTCAGCGTGCCGGCCTCCGCACCCACAACGCCCCCTGACACCGGTGCGTCCACTGCCCGGTGCCCTGCCTCGATGGCCAGCCGGGCCGCCTCCCTGGCCTCGTCCACGTTAATGGTCGAACAGTCCAGGAACATGGTGCCTGGAGCGGCGGCGGCCAGCAGTCCAGGCTGCCCCTCGGCACCTTGGTAGGCGTCCAGCACATGCCGGCCGCTGGGGAACATGGTGAGGACCACGTCAGCCCCCGAGACGGCTTCGGCAGCGCTCCCGACGGTAGGGACGCCGTGCTCACGCGCGGCTTCCAGGGCCGCCGGCACGACGTCGAAGCCCGCCACGGTGTACCCGGCCTTGACCAGGTTGATGGACATGGGCCCACCCATATGGCCCAGCCCGAGAAAGGCGATGTGTTCCTTCCTGGCCCCAGCAGTGCCGGCCGTTGAATTCTCCCCGGCTTCTGCAGCTTCCGGTGTCGCGTCGTCAGGCATGGTCAGTCTCCCTTTCCAGCAGAACCAGTTCCCTCTCGCCCAGTGGGGCGAAGTACCGCTCAACGTCCTCCGTGTGCACTTCCGTCAGCGTGGGCGGCCGCCACTGCGGGTTGCGGTCCTTGTCCACCACCTGGGCACGGATCCCTTCGCGGAAGTCCGGCCCGGCCAAGCAGCGAAGGCCCACCCGGTACTCCTGTGCCAGGGCCTCGTCCAGGCTCAGCTCCGTGGCCCGGCGCAGCGATGCCAGGGCCACCTTCACCGCCGTGGGCGACTTCGACTCTATGGTGTCCGCAGCCTCCGCCGCCGGGCCGCCCTCCGCCCGCAGCCTGCGGAGGATTTCCCCGGCGTCGTCGGCCGCGTAGCAGGCATCGATCCAGTCCCGCTGCGCCTCCAGGGCGGAGGCGGGCGGCTTCTCTGCGAAGCGTCCGACGGCGGACTCCGCAGTTTCGTTTTCCAGTGCCGCCGCCAGTTCAGCGAGCCTGCCGGACGGAACAAAGTGGTCCGCGAGGCCCAGGAACAGCGCGTCGGCTCCGCTCAGATGTGCTCCCGTCAGCGCCGCATGCGTGCCGGCCTCCCCCGGTGAGCGCGCGAGCAGCAGGGTTCCGCCGACGTCGGGGACGAATCCGATGGTGGTTTCCGGCATTCCCGACCTGGTCCGCTCCGTGACGACCCGTACGGAACCGTGGGCGGAGATGCCCACGCCGCCGCCCAGGACCAGCCCGTCCATGAACGCCACATAGGGCTTGGGATAGCGGGCAATGAGTGAGTTCAGCCGGTACTCCGCTTGCCAAAAGTCCGCGGTCTCGTGCCCGCCGGCGAGGATGTCGCGGTAAATGGCCACGATGTCCCCGCCGGCACATAAGCCCCGCTCTCCGGAACCCTGCACCAGAACAGTGGCCACGCCGTCGTCGTCCGCCCACGCGGTGAGCCGCTCCAGCATGGCGGCCACCATGCCGGCGTTGAGCGCGTTGACCGCCTTCGGGCGGTTCAGCGTGATAACGCCGAGGTGGCCGCGCTGTTCGAACAGAACCTCATCCGGAGAACCCTCAATCGTTTCAGCGGTCATCAGCTTCCTTCCGGCATGATGAAGCTGGCGCCCTGGCGGATACCGGAGGGCCAGCGCGAGGTCACGGTCTTGGTCTTGGTGTAGAAGCGGAAGGCATCGGCTCCGTGCTGGTTGAGGTCGCCAAAGCCTGACGCCTTCCACCCGCCGAACGTGTAGTAGGCAATGGGTACCGGGATGGGCACGTTGACTCCCACCATGCCTACCTGGACCCGGCTGGCGAAGTCGCGGGCCGCGTCCCCGTCGCGGGTGAAGATGGCCACGCCGTTGCCGAACTCGTGCTCACTGCAGAGGCGGAGGGCTTCGTCGTAGTCGGAAGCGCGAACGACACTCAGCACCGGGCCGAAGATCTCCTCCTTGTAGATCTTCATGTCCTTTGTGACATTGTCGAAAAGCGTGGGCCCGATCCAGAAACCGCCCTCATAGCCGTCAACGGTGAGCCCCCGGCCATCAGCCACCAGCGTCGCGCCGTCCTCCACGCCGGACTGGATGTAATTTTCGATCCGCTCCTTGGCAGATCCCGCCACCACGGGCCCGAAGTCCGAATCCTTGTCCAGGCTGTGGCCGACCTTCAGGTGCCTGACCCGGTCCTCCAGTTTCGCCACCAGGGCGTCCGCTGTGTTTTTGCCGACGGGTACGGCCACGGAGATGGCCATACAGCGCTCCCCTGCGGATCCGTATCCCGCGCCGATCAGGGCATCGGTGGCCATGTCGAGGTCGGCGTCCGGCATGATCACCATGTGGTTCTTGGCACCACCGAAGCATTGTGCGCGCTTTCCGTGGGCCGCCGCCGTGGCGTAGATGTACTGTGCGATGGGGGTCGAGCCGACAAAGCCGATGGCCTTGACGCGCGGGTCCTCAAGCAGCGCATCCACGGCTTCCTTGTCACCGTTGACCACATTGAAGACTCCGTCCGGCACGCCGGCCTCCGAGTAGAGCTCCGCCAGCCGGAGGGGCACGGACGGGTCGCGTTCGGAAGGTTTGAGGATGAAGGCATTGCCGGCGGCGAGGGCGGGCCCGGACTTCCACAGCGGAATCATGGCCGGGAAATTGAATGGCGTGATGCCCGCAACCACGCCCAGCGGCTGGCGCATGGAATGGATATCAATGCCGGTCCCGGCGCTGTCAGTGAACTCGCCCTTGAGCAGATGCGGTGCCGCGGCGGCGAACTCCACCACCTCGATGCCGCGTTGGATATCCCCCTTGGAATCCGCAACCGTCTTGCCGTGCTCCGAGGAAAGCAGCCGGGCGAGCTCGTCCAGGTTCTCGTTTACCAGGTCCACGAACTTGAGCAGAATGCGCCCGCGCCGCTGGGCGTTCATGGCGCCCCACTCCGGCTGGGCTTTCTCCGCACTTGCAATGATGTTGCGGACTTCCTCCGCGCTGGCCAGCGGAAGCTTCGCCTGCACTTCACCCGTACAGGGGTCATAAATGTCACTGAACCGGCCGGAAATACCATCTACCCTGTGGCCGTCGACGTAGTGGGACAGTTCGCGCACCATGATGGAATGCTCCTTTGCATGTGACCCAGGTCATCTTGGAGCTGAATATACTCGGACTTCCTACTAAATTCCAGAGTCCAAAATTTGGCGCCGACGGCCCCGCCGTCGGCGCCGCCGGGCGGCCGCCATCAGACGCCTTCGGCCGCCGCCGTTGGGCACTTTCATGTGCTTCCACGGCACATGGCCGTCATATCCCGGCTTGTCCGCGCGGAAGTGCCCCGGTTCTGCGGGCGCTCCCCTTGCGCCCCGTTCATCCCGGGCCCAAGTTCGGTAAGTTAGGAACTGTGAAGATAGCTACCTGGAATGTGAACTCCCTCCGTGCCCGTGCCGACCGTGTGGAGGCCTGGCTGCAGCGCTCCGACTGCGATGTCCTTGCCATCCAGGAAACCAAGTGCAAGGACGACAACTTTCCGTGGGAGCTGTTCGAACGGATGGGCTACGAGGTGGCGCACTACGGCCTCAACCAGTGGAACGGCGTGGCGATTGCCTCCCGCGTCGGCCTCGAGGACGTCGAACGCGCCTTCGTGGACCAGCCCGTGTTTGGCAAGGGGGGTTCGGACCCGATTCAGGAAGCCCGTGCCATGGCCGCCACCTGCGGCGGTGTCCGAGTATGGAGCCTCTACGTCCCCAACGGCCGCGCCCTCGACGACGAACACATGCCGTACAAGCTCAAGTGGCTTGACACCCTCAAGAACCACGCGGCCGGCTGGATCTCTGACAACCCGGAGGCGCAAGTCGCCCTGATGGGTGACTGGAACATCGCACCCACGGACGACGACGTCTGGGACATCGATCTGTTCCTCACCCAGGGCTACACGCACGTCAGCGAACCGGAACGCGCCGCCTTCCACGCCTTCGAGCAGGTCGGCTACTCGGATGTGGTCCGCCCGCACACCCCCGGCCCCGGTGTCTACACCTACTGGGACTACACGCAGCTGCGCTTTCCAAAGAAGGAGGGCATGCGCATTGACTTCATCCTGGCCTCGCCCGCCCTTGCCGCCCGGGTCACCGGCGCCTCGATTGACCGCGAGGAACGCAAAGGCAAGGGCGCTTCTGACCACGCCCCTGTGCTCGTGGAGCTGGCTGACTCATGAGGGCTGAACACTCATGACGGGCAGCCTTTACCGCGGGCAGGCCGGGCTGCCGTTCTCGTCCACCCTGCGGGTGTACGAGCCCCTGGACGCGTTCCCCGAGGACCAGCGTCCGGCGCTCAAGGCTGCCGGTGAGCGGGCGGCGTCCCGCGCTGCCGTTGAAAACGCCGAGCTGCTGGCCTCCCTGGGGCGGATCACGCGGCCCGGCGGCGATCCGTTCCCGACGGGACGGACCGACCTGGTGCGGGTCACCCGCCCCCTGGGACTGCCGGTTGCGGACGACGCCAAGGATTCGCCGGACCCGAAAGATTCCGACGGCGACTCCCTCCTTTACTGCCCCAGCCAGCTTGTCCTGCGGGCCGGGCTGGCAGCCAATGCGCTGATGGAGGGCATCCACGGGCCGCTGGCTGAACTCCTGATTCCGGAAGAGCAGCGGGACAGGCACCAGGAGCGCATTGATCTCGTGAGTGCCCGCGAAGGCGCCAACCGTGTCCATACCCGGGCGTCCACCTGGGGCATTCCCTTCAGCTGGTTCTCACTGTTCCTCGAGTCGGATCCGCAGGAAGTGGTCGAGGCCGGCGGCCGGATCCTCACCGTCCGGGTTTTGGCCCCAATTGCCGAGGCCCTCGACCGGGTGCGCTACGCCGTTGCCAACCTCGCGCTGGCGGCTCCGGATCTCGACATGCTTGACGACCTCACCCAGCTCACCGAGTGGCTGGAACTCTTCCATGCGGAATCCATGGTGGAACTGGACTACGGTGCCGTGGCGGACAAGGTGTATCCGGATGACTCCCCCATGGATGTGCGCCTGGGCATTGAGTGCCTCGCAGAGGGCGACATGACCGGCGCAGCTGCCGCCTACCGTCGGCTCGCGTCGCGGTGGATTCCCATCCGCCAACTCGCGCGGGCGTCCTGACTCGCTGACGGGCCGCTATGCCTCTATCCGCTAGGCTCTGGGTTGGGCCGTCGTGCGCCTCACGATCAGGCGGTGCGGAGCGATGGCGGAGCGAACCGAGCCGGTGATACCGAGGAGCTCATCCAGGAGCATCTTCGTGCCCAGCTCCGCCTGCTCGTCCGGGCGCTGGGCCACAGTGGTCAGCCCCATGGCTTCGGAAAAATCGTGGTCATCGATCCCGATCACCGACAGGTCCTCGGGCACCCGGATGCCCACCCGCTGGGCTTCGAAAATGACGCCCATGGCCATCTCGTCGGAAGCACAGAATATTGCGGTGGGCTTCTGGCCGGGCTGGCCCCACAGCCGGCGGAACGCTTCTTGGCCGCTCCTGAGGGTAAAATCGCCCCACTCATCCCATTCCGGCCGGACCTCAAGGCCCGCCGCCGCCATCACGTCCTGGAAGGCCAGAATGCGGACGCGCGGGACGTCGAAGTTGAGGTCCGTTTCGTCGTCCCCGTGGAGCAGCGCAATGTCGCGGTGCCCCAGGTCGATCAGGTGCTTGACGGCGGTGGAAGCAGCCGCATAATCGTCGATGCCGACATAGGCGCATTCCTCGACATGGCCGCCCACCACCACCAGCGGAATGTCGATTTTCTGCAGGTGGTCAAGCTCCTCGTGGGACAACGCCATACACAGGACAAGGAGCGCATCGATCTGCTTATAGACCATGGTCTTGCTGAAGAGCCGCTCACGGTGGCTGCCGTGCCCGCCCAGATTGAACAGGGACAGGTTGTACTGCCGCGCATGAAGCTCGCGGTCGGCCCCTTCAATGGCCTTGGAAAAGAACCAGCGGCTCACGAACGGCGCGAGCACGCCGATGGTCCTGGTGCGGCCGGTTGCCAGGCCAGAGGCTGACGAGGACGCCACGTAGCCCAGGGCACCGGCAACTTCGAGGATCTTCGCCCGAGTTGCCGGCGAAACGCGCGGCAGGCCCCGCACCGCGCGTGACACCGTGGCAGTAGACACCCCCGCGGCTGCCGCCACGTCCTCGATGCTCACACCGGAGTGGCCGCCGCGCTGAGCCCGGTCATTTGTGCGCGCCACGGTGTCCCCTCAAAGGCCTGGTGCAGATTTCCGCCATCCCATTCTCCCAACGGCAAGAAACCATTTTAGTCCGGCCTTCGTGTGTCAGTTGCGCCGCGTGGCAGTGCGTGCCGGCAGGCGCCGGCGGAGCCTGATCATCCCGTAGAGCGCCAGCAGGATGGCGAGCAGACCTAGCGCCCACCCCAAGGCCGGCTGGGCGGTCAGCTCCATCCATACGGTAACGACGAGCAGCACCACAGCCCAAAAGCCGAGGAATCCGATGATGATGTCGAAGTCCTCGCCGGAACGGACACGCTTTTGCCCGAGGCCCGCTGCCTGCTTCTTACCCTGCGGTGCTGCTCCGTGCGTCACTTGACTGCACCCGCTGTCAGGCCGGCTACGATCTTGCGCTGGAACACGAGCACAAGAATGACGAGCGGAATGGTGACAATGGTGCCGGCCGCCATGATGGCCGTGTAGGGGATCTGCTGGGGCTGCGCACCGGCAAAGTTGGCAATGGCCACCGTCACCGGCTGCGTTGCATCGCTGGACAGCTGGCTGGCGATCAGGAACTCGTTCCAGGAGGAGATGAACGCCAGGATGGCCGTGGTGAAGATGGCCGGGGCCGCCAGCGGCATGATGACTTTCCGGAAGGCCTGCCCCTGCGTGCAGCCGTCAACACGCGCCGATTCCTCGAGCTCCCACGGCATTTCGCGGAAGAAGGACGTCATCGTGTACACGGTCAGCGGCAGCACGAACGAGATGTTCGGAATGATCAGCGCCTGGTAGGTGCCCATCCAGCCGATGTTGGTGAACAGCTGGAACAGCGGCGTGATCAGGGCAACGCCGGGGAACATGGAGGCGCCCAGGATGAAGCCCAGGACCAGGAACTTGAACCGGAAGTTCAGCCGGGCCAGGGCGTAGGCGGCGAAAACACCGATCAGCAGCGAGATGGCGGTAACCACCACGCCGATGAAGATGCTGTTCAGCAGCGCCTGGCCAAACCTGTTGCCGAAGGACGTGTCGAATGCCGTAATGAAGTTATCCAGCGTGACATGCGTGGGCAGAATCGACGTGTCGTACGTGAAGCCGACCTCCCGGAAGGCCACGACGACCATCCAGTACGCCGGTGCCAGACACCAGATCAGGATGACTGCCGCACTGATGTACGTGCGGCCCTGCGCCCACTTTTCCTTGTTCTGAGAGGCGCGGCGTCCCCTGTCCTGCTCTGCCCGGAGGGCTGTCCCGGTGCTCATTTCTTCCCCTTACCGGTGGCGCCGCTTTGCTCCACAACGTTCGCCCCGAGGAAGCGGACAAAGATGAAAGCGACCAAAAAGATGATGATGAAGGTAATGGTGGACAACGCCGCCGCCGAGTTAAACCCTTGCCGGATTTGATTGATGACAAGGATGGACAGCGTGGTGGTGTTGTTCGCACCGCCCGTGAGGATGTACGGAAGGTCGAACATGCGCAGCGCGTCGAGGGTACGGAACAGGATTGCCACCATGAGCGCCGGCTTCACCAGCGGCAAAGTGATCATCCGGAACCGCTGCCAGGCGCTGGCTCCGTCCACTTTCGCTGCCTCATAGACTTCAGCCGGGATCATCTGCAGGCCCGCCAGGATCAGCAGCGCCATGAACGGCGTGGTCTTCCAGGTGTCCGCGATGATGACGGCCCACCTGGCCGGCCACTCGCTTCCGGTCCACAGGATGGAGGTGTTGAACAGTTTGTTGGCGATGCCCTGGAAGTCGAAGATGAACAGCCACAGCTGTGCCGTCACTGCGGTGGGGATGGCCCACGGCACCAGGACGGCTGCACGCACCAGGCTGCGGCCCTTGAAGGTCCGGGCCATGATCATGGCCATCCAGAAACCCAAAACCGTTTCCAGCGTGACAGTGATGATCGTGAAGATGAACGTGGTCTGGGTGGCGGACCAGAACTGCGCTCCGAGGGTCCCGGGAGGGCACGCAACGGTCCCGCCGCCGGCGGTGGCGCACTGCTGCGCGATCCAGTTCACGTAGTTCTGGATGCCGGCCGGGCCGCCCGCCGTGAACAAGCCGGTCGCAGGGTCCAGGCCGGCGTCCTTCTGGAAGGACATCACGATGGCGCTGATGATCGGGTAAACGATCACCACGGCAAGCGCGATGATAGTCGGGGCCAGCAGCCAGGTAGCCCATTTGCCCTGGCTGAGGATTTTGTTGTCCTCACCCACGCCCTTGGGCCCGTGGTGTATCGGGGTACCGCCCGACGCCGGTGACTTGACCGGCGTCGGGCCTACTTCGGTTGCCATGGCTGGACTACGATCCCGCACCGGCGGCTTCGATGGACTTCTGCATATCAGACAATGCCTGGTCCACCGGCTTCTCACCCTTCAGCGCCGCGTAGGAGTTCTCCTGGATCGCCTGCGTGACGGCCGGGTAGAACGGCGTCACAGGGCGCGGCACAGCATTCTCGATGGAAGTCTTCAGGACCGGCAGGTACGGAAGCTTCTTCACGAGCTCGGCGTCATCGTAGAGGGCACTGATCACCGGAGCCAGCGAACCCTGGGTGGCGAAGAATTTCTGCTGTTCCTCTTCGACCAGGAATTTCAGGAAGTCCAGGGCCGTGGCCTTGTTCTTGGAGTAGACGCTGATGGCTGCGCTGTGTCCACCCAGCGACGAAGCGCCGGGGCCGTCCTTGCCCGGAAGCGGGGCCATGCCCAGCTTGTCCTTCACCTTGGACGCACCCTCGGTGGTCGCCAGGTTGTACACGTACGGCCAGTTGCGGTGGAAGAGCAGGTTACCGGACTGGAAGGCACGGCGGCTTTCCTCTTCCTGGTACGTGATGGCTTCCTTCGGGATGTTGCCGTCCGCGAATGCCTTCACCAGGTTCTCAAGGCCAGCCTTGGCCTCGGGGGTGTTCAGGCTCGGCTTGCCGTCCTTGTCCAGCACGGAGCCGCCCGCAGAGTTAATGGCCTCGGAAGCGTTGACCGTGAGGCCCTCATACTGCTTGTACTGGCCGGAGAAGCAGCCGATCTTGTTCTCCTTGGCGATGGAGCACATCTGCATCATCTCGTCCCAAGTCTTGGGCGGAGTGGGCACAAGGTCCTTGCGGTAGTACAGGATGCCGCCATCGGAGGATACCGGCGCTGCGTACAGGGTGTCCTTGTACGATGCGCTGTCCACCGTCGGCTTCAGCATGGCGGAGGTGTCCAGCGCCATCTTGTCCTTCAGCGGCTGCAGCCAGCCCTTTGCAGCGAATTCCGCGGTCCAAACGACGTCCACGCTTGTGACGTCATAGTTGGGGTCCTTGGCCTGGAAGTGCTGGACGAGGTCATCGTGCTGCTGGTCGGCCTGGTCGGTCTGCTCCTTGAACGTGACCTTCTCGTTGGGGTGGGCGGCATTCCACTTTTCGATCAGCGGACGGACCACATTGCTGTTGTCCTTGCCCTGCACATACGTGATGGGACCGCGGCCGTCGAGACCGTTGGCTGCGTCACCGCCACCGGCTGTGGTGCCGCCCCCGCCACCGCCGCCACAGGCGGAGAGCGTCAGGGCGAGAACGCCGGCGGTAGCGACCGGCAATAAGAATTTGCTGGTTTTCATTGGCAGAGAACTCCTCGCTGAGTGACAAGAGTTAGTCGTGGTGCGGTTGTTGTGGTGACCATCACACTAGTAACGTTGCGGAAAGAAATGCAAGCGTTTACACCTAATTGTTACCGGAGGGACAACCATGACCCATCGTCCAATTTCGACGCCCGGATCTGATATGGGGACGTGGTGGGCCAGCGCCGTCGTCTATCAGATCTACCCCCGCTCGTTCGCCGACGGCAACGGCGACGGGATGGGGGACCTGCGCGGTGTGACCGCGCGGCTGCCCTACCTGAAGAAGCTGGGCGTCGACGCCGTCTGGCTCTCACCCTTTTACAAATCACCGCAGGCAGATGCAGGATATGACGTGGCCGACTACCGCGAGGTGGACCCGATGTTCGGCAGTCTGGCCGATTTTGATGAGATGTTACTGAAGGCTCACGACCTGGACATCAAAGTCATCGTGGACCTGGTGCCGAACCACACGTCGGACGAGCACGTTTGGTTCCGGGAGGCTCTGGCCGCGGAACCTGGATCCGCTGCCCGGGAGCGTTACATCTTCCGGCCCGGCAAGGACGAAGTGGAGGGTTCGGGTGACGGGAACATCGCCCCGAACAACTGGAGGTCCATCTTTGGCGGTCCGGCCTGGACACGCACCACCAATGCGGACGGCACGCCCGGCGACTGGTACCTGCACCTGTTCGACACCAAACAGCCCGACCTCAATTGGGAGAACCCCGAGGTGTGGGAGGAGATGCGGTCCGTGCTCCGGTTCTGGCTGGACCGCGGCGTGGACGGCTTCAGGGTGGACGTGGCGCACGGAATGGTCAAGGAGGCCGGGCTGCCGGACTGGGATGGCGTGGCGGCCATGGTGGAAGGCTCAGCCGACGCAAGGCACCTTCCGGATGCCCCGGGCGCGCATTCGGAATCAGTCGAGCCCCACACAGCCCACCACGCCAGCATTGCGGCCGGCAGTGCCGGCGCAGATGACGCTGCCCGAGCACAAGTCTCAGTGCTGGACGCTGCAGGAGAGGACCCGCAGCATCAACCGGTGTCTCCGCTGTATCCGCCGTCGCCCTTCTTTGACCAGGACGGCGTCCACGACATCTACCGGGACTGGAACCGCGTCCTGGCCGAGTATGACGGAGACCGCATGCTCGTGGCCGAAGCCTGGGTGGAACCGGCGGAACGGCTGGCGCGGTACATCCGCAAGGGCGAAATGCAACAGGCATTCAACTTTGACTTCCTGCTCGCCGGCTGGGACGCCGGGCGCATGGCAGTGGCCATCGAGGAGTCGCTGGAGGCTGCCGCTTCGGTCGACGCCCCGACAACGTGGGTACTGAGCAACCACGACACCGTCCGGCATCCGACACGGTTCGGGTTGTCCGATCCCACAAGCTTCCCGAAGGGCATCGCCGCGGAGGACGAGCAACCCAATGCCGCCCTGGGCCTCGCCCGCGCCCGGGCGGCCACGCTCGTGTTGCTCGCCCTGCCCGGTTCGGCCTACCTCTACCAAGGGGAAGAACTCGGCCTTCCGGAGCACACAACCGTGCCCGCAGAAGCGCGACAGGACCCCACGTTCTTCCGCACGAGCGGCGTAGAGCGCGGACGCGACGGCTGCCGCGTTCCCCTGCCGTGGAAATCGGACGAACCCGGCTTCGGATTCGCCGAGGCCTACGCGGCGGCAGGGCCGGCATCTGCCGGCAACCCAGCGGCCGGCGCTCCGGCCGAGCCCTGGCTTCCCCAGCCGGACTCGTTCAGGGAACTCGCCGCGGACAGGCAGGAAGGCGTCGCTGGTTCCACGCTCGAGCTCTACCGCTCGGCGCTGTCCCTGCGCGGGAGCCACGGGCTGGGATCGGGCACCTTCTGCTGGGCAGACATGCACGATCCTGAGCAGGGTGTGCTGGCGTTTCAGAACCGGGACGTCCTGGTGGTAGCGAACATGGGCAGCGAGGCGACGCCCGTTCCGGACGGCTACCGGGTGGTTCTCTCGAGCGCCACAGAAACGGAAACAGGATCAGGAGCCGGACACAGCGCCGACAGCGCCGTCATTGCCCCGAACAGCGCGGCCTACCTCGTGGCCGGGTAGGCCTCCAGAAAGAGTCCGCCTTTAACCGACAGAGCGCCGCGTCCTCCGGGGACGCGGCGCTCTGTCGGTGATCCTGACAAACCGAAGGGCTACTTGCCTCCCTTGAGGAGCCCGGCAAGCCTGGCCGAGAAGCTCTTGGCTGTTTCGGTGACACCGCCGGCGAATTCCTTGGCGTTGCCCGCTGCGTCACCGGCCGCTTCCTTCAGATTTGCGGCAACATCCCCTGACAGGAGTTCCTTGACGTTCCTGGCTGCCTGCCCGGCGAACTCCTTGACGTGTTCCGCCGTCCCGCCGGCCAACACTTTGACGTTTTCGGCGGCGCCGCCTGCAAATTCCTTGGCGTTGCCCACCGCATTCTCAAGTCCGTCCTTCGCAGCGTGGTTTCCTGTTACTTCTTCGCGCACAGTGTTCTCCTTCTTCGACGGCCTTGCGGGGTTGTTGGACCCGTCAGCGGGCAGTGGTGACCTGCAGCCACTACCCCTCTCCTTCAAACTAGGCGCCGGGCTGGTCCGGAGGCAAAGGCCCACGCCGGGGCGGGACATGTGGAGGTCACAATCAGCGGACGCGCTCCGCGCGGCTGAAGCGTGAGCGGGCACCGACGGCTATGTGCACCAGCACAGGTGTCTTCTGGCCCACAACTTCGTCCAGGGCCGCAACAAGGTCCGATGCATCCGCCGCCAGAAGGTGCGGCGCCACACCGGGCCTCGGGTGAAGGCGGATCTTGAGCGCTGGCTGCCCGCGGACCTCGTATGTGGTGACCGTGGCACCGGCGAGATCGGGACGTTCGGCAAGTGCATTCTTCAGGGACTGCTCCGCCACGCCGCCGCCGATGCGGACGTCTCCCGGTACCCCGCCGGGGTCCTCGGCGGCCAGCAATAGCCCGGACCGCCCCTTTCCCTGCTGGGCGACCCACGCCACCATGAGCCCTATCAGGAGGACCAGGAAGAGTGAGAGGACGATCCAAAGCCAACTCTCCTGCCGGCCGGGGAACCTTGTCCCGTCAAAAAGCTGATTGGCGCCTTTCCAGACGCCGCCGGACCAGGATTGCCACCACGATCCGACAGCGGGAACCGAGGCCAGCAGCATGAGCAGCATGCCCACCGTCAGGAGCATGAGGCCGAGGATCCCGATGAGGATCCTGTTGAGCAGGCGCGGGGTGCTGTTCATGCCCCGATCACCCCCGACTCCGCCAGGTTGATCCGGACTTCTGGCAGCGGGATGGGCGCCATGGAAAGGAGTTCGTCCTCGACAGCCTCACGGACAGCGTTCTCACTTACGGGAACACCTGATGTGGGGCGGACGTTCACCACCGCCTGGCGCTGGGACACCACAACCATGACCTGCTCCGGCGTGACGTTGGCCGCTTGGCGTGCCCGGCGGGCCAGGGCGGATGCGATGACTTCATCGTCCACCACCACAGCGACCCCGGACTCTTCGAGCAAATGCCTCGCCCTGCGTCCGGGAAGTACGGCGCTGAGGAAGAAGAAGAGCCCTACTGCCGCCACCACGGCACCCGTGACGCCCAGCAGGAGTGGCGGGACGCCGTTCGGCAGCGCAACGATCCGTTCGGCCGCTGATTTGGGGTCGATGAGCCACGGAGGCTGGCCGATCGCCCGGACTGCCGCCTCAAGCAGGCCGTAGAGGGAAACGAGGCCGACGAGGACGGCTGCGAGGCAGGCTGCTACGGCACGCGAGGAGTGGGTTTCCCGTTGGAGGACACGGCGCATGTCAAAGGATCCGGCGTTCCCTGATTCGGCCGCATCGGCCGGGTCTCCATCTGCCGGGTTCTTCCGTTCGATGACTGAGCTCAACGGACCCGGCCCCTTTCCGTGACGTGCGCGCCGCTGATGCGGATATCCACCCTGCTCAGCCTGGCGCCGCTGAGTTCTGTGACTGTGGTGAGGATCTCGGATCTGGCCGAAACCGCCCGCTCCCAGATGGAGCCGCCAAAAGCAGGAACGCGTGCGGGATCCCGCACGACGGCCGTCAGGGAAGGGATTTTGATCGGTGTGACCAGGGACAACGCCAGCAGGCCGTCGTCGTCCGACCAGTCCGCGCGGACATCGTGCGGAGGAATCCCCAGCGCCGCACCGGCCGCCGCCCTCGCCAGGCTTGTCAGGGCCTGGGTGCTGATCCTGTTGTGACCGCTGTAGAGCCGGCTCGGAGTCGCTTCCCCTTCCGCGCTCATGACGAGGAGCGCCGGCCGGTCAGTGCATCGATGACGCTGCGCAGGTCCAGTTTCCCTTCTGCGGCGCGGCCCAGCAGGGCGCCAAGGCCCATGAAGAGCAGGGAAACCAGGAACCCCCACAATCCGAATTGGAGCGACATGAAAGCCACGAACGCACCGATTCCGATTCCCACGACCGTCAGGCTCACTGGATCGCCTCCCTCTCAGGTGCTGCCGCGGGCTTCACCGGCGGCGCGATGTAGACATCGTTGATTTCGACATTCACTTCGATGACCTGAAGTCCAACAAGTTTCTCAACTGCCGAATAGACAGCGGCCCGAACCTGGTTGGCCAGGGAGTGCAGCGGTGTGCCGTAGGTTGCGACGAGCGTGATATCGACGGCGACCTGGGTCTCGCCTACCTCGGCATGCACCCCGGCGTGGTCTGAGCTGCCTACCGCGTCCCGGAACGCTCCCAAGGCCCTGGACGAACCCGTCCCCAGCGAGTAGACGCCCGGCACGGCGCGGGCGGCGATTCCGGCCACCTTGGCGACCGCTGTTTCAGAAATGACTGTCCGTCCGCCGCCCCCGGTCTGACTGAGGGCCGTTTGCGTGCGGATGCCGGCAGGATCCGGATTCTGGTATTCCATCAGGCGCTCCCCTTCTGTTGAACACAACCCTATCCCCTAGGTCCGACAACGTCAGGGGTGGCAGGGGCACGATTCGCCCAGCCGTTCCGGGGACGGACTCCGGGCACGGACTCTAGGCGGGGACCCTAGGCGCAGTTACTGGCCAGCCATTGGTTTACCGGGGCAATGGCCTCTTGGAACTTGCCGCTGGAGTAGACGGTCTGGTCAGTCAGACCTGCCACCGCCACCTCGTTCAGCTTGGCGAAGTCTGCCTTGAGCGAGTCGGGCACAAGCTGCGCCGTTTCGCTGAGCTCCGCCTTCTTTTGCTCAAGCTCTGCGGTCTTTCCCTGGGCAGCGGACATAGGCAGGAGCGAGGCACCGGTGGCCTGCTCAGCGATGGCCTTGCAGGCTTCCGCGGCTGTGGCGAAGCCGCCAAAGGCGCCCGACGGCGTGCTGGCCCCCTGTGCGGCAGCAGGGCTGCTCGAGGCCCCGGAATCATTGGACGACGACGACGGCGCGCTGCCTGCCGTCGGGGCGGTACAGGCCGTAAGTGCCACTGCGGCGAAAAGGGAAGTGACGGTCAGCATGCGGGCAAAGTTTTTCACGGTTCACATTTCCTGGATAGATTCACCGCCGACGGGCGGCCTTGACTGGCCGGTTGCAAGAGCCGGCCGTATCCCCCGGCGTGCGAGTCTAGCTGCGGACGCGGCATGCATTCCAAGTTGACAGCCCTCACTCCTGCGTTCGACGGGCGCGCGTATACCGCGTATGTCGCGTATATATAGAACAAAGATCAGGCCGGCCGCCAAACGCAGCAGAGGCGCCCGGACCTGGTCCGGGCGCCTCCGCCGATGTACTGCTGTGCTGCTCTACTGCTGTGCCGGTGTACTGCTCTGGGGCCTAATCACCGGCCACAGGCAAAAGCCCGCTTTACTTGTAGAGGCCTTCGCCGCCGACGCGGACGTTGGTGGGCAGGTAGCCGAACGGGCCAAGGCCGTTCTTGCCGAAGCTGCGGTCAACCTGGGATACGCCGTCGCGGAAGTTGATCTTCACAGTGGGCGAGAGGGAACCGCCGCGGACGCCGTTCACGTTGTCGATGAAGGACTGGACCAGGCCGCCGGGCTGCACGTAGTGCGAGTAGGCCTGGAACTGGCGGCCGTTCTGCTGCGGGGTGGGTGCTTCCGGGGATTCGGACGGCAGGTTCAGGTCCGTGGGGGAACCGAGAGCCAAGCCGCTGTTGTTCATCGGCTGGTAGTCAGAGCGGATGCCGTCGCCCACGAAGCCGTAGACGCCGTCGGGTCCGCGCATGCCGGCAGCATAGGTGAACTGGTGGCTGATCGTGAACAGGTAGTACTTGTTCTTGCCGCCCTCATTCTGGATGAAGATCTGCGGGCGCTCGGTCTGGTCGTTGACGCAGTTTCCGGAGAGGATCGGGGGCAGGAACTTCCACTTGGTCAGGTCCTTGTTTTCGGCCACGGCCAGGCCGACGTTTGCGGTCTGGTAGTAGGCGCCGCTGTTGTTGACCTCGTCGAGGCTTTCAGCGTTGGGGTCGCCCTTGCGGTAACCCAGGTCCTCGTTCTTGCAGCGGTAGTCGCCGCGCTTGGCACCGGTGTTGCCTTCGAAGACCATGAAGGTCTTACCGGGGTGTGCCGGGTCGGCGAACGTGTAGGGGTCGCGGAAGGCGAAGCCCGGGTTCTGTTCCTTGGTCTGGTACATCTTGCCGTCCGGCTCGAGCAGTTTGTGGTGCTTGAAGCCGTCGAAAGTCACGCCGTTCTCATCGGCGTGGATCTTGCCGAGAGCTTTGGCGATAACAGCGTCAGGGGCAATTCCGCCGCCGCCGGCATTGCGCTCCTTGACGTCGTAGAACGTGGTGGCCGTGTAGAACACGTTCACCTGGTTGCCCTTCATGAGGCGGGTGGACCCGGACCATTCGGTGTTGCCGATGGAAGTGTTGTCCAGGAAGAGGTGTCCGCCGTAGTTCCACTTGTCCTTGGCCGGGTCGGCGTTGGTCTTGCGGAAGAAGTAGCCGATGCGGGCGTTCCAGTGGCGCTGATCGAAGCCATAGCCTGCGTGGCGGTCAGCAACGAGGGAGAAGATGACGTCGTAGCCCTTGTAGCTGATCTGGTTGGCGTGCTCATCCGTCAGGGACCAGGTGTCCCAAACCCACACGTCGTCGTTCATGGTGGGGAAGTCCTCGGGGATTTCCGGCATGGTGACGTCCGGGCTCATTGAGTTCTCGCCGGGCTTTACCGTCGAGTCGCTCTGCGCCATGATCTGCTTCGCGTCGGCACGGGTCCACTTCGAGGTGAAGTCCGACTCCGGGTCGTAGGCCTTCTGCGTGTGCTTCGTGGGCAGGGGGAAGCCCGGAGTGGGAGCCGGCATCTGCTGCTGGGCCGGCGGATCGGCCGGTTCGTTTGCCTGCGCCGACGGCGTGGCAAGGAACGTTGAGGCTGCAACAGCCGCCGCCAGCGCTGCGGCGGCGGGGCGCCACCGCAGCATCCGGGGGGTATTGGGGTGCTTGTGCATTTTTTCTCTTCTCGCGGAGTTACGTTCGTGGAAGACGGGCTGGTGCCCTGTCCCCGGCACTCCGGAGGCCCCGCTGACACGACGTGCGTCATCGAGGACGCCGTTGTGTCGAGGGAGAACGGGGGTTGGGTGGTCCCCCGTGTTGAGAAGCCTGGAGATGTCATACATATCCCGGCCCGCACTCCACGGTAGACAACGTTGTCAGCCGAGTACAACCCGGTTTTGGGAGATTTCATTGCCTCGGCGCGCAGGGATGCAAGCGCTTACATTTAGGTTTGCGCGCGCGTGCCACAGCCTAGGAAATACATCAACCGGAACGTAACAATGACGTCACCTCCGCTTTGGCATTCGGCCCTGGCCCAGAAGAGTGATATCCGCCATACCGAGCGTCTATGAAGTGATCATCTGAACTGAGACAGACGCCACACGTCGGTGGGGCGCGGCCGACAACCAAGACCGAGTGGCAGGCATCTGGTTGTGGTGGCCTTTGGTGAACACCTGTCGTGGGCACCTCGTCGCGGACAGCTGTCGGAGCGCCATCGGCGTCCAAGGCCACGGGCGCCCGGGATGCACAGGTCCGAGCGGCTCTGGACGGCCAGCCAGGGGCGGGTGACGAAATCTGCCTGCACCAGGAGGCTGGGGGTAAGCCCAGAGACGCACAGGATCTGGGGCTGGCAACGGGAAGAATTCGGCAACGAAAAAACCCCGCCATTCCCGTGTAAACACTGGGAACTGCGGGGTTCTAGCTGGTGGCTCCGACCGGCGTCGATCCGGTGACCTTTCGATTTTCAGTCGAACGCTCTACCAACTGAGCTACAGAGCCTTGGTGACGTGTCACCTTGAGAGCCGGAATTTCTTCTGGCAATCAGAGCGACCCTGACGGGACTTGAACCCGCGACCTCCGCCGTGACAGGGCGGCGCGCTAACCAACTGCGCTACAGGGCCTTGCTTGTTTCTTGCTGTTTGCAGTATCGCTACTGCGTTTTTCAAGGCTTTTAGCCTACCAGACTTTTTGGTCCGGTTTGACCACTTCCTTGCGTACCCCCAACGGGATTCGAACCCGTGCCGCCGCCGTGAAAGGGCGGTGTCCTAGGCCGCTAGACGATGGGGGCCTGAACTCAGTACGGGTTGTTCCGGGCAAAAATAAAGGGCCGAAGCCTTTCGTTTTTGTCCCTTCGAGTTGCTCCGAACTGGACCTCTAAAACTATAGAGCCTCCTCCGGGAATTTCCAAAATCGGCGGTGCTGCGGGCCCAACGCCCCGGCAGGACCGCGGAAAACTTGGCAGTTTCTCGCCTAGAAGTGACCGATTTCCGCCAGCCCTGGGAGCGGACACAGGGCTAGATTGGCACCATGGCAACCACCGCCCGCACCGGCCCGAGTCAGCCGGCAGATCCCCACAAGGGATCTTCCGGTCCCGCAAACCCCACACCCGCCTCTCCCCCACCGCCCGGCCAGGCAGCACCACCGATCAGCAGACTGGGCGTCGCCGCCGTCGTCATCACAGTGGTGCTTTGGGCGTCCGCCTTTGTGGGCATCCGGGCCGTCGGTCCCAGCTTCTCCCCCGGCTCCCTGACACTGGGGCGGCTGGCAATTGCCGCCGTCGCGCTTGGCGTAGTGGTCCTGCCAAAACTGCGCCTGCTGCCGCGGGGACGGGAATGGTGGCCCATACTCGCGTTCGGGGTGATGTGGTTCGGCGGCTACAACGTTGCGCTCAACGCCGCCGAGCACCTGCTCGATGCCGGGACAGCCGCGCTGCTGATCAACGTCAACCCCATTCTGATCGCTGTCCTGGCGGGCATCGTCCTCAAGGAGGGGTTCCCACGGTGGCTCATCATCGGCAGCGTCGTGGCTTTTGGCGGCGTGGCGGTGATTGCGCTCGGCTCCGGGCAGCGGTCGACGGGGGACGTGGCCGGCGTGCTGCTCTGCCTGCTGGCGGCCGCACTCGCCGCCGTCAGCGTGATTATCCAGAAGCCGGTGCTGCGGAAGTTCTCGGCGGGGCAGGCCACATGGTTCGGCATCATGGTGGGGTTCCTGTGCTGCCTGCCGTTCACCGGCCAGCTGGTCAACGAACTGCAGGCGGCGCCGCTGCCGGCCACCCTGGGCCTCGTCTACCTCGGCGTCTTTCCGACGGCCATAGCGTTCACCACCTGGGCATATGCCCTCTCCCTCATCGACGCAGGCAAGCTGGCCGCCACCACCTACCTGGTGCCGGCCACCACGGTGCTGATCTCCTGGGCGGTGCTCGGAGAAATCCCCACCGTCTGGGGCCTTGTAGGCGGCGCCGTCTGCCTGGTGGGCGTGGGCCTCACCCGGCGGAGATCCCGCTAAAGTTTGGGTATGCCCGCAAACCTGCCGCCAGGACTTCCCATCGTTCCCGACGGCGCCAGCGATTCCCCCGGCTTCGACATGTCCGAAACCGATTTCGAGGCAGCCGTCAGCGACGCCCTGGACATGATTCCCGCAGACATTGCGCGCGCCATGGACAACGTGGCCGTCTTCATCGAGGACGATTACACACCCCAGCCAGGGGAGGACCCGGACACTGTGCTCCTGGGGCTTTATGAGGGTGTCCCCCTGACCGAGCGCGACTCGTGGTGGGACGCGGGCTCATTGCCGGACCGCATCACCATCTACCGCCAGCCCATCCTGGACATCTGTTCCTCCCGCGAGGACGTGGTCGAGGAAGTCGCCGTAACAGTGGTTCACGAGATCGCCCACCACTTCGGAATCGACGACGACCGGCTCCACGAACTCGGTTGGGATTAGCCTTATAGGCATGGGACACGACCACAACCATGCCCCGGGCCTCACGGCGACCGGCAAGCACCGCCGGCGCCTGATCGCCGTCCTGGCCATCACAGTGGCCGTTGTTCTCATTCAGGTGGCAGGTGCCGCGCTGTCGGGCTCCCTGGCACTGCTCGCGGACGCCGGGCACATGCTCTCAGACGCGGCGGGCATCTTCATCGCGCTCCTTGCGGCGTGGATCGCGTCCCGCCCGGCGAGTGACCTGCGGACCTATGGCTACCAGCGCGCCGAGGTCCTGGCCGCCCTCGCCAACGCGCTGATCCTCGTGGCGATCGCCGTGGTGATCTTCACGGAGGCCGTCCGAAGGATCGGTGCCGCGCCGGAAGTGCAGACGGACATCATGCTGTACGCCGCCGTCCTCGGGGCCGCCGCAAACCTTGTCTCGCTGCTGATCCTGCGGGGCGCCCAGAAGGAAAGCCTCAATGTCCGGGGGGCCTACCTCGAGGTGCTGGGTGACCTCCTGGGCTCAATGGCGGTCATCGCCGCGGCCGTGGTAATCATGCTCACGGGATTCCTTGCTGCGGACACCATCGCCTCTGTCGTCATTGCCATCATGATCCTGCCGCGGGCCTGGCACCTGCTGCGGGACGTTGTGGACGTGCTGCTGGAGGCCGCCCCGAAAGGGGTGGAGGTCCAGATGATCCGCGAACATATCCTCTCAGTGGCGGGCGTGGTGGCGGTCCACGACATCCATATCTGGACCATCACGTCGGGTGTGCCGGTGTTCTCCGCCCACGTGGTGGTGGAGGACGACGTGCTGAGCGCCCGCGGGGCTGACCAGGTCCTGGACAAGCTCACCACCTGCCTCGGCTCGCACTTCGACACCGAGCACTGCACCTTTCAGCTCGAACCTGCCAGCCACTCCGAGCACGAATCGCATCAGCACGCCTGAGCGTGCGGGCTGACGATCCTCGCCCCCAAAGGTTCCTCGCTCGACAGTGCGACACGCCCGGGAAATCCAGCTGAATGACACTCAAGTTGTTTATGTTAAGGATGAGACTCTTGTTGCCAAAGTGAATATGAACACGTAACCTCGGTCCTGCTGGGCAGGCAGAGGGGCACTTCCGTGCCACCTCAACGCTCGTTCGTCCCGGCCTGAACGCTGCGAGGTTTGCGAATGAGATCGACCCGTCCCGGCCGCAGGGCCGCCGCGCTGTTCGCCGCCGCTGCGCTGCTTGGATCCTTGGCGGGACCGGCACACGCTGACAGGCCGGCGGGTGCCTTCCCCGGCGCCGTAACCGTTCCGGCGTCGCCGCAGGTCCCTGCCCCCGAAGACATCGCCGCTGCCAAGACCAGTGAAAGCACGACGGCGGCAAAAGTCACCGACATCGAGGGCCTCCTGGCGGAGGCAGCCGCCGCCCAGGAAAGCACGTTCGCCCGGAGCTTGGAAGCCAACAACGCCTACAGCGACGCCCTGGTGGAACTACGGGTGCGGACAGGTGCCGCCGACGGAGCGGCCGCAAGGGCCAATGCCGCGGAAAAAGCGCAGCAAAAGAGCCGCAAGGAGATCGGCCGGTTGGCCGGGGACCTGTACCGCAGCGGCGGACTGAACCCCGCACTCAGCAGCTTCGTCGCCGGCAACGGCGACGTCCTGGAGCAGGCAGCCACATTGCAGGCCCTCTCCGCCGGCCGCAGCCGCGCCTTCGAAACGGCTGAGGCCACTGCCTCGGCGGCAGCGTCCCTGACCGCGGCCGCCGCAGACGCCCGGCGGGCAGCGGACGATGCCGCCAAGACCGCCGAATCGCTCAAGGCCGCGGCCGAGCAGGCCAACGCCGCGCAACTGCAGGCAGTAATCGAGGCCAAGGCGCAGAGGTCCATTCTGGTTGGCCAACTGGCCTCCCTGCGGCGCACCACCGCCGCCCTCGAATCGGCAAGGATCGAGGGGCTCGAACGGCAGCGGCAACAAGCCCGTCTCGCCGCCGTAACGGCCGCCGCCGACCCTGCAGGTGATCAGGCTGCTGATCGGGCTGCTGCGGTTCCGGCCCCTGCCGCGCAATCCCCTGCAGGCGGCACGCCCGCAGTCGGCACGCCTGCAGTGCGGGCTCCGGCAGTCCGGGCACCCGCAGCCCCGGCCCGGGTGCCTGCGGAGCCGGTCCCGGCGCCTGCGAGGCCGGCGGCCCCTGCTCCGGCACCGCCGGCGGCCCCCGCGCCAGCCGTCACCCCTGTCCGCCCCGCTCCGCCGGCACCGGCCCCGGTCATTCCCGCTCCCGCACCGCAACCGGTACAGCCCGCCCCCGCTCCGTCGCCGGGAGGCTCCAACCAGACCGCCATATCCGTCGCCCTGGGCAAGGTGGGAAAGCCCTATTTCTACGAGTACGGCGGTACCGGCGCCTACGGCTTTGACTGCTCAGGACTCGTGCAGAATGCCTTCGCGGCGGCCGGGAAATTCCTGCCGCGCACGGCCGCAGCGCAATTCTCGCAGGCGCCCGTCCACGTGCCCCTGTCCCAGGCTCAGCCGGGTGACCTCCTCGTCTGGGGATCAGCTCCCGGCTTCTATCACGTGGCCATTTACCTGGGAGGCGGCAGGGTGGTGCAGGCCCTGAACCCGTCTGCCGGGATCACAGTGACGGATCTGGGCACGATGGCCGGCATGCAGCTCCACCCTGTGGCGGCGCGCTACTAGCCGGGCCTATGACAGCACGTCCTTGCTGACAAACCTGCCGTATGCCAAGGCACCGAAAAGAGCGATATAGCCCGCCTGCAGCAGGGCGTTATCGGTGAAGGAATCCCATCCGATGGGCTGGCGGAGCAGGTCCGCGAATCCAAACCAGTAATGGCTGAACAGCCACGGATGCAGCCACTCCAGCTGCGGCAACTGGTCCAGCACCTGCGATGCCACGGATAGGACGATCGTGGCAGCCATGGCTCCCACCGGCACGTCAGTCAGGGTGGACAGGAAGAGTCCGATCGCCGAAAGTCCCAGCAGCGAAACCGTCTGGTAGGTGGCGATCAGCAGCATTCTGCTGAATGCTTCGCCCGGCTCCACCACGTCACCGGAGAGCAGGGTCACCGGACCGATGGGGAAAAGCGCGGCACCGATGCCGGCCCCGGCGAGTGCCACCGCCAGCGGTGCCGCGACGCAGAATGCCACCGCACCCACATATTTCACCAGGAGCAGACGCACGCGCCCGGCAGGAGCCACGAGCAAGTACCGGAGCGTGCCGTGCCCGGCCTCGCCGGCGATGGTGTCCCCCGCCACGACGCCGATTGTCAGCGGCAGGAACAGCGGCACAGCAACGATCATGGCTGTCACCCCGACGAACAGCCCGTTTTGGGTGATGCGGTCCAGGAACGCCGGCCCCCGGCCCGGCGGGACCGACGAGGAAATCCGGACGACGACGGCGATCATCACCGGTATGGCGGCCAGCGCCAGCAGCAGGGCCTGGGTCCTGCGCCGCCGGAACAGCAGCGTCAGCTCTGACCCGAACAACGATGCGCTGGACGGCCGGCGTCTGGCCTCCCCCGCGCTGTTGACTGTCCGCTTACTGTCCGAAACCGAATCACTGCGCGACATCGAAGCCCTCCCCCGTCAGGGCCACAAAGCGGTCCTCCAGGCTGCCGCGCTCCACGGTGAAGCCACGGATCCGCACGCCGTCCGCCACGAGTGCCGCCACGATTGATTCCGGAGCTATGGCTCCCGGCGCCATGGCGTCGGGCACGGCGTCAGGCACTATGGCGGTGATGACGACGCCCTGGCCGTCCGGATGTCCGATGACCGGAGTCATGCCAAACCGGGCCAGAACGTCCGAAGCCGCACCGGCGTCGGGCGTGAGAAGCCGCAGCTGCGCCGAGCCGGCCTGACGGAGTTCGGGCAGCGTGCCTTGGGCCACGAGCCGGCCGGCGCTCATGATCGCCGCGTGTGTGCAGATCTGCTCCACTTCAGCGAGCAGATGGCTGGAAACAAACACGGTGGCGCCGTCGGCGGCCAGCGAGCGGACCAGGCTTCGCACTTCCCGGGTGCCCTGCGGATCCAGTCCATTGGTCGGTTCATCAAGCACCAGCAATTCCCGCCGGGAGAGCAGGGCGTTGGCAATTCCCAGCCGCTGCTTCATGCCGAGCGAGTAGGCCCGGACCTTCTTGCGGGCGGCGTGTGACAGCCCCACCCGCTCGAGTGCTTCCGTTACCCGGGCACGCCGGGTGCCGGGAACCGCATGCCGGTCCGCGGCGTCTAAACGGTGCAAATTTGCCGCCCCCGAGAGGAACGGATAGAACGCGGGTCCCTCAACCAGGGCGCCCACCCTTGGCAGCACTTCGTCGAGCCGGCGCGGCATGTCCAGGCCGAGCACACCGACGGAACCGGCGGTGGCGGAGGCGAGCCCGAGCATCATGCGGATGGTGGTGGTTTTGCCGGAACCGTTGGGGCCCAGGAACCCGAAAACGGATCCCTGCGGCACAGCCAAGTCAATGCTGTCGACGGCCACCTGATGGCCAAAGCGCTTGGTCAGTTCCCGGGTCTCGATGGCGAGTCCCGGGGCCCGGTGAGCGGGCGTCACCTCGCGGCAGCGGCTGCCTGAAGCCGCTCCAAGGGTACGGACCCGGCGACTACGCGGCCGTCGTCAGTCAGCAGGACATTCAGCAGGGATGTAGAGATCGCCCGGCCTCCGGGGACGGTCACAGTGGCCTGCCTCAGCAGCGGGTCGGACAGCAGGCCGTCAATGGACGGAACGCCGGCGTTCGGTGTACCCGTGTTCGGTGCACTCGCATCAGGCACCGCGGCACGGGCCGGGAAGCTGACGATGCTCTCCCAGCCCGAGCCCGTCACCGACGGGGAGTTCAGCCGGGCGCCCGGAGGCTGGTGTGTCCCGTGGTGCCTGCCGGGATCCTTTGCTGCGTGCGGCCATCCCGGCACTACCACTTCCTTGATCGTGGCACCCGGCGGCGGCGTGAAGTTGAAGAGTCCGGCGTCCGGCGCCTCGAACTTCAGGCTGGAGAATGCGGCCCGGAACGCTGGCTCGACCTGTCCGCGGGCGCGGATTTCAACGCTGAGCGGCAGGCCCCTTTCGCCGTCCACGGCAATGGCCACGGACTCAACCAGCGTTCCTTCCGACCGCGGGGTCAGCCTCAGGCTGTATGCCGCGCGGCCGGCCACCTCCACGTCGTCACCGACGGTCACGTCCGTCGAGGAGTCAATCTTCGCCAGCATCCGGGCAGCCAGTTCCTCCGGCGTAAGCACGGATCCCGGCATCCTGGTGGCCGGCGGACTGCTGCCGGCAGCCTTGTCCGGGAGAGTCACATGGGTGGCCGTGTTGTCCTTGGAGTTGTACAGCCACAGCTCATTGCCCTGCCGCACGGCGTCCCGCTCGGCGAGCCTGTCCATGACCTGGATCCGCACCTTGACAGGTCCGTCGACGTAAACCCGTGCGCTGTGCGGGCCCGTCAGCAGTTCGGCGATGGAGCCTGTTCCTGCCCCGGAGGTAGGGCCAATCTGCGGAACATCCGGCAGGCCAAGCTCTGAGGTCTGCTCAACGGTCCCCGAAAGGGCCTTGGTGGTGTGCTGCGCGATCATGGCAAGCACCTGTGCCGGCGTCTTGTCCGGCAGCGGATCACGGGCGCTGGCGGGTACAGATCCTGCCAATACCCCGGCAGCGATTACAGCAGGTACGGCCGCGGCAGGCATCCACCGCAGCCACTTGGAGGTCATCTCTAACTCCGCTCCGACGTCGCAGCTTTATATATCCTCAGGGTACGCCTCGGCGCCTTTCTCCTGACAGCCCCGGATTGCTCCCCAGCTTTCCTAAGTACTCTTACTGCGACAGACTGGACGGGACGCCGTTGATCCAGCTTCAGGAGCCCTGAACAATGCGCACCCCGATCGCCGCCTCCAGTCCCGCAGATGAGATGACCGGAATTGTCGGGTTTGCGGCGCGGTCCATCGAGGCGCTGGGGGAATGGGGCGTCGGGCTGTTTACCCTGGCCGAAACAGTGTTCCCGCCGATCCCCAGCGAGGTCATCCTTCCGCTCGCCGGCTTCCTGACACGCCAGGGCACCCTGCACCTGGGCCTGGTCCTGGTCACCAGCACACTCGGCGCCTATCTGGGTGCTCTGGCACTGTATTTCCTGGGAGCCAAGGTGGGGCTCGAGCGGTCAATGCGCTTGCTCTGCAAGCTCCCCCTCGTGGACCGTGAGGACTTCGAAGCGGCAAATGACTGGTTCCGGCGCCACGGCAAATCCGCCATATTCTTTGGCCGGCTGCTTCCGGGCGTGCGAAGCTTCATCTCGCTGCCGGCAGGCGCCCAGCGGATGCATCTGGGCACCTTCAGTCTTTTCACCATCGCGGGAAGCGGCATCTGGAACAGTACCCTGATCAGTCTGGGATCCATCCTCGGGCGCCAATACTCCATGGTCGAGCAGTACTCGCGGTACCTGAACTTCGCGGTATATGCGGGCCTCGGACTCTTCGTTGTCTGGCTCATCGTCCGCTATGTCCGGAGGAGGAAGTCGGCCGAACGCCCCCAGTAGCATCTACCTGCGGGAGCTTCTAGCTGCCGTAGCTTCTAACTGCCGGGCACCACGGTGCCGGCGCCGCCGTCGACCGTTATTTCCTGACCCGTCCGGAGGCGGGACGTTGCGTCCGGGACGCCGACGACGGCGGGTATGCCGTACTCCCTCGCCACCACCGCGCCGTGCGAATTGGGGCCGCCCATTTCCATGACGAGGCCGCCGGCGGTGAGGAACAGCGGGGTCCACCCGGGATCCGTGGACGGGGCCACGAGGATTTCACCCGGTTCCAGGTGCGCCCCCACCGGGTCCAGAATGACGCGCGCCGGCGCGGTCGCGATTCCCGCGGACGCCGGGCTTCCCACCAGCGAGCCGTCCGCGGCGGCACCCGCCGCAAGCACAGTTTCAGGTTCGGTGCCGTCGGACAGCAGCATCCGCGGGATGTGGCGCCGTTCCAGCTCCAGGTAATAGGCTCCCTGCCGCCGTGCCACGAGGTCCTGCATATCTGTGCCGCCCAGGGCCTGCCGCACCTCGGCGAAGTCCAGGAAGAAGACGTCACCGGCCCGGGCAATCCGTCCTTGGCGTGCCAGTTCGGCCCCCGCGGCTGCCACTTGCTTGCGGACCTCCGCGAGTGCCAGGACTATCTGGTACTTGGGACGTTCGCGCAGGCCGATTAAGAGCCGCGCCCGCCTCAGTGCGGCCCGGACAATGGCGCCGCGGACGCGGCCCCTTGAGCGGGCCTCCGCGACGAGCCGGGCAATCTGGGCCCCGGCTTCGTCCTCGGCCCGGCGGAACTGGCGGTCCGGGGCGAGAGCGGGATCCTCGAGCCGGAGATAGTTGGCAAGGACGCCGAGAATGTGGGTGGGATCGTCCCTCCAGCGCGGCATGCCGACGTCGATTTCGGCAACTGCCCGGTGCCCGTACCGTTTCAGGAAGGCGTCCAGCCCCTGCTGCGCCGCGTCAGGCAGTTCCCCTGCGCTGAAGCGCTGGGCCAACACGGCGGGAGGCTGGTCCTCAAACGCAAGGCGCGAGTCGCGGTCCGAACGGATGTCAGTAGCCAGCCGCCACAGCTCCAGATCCATCTCAGTTGTGACGTTGTTGGGCAGCCCGCGAAGAATGGGCTGCAAATCCCCGCGGCGATCGCGTCCGCCCAGCAGTTTGCCGGCGACGGCCAGCAGGGCAAAGCCGAGCGCAGGCAGCGGAAAGATGGCCGGCGCGATGGGAAAGACCCCCGCGAGTACCCGCTCCGCGTGATCCAGCCGCTGCAGCGGAGACGCTCCGGACGGAAGCTCCAGGGCGTCGCTGAAGTTCCTCGTGAAACGGTCAACTCGGCGGAGCGCGGCTTCCGGCCGGAGCAGGGCACGCAACAGGGACTCCGGCACGCGTCCGCGCAGGACCACCGGTCCCACCCGCCGGAGCAGGCGCCATGGCGTACGGCTGGTGACTGAAAATCGCGGGTCGGTGAAGACGCTGCGCAGCACGGCTGCCGAGCGCGCCTCCATGACGTCAAACACCTTGGGGACGATAAAGCGTCCCACGGTGCTCCGGGCCACCCCCGTCACGTCGACGAAGATCCGTTGGCCCGCTTCGGCGAAAGGCGGAGGGCCTGTCCTGGCATCGGGCACATCGAAGGATGCAGCCCGGGCCACCGAGGACCCGAAGATCCGGAGGGCTGCGATCCCCATCGGCGTAAGAGGCCTCGTCAGTCCCTGGGCAAGACTGAAGCAGAGAAAGATGCGTGTGCCCTCCCTGCCGGCCGGATGTCCGGCATCCGGCCCCGGCAGGGGATACAGGGTGGTGATGGGGCGTGACTGCGTCAGCCAGGCTTTGCCCGCAGCATCGATGGCCCACTCGGTGTCCTGTGGAGAACCGTAGTGGGCTTCTGCCCGGCTTCCCAGCGCGGCCAGTTCGCGGATCTGGGGGTCCGTGAGGCAGGGCTTTCCTCCTGAGGCCGGCCGGTCCACGTGTACGGTGCCGCCCCCTGGCACCGGGCGGATGACGAGCCGTTTATCTCCCAACCGCCGCTCAAGGATCGTCCCGGAGCCGATGTCCACCACAAAGTGGTCGGGATTGACGGCGCCGGACACCACGGCTTCGCCCAGGCCGGGACTGGCGTCGATCACTGACTCGCGGCGGCGGCCAGTCACGGGGTTCGCGGTGAACATGACTCCCGCAACGGCAGCGTCCACCATGCGCTGGACGACGACGGCGAGCGCCACCGTGGACGGATCGATGCCGCGGCTGGCGCGGTAGGCAACAGCACGGTCGGTCCAGAGGGACGCCCAGCAGTTCCGCACCGCGGCCAGCAGGGCGTCTGTGCCGACCACGTTCAGATAGGTGTCCTGCTGCCCGGCGAAACTGGCAAACGGCAGGTCCTCGGCCGTGGCCGAGGACCTGACTGCCACCGGCGCGTCCGGCTGCCCGGCGGTGCCCAGGGCGCTGTATGCCGACCGCAGCGAGGCTACGATCCCGGGCGGCAGATCGGCCGCCGTGATCAGGCTTCGGGCCTTGCCGCCCAAGCCTGAGAGGGCTTCCAGGTCGTCGGCGGGCGTTGCCTTCAGGGAGCGGTGCACTTCATCGAGTCCGAGCGGAGCCGTCGCCTCACGGTATGCAGCGGTGGTGAGGCAGAAGCCCTCGGGCACAGGTAACCCGGCCGCCAGCAACTCACCCAGGTTCGCGGCCTTGCCGCCCACCTGGGGCAGCATGTCGGCGTTGACAGCGCCCAGGCCGAGCGCCAGCGCGCTCATGGGTTATGAGTCGCCAAGCATCGGCCCGAAGCTGGCGCGGTCCGCAAGCCTCGGATCCTCCCTGTCAGGCACCACCATGACCGGGCTCTTGGCGTGGTGCAAAACACCGTCCGACGTGGACCCCAGGAGCATGCCGGTGAAACCGCCGCGGCCCCGGGTACCCACGACCACCAGCTCAACGTGGCGGCTCGCTTCCACCAGCACGTCCACCGGCGATCCGTCCAGGAGCCGGGTTTCGATGGCGAGCCCTGGGTAGTGGCTCTGCAGCCAGGCGACCCCGGCCTTCAGTTGGACCTGAATGTCGGCGAACAGGGCTTCCCGGTCCATTGGCGCGGGAACCCACGCCAGCGAGCCGCTGTACTGCGGCACCGCGCAGATCACCCGAAGCGGTGCGCCGAGCCTTTCGGCCTGGGCCGCGGCCTCGAGCACCGCCACGCGGGCCTGTTCGGAGCCGTCCACGCCAACGACGACGACGTTCTCCACGGGCACGCGGCCGGCCTTGGCCTGCTCCGCCCTAATGTGCTTGTCCTGTGTGGTTTCTCCCAGCCGGTCTGCGCAGATCAGGGGTACGGTGACCGTGGCGCACTTGGCGTGTGCCGGCATCGCACTGCTGACAGAGCCCAGAAGCCGTCCCACGAAGCCGCCCCGGCCGCGCGTTCCAACGACCAGGAGCTCCGCGGTTTCCGACAATTCCAGCAGGACGCCGGAGGCGTCCCCATTTTCGACGGCGGCGGAGACGTCGATGTTGTAGGCGGCGACCTTGTCCACGGCATGCTGCAGAATGGCCTCTGCACCCTCACGGATCACGGAGTCGTCGACGGTCGCGTACCCGCCGTCGAGGCCTGACGCCGCGAAAATAGGAACCGAGTAGGCCGTGACTATGTGGAGAGGACGACGGCGGCGCTCGGCTTCGCGGGCCGCCCACACCAGGGCGCACTGCCCATGGTCCGAGCCGTCGACGCCGACCACTATTCCCTCGGGCCTGGCGGACCTGCCGCCGCCATCCCGTGCCGGGTCCGGATGCAACTCGTGTGCGCCCATTGTGGGTCCGCCTCCTCGCGTACTGCCCTGGTGATGCGGCCATTGTGCCAGAAGGAGGCACGATCGCCGTCACCCGGCAGGTCTTCTTTGCCGGATTGTAAAAAGACCTGCTCTTTGTCATAACTATTCTCGGTCAAAGAGCAGTTAGCAAGCAGGCCAGAGGGCACCTGAGGGCACCTCCTGCACCCGCTTTTTCGCGCGCGTCCGGGCCCCGTCAGAGGATGCTCTCCCCAGCCTTGGTCCTGCTCCCCGGGGGCTTCACATTCAATGTCCGGGATGGGCTACCCAGCGGCCGAAAAAGTCTGTAGTCTTCGAGGCACTGTTGATCCGATATCTGTGTGCCACAACACGTTCGGACAGTGGTTTATGTCTGCTTGCTGGGGCAGCGGACGGTGCAGGGCGCCGATGCCCCTGCACCTCGAAATTTTCGAGGAGGACGCTGTAGTGTCAAGCACGCCTGGTCTCAGCAGGGCAGAACGTACCACCGCCGTGGTCATAGGTGCCGGCCTTCCCGGCCTGGCCGTCGCCACCGAACTCCGCCGCTGTGGCGTGGACTCGATAATCGTGAACGGGCTGGAGTTCCCCGGTTCGTCCCAGGCCTCCCAGCCGGCACCCCCGCAACGCTGCGGTGACCCCGGCGACTCGTCAAGGGAGGAGCGCAACGAGATCATCCGCCACCTCCGCAATTACGCCGCGAGCCACCAGATGGACATCCGGAACGACACCTGCGCAGTGCTGCTGGACAAGATGGGTTCTGCGGCGGCCGGCGATTCCCGCCACCGCTGGGCGGTCCATACCCCCGACGGCGTGCTGCTGGCAGACCACATCATCCTCACACGGTGTGCCAACGGCCAGCTGCGCCGGATGCTCACCGATCTGGGCATCTCCGTGGGCCAGAACCTGGTGGCCGCCATGCGCGCCGTCGGCATTTACCTCGTGGGAGTGGGCGAACTCATCACCCCTACCCCCAAGGAGGTACTGCGGCAGGCCAAGGTGGTGGGCCGGGCAATTTCGGCCAAGGTAAACCCTGACAGCGTCCCGTCTGTCCTGACGGGTAGCTTCGCGGCCCTCCCCGCCCCTGTCTAAGGCCCTGCTCTAAGGCCCTGTGCTCTAAGGACGCTTGGCGCCCGCGCCGCCTGTGGCCGCGTCCCCGGCATCCGGGTCCTCTTCCTCGTTCCCCACAACCAGCTTGCGGTGTGCCAGGACGCCAAGGGTCACGAGCAGGCCTACGGCCACGGCAACGAACACCACCAGGCTCCACGGGAATGGCTCCGAAGCGTCCGGCGCAGTCTCGGGGGCCGGGGTGACACCCGGCTGCGGTGTGCCGACCGTGGGAACCGCCGCCGCCGTCGTCGAGCCTTCCGCCCCGGCGGTTGCCGTAAAGGTGAACGTCCCCTCGATGGGATGCGAGTCCGAACTGACCACGCGCCACAGCACCGTGTACTTGCCGGCCGGGGCTCCCTCGCGCAGCTTCTGCGAGGCCACGTTGTCAATGATCTCCACCTTGCCGTCCGCCCAGTCCGTGCCGGCGGCATCATTGACCCGCACCTGTGAACCCAACCCCATCGGGTTGTTGTTGAAGGTGATGGATACCTTGGCGGGCGGCGCGGCGACGGTGGCGCCGTCGGCGGGGCTGCTTGACACGGCGGCGTCGTGGGCGGAGGCCGGGCCGGCGACACAAAGCAGGGCAGCGAAGGCGACGGCGCCCACGACGGCGGTCAGCAGTTGGCGGATGGAATGCATGGGCGGATTTCTCCTCGTGTTGGCTTCCTTACAGACTAGGCGAATTCACCGGGGAGCATCCCGATCACCGAATAGGATGCAAGCATCCCCACAAACCCCCGGAGGACTAATGCTTAAGCAGGGCTCTGCACTGGACCGGTATTTCAAGATTTCCGAACGGGGGTCAAACTTCTCCCGCGAGATCCGCGGCGGTTTTGCCACGTTCTTCGCCATGAGCTACATCGTGGTGCTGAACCCTCTGATTCTTTCCGGCCCGGACTCCTCGGGTGCCACCCTCGGCTTCCCTGCCGTGGCGGCTGTCACCGCATTCGCTGCGGGTATCCTGACGATCCTCATGGGTGCGTGGGCCAAGCACCCATTCGCCATAGCTACCGGACTGGGCGTCAATGCATTCGTGGCAGTCACGGTGGCCACCAACCCGGGCCTGACCTGGCCGGACGTGATGGGCCTGGTGGTCCTCTCCGGAACCACAATGCTGATCCTGGTGCTGACCGGCTTCCGGACCGCAGTGTTCAAGGCTGTCCCGGACGGGCTCAAGACGGCGATCGTGGTGGGGATCGGCCTGTTCATAGCCCTGATCGGCCTGGTCAACGCCGGATTTGTGCGCCGCATCCCGGACGCTGCCGGCACCACCGTCCCCGTAGGCCTCGGTTTTGACGGCAAACTTCTGGGATGGCCAACGCTGGTGTTCGTGTTCGGCCTGATCCTGACCATCGCCCTGCTGGTCCGCAACGTCAGGGGTGCCATTTTGATCGGCATCATCGTCTCCACCATCCTGTCCGTGATCCTTGAGGTCACGCTGCACATCGGGCCGAGCTTCGACGGCACGAACTACAACCCGCAGGGCTGGTCGCTGGTCGCTCCGACGTTCACCGAATGGGCTGCCCCCGACCTCTCCCTCATCGGCAAGGCGGACCCTGTCGGCGCCTTCGAGCACCTCGGTTTCGTGGCGGCCGCGCTCCTGGCGTTCGTGATCCTGCTGAGCATCTTTTTCGACGCGATGGGGACCATGGTGGGCTTGGCCAACGAGGCCGGAACCGTGGACAAGGACGGCAACATCCCCAACGTGGACCGTGTGCTGCAAGTGGACGCCCTCGGCGCCATCGTCGGCGGCGGCGCGTCCGTGTCCTCCAACCAGATTTACGTCGAATCCGGAGCGGGCATCGGCGAAGGTGCCCGAACAGGCCTTGCCTCGATCGTGACCGGACTGCTGTTTCTCGTGGCCATGTTCTTTACCCCGCTCATCAATCTGGTGCCGTTCGAGGCCGTGGCCCCCGCCCTCGTGGTGGTCGGCTTCATGATGGTGGCCCAAGTGGGCAAGATCCACTGGCAGGACTGGGGCATCGCCATCCCCGCTTTCCTCACCTTCACTCTGATGCCCTTCACCTACTCGATCGCCAACGGCCTGGGCGCGGGGTTCATCTCCTACGTCCTCATCCGCACATTCCAGGGCCGTACCCGGGAGGTGCACCCGCTCATGTGGGCAGTGGCCGCCGCCTTCGTCCTGTTCTTCGCCATCGGACCCATCGAACAGGCGCTCGGCATGGCCTGATGCCATCTCGCGGAAGGCTCGCGGGAGGGAGGATCCGGGATTTCAGACATCCCGACGGCGGCACGGCTGGTTTTCGCCCCCTCCGTGCGGTGAGCTTGGAGCATGGACTTTCCTGCGCTCTCGGTCGATGTTCAGCCCCACCCGTGGACGGGCCGTTTCGACGGTGACGGTGCCGCCCACCGCCGGTGGTGGCAGGCCGTGACCCCGTATGCAGAAGCCCGGCAGGACCGCAGTCCGCTGCTCCCGGACCCGCCGGTCCGGGCTGCTTCACGGGCCGGGGCCACGGGGAGAACATCGACACCGGCCTCGCGTCCTGCCGTGATCCTCGGATTCTGCAGCGACGAGGGCGTGCGCCGCAACAAGGGCCGGACCGGTGCCGCAAAAGCGCCCGCCGCCATCCGCGGTGCGCTGGGCCCGCTGGCCTTTCACCTGGACAGACCCGTCCTCGACGCCGGCGACGTGGTGGTCCGGGAGGGCCACCTCGAAGCCGGCCAGGCGCGGGCAGGCGTGGCGGTCTCGTCCCTCCTTGATACGGGCAACCTGACCGTGGTGCTGGGCGGCGGCCACGAGACGGCCTTTGCGAGCTACCTCGGTGTCGCCGGCTCCGAGGCCGTCCGCGGCGGGCAGCGGCTCGGAGTCCTGAACCTGGACGCCCATTTCGACCTCCGCGACGAGCCTGCCCCCAGCTCCGGCACCCCGTTCCTCCAGATGGCCCAGGCGGAGGCCGCCGCGGGCCGCCAGCTGAACTACGCTGTCGTCGGCATTTCCCAACCGAACAACACGCAGGCGCTGTTCTCCACCGCCGACCGTCTCGGAGTGAAATATCTCCTGGACGAGGACTGCACCCAGGACGCCGTGCAGTCGTTCGTGTCCGACTTTCTGGCGGACATTGACGTCCTGTACCTGACCATCGACCTCGACGTGCTGCCCGCGGCGGTGGCTCCGGGCGTGAGCGCGCCGGCGGCATTCGGCGTCCCCCTGCCTTTGGTCTCAGCTGTGTGCCGCCAGGCAGCCGCCAGCGGGAAACTCCTGCACGTGGACGTGGCGGAACTGAATCCTGCCTTCGACATCGACGGCCGCACCGCCCGGGTGGCAGCCCGGCTCGTCAATACCCTGCTGGATACGCGTCGCTGACCCGGATCACTGCAGCTGGATCGCGCAGCAGCCAGGCCGTGGCTAGGACGCAGCTAGTCAGTAGCTAGTCAGAGGAGCCGGACCGGGCCTTGGACTTGGGCTTGGAAGTGGCCGGCGCCTTCGGGGAGGCCTTCTTGACCATGGAGGACGGAGGCTTTGGGAATGCTTCCGCCGGATACAGTCCGGCCACCTTGTTCGTGTACTTCGCCCACTGCGGCCCGGCGATCATGTAGCCGTCGATGCGCGAATAGAACTTTCCGTTGATAGTGAGGTTCCGGCCGGCACGTTTCTGGCCCTCCAAGGCGTCGCCGAAGAAGGATGCCGTGGCGATTCCCGAGGTGTAGCCAACCACCCAGCTGGCACCGTTGCTGTTGTTCGTCCCCGTCTTGGCCGCCACCGGCAGCCGCCCGGAGATCTTGGGGTTGATGTGGATCCCCGACCCCACCTTGAGAACGTCCTGGAGCACTGAGGTCACGCCCCGTGCGACGTCCCGGTCTATGGCGTCCCGGCACTTGGGGGTTTGCGCATGAAGCGGCTTTCCGGCCCGGTCTGCTACCCGCAGGATGGCGATCGGGGCGCAGTACTGGCCGTCGGCGGCAAAGGTGGCGAAGGAGTTGGCCATGTGAAGGGGGGCTACGCCCGTGCCGCCCAGCACGTTGCCCAGCTGGTGCATGTTAATGGGAGCGCCGTCCAACCCGCTGTGGAGGCCCACTGCGTTGACCATCTTCTGGATGCCGCAGAAATCCAGCTGCGCCGCGGAGGCGAACGTCGCCGTGTTGATGGAGTTGTACAGCCCGTAGTTGACCGGCATCTTCCGGTAATAGCCTTCGTCCGCGTTCTGGAGATCATCGGCCGCCTCGAGGCCCGCCCTGCGCTGCTTCGTGCTGTACGCGCCCGCCACCTTGCCGCAGGAGGACCGCCATTTGAAGCCGAGCGGATATTCACGCTTGGAGGCATCCACGTTTTCCGTTATTTTCTTGCCCTGGTTCAGCCACTCTGCAAAGGTGAACGGTTTCATGGTCGACCCGGGCTGGAAACCGCCGGCGCCATTGAGGTCGTTGCCGTTGGGATCCCTGGAGTCCACGTTGAAGTTGAGCTGCGTATCGAACTTCCCGGGCTGCGGGAGGAACACCGTGTTCTGCGCCATGGAGAGGATCTTGCCGGTTCCCGGCTGCACCGACACCAGGGAGGCGCCCCATTTGCCCGGGTTCGGCTTGGCCGTGGCGTCCACCTGCGCCTGGGCGGCCGTCTGCAGGCGGCTGTCGAGGGTGGTGGTGATGGTCAGACCGCCGCGGTACAGCTTTTGCTCCCGGGCCTTGGTGTCGGAACCGTAGGCGGGGTTGTTAAGGATCAGGTGGCTCACGTAATCGCAGAAATACGGGGCCATTGTCGCGGCTGCGCAGCCCTGCCTTGACGGCCGGAGCTTGAGCCCGATGGGTGCAGCCTTGGCGGCGGTGTGCTGCTTCTTGGTGATCATGCCTTCGGCCAGCATAGAGTCCAGGACCTGGTTGCGCCGCTGGATGGCGTTCTTGGGGTTGGCCACGGGATCGTAGAAGCTGGGGCTGTTGACCAGTCCGGCCAGCAGGGCGGACTGAGGCAGGCTGAGTTTACTGGCGGGAATACTGAAGTAGTACTGGGCGGCCGCCTCGATGCCGTAGGCACTGCGGTTGAAGAAGACGATATTGAGATACCCCTCAAGGATCTGGTCCTTGGTGTATTTCTTTTCCAGTGCAATGGCCAGGCGCATCTCGCGCAGCTTGTCCCCCATGTTCTTTTGCCCGCTGAGGACCACCTGGTCCTCGCGCCCGGCGGAGATCATTGCTTCGTTGACGATGTTGGTGACGTATTGCTGGGTCAGCGTGGACGCGCCCTGCCGTTCACCACGGGTGAGGTTGCTGGTCAGCGCCCGGAGAACGCCCTGGGCGTCCACGCCGCTGTGCTCGTAGAAACGTGTGTCCTCGATGGCCACAACGGCGTTCTTGATGAACGGGGACATCTTGTTAAGCGGGATCCGAACGCGGTTTTCGGCATAGAACGTGGCGATCGGCTTTCCATCCGCCGTCACCATCCGGGTGGTTTGCGACGGCGGCTGCACGGTCAGTTCAGTGGGAAGGCTGTTGAAATAGTCGATCGACCTGCTGACCGTCGTGCCGGCCAGGGCCGCGGCAGGCACCAGGAAGCTCGCCACCAGGACACCGCAAATTGCACTGACAAGCAGGAACCCGAGCATCCTTGACAAGGCCCACCCAGTCCGCGACAAAAACCTCATTACTGCCACGCTTCCAGCTCACCGTGCATCCGATTGAGTTCAGGATACGCGTTGCCCTCCATGCAAGCCACACAGCCTGCCGGGACCCGCACGCGGGACTTCAAACGGGAGTGTGCGGCGCCTTCCCCTCGTCGCCGAACCTTTCGGCCGCCCGGCGTTCACGGAGCCGGTCAAGCCGCTGCATCACCGGCGCGGTGGTGGCACCATGCAGCACCACAGACGTTGCCACCACCAGCCCCACGATGGCCCACAGGTAGTCCGTCTGGTCAGCGAACTGACCCTTGCCAAGCGCGTAGGCCAGATAGTACAGCGAGCCGATGCCGCGGATGCCGAAGAAGGAAATGGCGATCCGTTCCCTCGGACCGGTCTTGCCCCGGGCCAGGGCCAGCCAGCCGGACAGCGGACGGACCAGAACCAGGAAGGCCAGTGCGACGGCCACCTCCACCCAGCCGACTCCGGCCAGCAGTCCCCTGGCGATGGCCCCACCGAGAAGGACCAGGATCACCACGGTCATCAGCCGCTCGAGCTGTTCCACGTACGAGTGCAGGACCTTGTGGTATCCGTGGGTATGCTCTGCCGCCCGGATGGTCACGGCGCACACGAAAACGGCGATGAAGCCGTAGCCCTCGATCATCTCGGTCACTCCGTAGGCCAGGAACGTGGCGGCAAGCGCGACGAACCCCTCGGAGTGGTTGGAGAGCCGGATGCTGTCGTGCCGCGCAGAGAAGAAGAGCCGGGCCAGCACCTTGCCTGTCCCGAATCCCAGCAGCACGCCCATGCCCGTGCGCCACAGGACATCCACGGCGAACCATTCCGGGAACCAGTCGGAGGGCGACGTGCCCACGACGCTCATGGCAATGGCCAGGTACACGAAGGGAAAGGCGAGACCGTCGTTGAGCCCGGCCTCGGATGTCAGCCCGAACCTGACCTCGTCCTCTTTGTCCGCCTCCTCGACCTCGTCGGCCGGCTCACCAACCTGGACCTCGGACGCCAGCACAGGGTCGGTGGGCGCAAGGACGGCCGCGACCAGCACGGCAGCAGCAAGGCCCAGTCCCAGCACCCACAGGCCCAGCAGCGTCAGGAGGAGCATGCACAGCGGCATGGCAATCCCCAGCATCCGCCACGTGGTGGCCCAGCGGCGGCGTCCAATGGGACGGTCCAGTGCCAGGCCGGCGCCCATCAGCGAGATGATGACGCAGACTTCCGTCAGGTGCATCGTAAAGTCGGCGTGCTGGACGGGATCCGGGTCCGGGAGGTCGCCCAGCAGCCAGAACACGGCGAAGCCTGCGGCCAGGAACACCATGGGCATGGAGAACGGCGCATTGCGGAGGAGCTTGGGCAGGACAGCCGCGATAAAAACGGCGAGACCGGCCGCGGCGAAGATGATGCTTGCGGCTTCAAACATGGTCGCCTCCAATCCGGCGCGGGCAGGGTGTGACCAACACTAGCCGCGAACCTGGCACGGCGTCCGTTGTTCCGGCGAAGCAGGCTGACCTGACAACCTCTGTCAACAAACAGGTCAAATGCCAGTCATCTTACGTTTGGTGCTACAGAGGGTAGACTGGTCTCTGCCTCGGCAATGAAATACAGAAAGTTCGGTACATGAGCACAGCAACCATGGAGCGCCCAACCGCTTCTTCAACCGCGTTTGGCTCGTCGGATTCCCGGTCCATCCACCTGGCCTTCACCAGCGCGGACCAAGTCCACGAGGGCCTGGAGAGCGCCGTTGAAGCCCTCATCGAAACAGCGGCCCACGAGGGCACCTGCGGCATCCGCGTCACCCGGATCGAGCCCGGCCGTTACACCGTCGCCCTCGACCAGTCCGTCCCCTTCGGCGAAACGCACGAGGACATCGCAGCCTAACACGCAAAAAGCCCCCGCCTCTGACTTCATCCGTCGCGTATCAGCGCTGGATGATGCCAGGGTCGGGGGCTTTTGTGTGCCTAACCCTGTGTACGTGCCGGCGGACTAGGCCCGCCGGACCTGCACGCCGTCCGACTTCATGAAGGGCTGCGAGTCGGAATGACCGCTGCCCACAAGCCAGAGGACGTTGCCGCTCCGTGAGATCTCCTCAACCTCGCCTGTCGCAATGACATGCGCATGCTTGAGGATCTCGACACGCTCGCCCGCCTGCAATGATCCCCAGTCGGAAACCGTAGCAGCGTGTGCGATGCGTCTGGACAGGACTGCCCCGCGTGCTTTCATTTGAACTTCTACCCCTTTGTGGATGTTCTTGCGCCACAGCATCGTTGATGTGACTTTCACTACATCTTCAGTTCTACTACAATCGGGCCGCGGGAACCCGCAGCGTTGCATAGTATTTCGGCGGCGCCGGAAAATGTTTCCCGGCGCCGCACATTGTTCAGCCCTATGCGAGAATGCCGACAGCGGATTCGGCAGCCGCCCGCACCTCGCCTGACGCCACGAGTCTGTCCGCCGCTTCCAGTTCCGGCGACAGGAACCGGTCCGCGCCGGGACCATGGACCACGCTGCGCAGCACTTCAATGACCGCGGCACCCGCTGGCCCCGGAGTCAGGGCCCCTCCCGAAAGCTGCGTGCGCATGTCGATGGCGCGTGCCGACGTCACCAATTCCACCGCCAGGACGCGGCGCAGGTTCTCCACGGCCTTCCGCAGCTTGCGTGCGGCGTGCCAGCCCATGGACACGTGGTCCTCCTGCATGGCGGAGCTTGGAATGGAGTCCACCGAGGCAGGAACGGCCAGCCGCTTGTTGTCCGATACGAGCCCCGCCTGCGTGTACTGGGCGATCATCAGCCCCGAGTCCACTCCCGGATCGCCCGCGAGGAATGCCGGCAGCCCATGGGAGCGGGCGGGATCCAGCATGCGGTCGGTCCGCCGCTCGGCGATGGAGCTGAGGTCCGCGACCGCGATAGCCAGGAAATCCAGCACGTACGCCACAGGGGCGCCGTGGAAGTTTCCGTTGGAGGAGACGCGGCCGTCGGGGAGGACCACGGGGTTGTCGATTGCCGCAGCCAGTTCGCGTGACGCAACAAGGTCAGCATGGTCCACCGTGTCCCGGACCGCCCCGGCCACTTGGGGAGCGCAGCGCAGCGAGTAGGCGTCCTGAACCTTGGAGTCCCCCACGCGGTGCGAGGCCACGATCGGTGAGTTGGACAGGACCCGCAGCATGTTGTCGGCGCTCGCGGCCTGCCCGGGATGCGGCCGAAGTGCGGCGTGGAGTTCCGGCAGGAACACCTGGTCGGTGCCCAGCAGCGCCTCGACGCTGAGCGCTGCGGTGATATCCGCCGTCGTCAGCAGTTGCCGGATGTCCGCGATGGCCATCAGGAGCATGCCCAGCATGCCCTCGGTGCCGTTGACCAGCGCCAGGCCTTCCTTCTCCGCGAGGACCACCGGCTCAATTCCGTGCTGGGCGAGGAGCTCTGCCACCGGGCGTCCGTCCTTGCCGCCATACTGTTCACCGTCAGGCCCCGTTGCCTCGCCCTCGCCCATGAGCACCAGGGCACAGTGCGAGAGGGGCGCGAGGTCGCCGGAGCAGCCGAGCGAACCGAACTCCCGGACCACCGGCGTGATGCCGGCGTTCAGCACATCAACCATGGTTTGCAGCACGACGGGCCGGACGCCGGTGCGGCCGGAGGCGAGGGTCTTGGCGCGCAGGAACATGATGCCGCGGACCACTTCGCGCTCCACCGCTGGCCCCATGCCGGCAGCATGACTGCGGATGAGCGATTTCTGCAGCTGTGTGCGCAGCTCATTGGGGATGTGCCGGTTGGCGAGCGCGCCGAAACCGGTGGAGATTCCGTAAGCAGGGACGTCGCTGGAGGCGAGGTCGTCGATGTGCGCGCGGACCTTGGCCACTGTGTCCAGGGCTTCCTGGGAGATGGTCACCTTGGCGTCATGGCGCGCGACGGCGACGACGTCCTCGGGGGTCACGCCGCTGGAGCCGAGGGTGACGGTGAGCGGTTCGTGGGTAATGGTTGTCATGGTGGTGTTCCTACTTCTTTGCTTCTGCAGAGTCTGCGGACTCCTGCATGGGGATGCGGACGCCGCGTTCTTTGGCGACGTCGAGTGCGCGGTCGTAGCCGGCGTCGGCGTGGCGGATGACGCCCATGCCGGGGTCGTTGGTGAGGAGCCGTTCTAGTTTTTCGGCGGCGAGGTCGGTTCCGTCGGCGACGGAGACCTGGCCGGCGTGGATGGAACGGCCGATGCCGACTCCGCCGCCGTGGTGGAGGGAGACCCAGGTGGCACCGGAGGCTGTGTTGAGCAGGGCATTAAGCAGGGGCCAGTCGGCGATGGCGTCAGAGCCGTCGGCCATGGCCTCGGTTTCCCGGTAGGGGGAGGCGACGGAGCCGGAGTCGAGGTGGTCGCGGCCGATCACGATGGGCGCCTTGACCTTGCCTTCCTTCACGAGCTGGTTGAACAGCAGCCCGGCCTTGGCCCGTTCACCGTAGCCCAGCCAGCAGATGCGCGCCGGCAGCCCTTCGAACTCCACGCGCTCAGCGGCGGCATCGATCCAGCGGTGCAGGTGCTTGTTCTCGGGGAAGAGTTCCTTGATGGCCTCGTCGGTGACGGCGATGTCCTCCGGGTCTCCGGAGAGCGCGACCCAACGGAACGGTCCCAGGCCCTCGCAGAACAGCGGGCGGATGTAGGCGGGGACGAAGCCGGGGAATTCGAAGGCGCGGGCGTAGCCGCCCTTGCGGGCTTCATCGCGGATGGAGTTGCCGTAGTCGAACACCTCGGCGCCGGCGTCCTGGAATTCGACCATGGCCTGGACATGCCTGGCCATGGACGCCTGGGCCTTCTTGGTGAAGCCTTCCGGGTCAGCCTCGGCCTCGCGGTGCCATTCCTCCACTGAGATGCCTTCGGGGAGGTAGCTCAGCGGATCGTGGGCGGAGGTCTGGTCCGTGACGATGTCAACGGTGAGTTCGCCGGCCTGGTGGCGGCGCAGGATTTCGGGGAAGACCTCGGCGGCGTTGCCGACATAACCGACGGACCAGCCGCGGCGCTCCTCCTTGGCCTTGAGCACTTTGGCGATGGCGGCGTCGAGGTCGGTTTCCACCTCGTCGAGGTAGCGCTTGCCGGCCCGGCGGCGCAGGCGGGTCTCGTCGACGTCGACGATCAGGCAGGCGCCGTCGTTCAGTGTGACGGCCAGCGGCTGGGCGCCGCCCATCCCGCCGCAGCCGCCGGTGAGGGTCAGGGTGCCGGCGAGGGTGCCGTTCTCGTCTCCGGTGAGCTTGCGGGCGATGGCGGCGAAGGTCTCGAACGTGCCCTGCAGGATGCCCTGGGTGCCGATGTAGATCCATGAGCCGGCGGTCATCTGGCCGTACATCATCAGGCCCTCGGCCTCGAGCCGGCGGAACTCGGGCCAGTTGGCCCAGTCCCCGACAAGGTTGGAGTTGGCCAGCAGCACGCGCGGCGCCCACTCATTGGTGCGGAACACACCCACCGGCTTGCCGGACTGGACCAGCAGGGTCTCGTCCTTGTCCATGGTTTCCAGGGTCCGGGTGATGGCATCGAACGCGGCCCAGGAGCGGACCGCGCGGCCCGTGCCGCCATAGACCACCAGATCGTCCGGGCGTTCGGCGACCTCGGGGTCCAGGTTGTTCATGAGCATGCGCAGCGGGGCTTCCGTCTGCCAGGACTTAGCGGTGAGCTCGGTGCCGCGGGCTGCTTTGACCGGGCGGGCACCGGTAGTGAAATCGGCGGGTGCCATAAGGGGCTCCTTCGTGTTGCTGGGTGGTTCGGGGAAGTGCTTCTGTATCAACTAAAGCCCCTCGGGGACAGGCCTGACAGGGCTTTCGAACGGGTGCTGTCCGGTATTCCAGACATGCCATCTCCCCCGCCATCGAAGGAGGAACAGCGGCCATCGGGACGGCAAGGGACGAGGCTGCCGCCCTGCGTTGCGACGCATAGTGTGCAGGACATGGCGGCTGGGGCCGCGTTTTCCTAGAGGACTGCGTATGCCTCCGAGGACAGAAAGTCCGCCCAGTCGCGGAATGGGTCTTCGGCCAGGGGATGATCCGTCAGTTCGATCTCGGGCAGCAGGTCTTCGGGGCCACCAGGTCGCGGTCACTGTCCGTGCCAGCAGTTCCGGGCACCGCGGGGCCACGGTTGTTGTCAGGCTGCCCAGGCATTTCAGGCATTCCGAGGCCCATGTTGTTGGCCATGGCAAGGATCCCGCTCGGCCATCGTGGTGGTTCCCAGTCGGGTTTTTCACTGGCGTAGTTGCGGCCCGGGGGTGAAGTCCAGCCCGGCGGATCGCTGGCGCTGGCACTGGTAGGCGTCCATCCGGTGCTGTGTTTGAGGCGATGATGTTTGGGGCAAGGCTGACCCAGGTTGCTGATCCCGGTGGACCCGCCGCTGGCCCAGGCAAGGAGATGGTCTGCGTCGTTGTCAAGGGAATGATTGTTGCAGCCGGGGAACGGACATTTGCCGTCCCTCAGCCTTAGCCAATGGCGCAGCACTTTGGGGACCCGGTAGCTGGTCCGTCCGATCTCCAAAGGCGCACCATCCACGCGGGTCAATCAGCACCCTCAGGAAGGACGACGCCCCGTCCGCCACAAGGGCGCGCCCCACGGACGGCGGAACCGGGCCGTACCCGTCCAACATGGCCGGGTCGCCAGTCAGACCCAGCAGCGAGAGCACCGGAACGGTTATGAGAACCTGGGCTGCCGGAGACGGAACTTCCCCGAATGGCGGATGGCTTGCCCGCACAGCGTCGTCGAGCACGGCGCCTTCGAGGATGGAGTCGTCGAAGATGCCGTCCTCCATGCCTTCCGCAGTAACGGGCATTCGTTCCCGGCCGTCAGTGAGGAGCCAGCTGGCGGCGACATCCGCACGAAGCTGCGAAAGGGTCCTGGCCTCCTCCGATCCCTGCAAGGCTCTTGCGGCGGTGGTGGTGCGGTCCCAGATACAGGCAGCCTGGCCGGCAGGCAGGTAGGCGGAAAGCCAGGCCATGCCATCGCGGTCCGGCGGCCGTGGTGAGCGTGCGGGCTTCGGAGAGGAAGGCTCCGGCCATGCGTTCGCTGACCGTCAGGACGCACGCAACCTCCGCGGTAGTTGCCATGTCCTGGACGGCCTGCTCCTGCGGGGACATGCCCGGTGCAGCCATGGCCATGGCAGCATTGGCATATCCGGCGGCCAGGTGCACTTTCAGGGCGGCCATTCTTGCTTCCACCTTGGCCACCTCAGCCAGGCTGTCCAGGCACGCATCCGCGTGGTCACGAAGAGGTTCCGCAGCGGCCGAACCCAGGGTGGCCGCCCCGCGGCGGACGACAACAGCCAGTGCCGCGAGGGAGGCCTCCACGGCCTTCAACGCCTCCACAGCGGCTCTGCTTTCCATGCCCAAAGCATCTCAGTGGGCACTGAGATTTTGGATCGGCAAACACGGGTCACGGCGCCGGGGCCCCAAGTGTCCGTCCGCGCCCGCCCCACTGCATCCCGGGCCACAAATGTGCGTTCTCGCCCCGCCGCCGAGGCAGCCTGGACAGTCTGGAATCGAAGACACCAAAGCTCCGTGAGGCGCGTCACCTGCTGCCCGGAAATGGTCTGCTGGATAGCGATCCCCCTCCCAATGACGAGAAGGTATTTGGCATGCAACAAGCCCCAACAGAAGCCTCACCGGCCGCGCCCGAAACCAGCGCAAATGCCGGCAGCACCGTGGGCGCTGCGGTGGAGAAGACCGTCGGCACCGTCCTGAACCGCGGGCTCAATGTCCGCCATATCCGCTTCATGGCCTTAGGATCGGCGATCGGCACCGGCCTGTTTTACGGCTCCGCCTCAGCCATCCAGAAGGCCGGCCCGGCAGTCCTCCTCGCGTACATGATCGGCGGAGCTGCCGTATTCATGGTGATGCGCGCCCTGGGTGAAATGGCCGTGCGGCACCCTGTGTCCGGCTCCTTCGGCCAGTACGCCAGCCGCTACCTCGGCCCCCTCGCCGGGTTCGTGACCGGCTGGACCTACGTGTTCGAGATGGCGATCGTGGCCATTGCGGACGTCACGGCGTTCAGCATCTACATGGGGTTCTGGTTCCCGCAGGTGGAGCGGTGGATCTGGGTCCTGGCCATCATCTTCTTCTTGGCCGCCCTCAACCTGCTCAGCGTCAAGGTCTTCGGCGAACTGGAGTTCTGGTTCTCCCTGATCAAGGTAGTGGCCATCGTTGCCATGATCGCCGGCGGTGCCGCCATCATCGTCTTCGGGTTCCAGGCAGGCGGAGCAACCGTCGCTCCGGGTATCGGCAATCTCGTCGAGCACGGGGGCATGTTCCCCAACGGCTTCGAAGGGCTGCTGGCCTCGTTCGCCGTCGTGATGTTCGCGTTCGGCGGGATCGAAACCATCGGCGTCACGGCCGGCGAAGCGGCCGACCCCAAAAAGGTCATTCCCAAGGCAGTGAACACCGTGCCGGTCCGCGTGCTGCTGTTCTACGTGCTGACCCTCGGCGTCCTGATGAGCCTCTTCCCCTGGAATGAGGTGGGCACCAACGGCAGCCCGTTCGTCCAGATCTTCAGCGGCCTGGGCATCCCCGCCGCCCCGCACATCCTCAACGCCGTGGTGATAACGGCCGCCCTGTCCGCCATCAACAGCGACATCTTCGGAGCTGGCCGCATCCTGTTCGGCCTGTCCAGGCAGGGCCATGCGCCGGCCAGCTTCGGCAAGGTGTCCCGGCACGGGGTTCCGTGGATGACCGTGGTGATGATGGCGGGGGTCCTGTTGGTGGGCGTGGTCCTCAACGCCGTCATGCCCAAGGACGTGTTCCTGCTGATCGCCTCGATCGCCACCTTCGCCACCGTTTGGGTGTGGGTGATGATCCTGGCCTCCCATGTCGCCATGAAGCGGGAGATCGCCCGCAAGGGCCTGCCGGCGTCGGAGTTCCCGTCGCCATGGTGGCCGGCGGCCTCCATCCTGACCATCGCCTTCATGGCCATGGTGATCGTGATCCTGGGCGCGTTTGAAGATTCCAGGGTTGCGCTCTATGTGGGCGCAGTGTGGCTGGGCGTGCTGGTGCTGGCCTACCGGCTGTGGGTCCGCGGCCATGGCCGCGCCCGGGCGGAACTCGTGGATGAGACCGCACCGCTTCCCGTGGCACAGGTTCCCGTGGCATAGGCAGCTCCGGCGGAACGCGCGGACACGGCATACGACCGGCCGTGATCACCATCATCCGCGGCCGCCGGTGCGGCCGCTCCGGTGCAGGCCTACTGCGCCGGACGGCCGTGGATGCGGACCGACAGCTCGTTCGCCACCTTCTGCACCCGGGCGGCCAGCCCAGGCCACTCGTCCGGCGGCAGTTTGTCCTCGAGGAACGTGACGGCGACTGCCGCCGTCGGCCAGCCCAGGTGATCGGTGACGGCGGCGGCGATTGAGCCGAAGCCGGGCGTCACCTCTCCGTGTTCGGTGGCGTAGCCACGCTGCCGGACCTGGTCCAGGTGCGAGGAAAGCGCGGAGTACTTCATGATCGCCCCCTCCACCTCGTGCCGGGCGCTGAACGCAGCGGCGTTCGGGTACAGCGCGCGGACCTGGGACTTGGGCAGCGCGGCAAGGATGGCGCGCCCGCTGGCGGTGAGGTGGCTCGGAAGCCGGACGCCGACGTCGGTGACCAGGGACGGCCGGTTCTTGGCCCGTTCCTCGACGATGTAGAGCACGTCGCGCCCGTGCAGGACGGCAAGGTGCGCACTTTCGCCGATCGCATCCACGAGCGACGCCAGCACGGGCCGCCCGAGGCGCGACAGGGGCTCCTGCCGTGAATATGCCGAGCTTAGCTCGAAGGCACTGATTCCCAGGCCGTAGCGCTGCTCCTCGTGCAGATGCAGGACGAAACCGTTCGCCTCCATCACGCCCAGGAGGTGGTACACGCTGGAGCGCGGCAGTCCCAGCGCCGTGGCAATGTTCGACGCCGCCATCGGCCCCCGCTTGGAAGCCAGCAGTTTGAGGATGCGGAGGGTATTCTCCGCCGCCGGAACTTTTGACGTCACCTTCGCGGCACCTGTGGGGACCGCTGTTTTCCGCCGCGCGAGCGCGCTGTCTGCCATGTGTTCCTCCATCGCCCCGGCCCACGAAACGCTGGTGTCCGGGATACCGTACTTAGCCGTGACTTAACTGTGCACCTCCCCGATGTCTGCAAGATACGCACGCCTCGTCCCTGTGTCTGAAATCCCAGATACCCCCTGCTGCTTCCACAACCAAAGCCCAGTGGGTTAGCGTTAGGCATGGATTTGCCGCTGGACGGGAAAGTGGCCCTCGTCGCGGGTGCGACGCGGGGTGCGGGGCGTGGAACGGCAGTGGCACTCGGCGAGGCCGGGGCCACCGTTTACTGCACCGGGCGCACAACGCGGCACGGCACGTCGGAGTACGGCCGGCGGGAAACCATCGAGGAGACGGCGGAACTCGTGACCGCGGCCGGCGGCGCCGGGATCGCCGTCGAGGTCGACCATCTGCAGGCAGCCGGCGTGGAAGCGCTGGTGCGCCGGATCGATGACGAGCAGGGGCGCCTGGACGTCCTCGTCAACGACGTCTGGGGCGGTGAAAACCTTGTTGAGTGGGACACTCCCCTCTGGGAGCACAGCCTGGACGCCGGGCTGAAAATGCTGCACGGCGCCGTGGACACCCACCTGGTCACGAGCCATTTCGCCTTGCCCCTGCTGATCCGGCGTCCGGGCGGGCTCGTCGTTGAGATGACCGACGGGACGCGGGACTACAACACCACCCATTACCGGCTTTCGGCGTTCTACGACCTCGCCAAGTGGGCGGTCCTTCGTCTCGCCTTCAGCCAGGCGGAGGAGCTGCAGCCGTTCCAGTGCACAGCTGTGGCACTGACTCCCGGGTGGATGCGTTCGGAAATGATGCTGGAGCACTACGGGGTGACCGAGGCGAACTGGCGGGACGCTGCTGCGGTAAACCCCCACTTCGCCGCGATCTCGGAGAGCCCGCGGTTCGTCGGCCGCGCCGTTGCCGCGCTCGCCGCCGACCCGGACCTCATCAGCCGCACAGGGGCGTCTTTCTCCTCCGGCGGCCTGGCCCGGGAGTACGGTTTCACCGACGTCGACGGTTCACAGCCGGACTGCTGGCGCTACCTTACGGAGGTGCAGGAGGCAGGCCTGCCGGCAGACCCACAAGGATACCGCTGAGGCCGCTGTTCGGCGGCATTCCAGCACGGCGGTTCCCAAAAACAGGTAGTGCGCTCTTGTTCCGAGAGGCGCCCGCGGGAGAAGTGAGGTAGTTGCTACTCGTGTGGCTCTTGGTGTGACTGTCTACTGTTGTCCGCACGGTGCACTCCCGGATCGGAGACCCCTCCGACAATAGCAACCGGATCCCGGCACCGCCAGTGAATCGACGCCAGGTCACACTGCGAAGGAGTGGTCACGATGATCCAGTTCACCGCCGATGCCCCCATCCGAGCCGGACGGCTGTCCGGGTTCCTGACTAAGACACTGAGCCGCGCACGCACGGCGGCCATCCCCTACAAGGTCGGCGACGCCGTGGTGGGCGATGATCCCTTCAATGGCCGAAGGGAAGGCATCGTTGAGGTCCGCAACGGAGCGTCGGTTGGCATCAGGTCAGGCGGCCGCGTCTATTTCTATGACCACCGGCAGCTGAGGCGGCCGGACTAGCCGGTGGCCAGCATCCCGTCCCCACCAAGGAGCGCGAATCCATGTCCATTGCAAATTTGCCTACCGCGTACCTGACTATCGCAGAAGTAGCGGCGGCCCTCCGGGTGTCCAAGATGACCGTCTACCGGCTGGTCAAGTCCCATGCCCTGGCCTCCGTCCGTTTCGGGAAGTCGTACCGCATTCCGGAGTCGGCCGTGGAGGAGTACATCAGGCAGGCTGAAACCCCGGCCGAGTAGCCTTCCGGCACGCTCCCCGCAGATTTAGCCCAGGCTACCGGGCCGACCAGCCGCCGTCCATCGTGTAGCTTGCGCCGGTGACCATCCCGGCGTCGTCCGAAGCCAGCCACGCCACAAGGGAGGCAACTTCCTCAGGCTCCACGAGCCTTTTTATGGCGGACTCCGTCAGCATGACCTTGGCGAGGACTTCCGATTCCGGGATGCCGTGGACGCGGGCCTGGTCGGCAATCTGCTTCTCCACGAGCGGCGTGCGGACGTACCCGGGATTGATGCAGTTGGACGTGACGCCGTGCTCCCCGCCCTCCAGCGCGGTCACTTTGCTCAGCCCTTCCAGGCCGTGCTTCGCCGAGACATAGGCGCTCTTGAACGGCGAGGCCCGGATTCCGTGCACCGACGACAGGTTGATGACGCGGCCGAAACCGTTGGCGTACATGTGCGGAAGGGCCGCCCGCACCAGCAGGAAGGGCGCCTCAAGCATGAGGGTGAGGATGCGGCGGAAGGCTGCCGGCTCGAAGTCCTCGATGGGGCTGATGTGCTGGATACCGGCATTGTTGACCAGGATGTCGCAGTCCAGGCTGAGGGCCGCCAGGGCATCCACGTCCAGGAGGTCCACGGCCCAGGCCGTGCCGCCCAGCTCGTCGGCGAGGGCGGCAGCGCCCGCCTCGTCCACGTCCGCCACCACGACCTTGGCGCCACGGGCGGCGAGCTCCCGGGCACAGGCCGCGCCGATCCCACTGGCGCCGCCGGTCACCACGGCTTTGCGGCCGTTCAGGGTCTTTCCGCTCATGTTCTGCTCCTCAAAGTGTCCGCGCTGACACGTGCCGCCTCACGGCACTTTCGGTTCACCTGAGTATTGCTGCAGAGAGTTCCCGGCTCAATAGCTAATCCAGCACGTAATTCGTGCAAAATTGCAGATATGGAAGCCAACCCCGATGACCTGCTTGTGCTGCTCGCGGTGTCCCGCTCGGCGAAATTCACGACGGCGGCCCAGGTTCTGGGGCTGAACCACACCACCGTGTCACGCAGGATCGCTGCCCTGGAGAAGGCCCTCGGAGGGCGTGTGCTGTCCCGGGCAGCGGGCGGCTGGGAGCTGACCGAACTCGGCGCTCAGGCGGTCGTGGTTGCCGAACAGGTCGAAGCTGCGGTGCGCGCGCTGGGACCGTCGGGCCGGCCGCCCGACCCCGTGACCGGCGTCGTACGCATGACCGCGACGGACGGCTTCAGCGCCTACATCGCCGCGCCGGCAGTGGCGAAGCTGCGCCGGGACCATCCCGGCCTCAGCGTGGAAATCGTTACCGTCACGAGGCGGGCGCTGCAGCAGCGCTCCGGGCTCGACATCGAGGTGGTGGTGGGTGAGCCGCAGGTGCACCGAGCCGAGGCTTTCCGCCTCGGCGAGTACATGCTGGGCATGTACGCGTCCCGCTCCTACCTGGCGGAGAACGGATCTCCGGACACGGTGGAGGCCCTCACGGCGCACCCTCTCGTGTACTTCGTGGACTCCATGCTGCAGGTGGACGACCTCGATGCCCCGCGGCGCCTGGTCCCGGCGATGCGGGACGGGGTGACTTCCACCAACGTGTTCGTCCATGTGGAGGCAACGCGGGCGGGAGCCGGCATCGGGTTCCTGCCATGCTTTATGGCTGACCGGCATGATGACCTTGTGCGCCTCCTGCCCGGGCACGTTGCGGAGCGGCTCCCCTACTGGATGGTCCTGCGGCCGGACTCCATGCGGCGACCCGCCGTCGCGGCCGTGGTCCAGGCGGTGCGCGAAGAGGTGCGGGCAAACCGGGAGTCGCTGCTGGGGCGCGGAGGAAGCCCGTCCGCCGCTGAGTAACTTCTGTTTTGCGGGCTGAAAAGGGTGCTTACTCAGCAGCCGATGGCGCTGGAGGGTCGTGGCGGACCGTGGCCCCTGCGGCAAAGGCGCGGACCTTGGTGTCGTCCCAAATGTGGGCGGGGACGGCGCCTCCGAGGAGCCGGCGCGCCAGGCGGGGATCGTCGTCGAACGGCAGGTCGCTGCCGGCCATCACCATGTTGCCGTAGCGGCGTCCCTTGAGCATGGCGGGGTCAGCGACGATCACGGTGTGCTCAAAGGCGGCGGCGATGGCGGCGGCGTCCTCCCGCGCACTCTTGAGGTCGGGGCCGTCGCCCGAGTTCACGACATACACGCCGCCCGGCGCCAACACCCGTTTCACGTGGGCTGTGAACTCCGCGGTTGTCAGCGGCCGCGGCGTGAATGCACCTGCGAAGACGTCCCTGATGATGAAGTCGCGGGTGTCCGGCGTCAGCGTTTCGGTCACGGCCCGGGCTTCCCCTACACGAAGGCGCAACAGGGGTGCCTTGGGGAGGTCAAACCAGCCGCGGACGTATTCAGCGAGTTTCCCGTCCAGTTCGACCACTACCTGCCGCGCCTCCGGGTAGGCGGCGTGAAAGTAGCGGGCAAGGGAGCAGGCGCCGCCGCCCAGATGGAGGCCACGCAGCCTGGGCCGGGATTCAGGTGGCCAGCGCGATTCGATGAGGGCGGCCATCCAGCGCATGTACTCGAAGTCAAGGAAGAGGGGATCGGCGAGGTCGATGTGGGAACTCATCACACCATTGATGCGCAGCAGCCAGCCATTGGAATTGTCCTGGTCCGCGATCAGCTCGCAGTCCCCGGTGTCGATGTAGTAGACGCCCTCAACGGGTCCGTCCGGGCGGGGGCGCCTGGGTGCCTCCACGACTCCGCGGGAACCGGCATCCGCTGTCCGGCCACCGGCCTTGCCACGCCGTGCCATCAGTTTTCCGCCGCTTCCGTCATGCTTCAACCCTAGTTGAGTCCGTAAAAGGCTACGCCTCCGAAACCGCCGCGCCTTCGCCGTTGCGGATGCGCTGCACCATCGCCGTGGTCGAGCGCTCGGCCACATAGTCCAGGATGCAGACCCGCCCACCGTAGGCCTCTACAGCCCCTGTTTCGGCAAGCATCTCCGGCGTGTAGTCGCCGCCCTTGGCGTAGATTTCCGGACGGAGCTGTTCGATCAGGGGAATGGGGGTGGGAGTATCGAAGACAGTCACGTAGTCCACGCAGCTCAGTGCGGCGATGACGGCAGCACGGTCCGCCACGCTGTTGATGGGGCGGTCCGGCCCCTTGAGCCTGCGCACCGATTCATCACTGTTGAGCGCCACCACCAGGATGTCGCCCAACTGCTTGGCCTGGTTCAGGTAGCGGGTGTGGCCGCGGTGCAGCACGTCGAAACAGCCGTTGGTCAGGACAACCCGCTGGCCGTCGCTGCGGTGGCCACGGATATGCCGTTCCAACTCGTCCGCCGTCAGCGCCGTGTCCGCGAAGCTTTCCAGGTAGCGCCCCAGCTCGTCCGTGCCGCACACCGATGTCCCCGGATGGTGGACCACCACATCCGCCGCCGCCTGCGCCAAATCGAGGCTGGCTGTAAGCGGGAGGGAGGCGGCGCGGGCCAGGGTCAGGGCGGCCACGAACGTATCGCCGGCGCCGGAGGCCTGCTTCTCGGTGGTTGGCCGTGCCCAGGTCCGGTGGGAATTGCCATCCGCCGTCACCAGCACGGTGCCGTCGCGGTCCAGCGTGACCACCACCGCCCGGGCACCCGTGGCCCGCAACAGCTGCTGCCCGTTCCCGGTAACCACGGCGGCACGCTCGGCACCGCCGGCCAGGCGGAGGTCCAGCAGCCTGGCAGCCTCCTGCGCGTTGGGGGTGGCGAGGTCCGGTTTCGCACCCGCCCACGGACGGGGATCGTGGGCGTCCACCACCACCAACTGGTTCGGTCTGCGCCCTGCGAGGGCGCCAATGAGCCTGCCGCGGACAGGCCCGGCCAGCACTCCTGTCCCGTAATCACAGATGACGACGGCGTCCGGGCGTTCGACGGCGGCCGGCACCAAAGCGGCGAGCGCCGCCAGGGCGTCTTCCGGAATTTTTGCGGCGGCTTCGTCCAAGCGGAGCAGGACCTGTCCGCCGCTGCTGATCCGGATTTTCGTGGTGGTCACCAGGTCCGGGTCTTCCATCAGGAAGGTGGTGTCGACACCGGCAGCCTGCAGCTGGCGCTTGAGCTCCATGCCGGCGTCGTCGGTTCCGATGAGTCCGGCGGTGCTCACCCGGGCACCCAGGGAGGCCAGGTTCATGGCGGTGTTCGCTGCACCGCCCGGGGAGAATTCGCGGCGGTTGATGTCCACCACGGGGGCCGGAGCTTCACGGCACATCCTGTCGCTGGGCCCACTCCACCAGCCATCGAGAATCAGGTCGCCGACCACCAGGACGGCCGGGTGCTCCTCGGCAAGCCGCCGCGGCAGCCAAGCTGCCAGGCCGCGCTGCTCCGAAAGCGGCAGCCCGTCCCCACCAGGCAGGTTTCCGCCAGGCAGGTTTCCGCCAGGCCGGTTCTCCCCGGCCATCATTCCGCCGCGCCTTCCGCCGGTGCGCCGGTCCCGCCAGGGGCCGCCGCCATGTGCACCACCTTGACCCGGGTGAATTCGTCCAGGAGCTCCGGCCCATAGCCAAAGCCCTGCCCGCTTTCGCCGCGTGGCTGGGCGGAACCGCCGGGAGCGCCGCCGAACACGTTGTTGACCTTGACGGTTCCCACGGGAAGGGTTGCGATGGCCTGCTGGGCATGGGCGATGCTGCCCGTGAGGACCGTCGCGGCCAGCCCGTACCGGCCCGCGGCGGCCAGCTGCAGTCCTTCCTCAAAGCTCTCCACGATGCGCACCGGAGCGACTGGGCCAAACGTCTCCTCGGTCATGACCTCCATGCTGTCCGTGCAGTCAAGCAGGACCGTGGCGGGATAGAAAGCTCCGGGACCGTCGGGAACTGTCCCTCCCTCCAGCGCGCGCGCACCGAGCCGCAATGCCTCCGAGACATGCCGGTCAACGGTCTCCCGCAGACGAGTATCCACGAGCGGTGCGATCCCGTCCCGGTTGCGCGTTCGGGCCTGGGCCGCGAGGGCATCGCAGAACTGCTCCGCGACGGCCCGGTGGACATAGATGCGCTCCACCGAGGTGCAGATCTGGCCGCTGTTGCTGAACGCACCGATGGCTGCCTGTTCCGCGGCCCACGCGGGGTCCACATCCTCATCGACCAGCAGCGGATCATTGCCGCCGTTTTCCCGGATCACGTGGGCCCCGGCCAGCACGGCGGCCCGCGCAATGCGCGCGCCGCTGTCGCTGGACCCGACGTGCGCAAAAACATCTACGTTCATCTGCTGCGTGAGGAGCGAGCCGACGTCGGCCCCGCCTGTCAGGGTCTGCAGCACATCCGCAGGGAAGGCGGAAGCAAGCACCTCGCCGAGCCGTTCGCCGACGCCGGGGCAGCGCTCGCTCGGCTTATGGACGGCGGTGTTGCCCGTGACCAGCGCAGCGCCGATCAGTCCGCAGGCTACGGCGACGGGGTCGTTCCACGGCGTCAGCAGGACGGCAACGCCCCGCGGCTCCGCTACCGTGTAGTCGGCCGCCAGCATGTTGCCGCGAAGGCTGCGGCCGCGGTGCACCGGTCCGAGCTCGGCATACTGTTCCAGCGTGGCAACTCCGGCAGCCACCCCGGCCCGGGCCTCCTCCACCGGGCGGCCCGTCTCCCGCGCGTTGATCTCCTCCAGCTCCGCGGCAGCGCCGTCCAGGGCGGCAGCGGCGGCGTGCAGGAGCTTGCCCCGTTCCGCCGGCGGCGTGGCGGACCAGGCGGGCTGGGCGGCGCGGGCCGCCTCCATAGCCTGTGCCACGTCCTCCGGCCGGGCGGAAGCAAACCTTCCCACGAGCTCGCCCGTGCGGGGGTTCCTGATGGTCAGCTCGTCGTGTGCGGTTGTCTGGAAATCCTGGGTGGTGGTGTGCATGGGGCTCCTCGCTGTGCAGGCTGCTGGTCCCTGCGGCTCGGGGTTCGTGCGGCTCCGGGTTCGTGCCGTCTCCTGACCTGATCCGTACCCCGCAGTCGGTGCTTTACACGCCCCCGTCTTCACCAGTTTCGGTGCTGGCGGCCCATGAGTGTGGGGCCTTATGGTGGGCTGCACAGAAGCCGGTCACTCCGAGCTGATTCGTTCCGAAGCGAAAGGGGCTGACGCCATGGAGCACTTCAACGCCGATTTCGGCGGAGCACGCACAACTGGGTACGGCGTGGGCCCGGTACTGGAGAAATTCAGCGGAATCTCCCGGATCGCCGTACTGCGCGGCGGCGGCCTGGGCGACCTGATGTTCGCGCTGCCCGCCGTCGCTGCGCTCAAGGCCGCCTATCCCCAGGCCTCCCTCACGCTGTTGGGCACGCCCATCCACGCGGAGCTGCTGTCGGAGACTGAAGGGCCAGTGGACGAGACCGTGATTCTGCCGTTCTCGGAGGGAGTCCGGCCGGGCGCCGAGGACGAGCGGGAGCTGGCGGAATTCTTCGCCGCCATGCAGGCCAGGCATTTCGACCTCGCCGTCCAGCTGCACGGCGGCGGACGCTACTCCAACCCGTTCCTGCTCCGGCTCGGGGCGCGCCATACCGTCGGAACCAGGACTCCGGACGCCGCGCGGCTGGAGCGGAGCGTGCCCTACCTGTACTACCAACATGAACCGCTGCGGGCTCTTGAGGTGGCGGGGTTCGCGGGGGCGCCGCCCCTTGAGCTGGAGGCCCGGCTCCGTGCCCTGCCGGAGTTCAGCCAGCAGCTCGCACCGAGGCTGCACAGGTCATCCCAGGTTCCGGGGGCGCAGGTTCCCGGGGCCCAGGGCACCGTGGTGATCCATCCCGGCGCCACCGATCCACGCCGGCGCTGGCCGGCAGAACGATTCGCGGCGGTCGCGCGAAATGCGGTCGACGACGGCTTCCGGGTTCTGGTGATCGGTGACCACAGCGAAAAGGAACTGGCCGAAGCGGTGGTGGAGCTCGCCGTCGGCCGCCTCCAGCCAGCCGGTCAGGCAATCGGTCAGGCAGCCGGCACCGGCGGGCACGGGACAGCACCGCAGGTGGAGTCGCTGGCCGGCAAGCTCAGTCTGGGCGAGCTCGCGGCACTTCTTGCGGGCTGCAGCGTTATGGTGGCGAACGACAGCGGTCCGCGGCACCTGGCCCAAGCACTGGGCACACCGACGGTGGGCGTGTTCTGGACCGGCAACGCCATCAACGCCGCACCGCTGGGACGCAGCCTGCACCGGATCCACCTCGGCTGGGCCACGCAGTGCCCAGTCTGCGGGGTCGATCTCACGCAGGTGGGCTGGACCGCCCCGCGGTGCCCGCACGATGAGTCCACGGTGGAGGCGGTCGCCCCCGAGGCGGTCTACGAGGACGTCCGCCAGCTCACGGCCATGAACCTTCCTCCTCGTGGCAGATGAGCATTTCCCTGATTTCGCAGCCCGTGGGCTGGGACAGCACGAACAGGATGGCCTGGGCAACGTTCGCGGGGTCGTTGAGGCGGGAGTCGTCCTGCGGCTTGTACTGCTCGGCCCGGTCGTCGAAGAACCGGGTCTTCATGCCGCCCGGAATCATCGTGGTCACGCCGATCTCGCCTCCCGTCTCGGCGGCCAGGGAATGGCTGAAGCCCACCACCCCAAACTTCGAAGCGCAGTAGGCCGACGCCTCAGGAAGTGCGCGCTTGCCCAGCGTGGACGCGATGGTCACCACCCTGCCGTGGGATTCCTTCAGGTAGGGCAGCGCCGCGCGGACCACCGACACCGTCCCCATGAGGTTGACCCCGATGACGCGTTCCCATTCGTCCGCGGCCACATCCTCGAGCTTCCCGCAGCGGTCTATTCCGGCAGCGGTGACCACGGCATCCAGGCCCCCCAGCGTTTCGGCGGACTGCCGGACGGCCTCGCTGACCGCAGCGCGGTCCGAGACATCGACCTCGAAGGCCTTCGCAGCGGCGACGTTCCGGATGTCCCGGTCCAGCACCACAGGAGTTCCGCCCGCCTTCAGGACGGCATCCACGACGGCGGCCCCCAGACCGGAGGCTCCGCCGGTGACCAGCACCCGGCCTGGCCGGAAAGTCGATTCGTTCATGGTGTTCCTTTCGTTCGGGTCTGTTTCAGCTGACCTTCGCCAGCGCATCTGCCAGGACCGACGTGGATCGGGCCTGGTGAAAAGGCACCGTCACGCACCGGCCGCCCCAGCTCTCCACGAGGCCTGCTTCGGGAAGCTGTGACGCCTGATAATCTCCGCCCTTCACCCAGACGTCCGGGCGCAGCTCATCCAGGCAGGCCTCGGGAGTGTCCTCCTCGAAGATCATCACGGCGTCCACGCACTCGAGGGCAAGGAGAAGCTCGGCCCTGTCCTGCTGGCTGACGATGGGTCGCTGTTCTCCCTTGATCCTGCGCACGGACTCGTCCGAGTTCAGGCACACGATCAGGCAGTCGCCGAGGTCCCGGGCCGCCGCCAGCGTCCGGGCGTGGCCGGCATGGAGCAGGTCGAAGCATCCCCCGGTGGCCACCACGGTTCCGCCGTTGGCGCGAATCCTCCGGGCCAGTCCCTGGGCGTCCTCGTCACGCCGATGCCGCCAGATTGGCCGATGGCGGTCCGGCAGGGAAGACACTCCACCGGCGCCCAGGAACTCGGCCGCCTCGTGGATGGCGAGTTCCACCGCGTCCTCGACCCCGCGGCCCTCGGCCAGGTGCACCGCCAGGCTGGCAGCGAGCCGGTCTCCGGCACCACACGGATCGCTGACGGCCGTCGGAGGTGCCGGTATTGTCCGAGGCAGGCGGTCCCGCCGTCCCAGCAGGAGTCCGCCCCGCTCCCCCATGGTCACCAGCACGGCCTTGCACTGCCATCGGTCGAGCAGCACGTTGCCCGCTTCTTCGATTTCCGCGGGTGTCTCCGCCACCATGCCCGCGGCTTTGGCGGCCTCGGCCAGATTCGGCGTGGCCACGGCAACCCCCGGCACGGGAACAGCGCCGGCGGGGTGCGGGTCCCACACGATGGGAACGTCGTCCGCCAGGGTCGTGAGAAGGGACCGGATCTCCGCGTTGGCCGCCAGGCCGCGTCCATAATCGGCAATGACAATAACCTCTGACTGCTCAATGGCTTTGAGCATGCCGGCCGTCGCCCCGGGAACCTCCGGCCGGCTGCAGTCCTCGTCCACTCGGACCACAGGGTGGCTGCCGGCCCGGACCCGGGTCTTCACCGGCGTCCTGGCCCCGGAGGGCCCGGCCACAACCCGGACACCGCCGAGCGCGCCCTCCAGTTCCAGGGACGCGTCGTCGTCCGAAAGCACCGTCACCAGGGTGACGCGGTGCCCGTCCCTGGCCAGCATCCGGGCCACCAGCCCCGCGCCGCCCGCGCGCCGCCGAACTTCGGCGACGTCCACCACAGGGACCGGAGCGTCAGGGCACAGCCGCGTTGCTTCGCCGGCAAGGTCCACATCCAGCAGCACGTCACCCACTACCGTGATCCTCATCCGTGATCGTCCTCCGACCCGGCGGCCGTCCGGTCCTTCCGGGCGATCTCGGCCTCGAAGGACCGACACATGGCGTGCAGGGCGATGAGATGACCCTCCTGCGCGTTGGCTGATAGGGCGTCAATCACCACGGCATCGTCGCAGCACGAGGCCAGCGGATTCGGAGCAGGTCCCGTGAGTGCCCAGGTGGTCACATTGAGCCGGGCGGCTGCCTCAGCGGCGCGGAGCAGATTGGGGCTTTTTCCGCTGGTGGAAAGCAGCAGGAGGATGTCGCCGGACCGCCCGTGCGCACGCACCTGGCGGGCGAACAGCTCCGCGTAACCGTAGTCGTTGGCGATGGCGGTAACTGCTGAACTCTCTGCATGCAGCGAGATCGCGGAGAAAGGCACCCGCTCGCCGTCGAACTTTCCCACCAGCTCGGCAGTCAGGTGCTGGGCCTCGGCAGCCGAGCCGCCGTTCCCGGCTGCCAGCAACCGCTGGCCACCGAGCAGCCGGTGTGCCAGCTCCACGCCCCAGGCCGCCAGCCGGTCTGCCTGGTTCTCCAGCGACCGCAGCGCGGGAAGGACATTTTCCAGATGGATGCGCACTGCCTCGCGGGAAGCCGCGGAGTCGGCAAAGTCCGGATCGGGCCGGTCCGCCCGGTGCTCAAACGCAGCGGGGCGGGCCTCCAGCGGGTGCAGGGGCGGAAGCACAGCTTCCTGCAAGGACCATTCCGTTGTCACAGTGCCGCTCCTTCCATCGGTTCCAGACTGGCGGCGTCTGCGGCTCCCGCGATGGCCAGCTGGTACGCCTTTTCGGTTTCCGCCGCGACCCGGCTCCAGGAATAGCGGGCCTTCGCCCGCCGCTCGCCGGCCCGGCCAAGCTTGGTACGAAGTTCGGGGCTGGCCAGCAGGGTTGCCAAAGCGTCAGCAATGGCCTCGGGATCCTTGGGCGGCACATGCAGGCCTGTTCCGTGATCGACGACGCTGTCCGTCAGACCGCCGACCGCTGCGGCGACCACAGGGATTCCGCACGCCATGGCCTCCAGCGGAACGATCCCGAAAGGCTCATACCAGGGCGTGCACGCAACAGCGTCGGCGCTGCGGAAAATCCCGGGCATGGCGTCGCGCGGCACCTGTCCGCGGAGCTCCACCTGGTCCGCCACACCAAGGTCCCGTGCCAGATCCAAAAGCCGGTGCGCCTCGGGATCGTGTCCGTCTTCCGCGCCGCCACCGCCAACGATCAGCAGCTCGACGTCGTCGAACCCGGCATCCCGGAGGTGCACGAGTGCGCGGATCACGAGATCCACACCCTTGCGCGGGACCAGGCGGCCCACGGACAGGATGCGGTGGGAACGGGTCCTGGGATCAGCCGGTCCCGCACCGGAGAACAGTTCCAGGTCCACACCGCACGGGGCGATGGACACCTTTCCCGTGTCAATCCCCATCGACTTCAGCTCGAAAACCTCGTCCGAGCAGGTGGCGATGATGCGGTCCGCCGACCGTCCCACCGACGGTTCGAGGAAGCGGCGCTCGGCCGGACTCGTGTCGTCCGCGCCCTGATGCCGCCGTTTGACCGTGCCAAGGGCGTGGAATGTCTGCACCACCGGAACACGGTACCCGGCGGGTTGGCGGCGTCCGGCGTCCAGGGCGGCCATGCCGGACATCCAAAAGTGGCCGTGGACGACGTCCGGCGGGGAGTTCCCCCAGTCCCGGACCACACCGTCGGCGAGCGCGCCCATGAACGGCAGCAGTTCGTCCTTCGGCACGTGCGAAGCGGGACCGGCATCGATGTGAACCACCTCGAGCCCGGGCTGCACCCGCACCTTCGCGGGCAAGTCCGGCGAGTCGCGCCTGGTATAGACAGTGACGCGGTGGCCGCGCCTGGCCAGGGCAATGGACAGTGCGGCCACGTGGACGTTTTGCCCTCCCGCATCCACTCCGCCAAGCGCTGCCAATGGACTGGCGTGTTCTGAAATCATTGAGATTCTCAATGGGTATTCCTTTCTCGCGCCGGCGTTAAGGGCTCGGTTCCGGGCCCCATCGATGTTCCGTTCCCCTCCGAAGTTTCCTGCCCCGTCAGAAGCCCCTGCACCGCATTCCCCCTCCGGGGCGGCAGCGGACGGGGCCGGGCCCGGAGCTCTGCCAACAGCGTGTCCCAGTCGGCCAGGAAGCGGTCGAGCCCATAGCGCTCCAGCACAGCCTCCCGGGCTGCCTTTCCCCGGCGGCGCGCCTCTTCGGGGTCGTTGATGAGGAGTTCGGCGCACCGGCGCAGCTCGTGCACGTCCGTTGAGATCCCTCCGGCGTCAGCAGGCACCGCCCGCGCAGCCTCGGTAGTGGCCAGGGCGAGGACGGGCATACCCAGGTGCATCGCTTCCAGCAGCGCGAGTCCCAGCGAGGTCCACCGCAGCGGGTGAAGGTAGACCCTGCAGCGGGCCAGTTCCCGGTGGAGCTCTGCGCTTTTCAGGTCACCGCGGATCCTCAGCCTGGCCGGTCCGAGCCCGGTGCTGGCATGAAGGTCGTCGCCGCCCATCCCGAAGACCTGGAGCGGGGCGGCCGCTGCGAAGCCGGGCAGCAGGTCCGTTCCGGTCACTCTCCCCCGGCGGACCGGTTCGTTCACCACCACGCCCAGCTCCGGAATCTCCCCGGTGTAAAGGTAGCCGGGGTCGGGGATTCCATGTTCGATCACGGTGGTCGGCGCCTGGCCGTTATCCCAAAAAAGCTGGTTGAAATGGGTCACGTGGACCACCGGAATCTCGTGCTGGCCGGCGAGCGGATGCACCGTGAAGGGGACATCGCCCTTGGGCGTGTTGTGCTCGACGTACACGGCAGGCAGGTCGACGCCGGGGCGCCGCCCCAACATCCGGGCGAGTTCGGCTGCTTCCGCGGGGCGCTGCAGGACGACGGCGTCAATGCTGTCCGCGTCGAGCGTCGCCAGCGAGATTTCGTGGACTGACGCCGGCCAGTTCCGGCCGGCGCGGCCCAGGCCCCAGGGGCCGCCGTCGGGCAGGACCGGCAGGAGGTATTCGTGCCGGCCCCGGACGAACGCGTCCGTCCACGACCCATGCACGTGCCAGAGGAGAATTCTCATTGCCTGCGCACCTTTCTCCGCGTGTTGAGCGAGGAAACCCCGCTGATCAGCCGCTCCACGGCGTCCACCACCTGCTCGGGCGATACTGAGCCCAGGCACGGATGCCCGGGAACGGGGCAAATCCGGGCGCGGGTCAGGCGGCACGGTGCATTTTGGTCACCGAGCAGTTCCAGCGGGACGCCGTAGGGCGCCCAGCGGACGGCCGGGACTACCGGTGAAAACAGGCTCACCACCGGGGTCCCGACGGCGGCCGCCAGGTGGGCAGGTCCGGTATTGCCGGAGACCACCGCCTCCGCGTTTGCCAAGACTCCGGAGAGGGTCTTCAAGTCCGTCTGCCCGCCAAGATCAATACCGGACGGGCCGGCCACGGTGGCAGTGAGCTCTGTTTCTCCGGGTCCCCCGGTCACTACCACCCGGTGGCCGTTGCCCTCCAGCAGTTCCACGGCGGCAGCGTGATGCAGCGGAGGCCAGGCCCGTGCCGGAACCGTCGCCCCCGGGTGCACCACCACGTAAGGCCCCTCACCCACCAGATGCTTTACGTCGGGCGGGTCCTTGACCATGAGTTTTCCGTCGTCGCCTGTCTTGAGCCGGAAGCCTGCTGCCCGGGCGATGCCCAGCGCGCGGACGGCTTCCGGCTGGTCTTCGGGGAAGTCCTCGCCCGGCTTAAGCCGGACGTCCAGAAGCGATCCGGCGTAGTCGGTGGACGCACCGGTAATGCGCCCCACGCCTGCCAGCCGCAGGAGCAGCGCCAAAGGGAGCGGGGACTGGTGGAAGGACGTGAGGATGACGGCTTCGGTGATCCGGGAGTTGCGGACAAAGGTCACGAAGGTGTCCAGGTGCGGTCCGGTCATGGGCGGCGCGGGGTTGGAGATCCACGGGCTGTCCCAGGCGAAAACGTCCGAAACATGCGGCAGCAACGACGCCGCGGCCTGCCCTTGCGGCCCGCAGAGCACCACGATGTCATTGGGGCTGCCGCCGTCGGCCCTCTTGCCGTTTGCCACGGCCCTGACGGCAGGGCCGGCGAGCAGGACATCGCCCACGCTGTCCAGGCGGGCCACCAGTATCCTGCTCATACCGGTCCCCGGAGGAGCAGCGCGACTGCCTGCTCCAGGTCGGCTGCGACCTCACCGGCAGCAGCAACCTCCTCGTCCCGCGTCAGCGGTGTGGGTACCAGGACGCCCCTGGCTCCGGCGGCCCGCGCAGCCTCCATGTCGCTGCCGATGTCGCCGATGAAGGCCGCTTCCGATGCATCGATGCCCAGCCGGCTGCAGGCACTGCGGATCATCCCGGGGGCGGGTTTGCGGCAGACGCAGCCATCCCCGTCTCCGTGCGGGCACACTTCCCAGACGTCAAAGGGGCCGAGCAGCTCCTCCACCCTTGCGTTGACGCTCTCGACCTCGCCAGGGGTCAGGATGCCCCGGGCAATACCCGACTGGTTGCTAAGGACGCCCGTCGCCAGTCCCCGGCTGCGCAGTTCGTCAAGGACTTTTCGCGCGCCGGGGAACGGCCTGACCTTCCGGGGATCCCCGTTGTAGGGCACGTCCACGACCAGGGTGCCGTCCCGGTCGAACAGCACAGCCCTGAGCTGAGAAGCGTGCAGAGAAGCGTTGCTTGCCATACACGCTTCGTTCCCCCTCCGGCGAAGCCTAAACAACCGGCCGCCTACTTCTTCGGACTAGACTCCTCGTCAGGCAGCCCGAACGGGCGTGCCTTCAGCTCGAGGAGGCCAGTCAGTGGAAGCATCGAATGGCAATCAGGAACAGCCTGTCCTGCTGGTTCTCCGCGCCTTAAAGCTCGGCGACCTGCTGGTCGCGGTGCCGGCACTCCGTGCACTGCGACGCGCGTACCCGGACCACCGGCTGCTCTACGCGGCCCAAGGCTGGCTGGCGGAAGCCCTGGAGCTGGTGGGCGGGTACGAACTGCTCCCCACCCACGGTCTGGACGTTCCGATTCCTATCGAACCCGGCCGGGTGGACGTGGCGGTGAACCTCCACGGCAGCGGACCGGAAAGCGACGACCGGCTGGCTGAAATCAAGCCGCGTACCATCGTTGGCCACCATGCCGACGGCAGGCCTGGCCCTGTCTGGATCAAGGACATCCATGAACGAGAGCGCTGGACCCGCCTGCTGCAGTGGCATGGCATCGAGGCCGAACCTGCTGACTACCGGCTGCTCCCTCCTGGGGTTCCCAGTCCCTGCCCCGGCGCCACCGTGCTTCACGTGGGTGCAGCCTATGGCAGCCGTCTGTGGCCTGCTGAGAGGTTCGCCGACGTGGCCCGGACGCTGGCTGCCGACGGGCACAATGTAGTCTTCACGGGAAGCACGGCGGAGCGGCCACGGGCGCTTGATGTTGCCCGCCTGTCCGGCCTTGGCGAGAACCACGTCCTGGCCGGCACATTGGGGCTGACGGAATTCGTGGCGGCGGTGGCAGAGGCGAGACTGGTTGTCTCGGCCGACACGGGCGCGGCGCATCTTGCCTCGGCGTATTCACGGCCCTCGGTCGTACTGTTCGGACCCGCCCCAGTGGAAGTATGGGGGCCACCGCCGGGACCGCACGTCGTGCTCACCGATGCTCAAGCCCGACGGGGCGACACTTTCGCTGCCACACCCGACCCGGCACTTCTGGCTGTTTCAGTGGAGGACGTGCTCACTGCGGTCCGCGGCCTCCCGCTGACCTGATCTTCCTCAGCCAGGAGCCGGTGCTGCAGCCGGACAAGGATGCGGGACAGGCGACGCGACACCTGCATCTGCGAAATCCCGAACCGATGGCCCAGTTCGGTTTGCGTCTCTTCGCAGAAATAGCGCCGGTAGAGCATTTCCCGGTCGTCAGGGTCCAGCTCCTGGATTGCCTCATTCAGGCAGACCAGCTCTTCCAGGCGTTCTATGGCCATGTCGGGGGAAACCAGGACATCTGCCATCGGCGGTCCGCCCCAGGGATCTGCGTTGTCGAGCGAATCGGGATGCATGCTGCTCCCCGCAGCCATGGCTTCCCTCAGTTCATCAGCCGACACACGCATCTCAGCTGCCAACTCCTGATCGGTGGGGACCCTGCCCAGGGATTGCGTCAGGTCCGGTGCCGTGCGCAACAGTTGGGTCCGCACGTCCTGCACCCTGCGCGGCGGCCGGACTGTCCAGCAGCGGTCCCTGAGGAACCGCTTCAGCTCGCCGCTGATCGTGGGGGCGGCGTAGGCGGGGAAGCTCTCCCCCTTTTTCTCATCGAACCCCCTGGCCGCCTTGACCAGCCCAAGGTAGGCGACTTGGACCAGGTCCGCCCGGTCCCTGCCGCGTGTGGCGAAGCGCGCTGCGAGGGACTCCGCCAGGTCGAGGTAGCTCAGGACAAGTTGATTCTGGAAGGCCTCATGGAGGCGACCCGCCTGCTGGGCCGGACGCCTGGAACGGCGCACGTCGGGCCCGTGGCAGGTGCCCTCGAACAAGGGGTCACCATTCCGGGCGCTATCCACGGTGGTATGGGGAGGATTCTCTGGCATTGTCGGGGATTCCTTCGATGTGGATCTCAAGAAAGCCTGCGGCAAGACTTAGTGGTAGGAAAACATAAGCGTGCTTATTACACAATGCCTCCCAGGCGATAGGCTCAGGAAAGCATCAGGCATACGGCGGGCGGACCATAGCCATGCCGCCGGTACCGGTCCAACGCAACCACGGAGGATATGACATGCGAATCGCCATTACAGGAGCGAGCGGAAACGCGGGCACGGCCCTGCTGCGCAGATTGCAGCAGGAGCCCGACGGCGGACCGGAAGTGGTGGGCATCAGCCGCCGGATGCCGGACACTTCACGGGCCCCCTATGCCGGGGTCGAGTGGCACGCCGCGGACGTCGGCCTGGACAGCGACCAGGCCGGCATCCGCGCGGCCTTCGCCGGAGTTGACGCGGTGGTGCATTTGGCATGGCAGGTCCAGCCGAACCGGGACCTTGCCGTGCTGCACCGGACGAATGTCACGGGCACTGCCAACGTGCTGGCTGCAGCAAAGGAAGCGGGAGTCGGGCACGTGGTGTGCGCCTCCTCTGTCGGCGCCTACAGCAAGGCGGACAAGAATCGGCGGGTGGACGAGGGCTGGCCCGCCAGAGGCATGGCCGGCTCGCACTACAGCCGGGACAAGGCCGAGCAGGAGGCGCTCCTGGACCGGTTCGCCTGGGACAATCCTTCCGTCACCGTGGCAAGGCTGCGGCCGGGGCTGATTTTTCAGCGTGACGCCGGAAGTGAGGTCGGACGGTATTTCCTTGGCATGGTCCATCCCCGGCTCGTGCCGCGCCGCCCTGCGCTGCCCATCCTGCCTATTCCGGACGAGTTTGTCTTCCAGGCCGTGCACGCGGACGACGTGGCAGACGCCTACTGGCGTGTCATTCAGCGCAAGGCGGCCGGGGCGTTCAACGTCGCAGCCGAGCCGGTTGTCACCCCACAGAACCTGGCCCGCCTCTTCCATGCGCGGCGGGTGCTGCCCATTCCCGTGCGGTTCCTGCACGCTTTCGTGGACGCCACATGGCGCCTCCGGCTGCAGCAGACGGATTCAGGCTGGGTCGAGATGGCCGCCGGCGCGCCCATCATGGAAACGGCGCGCGCCCGCACGGAACTCGGCTGGGAGCCCAGGACGTCATCCTTGGATGCCATCCAGGAAGTGATCGAGGGCATGGGGGCAGGGGCCGGTGTACCCCTGTCCCCGCCGCTGAAGCCGCGGCACACACTAAAGCCGCGGCGCAGGCTGCGGGGACAGCACTAGACGGGCACCGCCCCCGACGGTGCTCATGGTTTCACCAGCGCGGGTGGATTCACCCAGCTGGATTCACCAGCGCGGGGCGCCTGCAGCCCGTCACTCCCGCGGAGTGTTCCGTCGTGCATCGGTTGGGCCAGGCTCGGCACCGGAGTCCGTGCGCGTGTCGCTGGCCGGATTGCGGTCGCTTGCCGGGCTGCGTGAGGCGTCGACCCTCTGGTCGGGATCGATCGCAGCCCCTGGCCGCCGGCTGCCGTCGTCCTCCACATCCGGGTCCAGCGCGTTCGCCTTGGTCATATGCTTCTCCGAGTCGCCGCGCAGGCCCTCCGCCTCGGACTGGCGCTGCTCCGCCTCCTGGCGAAGCCGTGCAGCCTCGACCTGCGCCTGCTCCGCGTCCGACTTCGCCCGAAGCGCCCGGGCCTCGTTCTCCCGGGCCTCGAGTTCCGTGTTCTCCGCTTCCCTGCGGATTTCCGCAGCGTGCTGACGGTTCGCTTCATCGCGCTTTTGCCTAAACGCTTCCTTGCGCTTGCGGCTCGTCATGAGCAGCACAACGATCAGTGCCACGACGACGATTCCAACAACGATCCATACCCAGACGGTTGTATCCACTGAGGATCCACCTCTCTCCATATCCAGCGCGATCCGGCCAACGCGCGGAAGCAAACGCAGCTCCAACGCCCGGCCGGTTGAACTAACGGCAATCGGGGTACTTACTATCTAATAGTAATCATGCTTACTATTTTATGGCGAGTAACTCCGGCTGTAATCGGCAGCCCACCTTCTTTGAAAGAGAGCGATGATGACAGAGAACCAATGGTCGCAGGGCGGGAGTGAACCACAGACTGCTGCCTCGCAACGCTCGAAATCACCGGACCCGGCTTCCTCGAAGGGCGACCCCGGCCAAGAGGATGCCGGCAAAGAGGAGGCAGCCCGGCAGGCACCGGACTCGACCGTCGCTGCAGTGCCGCCGCCCCGGGTGGATCTTCCAGGGCCTGAGACCGCCTCCGGAAGCTACGTCCCACCGGCGGGTGCAGCCGTTCCGCCGCCGCCTGTGGACCTCCCCGGCCCTGATGCCACCACAGCCGGGCTCGGTGGGTCCACTTCCTCGCCCGAGGCCACCCCTGCCACCAAGCCCCCCAGCCCTTTGGACTCGCCCCAACTCGTAGAGGACACCGAGTCCCCGACACACATTGCGAACGATCCGCTGGCAGGAAAAGAAGTCGCGGACGATCCGATGGGCAGTGACCCGCTCACGCGCGATCGATCGAATCCCCGTTAGGCGCACGGTGGGCAGGTTGCCGCAGGCCGCATGGCAAGAACAACAGCCTGGAGCAACCTCCGCACCGCCTAATCCCCCTTGACCGCAGGCAGCTCCACTGCAAACAGCATGAGTCGTTTGCCAGCCTGCACGTGCCCGAAAGGATGGTCCCATGGCCACCAAGGAAGCCCCGGAATCCAGTACGGCGAAGTCGTCCACGGCGCCCGCCCCAGACGACGAACGCAAGCCCGACAGCCCCACGGACGTCACCAAGCCTTCCTGGAAGTACATTGCCAAGAAGACACTGCGCGAGTTTTCGAAAGACCAGTGCCCGGACGTCGCCGCAGGCCTCACCTACTATGCCGTCCTCTCGCTGTTCCCGGCGCTGCTCGCCCTGGTTTCGCTGCTGGGAATCTTTGGCGACGCGCAAAAGACGACGACGGCGCTTTTGGATATCGCCCAGGGCATCGCACCGGGTTCCACCATCGACACAATCCGTGAGCCCATCCAGGAACTGACCTCGTCGCCGGCAGCAGGGTTCACCCTTGTCATCGGCCTGGCAACTGCCCTCTGGTCCGCGTCCGGTTACGTAAACGCCTTTGGCCGGGGCATGAACCGGATCTACGAAATCGACGAGGGCCGCGGCTTCGTCAAGCTCCGTGGCACAATGCTCGGCGTGACGCTGCTGTCGGTGGTGATCGTCGCGCTGCTCGCGGCCATGCTGGTGATCAGCGGGCCGGTGGCGGAAGCGGTAGGCGGGGTCCTCGGCCTCGGCGGCGCGTTCCTGACCGTGTGGAACATTGCCAAATGGCCGGTCATCATCCTGCTGGTCGTCGTGGTCATCGCGATCCTGTACTACGCCACCCCCAACGTCAAACAGCCGAAGATCCGGTGGATGAGCATTGGCTCCTTCATTGCACTCCTGGCATTCGTGCTGGCCTCACTGGGCTTTGCCTTCTATGTGGCCAACTTCGGCAACTACAACAAGACCTACGGGGCCATCGGCGGCGTGATCGTCATGCTCCTGTGGCTGTGGATCCTGAACATGTCCCTGCTTTTCGGCGCTGAGTTCGACGCTGAAATGGAACGCGGACGGCAACTCCAGGCCGGCATTGAGGCGGAAGAGACCATCCAGTTGCCGCCCCGGGACACGAAGAAGAGCGACAAACTGCAGGAGAAGGAAGAAGAAGACATCCGGCACGGACGCGAACTCCGCGAACAGCACAGCCGCGAGCAGAAGGACCAGGACCGCGCCGACTCCCAGTGAGCCGGCACCCAGTGAGAAAGCGGCCGCCGCTAAGCGCAACGCAGCGCGGCGGCGGCCTCCACTCCGAGGGTGCGCAGTTGGGTGCCGATCCGGCGGCCGAAGGTCACCACGCGTGTTCGCCCTTTAGGGTCAGCGCACCGAGTTCCGCGTCGTCGCGCGCCGCATGGTGCTGACGGACGTAAAGCGACAGGTCCGCCATGCATTTTCCGTACCGGTCGTCGAAGGCCAGCGGTCCCGGTCCGAGGTTCTGGCTTACAAGCAGCTGAACGCGGTCGACGGCGGCGGCGACAGTTCCGCGGACCCGGAGCGCCTCGCTCCATGCACCGTCCCCCTGCCCGCCTCCGCTTTCTGGCTCTCCTTGCGCTGCCTCCGCATGCGGGAGCTCTGCTGTCGGGATCTCTACCTGCGCCGCCGGCGCGTCAACGCTTCCCAGCCGGCCGCCGTCGATCAGTTCAGCCGCGCGGGCGAGGTACTGGGAGGTGGAGGTGAGGATCCTGTCTACCTCGCCGAGGCTGGCGATGGCCACCTGGTCGGGCTCCCGTTGGGAATGCGCGCCCCGAATGAGTGCAGCCTTGAAGTACCGCCCGAGCGCAACGGCACCGCCCAGCCAGCACGCTGCCACCCCCATGCCGCCCCATGCGAATCCCGGGCGCTGAAAATACCAGCCATCGCCGCCGAGCGGCGCCGCCGCCACACGGTCGAAATGGACCGTCCCGCTAGGGATTTCCCGCAGGCCCCGGCTGGTCCATTCGGGGTCGGTGCAGGTTACGCCGGCATCCCTGAGGTCGATGGCAAAGGCGCCCCGCCCTCCCGTTGCGGTGTGCGCGGTGACCACCGCGTGATCCACGAACTGGGCCAGCGAGCACCATGGCTTGGACCCGGTGAGCTGCACTCCCCCGGGCTGGGGTCCGGGTTGCGCTGTCAGGCGGGTGCCGGGTCCCTCAGCAGCGAAGACCGCCCAGGTTCCGGTGAAGGAGTCTGCCATTCCGGCCTGCGAAAGTATGGCGCCGGCGTCAAGGTGCGGTTCAAGGATGCGTCCGGCAGCCACGTCGATGGAGGCGACAGACGCCAGCAGTTCCCAAAGCCGTGCGGTGCCCCCGCCTCCCGGCTTTGGCGCGGATTTCCCGGCCTCGTTGGCGGCAGCGAGCAGCGCGGGGACGTCCTCCACTGCGGCCGCGACTGCCTCGAGCGTCGGGTCAAGGTCTGCGAGCTGTTCCGGCGTAGAGCTGATTTGGACCGCCTGCCATCGGCGGCGCGGCGGGTTCACGGCGACTCAGTCTTCCGCGGGCACAGTCACAGAAGCCGACGCCGCCATGATTTCCGCGTTGACCATCCACGCCAGCTGCTCCAGGCGTGAGATGGCGGCATGCAGCAAGTCAGCGCTCGTTGGGTCCTCCTCGTCCACTTCGTCGTGGACGTCCCGTATGGTCTTCACGGTCTGCTCCAGCCGGGCGGTGATGAGTTTGACCGTGTCCTTGGTGGTTGTGAGCCCGCCGGGGAAGTCCTCCAGCCGCGTGCCGGCTGACACCGTTGCGCTGCGGCCATCCGGAAGGCTGTGGAGCGCGCGCATGCGCTCCGCCGTCTGATCCGCAAGCAGCCGGGCACTGGCGATGATCTCATCCAGCTGGAGATGCAGGTCCCGGAAGTTGGTGCCTACCAGATTCCAGTGTGCCTGCTTCCCCTGCAGATGAAGTTCGATCAGATCGGTGAGCACCATTTGAAGGTTGCCGGCCAGTGTCTGGGACGCTTTCATTTCTTCCTCCGCTGCTGTTGACGGGTCCTGGCCGAGTACGGCCGGTCAAGCTGATACCCAGCATACTTACCTTCTGTGGTCTACGCCCTGACTCCACTATTCCCCCGATGGCCAGGCCACCGTGGCCTGCACCTTGTCCAGCGGAACGCTGCCGTACGCCCGTGAATCGATGGAGCCGGACCGGTTGTCGCCAAGCACAAAGACATGGCCTGCAGGGACCGTGACGGGCCCGAAGTACGTGCCGTCGATACGGCTGTGGTCGACTCCAGGCTCGGCCTGCGGTGTCCCGTCCACTACCAGGACGGAGTCTTCGATGGCCACAGACTGGCCCTGGAATGCGATGGCGCGTTTGAGCGTCGGGCGTCCGTCCTCGGGGCTGCTGAACACCACCAGGTCCCCGGCTCTCAGTCCACCCAAGAGGGGACCGGGCTTGTACAGCAGGACAGTGCTTCCCCGGGGAACCGCCGGCTCCATGCTTTCGGAACTGACGGTCATCGGCTCAAGGACCCACAAGCGTGTGGCGAGCAGGCCCGTCGCCAGAACTGCCGCCGTCGTGGTTTTTCGGCTCCAAACGTGCCGCCCGAACTTTCCGCCCGCGGTGTCGGGCCGAGCTGCCCGGTGACGGGCTAGCCGTCCCACGGGGTTGGTCCTGCCTCGGATAGCGCCGCCTTGGACATTGCTGTCTGGGACATTGCCGTAGGCACGGGGCGCCGTCGGGAAGCGGACATGGCTGTGTCTCCTTTCGAAGGACTGCCATGAGCATGTTCGGCCGTTCTTGGAAAAAACTGGGGTTGCGGGGCACATGGGCGGGCGTCCCCGGACCCACCCCCAATTGAGCCCCCTCAAATCGATGGTTTAACTGGGGGACATCGATGCCTTAACTGGGGGGACAGGGTTTGCCGGCCATTCCAATGCAGGGTCCCCCGCCACTGGCTCCTAGGCGTTACCCGTGCCCGAGGCCCGGGAATTTCATAGGTATCGGCAGGAAATCTGGTGATGTCCCGACCGGCGGATGGCCGCCACCGGAAGAGTGACAAGGACCGCCGGGTCCGGGACGTATCCCCAGGGGCGCCGGGTCCGGCGTCCCGCTGTTTGGGGCACATTTGCGGCCGGTTCGGGCGCGAAGCGGGAGGTCACGCACGGAAAGCTGGGATTCCCTGCCTCTCCCATCCGAGATTAATCCAAGGTCTGTTAGCCACTGTGGCGGTGGCAGGGAATCCGCTTCCTGGCCTGGCCTTGAAGGTACTGGGGGCCACTAATCGAGTGTCCATTTGAGGAGTCACCATGTTTTCCAAGTCTGTAGATCGGCCCGAGATGCCGGATGGAGCGCGCAGCGCACGCCGGGCTCACCGCCAGCCGATGACAACAACTTCCCGCCGTCTCGCCGCCGTCGTCTCCGGCGCACTGCTGGCCGCCTCCCTGGCGCCGCTGGCCGGCCTTCCTGCCAACGCCGCAACCGCCGGCGTCGGACCCGTTGACGATGCGAACGGTTTTCCCACTTGGTATTCAGACGGAACCGTCAAGCTGCAGCTCTGCTACGAAGCAGGGAAGGGCTGCCTTTCCGAGCCGCCCAACCCGGAGGCGCCCGTTTCCTACCCCGATAACTTCCCTGATGAAGCGTTCTGGTTTGCTGCCTCGGCCGATGTCGGCAGCATCGGTTCCTACGAAGCCGCTCTCGAAGCAGCGCACGCCAATGAAGAAGTCATCGACGGCGATCAGATGGGCTTCGGCCGGCTGCGGTTCCGGTTTGACAGCCTGCAGGCCGGACAGTCGTACACCATCACCCACCCGTACGGCGTCCACACCTTCGAGGCAGACGCCGAAGGGGTGATCAATGAAACCCTGGACGAGGGCTGCGCACCGACCGCGACAACTGCCTGCGATTGGGCAGGAGTCGGTGCGGCCTTCCTGGGGGCTTACACCACCGGTTCCACAGCTACCTTCCTCCAGCAGGTCGGCGCAGAGACCGGCACCATCGGATCCATCGACACGGCACGGACTGTCACGGGAGCCCCGTCGGGCAACAACTTCGTCCAGGTGGTCGGACCGGACGCCGGTGGTCCCGGCGTCGACACGGTGACGGCGAACCTGTTCACGGTCCAGGGCCTGATCGCCGAGGGTACTGAGGCTGGTCCCTCTACACCAGACCTGGCCGCAGCCAGCGACAGCGGCCGCTCCTCGGCCGACAACGTCACCAACGTGACCACGCCGACGCTGACGGGCACGCTGCCGACAGGCACGACGGGACCGGTGGAAGTGAGTGTCAATGGCGGCCCCGCGCAGGCAGCCACAGTGGCTGGTTCCACGTACTCAATTACGCTGGCACCGCTGGCCCAGGGCTCCCACAGCGTACAGGCCCGTGCCGGCGCTGAGAGCTCCGGGACGTTGAGGTTCACAGTGGACACCACGGCGCCGGCAGTTGCCGTCACGGCACCGTTCCCGTCCACGCCCAGCCTGGACAGCACGCCGAGCCTGACCTTCAGCAGCGCTGACCCGCAGGCACGGTACGAATGCCGGCTGCTGCCCACCAACGGCGCGTGGGATCCAACCTGCTCGTCGCCGAAGACCTGGGACGCCCAGACCAACGGCTTCTACACCTTCAGCGTCCGCGCCACGGATGCGGCAGGAAACGTCGGTGTCGTTGCCAACCGGAACGTCCGCATCGGTACGGGCACCGGCGTCACCAGCGTCTCGCAGGACTTCAACGGTGACGGACGTGCCGACATGGTGGCCCGCGACTCCAGCGGGGTGCTGTGGACCTACATGGGCAACGGCTCCGGCAGCTTCCCCACCCGCGTCAGGGTCGGTGCCGGCTGGAACACCATGAATTCCATCAGCGCCACCGGAGACCTCACCGGAGACGGCCGGGCTGACATCGTGGGCCGCGACTCCAGCGGCGTCCTCTGGACCTACCGCGGCAACGGCTCCGGCACCTTCCCGACCCGCGTCAGGGCCGGCGCAGGCTGGAACACCATGAAGACCATCAGCGCAGCCAGTGATGTCACCGGCGACGGACGGAATGACCTGCTCGCCATCGACTCCAGCGGAATCCTGTGGAGCTACAGCGGCAACAACTCCGGCACCTTCCCGTCCCGCATCAGGGCCGGCGCAGGCTGGAGCACCATGGCCATCAGCGCCGCGGGCGACCTCAACCGCGACGGTAACGCCGATCTCGTGGCACGGGATTCCAGCGGAGTTCTGTGGTCCTACATGGGCAACGCCGCCGGCGCATTCCCCACCCGGGTCAGGGCAGGCGCAGGCTGGAACATCATGAACGCCATCAGCGGCGCCGCAGACCTCAACAGCGACGGACGCGATGACCTCGTGGCCCGCGACACCAGCGGCGTCCTCTGGTCCTACATGGGCGACGGTGCCGGCACCTTCCCCAACCGGGTCCGGGTCGGCGGCGGCTGGAACATCATGAATGTGCTCGGCTAAGGGCAACTGCCTCGCACTGTAATAAAGCACCGCACTGTAAAAGCACCGCACATTAAAAGCACCGCCCGCGTACACGCAGTATGCGGGCGGTGCTTTGTCCGTTCTCCTGGAAGCTGCGCCCTCAGCTCCCACCGGGGCCGGCTAGCGCACCACGGCCAGCGCGAAGCCGTCCCAGCCTTTGGATCCTACGGTTTGGATGACGGTGGCATCCAAACGGCTGTCCTCCCCCATCAGCTTTAGCGCACTGAGGATCCCAGGCGCGTTGACCTCGTCCATTGACGGATCCAGCACCGCGCCCTCCCAGACCACGTTGTCCATCACAATGGTGGTGCCGGGCCGGCCCAGCCGCACCGCCCAGTCCAGGTAGCCGGGGTTGTTTTCCTTGTCGGCGTCGATAAAGACGAAATCGAAGGCACCGGCGCCCTCCGCCTCAAGAGCCGCCAGTGTGTCGAGCGCCGCGCCGATCCGGATCTCCACCTTGTGGCCAAGCCCGGCCGCGTCGACGTTCCCGCGCGCCACCTCCGCGTGCTTTGGGAGATATTCACACGTCACCAGCCGCCCGTCGTCGGGAAGCCCCTGCGCCATCCAAATGGTGCTGAAGCCTGCGAGTGTGCCGATCTCCAAAACGCGCCGTGCTCCCGAAGCCCCGACCAGCAGCTTCAGCAGCTTTCCGGCATTCGGTGATACTTCGATCGGCGGCATCCCGGCGTCGGCGGCGGATTGCACAGCGCGCTGCAGCGCGCTGTCGGGATGCACGACGACGTCGGACAGGAACTCTTCTACGGCCACCCACTCGGGCCGCGCCTTATGCTCAAACATGGCCCCAGTCTCCCAGCATCGGAACCGGCGGGCCAGAGTCCCGCACTGCCCTGCCCCTGAGCTGGCGGCATCCTGTGTCATGCCTGTGTCATGCCTGCGGCGGGTCTGTGTCATGCCTGCGGCGGGTCCTTCAGATTCAGGAACGGTCCCCGAGAGCGTCCTCCAGCCGCTCCACTTTTGCCGTCAGTTCGCCTGAGAACCCGGGCCGGATATCGGCTTTGATCACGAGCGAAACCCGGCTGCCGTATTTCCCTACCTCCTCGGTGGCGCGTCTAACCACCGCGAACACCTCGTCCCATTCGCCCTCAATCGTGGTGAACATCGAGTCGGTCTTATTGGGCAGCCCGGAGTCCCTGACAACCCTGACGGCGGCGGCAACAGCGTCATGCACGGAGCCGTCGGCGTCCTCCTTGGTGTAGGCGGCATCGGCAGGAATTCCGGACGGGGCAACTGAAAATGCAAGCAACATAGCCTCAGTCTGGCATGCCGGGAAAGGGGAGCCGGGCGTGCGCTGCGTCATATTTGGAACTACCAATCGGTAACGAAGTCGGCGGGACACCGCGTTGCTAACCTTTTACTTATGAATCTCGCAGTAGAGCGCAAGCCCCTTCGTGCCGATGCTGCCCGCAATGTGGACAAGATCATTAATGCAGCCCGCGAATGCTTCCGGGACCACGGACCCGATGTGCCGCTGCAGACCATCGCCGCCACCGCCGGTGTGGGACCCGCGACGCTCTTCCGCAACTTTTCCGACAAGGAAGAGCTGGTCCTGGCCGCACTGAACCGCCAACTCCGGCTCACCGTTGACCCTGTCATCGACGTCGCCCTGGCAGGCCAGGACGCAGCCGACGGACTGTTCCGTGTCATCGACGCCGTGATGGCTGCGGCGAGCGAGAACGCCAACCTCCTCGGTGCCGTGGCCGGCCGCCGAGACCTGCTGACCGGCATCACGGGGAGCCTCATAGAATCCGTGGGGGTACTCCTGGGCCGCGGCCAGGGGCAGGGCACGCTCCGCACGGACATCTCTTTGACGGATATGGTCCGCCTTCTGGCCATGCTGATCGGTGTCGTTGACACCATGGAGCCGGGCTCCGATGCCTGGCGCCGGCCGGCAGCGCTCGTCGAAGACGCCATTCGCTGGGAGCGGCCGGTCCGCCAGTTGCCTCCCCAGGTCCCGCTGCCGGGCACGCAGTTCGACTAGCCTGACGCCGCAAGCTCGCGGCTCCCGGGGCCGCAGCACGCTTCGTCGGGCTGCGGTTATTCCCTTGCTGCGGCCCGCACAGTAAGCTGGGCAGACCAGTGGTTAGGAAGCCAGCCTCGGGTACAAATACGTTGCACGGAGCACACAATGGCACTCTTAAGGTGTAGTCACGTCCGGCTGGCTGAGTCAGCATGAACCGCTCACAGCTTGTACATTTCATGAGAAATTCCGGCGACCCGGAGGCAACCGTGACAGCGGCCTCCACGGAGGAGCTGGGCCTCATCGCCGACGCGCTTTACCGCAATCTGGACACCCCCAACCCGGTGCTGGGAGCCCAGGACTGGTATGACCTCGCCGTTGAGGAACTGGGCCGGCGGTCGACGCCCGCATCGCCGGACGCATACGGGGCAGCCTGACGGGGCACCAGTAAGACGGGGCACGAGTAATTCGACGCCCTGGTAATTCGGCGTCACCCGCGGGGGGTTAGTGGTGCGTGCTACGAATCCTGGTGCTTGGTGTCCGTCGGCTCCTGCGCCTTCTTGGCGTGGGAACCCTTTTCGGGGCCACCCGCTTCGTGGCCTGCTCCCTCTGCTCCCTTTGTGGAGTGTGTCTTCCCGTGGGCCCCATGCTCGGCTTCGTGGGCGTGCTCCTTGGCTTCCATCAGATGCTGCTGCAGCTTTTCCTCGGCTTCGCGGCGCCGGCGTGAAGTGTCGCGGAGTTCCCTCGTGGCCTGGGAGCCGCTGACCTCGATGTACGGGGCTCCCGATTTCTCGTGGGCATTCCTGTGGGACCCTGATTCCTCCGGGGTTGATTTGTCATTCACTGTGAGTCAGTCCTCTCTGAATTCAACAACACCAGGCTTCATCTCACGGTCTACTCATCCACACCCGGCGTCACCCGTCAATCCGGGGCGTCAGTTCCAGCCCGCAAGCCGCAGCAGGGCTGCAGTTCCCGCCCCTGCGATCACAACCACCAAAAAGGGTGCCCGGAACAGGAGGGCGATCGCGGCCGCAGCCAGCGCGCCGATCCTGGCATCCAGGAGCAGCGACTGGCCCGATGCCACGGCATTGACGATCGTCAGCGAGGCCAGCAGGCCGATCGTCATTGTCCCGGCGATCCGCGACGTCCGCGGATTTTTCAGCAGCGTGGCCGGGACCAGGTACCCCACGAGCTTCCATGCATAGGCGAACAGGCAGGACAGCAACAACCACCCCCAGAGGTTCATCTGGCATCACCCGGCGCGGTTCCCGGTTTTTGATTGCCCTCGTGATGGGGCGGGTGGTGGGCTCCGTGATGGCGCGCGGTGTACGGATCGATGTCAGGCTCCAAGCCTTCATCCTTGGGCCCATGGCTGAACCAACCGATGAGTGCGGCCACTGCCGCAGCTGCGAGGATCGGCACGCCGGCAGGAACAAACGGCACCGCCAGCACCGTGGCGAGCGCGCATACGATGGCGATGGCCACCGGCTCCCGGCCCTTTAAGCGGGGCCACAGCAGGGCCAGGAACGCCGCCACCGCAGCGCCGTCGAGCCCCCACTGCTTGGGGTCGCCCAAGGCGCCCCCGGCCAGGGCTCCGACAGCGGTGAAGACGTTCCACAGCACAAAGATGCCGATGCCGGCTGTCCAGAATCCGCGTTGCTGCTCGGCCGGGTCCGTCTGCCCGGTGCTCGTGGCGGTGGACTCGTCGATGGTCAGCTGGGCGGCTGCGTACTTGCGCCATCCGGTGGGATGCAGCAGCACGTTGAGCTGCATGCCGTAGATTCCGTTGCGCATTCCCAGCAGGGTCGCGGCCCCCATGGCTGCCAGTCCGGATCCTCCGCCGGCCACCACGCCGATGAAGGCGAACTGTGACCCTCCGCTGAATAGCAGCAGGCTCAGGGCCATGGTCTGCCAGAAGTCGAGGCCGGATGTCACGGAGAGGGCGCCGAACGAAACGCCGTACAGTCCCGTAGCCACGCTGATGGAGAGGCCCACGCGAACCGCCGGGGACTCGAGAAGCCGGCAAGGCCAGGTGATGGGCATGGCACCACTCAACCACAGCGGCGCACGGGAACTAAGCCGGCTGCAGCTGGGCCAGAACCCGGGCAGGCCTGTTGGTGGTGATTTCGTGAATCCCGAGTCCGATGCACAGCGCCACGTCACTCTCGGCGTCCACCGTCCACACCCTGAATCTGCGGCCTGAATCCAGCCAGCGGTGCACGATGGGGGCGTGCCTGCGGACATACCCGATGCCGGGGCCGGCAATGCCGACTTCGCCGTCGTTGAGGATCTGTTCGCCTTCAAGCTGGGCCGCCTTCATGACGTTCGCAACGGCGCCGCCCGTCAGCGGGCCAAGCCCCAGTTCCTCGCGGATCGCGGAGACGTTGATGTCGTCCACCAGTTGGCAGATGAATTGGGGCGCTATCGCCTTGCGCAGATGCCGCACGGCATCAGGGCTGAAACTCATGAAGGTGATTCTGATGTTGTCCAGCCGGGATGTCCGCGGGTCCCACCCCTCTGCCCGGAGGACTTCCAGCACCCGGTCCTCCAATTTCAGCTGGTACGGGCTGGGATGCTTCAGTTCAATGGCCAGCCCGATCTCCCGGCCGGAGTCCCGGAGGAGATCCAGCAGGTCGGGGAGGGTGAGGAACTGTTCCGAACGGGCACCGTACGCATCGGGGATGCGGACGCCCTTCCACGACGAGAAGTCCAGCAGACGCAGTTGGCTGATGGTGCGTTCGGCCACCGGCCCGGTTCCGTCCGAGGTGCGGTCCAGGTTGGCGTCGTGCAGCAGAACCACGTGCTGGTCCCGGCTCAGCTGCACATCGCACTCCACGCCGTCGGCCCCGTCGGCAAGGGCCTGTAGGTAAGCCGCCCGTGTGTGCTCGGCGAAATCCGCGCTGGCGCCCCGGTGGGCGTAGACCAAGGGACGCGGCCGGAGTGACTCGTCGGTTGTCATGCTGACACGTTAGCCGACGGCTGCCGGGGAAGCGGGGCTAGGCTGGACACATGCAGGTGAATTCTGAGCCAACCACCCAGCCAGCCGCCCCGGCCTCCGGCCCTACCCGCCCGGCGGGTCCGGCCGCGGTGCCGCACCAGCTCAGCCCCGGAGACGCCGAAAAGGCGGCGGCGCTGCGGAAGATGAAGCTCGTGGCGCTCGCCCTGCTGATCGCCCTGGCAGTGGTGTTCGTGGTGGCGTTTGCGCTGCAGAAGCAGTACCCCTGGCTGGAATATGTCAGGGCCGCGGCAGAGGGCGGCATGGTGGGCGCCCTCGCGGACTGGTTCGCGGTGACGGCCCTGTTCAAATACCCCATGGGTCTGAAGATCCCGCATACCGCCATCATTCCCCGGCGCAAAGACCAGATCGGGGCGTCACTGGGAGAATTTGTGGAAACCAACTTCCTCTCCGAGCAGGTGGTGCAGGACAAACTCGCCAGCATCAACGTATCCGGCAAGGTGGGCCAGTGGCTCGCCGGACCGGGCGGTGCCGAGCGGGTGGCCAAGGAGGGTGCCGCGGTCATCCGTGGCACCTTCAAGGTCCTTAACGACGACGACGTCCAGGCGGTCATTGAAGGCATGGTCCGCAAGCATCTGCTCACCCCGCCATGGGGGCCTCCCGTGGGGCGGATGGCCGAACGGATTTTCGCCGACGGGCACCACCACCATCTCGTGGACCTGCTGGTGGACCGGGCAGCGGACTGGGTGGCCGCCAACCATGAGACAGTCATCCGCCTGGTCACCGACCGCTCTCCGCAATGGGTGCCCGGCTTCGTGGACGGCCTTGTGGGCGACAAGGTCTATCTGGAGATCCTGAAGTTCACCCGTGCAGTGCAGGCGGACCCGCAGCACCAGGTGCGCAAGTCAATCGACAAATACCTCACGGACCTGGCCCAGGACCTGCAGTACGACCCCGCCATGATCGCCCGCGCCGAAAGCATCAAGGCGCAGGTCCTCGGAGATCCGGAAGTCCGCGAACTCGCCTCGCGGACCTGGGCGACCATCAAGAGCGCGCTGCTCAGCGCCGTCGACGATCCCGACAGCGATCTGACCGTGAAATTCAAGGCCGCCGTGCGGGACCTGGGCGCACGGCTGGTCAGCGACGACGAACTGGCCGGTAAGGTCAACGCCTGGATCGGCGACGCCGCCGGCTACCTCGTCCGGACCTACCGCTCCGACATCGCCGGCGTGATCACCGATACCGTGGCCCGCTGGGATGCGGAAGAGACGTCCTCAAAGATCGAACTGCAGGTGGGCAAGGACCTACAGTTCATCCGGATCAACGGCACCGTTGTGGGGTCGCTGGCCGGTTTGGCGATCTTCACGGTGGCGCATCTGGCGTTCGGCTGAGGCCCGTCCGGGCACGCCAACTTTTTCTCCCTTGACAGGGGCGTCGGCCAGGCGCATTTTTGTGGCTACAGTACGCCCCGGCCGTTGGGCCGGCGATCGCTTCCCGGTACCGAGGAAACTCGGCACCGGTGCCGTGTCCCCTCCGTGGAGCTTTGAATGAGGAGCGATGAAGTCCTTACCCTTCACATCGGCGGCGGGCCGGCATGCCCGCTGTGGCCAGCCCTCCCGATGGGCTGGCCTCTTGCTTTCCTGCCTGCTTTTTGCCACAGCCCTGACAGCTCCGGCGGCGGCGGCCGATGTCAACTTCCAGCCCGGGGATCCGGGTCTCGGCGATCCGTACTACCCTCTCGACGGCAATGGCGGCTACGACGTCACCCGTTACTCACTTGATCTCAGCTACGACCCGGATACCGGCGCATTGGCCGGTTCTGCCACCGTCCGCGCCGACGCCACGCAGGACCTCTCGTCGTTCAACCTGGATCTCGACGGACTGGACGTACACGCCGTCACGGTCGATGGAGAGGACGCGACATACACGCGCAGTGAAGGCGAGCTGAAAGTGACGCCTGCAGCCGGCATCCGGAACGGGACGAAGTTCGAGGCGGAAATAGCCTACTCCGGGATTCCGACGCTTCTGCTTGACCAGTTCGGCCCGTCCGGTTTCTTCCATACCGACGACGGCTCCCTGGTGATCGGGCAACCACACGTGGCCGCCACGTGGTTCCCTGCCAATGACCACCCGCTGGACAAGGCGGCATTCACCTTCCGGATCACCGTCCCCGAGGGACGCGAGGTGGTGGCCAACGGGCTGCTTCGCGACCATGTGACGGATGATGGCAAGGCCACTTGGACGTGGCAGGCGGACGAACCCATGGCGACGTACCTGGCGACCGCCAGCGTGGGCCAGTTCGAACTCAGCAAGTACACCAAGGACCGCATCAGCTACGTGGACGCCATCGATCCCGACCTGTTCAGCCCGGTCGTGAAAGCAAAAACGGGCAAGAACTTCGCCTGGTCCCACAGCGGCCTGAACTCCTACACACGCCTCACGAGAACGATCACCATCCCGAAGACCGGCGCAGCCCTCTCCTTCTGGCTGCAACGGAACATCGAAAACGCATACGACTTCACCTTTGTGGAAGCACGCCCGGCAGGCTCCAGCGATTGGACCACGCTGAAGGATGACACCGGACACACGAGCGGCAACCCGGGAATTGCCTGCCCCAACCTCTTGGCATTGCACCCCTTCCTGAGGCACTACCTGACCGACAAGGGCGACGGTAAGTGCACCTCGACCGGTACTACCGGACACTGGTGGGCTGCCACCGGGCCGAGCTCCGGCTGGGAATCCTGGGGGGTCAACCTCAGCCGCTTCGCCGGAAAGAAGCTGGAGGTTTCCATCACCTACGTAAGCGACGGCGTCCTGCCCTTCGACGGCGTGTTCGTTGACGACATCGGCGTCTCTACCGGGGAGGGCACCACGTCCTTCGAGGATGACGGGAACAAGATGGACGGATGGGCCGCTTCAGGGCCGCCTGAGGGGAGCCCGCCCAGCGAGGACAGGTGGACCGCGGGCAGGGAGGCGCCGCCCTCGCTCGGTGGCCGCGCGCAGGCATCCTTCGAGAGGCAGCCCGAAATCATCCGCTTCCTTTCGGAGTACTTCGGCAGTTATCCCTTCAAGGCAGCCGGCGGCATCGTGGATGACCTGGACCAGCTCGGCTTCGCCCTGGAGAACCAGACCAGGCCCATCTACTCCAAGTACTTCTTTGCGGACCAGCTGGGAGCAGACTCGGTGGTTGTCCATGAACTGGCCCACCAGTGGGTGGGAGACGATCTCGCTGTGGAGTCATGGCGTGACATCTGGCTGAACGAAGGCTTCGCCACGTATGCCGAATGGCTCTGGAGCGGGAACGAGGGCAGGGAAACCCCGCAGCAGATCTTCGACTTCTACGCGCGGGCAATCCCGGCCGAGGCCCCGTTCTGGGCAGTCACCATCGGCGACCCCGGCCCCGAGGCCCTGTTTGACCTGGCGGTGTACGCACGCGGAGCCATGACCCTGCACGCCCTTCGCATCCTGGTGGGCGACGAGGTCTTCTTCGACATCCTGAAGGAGTGGACGGAGTCGAACACCGGAGGCAACGTCTCCACCGCTGACTTCATCAAGCTCGCCGAGCGGCTCTCCGGCCAGGACCTGGCCGGGTTCTTCACGATGTGGCTGTACACCCCATCCAGGCCCGGCACGCTGAACTCCGTTGACCGCCAGGCGTTCGGGCAGCAGCGCGCCGCGCCCGGCACGGCACGGATGCTTGAGGAACGGCTGGAATCCGGGATCAAGCCCCGCTAGGGCACTCCCGGGACCGCCGGTCAGGCGAAGGGCTGCATCTCCACTCCGGCCTCCTGGAGGCCGGAGCGGACAGCGGCGGCCATGTCCACGGCGCCGGGTGTGTCGCCGTGGATGCACAGCGAATCCGGGTCAACCCGGACCACCGTGCCGTCCACTGCGACCACCTCGCCCTTCAGCGCCAGGCGAACGGCCCGCTCAACAATAGGCCCGACGTCGTGCAGCACGGCACCGCCCTGCGAGCGCGGCACCAAGGTGCCGTCCGGGAAGTAGGCGCGGTCAACAAAAGCCTCGCGGAAGACGGGGTGGCCCGCTTCGCCGGCGTGCTTCAGCAGTTCCGAGCCGGGCAGTCCGAGAACCGGCAGTCCCTCGTCGTAGGCATGGATGGCGGCGACGACGGCGGCCGCCTGCTCCGCATCATGGAACGTCCGGTTGTACAGGGCACCGTGGGGTTTGACGTAGTCCACCGACGCGCCCACGGCATGGGCCACGCCGTCCAGCGCCCCAAGCTGATACAGGACATCCCCGAACAGCTCGTCAAAGGACATGTCCAGGGACCGCCGCCCGAAACCGGCAAGATCCCGGTAGCCAACATGGGCACCCACAGTGACGTCCAGTTCGAAGGCAGCCCGGCAGCTGTCCAGCATGGTCACAGGATCCCCGGCATGAAAGCCGCAGGCCACATTGGCGCTGGTGACCAGCTGGAACATGGCGGCGTCATCGCCCATGCGCCAGGAGCCGAAGGACTCTCCCAGGTCAGCGTTCAGATCCACCGTTGCCACCTTCGCGCGTCGGGTCCACGGGGGCCGTTGCTTCGGTTGCCGCCGCTGCGCGCAGCTCACCCGGAATGGTATCCGGCATCGGGCCAAACGCTTCCTTTGCGTTGGCCACCACGGCCCGGCCCATCATGAGGTTGCCGGCTCCGCCCACCACCGCTCCGATTCCGAACGGGAGAGCCCTGCCGAAAAGAGCTGTTCCCTGGCGCCTCAGCAGGCTTCGCAGAAATACTTTCTGGATGCGCTCGCGGATGGAGCCGAACCCCGATGACGGCATCCTGCGGGCGATGACGTTCCCCCAGGCCTGCGTGGCGCCCTTGCCCTTGCCGAGTGCCTGGCCGCTCAGTGAGCCGAGCAGGGCCGTCCCTTCTTCGCCGAGCATCACGGCCATGACCATAGTGCTGGCTTTATCGGGGTCGGTCATTCTGATGCCATGGAGTTCAGCCAGCGAGGTCGCATAGAGGGCAGTCGCTTCGAGGAAGGCCACAGTAGCTGCCGCCGAAAGACCCAGCGAAGCAATGGTCCCGACGCCGGGCACGATGGCGGTCGCGCCTACGAGGGCGCCTCCGCCTGTGACGGCGGCCAGGTAGTCCCGTTCCAGCCTGTCGGCAAGCTGCGCGGCGGAAGCACGCGGGTACCGCCGTTGCAGCCTTCGAAGGTTGGCCACCACCAAAGGCCGCTGGATGTTTACAGCCCGCAGCAGCAGATTATGGACGCCGGGCTTGGGATTGCCCTGGGCATCAAACACCGCATTGTGTGCAGTTTCCTGGGCGATTTTCATCGCCGGGTTGCGTCGCTTGGCCATCTTCACCTCTACCTCGGAGCAGCCGACAGCAGGGTGCTGCCGTCTTGCCTTAACACTAGGCCACAGTGCACCCGGACCGCGGCGAAGCTAAACCATCCAGGATTCGGCCACGGCAAGGTACGCGGACGAGGAAGGGCCGCGCGGCCCCGGATACACCGTGGGCGCGCCGGGCCATTCAACACCGAACTCGGACAGCCGGCCTGTACTGCATGGCAGGTAGACGTTGTTCAGGGAGGCGCTGGCAGGCCCGAGCTGGAAGTCGGGTGCGGCAAACTGCCGCCGGTCCAATACGCCGGTGATCTCCAGCGCTGCCCGGCGACCCGTGGCTTTGAATCCGCGCTCAAGGTTTACCTGCACCTCGAATTCGTCCTGCGTGTGGCTGATGCCGTTGAGCGGGAAGCGTGCGGCCTCGGGGAAATAGCGGCTCAACTCGTTGGCCAGGGTTGCGGCGAAGAATTCGTTGGGGCCGTAGCTGCGCCAGCCCTGGAGGGTGGCCACCAGCAAGGCGGTCCCGGTTCCCCACTTGGACCAGTCGGCGACCCAGAAGGAGGCGAAACAGCTGGCCGGTTCACCGGGAAGATGAACCCCGTGGCGGTCTACGGGGTGCAGGGCGAGGCCATAGTTGGCCCCAATCAGCGCCACGCTGCGCCGCCGCGGTGCGGCGGGTGTGTTCCCCATACCCCGAGCCTAACCCGGAGCACCGGTTACCCAACGGAGGTGTCGGGCCTAAACTTGCACCGTGCCACTCCCCCGCGCCCTTCGCCCCTTTGCCCACCGTGAGTACCGCGTGCTGATCGCGGCACTGGCCGTGTCCATCTTCGGCTCAGGCATGTGGGCCGTGGCCATGGTGTATCAGGTCATCCACCTCGGCGGCGGCCCGCTGGAGCTTTCGGTGGTGGCCGCTGCCGGAAGCGTCGGGCTGGTGGCCTTCGTCCTTGCCGGCGGGATCGCCGCGGACCGCTTTCCGCAGCGGCTGCTGATCATCGGTGTGGAGGGCGCCAACCTGGCGGTGATTGCCGGCATCAGCGGGCTGGCTCTGGCGGGCTGGCTCCAGCTGTGGCATCTGATGGCAGGAGCGTTCGTCCTGGGCGTGGGAGCCGCGTTCTTCTTCCCGGCCTACTCCGCGATCCTGCCCCGCATCCTGCCGCCCGGCGACCTGCTGGCTGCCAACGGCATGGAAGGGACGATGCGCCCCATGCTGCAGCAGGCCGCAGGCCCTGCCGTGGCCGGCATCGTCGTTGCCGCACTGTCGCCGTCGCATGCCGTGACGGGTGTGGCCGCATGCCATCTGCTGGCCTTCATCATCCTGAACTTCCTCGGCCAGCACGCCCTCGAGGCCCCGGCCAGCGGTACAGCCCAGGGGCACCACGGCCACGGGGAACCGCAGAAAGCTTCCTTCTTCGGGGAGCTCCGGGAGGGGATCAGCTATACACTGCAGACCCCCTGGCTGCTCTGGACGCTCCTTTGGGCGTGCATCTCGGTCCTTTTCCTGATCGGCCCCATCGAAGTGCTGATCCCGTTTGTCGTCCGCGACCAGCTGAACGGGGACTCCAGGATGTTCGGCTTCCTGCTGGCCGTCATGGGCGTGGGCAGCGCGGTCGCCTCGCTCGTGACCGCCTCCTTCCGGCTGCCCCGGCGCTACCTGACGGTGATGATGGTTTCATGGGGCGCCGGCACGCTCCCTCTGGCCGCCGTGGGAATCATCGACAGCTTCTGGCTGCTGGCCCTGGCGCTCTTCATCTTCGGCGCCACCGGCAGCGTGGGAATGGTGATCTGGGGAACCCTGCTTCAACGGCGCGTTCCGCCGCATTTGCTGGGCCGCGTCTCGAGCCTCGACTTCTTTGTCTCGCTCGCCCTGATGCCCGTGTCCATGGCGCTGGCGGGACCTGCCGCGGAAGTGTTCCCCATCTGGGCCATCTTCCTCTTCGCCGGCGGCGTCTGCCCCCTTATGGCCGTCGTTGCCATGGCTGCCGCCCGGATGCCGGCAGACGAGAGCGCCCACCCGCTGGACCGGCACCACGACGTCGCCGCTGACGCCGACGCCCAACGCTGACAACGGAACCGCACGCAATACCGCAACGCGGGAAACAAAGATGGCCGGCTACCCCAAGGGGTAGCCGGCCATCTGCTGTATCAGGCGAGCTTATCAGGCACGCCTGTATCAGGCGCGTGCCCGCACCACCGGGATGCTTGCCGTGGGAGGGCCGCTCGGGAACACCGTGGGCTCGGGCACCCCGACTGGATCGAGTGCCACGTGGACGGCGTCGGCGCCCACTGCATGGATCCCGCCCCGTACATCGATGTCCAACGGCTCTCCCTCCACAACACGCAGCGTGATGCCGGCGGGGTCGAGGTCCACCGACAGCAGCCGCCCCTGGAGCTTCAGGTGGAACGAGAGGCTGTCCCATTCCGCGGGCAGCCGCGGGTCGAAGTACGGGACAGGGCCCTGGTCCCGGAGGCCGGCGAAGCCGCACACCAGGGAGCTCCACACGCCGCCCGTCGAGGCAATGTGCACGCCGTCGATCGTGTTGCCGTGGGAGTCGTCCAGGTCGATGAACGCCGCATTCGTGAAGTGCTCCAGGGCCGCCTGCGGGTAGCCGACCTCGGCGGCCATGATGCCCTGGACGCACGCGGACAGCGTCGAGTCACCGGTGGTGATGGGGTCGTAAAAATCGAACGCGCGCCGCTTCTCCTCAGAAGTGAACTCCTGCCACTGCAGGAACATGGCGAGCACCGTGTCGGCCTGCTTCAGGACCTGGTGCCGGTAGATCACGAGGGGGTGGAAGTGTAGGAGCAGCGGGTACTTGGAGCGGGGCGTCGTCCAGTCCCAGGGCTCCAGGGTCATGAAGTCGTTGTCCTGCGAGTACACCTGAAAATGCTCGTCGAACGGCAGTTGGATCCTGGCCGCCGCCGCCTCCCAGAGCTGCCGCTCGGCGTCGTCAACCGCCGGGTGGTCCAGCGCGGCCGCGGCCCGCAGGTTAAACCGCGCCATGACGTTGGTGTAGAGGTTGTCATTCACCACGGCCGTGTACTCGTCAGGGCCCGTCACGCCATGGATGTGAAACTGGCCGTCCTTGCCGAAGAAGCCCAGCGACGCCCACATGCGCGCGGTTTCGATCAGCAGGTCCGCGCCCATGCCGCTGCGGAACTCGGCGTCGCCGCTGGCCCACACGTACCTGTTGGCGGCGAAGGCAATGGCCGCGGCAATGTGGAACTGCGCGGTGCCGGCGGCGTAGTACGCGCTGGCCTCCAGCCCGTTGATGGTGCGCCACGGGAAGAGAGCCCCGTCCACGCTGAGCTCTTTGGCCCGGATCTTTGCCTCAGGCAGCATCTCGTGGCGGAACTCCAGTACCTGCCGGGCGCCGTCGGGGTTTGAGTAGGTCAGGTACGGCAGGAGGTAAACCTCCTGGTCCCAGAAGTAGTGCCCCTCGTAGCCGGAGCCGCTGACGCCCTTGGCCGGGATACCGGCAACGCCGGCGCGGGCGGTGGCCTGGGCAAGCTGGAACAGGTTCCAGCGGATGGCCTGCTGCAGCTCGGGCTGGCCGCCCACCCTGATGTCTGTGGTCGCCCAGTAGCCGCGGTAGTGGGTCTCACTTTCCGCGAAGACTTCCGCCACCGTCTTCAGGCCCGCCTCGGCGGCGGCGGCCGGTTCCTGGCCGGCTTCGGCATCCGCCGTGCCCGGCAGGCCCTCGCGGGTACCGCCGGCCACTGAGTAGCTGACGCTCTTCTCAAGCCGGAAGGGCTCATCGGCTCCGACAGCCAGAACGTACCGGACGCTGCTTTCGTCCTGGTCCACCTGGGTGTCGAACGGCTGGTGGCCTGCGGAGGTCCAGTGGTCGACGGCGATTCCCACACGCTGCTTCGACTCTGCGGCTTCCCAGGAGAGACGGAGCGAGCCGTCGCCGCCGTCGAGCTTCACTGGCAGCAGGACGCGGCCGGCGTGCCGGCCGGCCCGGCGCGGATCGTGGGAGGAGTGGTCCTCCACAGGCTGGTCCTGCCGGTTGAGCACGCAAGAGGTGATGTCGGCGGAGACCTGGCGGTCCGCCGAAAGCTCCAGGGAAATGCCGAGGCAGCCCCGGGACTCGAAGCCCACGGCACGGCGCTCCACGGTGGTGACGGTGGCGCCCGAACGGCACTGCCACACGATGCGGCATTCGTAGACTCCCGTGGAGAAGTCGACGGACCGGCGGTAATCCAGCACCGCGGACTCGGCGAGGCTCAGCATCTCGCCGTCGACGATGACCGTGAAGTTGTTGGCATCGGGGATGTAGAGGATGCGCTGGCCGGTGCGGGCGAAACCGAAGGCATTTTCGGCGTGCTTGATGTCCCAGATCTCATGGAACCCGTTGATGAAGCTGCCAGGAAGCTCAGCGTCCGCCGCTGCCCAGTGGGCACCCCTGATGCCCAGATGGCCGTTGCCAAGGGCAAAGAGGGTTTCCAGGGCGCCGGCGTTGCCGGGAGCATGGCTGGTCTCCACGAGCTTCCAGGGGTCGTTGGGGAAGCGGGCGCGGTCAGCAGTAATGAGTGCCATGAGTGGCGTTCCTTTGGCGGTTGGAGGTGCGGCCAGGGTTGGGGACCTGGCGGTAATTCCGGCGGGCCGGGGCTAAACGGGCCGGTTAGAGCAGCTCTTCGAGATCGTTGACGACGAGCGTGGCGCCCGCGTCCAGCAGTGTCTGGCGCCCTGCGCCGCGGTCCACTCCGATCACTGCGTGGAAGTTGCCCGCGCTGCCTGCCTGCACGCCGGAAACGGCGTCCTCGACGACGACGCACTCCTCGCTGGGCAGCTTCAGCAGCCTGGCTGCGTAGTCATAGGTCGCCGGGCTGGGCTTGCCGGGCAGGCCTTCCGCGGCTGCGACGACGCCGTCAACTACCACCGGGAAGCGGACGTCCAGCCCTGCCGCGCGCAGCACTGAAGGAGCGTTGCGGGATGAGGAGACGACGGCGACCTTGAGTCCGCGGGCAAGTGCCGCTTCGAGGAAGCGCACCGACCCTGCGTAGGGATCGACGCCGGCGCTGACGATGTCGTTGAAGATCTTGTTCTTGCGGTTGCCCAGACCCTGGACCGTCTGGTTGTCCGGGTTGTCGTCGGTGGGACCCTCGGGGAGTTCGATGCCGCGTGAGGTCAGGAAGTCCCGCACGCCGTCAAACCTGGGCTTGCCGTCGATGTGGTCGAAGTAGTCGCTCTCCCGGTAGCCGGTCGTCCCGGGCATCGAGGCCAGGTAGCCGTCGAAGAGCTCCTGCCAGGCGCGCTCGTGGACCACCGCCGTGGGCGTGAGAACGCCGTCCAGGTCGAAGAGGATGGCAGACGCGCCAGTCCAGCTCGTGTGGCCGTTGTTGCCGTGGCTGGTGCTCAGAACTTCAGTCATGCCGGTGCGGTGTCCTTTCGGATTGCGGACAGCAGTGGTGGGGACCATGCAGGGAGGGGGTGCCATCGTTGGCGTCAGATCATTGGGTGTGCGTTCTTCGGCACGGGTCAGTTGCGCGGCGCTGGGCTTCTTGCTGCGGGGCTTCTTGCGGCGGAGCTTCGTATGGCACAGGGTCACGTGGCGTACGGGCGCAGGCGCACTGAGAAAAGTCTTCTTCCATGATGAGGGCAGTGGCCCGTAAGGGCAAACCTGCCGTGTCTTCGTGCAGCATGCGTCGCTCGGTCCAGCCCTTTCAGCACTCCGGCAGCGGACCGTTGGTCGCGGCCGAAGTCGAGTGTAAACGCTTGCAAATTTGCCCCGCAACTGTTTTTAACAACCCGCTGAAGTTTGACGGCTGCCTGCGTGCTACAGAACGTAGTGGCGAAGGAAGGCACTCACATCAACCATCTCCGCCCGGGACATCGCATGGCCCATTCCCGGATACGTGCGTGCGGTCAGCTGGGTGTGCGCGTTCAGCCACTCCGCGGTGTACTCCACGGCTTCATCGTTGATCACCAGGTCCGCCTTGTCCCTGCCCCAGAAGAAGGGCGGCGGGACGTCTATGGATTCGCTCAAGGCAAGGAGATCGTTGTTCAGGACGAAGCCGGAAAGCCCGACGACGGCCGGGAACTCCCGCGGCCGCAGCCGCAGCAGCGTGCTGGCCATGGCCATTCCCTGCGAGTACCCCAGCAGGCTGACACTGCTGTGCCCGCCCTTGACGGAGTCAATCCAGGAAAGGACCGAGTTGGCGGCCGCGATGACATCGGCAAAGTCGTTCGTGAGGAAGTAGTCGAGCAGGAACCAGCCGTAGCCGTCCGCGATCGGCATCGGCGCCCGCAGCGCAGCGCAGGTGAATTCAGCCGGGAGGTGGTCGAAGAGGTTCACCATCCGCGATTCGTCCGTGCCATAGCCATGCATCATTACGAGCAGCGGCGTCCCGGCACGCTCAGCCGCCGGCTTCGACCACACCACCGTCTCCATCGGACAAGCCTATCCAGTCCTGCACACCCTTCTTGCGCCTGACCTGCGCGTTTGATTGAAAGTGCGTTTGGTGCGATGTAGCCTGACGATTAACAGCATGCTTAGCAAGTGGCGCATGACAGGCCGTACTTACCAAGTTGCGAGAAGTCAGCTAATGCCGAGAAGTCCGCTAACGCAAGGAGCACGTCATGAGAATCGGTTCCGCTATTTTCCTTATTGCCTTGGGCGCCATCCTGGCCTGGGCCGTCACCCCGGGACTCATTCCCAACGTTGACCAGACTCTGATCGGGTACATCCTGATGGCCGTCGGGGTCATCGGCCTGATCGTATCCCTAGTTATGGCAAACCCCGGCAGGAGCCGCCGCATCAGCGAATCGCGCTCGGTGGTCGACCCCAATACCGGCGAGCGGATCACCCGCAACGAGAGCCGTGACGGCGGCGTATAACACCGAGGCGCGCCTCAATCCGCCACAGCCGAAGCCACGGACAGCCCTCCGTGAAGCTGCAGATCAAGCACCGGACAGCCGGGCCAGACCTCCGGGTCCGGCCCGGCGTTTTGGTTTCATGTTGGTTTTTCATTGACAAAGCAACACGAACGAAGATAAAGTCAAGTAATTGCAGATCATGTGATGGCAGTCACTGGATGACAGTCACTTGAAGGGCAGTCACTTGGTGAAGCCGCTTTCCTGATCTGGAATGACCGGATGTTTTTCGCAGTACTAACGCAGGGCAGTACTTACGCAATGGAGGGTATGTGTTCGCCGAGGAGCGTCAGCAGCAGATCGCAGGGCTCGTTGCAGCCAGCGGCCGCGCCAGCGTGACCGACCTCGCGGAACGCTTCCGGATCACCACCGAAACCGTCCGCCGCGACCTCGCCGCCCTCGAATCCGCCGGCACCGTCAGGCGCGTCCACGGCGGAGCCGTTTCAGCAGACCGCTTCAGCACAACTGAAGAAAGCATCCTGGAACGGACCATTCAGCGCCAGGAGCAGAAGCTCCGCATCGCGGAGGCCGCCCTCGCCTTCCTGCCGCAGGGACCCTCAAGCAGCATCGTCCTCGACGCAGGCTCCACCACCGAGGTCCTGGCCGATCTCCTCTCCCGCCGCAGCACCGGAACGGCCTCTTCCAAGGGAGCCGACAGGGACCAGGAACTCGTGGTCATCACACACGCCGTCCCCATCGCCGCCAAACTTGCCAGTACGCCCGGCATCGCGCTGCAGATCCTCGGCGGCCGCGTCCGGGGACTGACAAAGGCGGCCGTCGGGCAGGCAACCGTGGATGCGGCACTCAAGCTCCGCCCGGACATCGCCTTCGTGGGAACCAACGGCATCCACGCAAGCTTTGGACTGAGCACCCCCGACCCCGAGGAGGCCGCCGTCAAGGCTGCCTTCGTCCATTCGGCCCGCCGCATAGTGGTGCTGGCCGATTCGTCCAAGCTGGACGCGGAAACGCTGGTCCAGTTCGCCTCGTTGAAAGATCTGGACACAGTGATCACTGACCGCAAACCCAGCCGAGAACTAGCCGTGGCGCTCGCAGACGCCGGCGTGGAGGTGGTCATCGCATGATCGTCACCCTCACAGCCAACCCCAGCCTCGACCGCACGGTCGCGCTTCCCGGGCCGCTCGAACGCGGCGAAGTTCAGCGCGCCGTCTCCGTGAGCCAGGAGTCCGGCGGCAAGGGAGTCAACGTCTCCCGCGCCCTCGTGGCTTCCGGGCTCGAAACCGTTGCGGTTCTGCCCGGGGCAGATTCGGACCCCGTTATCGCCGGACTCCGCGACGCCAAAGTTCCCTTTGCCGCCCTGGCCATCCACGAACCCCTGCGGACCAACGTGGCACTCACGGAGCCGGGCGGCGTAACCACCAAGATCAACGAGCCCGGCCCCGTGCTCGATGAGGAGGCGCAGGAAGCCCTCATCGGCCTGCTGCTGGAACGCGCCCAAGGCGCCAGCTGGGTTGTCCTCGCGGGGTCGCTCCCGCCAGGAGTTCCTGCCGATTTTTACGCCACCGTCACCCGGAGGCTGCGTTCGGCGGACACTGGAAACAGCGTTCCGCAGATCGCCGTCGACTCCTCCGGGGCGCCGCTCGCGGCGGCAATCGCCGCCGATGCAGCAGGGGCAGTTTCCGGGAAACCGGATCTGCTCAAACCCAACGCCGAGGAGCTCGCGGAACTCGCTGCCGCAGCAGGTTTCGCCTCGGTGAGCACGGCTGAGGAACTCGAAGCGGATCCGGAGGCTGCCGCGGCAGCCGCCGCCGCCGTCGTGCGTTCCGGTGTGGGGGCCGTGCTGGCAACGCTCGGTTCAAAGGGCGCTGTCCTCGTGACGGCCGACGGCGCGTGGCTGGCCACGCATCCGCCGGTCACCGCGGTCAGTACGGTCGGCGCGGGCGATTCGTCGCTGGCCGGCTATCTGCTCGCCGCAGACCAGGGCGCCGCCCCGGCTGACCGACTCCGTCAAGCTGTGGCGCATGGCGCCGCAGCCGCATCCCTGCCGGGCTCCACAGTCCCGGCAGTCCACCAAACCACCCCCGATGCCGTAACCATCACGGCTCTCCGGAAGGATTGACAGTGACTCAGCTCATCACCACCGACCTGGTCGAGCTCGACCAGAACCTGGGCAATTCGCCCGAGGACGTGATCCGGCATCTGGCAGGCCGGGTTGCCGCCGTTGGCCGCGCCAGCGAAGTCGAAGGCCTCTTCACGGACGCCTTCGCCCGCGAGCAGAAAACCGCCACGGGCGTGCCAGGCGGAATCGCCATCCCGCACTGCCGCTCGGCGGCAGTGATCGAGCCGACACTCGCCATGGCCCGGCTCTCCCAGAAGGTTGACTTCGGAGCGAAGGACGGCCCCGCAGACATCATCTTCTTTATCGCGGCACCGTCCGGCGCTGACCAGGAGCACCTCAAGCTGCTTTCCAAGCTCGCCCGGTCCCTGATCAAGAAGGATTTCACGGCGGGCCTGCGCGCCGCATCTACGGAGGCGGAGATTGTTGAACTCGTCGAAGGCGCGTTGGCTGACAAGCCGGCTGCCCACGCAGCCGCCGCCCCCTCCGGGGAGCCGCTGGCCAGCGGCGAAGGAGCGTCAGCGGCCGGAATGCCGGGAGCTACCGGCGGCGCTACCGCAAAGAGCGGCCCCAAGCGCCTCGTGGCCGTCACTGCCTGCCCCACCGGCATTGCACACACCTACATGGCTGCCGACTCCCTCGTGGCAGCAGCGCAGGAAGTGGGCGTTGACCTTCAGGTGGAAACCCAGGGTTCCTCGGGCGCCAAGCCGCTGGACCCGGCCGTTATCGCCGCGGCCGACGCCGTAATCTTCGCCGTGGACGTTGACGTGCGCGGCAAGGAGCGCTTCGCCGGCAAGCCCGTCATCAACGCCCCGGTCAAGCGCGGCATCGACGAACCCGCCAAGATGGTGCAGGAAGCACTGGACGCCGCGGACAACCCCAACGCCCGCCGCGTGCCGCACTTCGGCGCCGAAGAGCAGGCCGAGCAGGAAGCCGCCGAAAAGGGCGAACACATCGGCCAGAAGCTGAAGAGGGCGCTGCTCACCGGCGTCAGCTACATGATTCCGTTCGTTGCCGGCGGCGGCCTGCTGATCGCCTTGGGCTTCCTGCTGGGCGGATACGACATCACCGAAGTCGCTGACACCGTTGTTCTCGAAAACAACTTCGGCAACCTTCCTGAAGGCGGCCTCGCCATCTACCTGGGTGCCGTGATGTTCAAGATCGGTGCCCTCTCCATGGGCTTCCTGGTGCCGGCCCTGGCGGGATACATCGCCTACGCCATTGCGGACAGGCCTGGCATTGCACCGGGCTTCGTGTCCGGCGCCGTGGCTGGCTTCATGGGCGCAGGCTTCCTCGGCGGCATCGTCGGCGGCCTGCTCGCCGGCTACATCGCCCACGTGATCGGCAGCTGGGCCGTACCGCGCTGGCTGCGCGGCCTGATGCCCGTCGTCATCATTCCGCTGCTGGCATCGATCGTCGCCTCCGGCCTGATGTTCATGGTGCTGGGCGGCCCGATCGCCGGCCTCACCGCCGGACTGAATGGCTGGCTCTCGGGCATGACCGGCGCCTCGGCAGTGGTCCTCGGAATCATCCTCGGCCTCATGATGTGCTTCGACCTCGGCGGCCCGGTCAACAAGGTGGCCTACGCCTTCGCAGTCGCCGGCCTGAGCGCCGGCAGCGCCACCAACCAGGCGCCATGGCAGATCATGGCAACCGTCATGGCTGCCGGCATGGTGCCCCCGCTCGCCATGGCCCTGGCAACCGTCCTGGACAAGAAGCTGTTCAGCCTGGCTGAGCGTGAGAACGGCAAGGCCGCCTGGCTGCTCGGTGCCTCCTTCATCTCCGAGGGAGCCATTCCGTTCGCCGCAGCCGATCCTCTGCGCGTCATCCCCGCCAGCATGGTGGGCGGCGCGGTCACGGGTGCGCTGAGCATGGCCTTCGGCGTCACGTCACAGGCACCCCATGGCGGGTTCTTCGTGTTCTTCGCCATCGGCAACCTCCTGATGTTCATCGTTTCCATCCTGGCCGGAATGGTGGTCACCGCCCTCGTCGTGCTCGCCCTCAAGCGCTGGGCCGTCCGCAAGTCCGTTGATACCGTGGAGCAGGTTCCAGTAACTGTCTGATCCGCTGGCCTCCAGCACCCCAATCACCACCGCAATTGCAAGGAGCAGAAATGTCCGAACGTACCGCAACCGTCGCCAGCCGAGTAGGCCTGCACGCCCGTCCCGCAGCCATCTTCGCCGAGGCAGCAGGCGAGTTTGACCTCGACATCACCATCGCCCGCGAAGGTGAGCCGGCAGACGAAGCCATGGACGCCGCCAGCATCCTGTCCCTCATGAGCCTTGGCGCATCGCACGGCGACGTTGTGGTGCTGCGGGCAGAGGGCGACGGCGCGGACGCCGCCCTCGACCGCCTGGTCCAGATCCTTGAGACGGACCACGACGCCGAATAAGTCGCTGGCCTCATAGCGGCCGGCCCCTGCAGCTTCCCGGCAGACCGGGAGGTGTGCAGGGGCCGGCCGCTGCCGTTTCCGGACTCTTGCACCTGCCGAAAACCGATAGCTAAGCAACCTTACTAGTTTCTTGTTTTTGCTCCTCCACCCCACTAGCTTGGAACTGTGGTCCCGCCGTTCCATACTGCCCGGCCGTTCCACCAGCCGTTCCATAAGCACCGGAGAGACCGGTCTGAAGGAGGAGTACAGAGTGGCAACCCTGCACGAAAGCATCGAGGTCGAGGTTCCGGTCAGCACCGCCTACAACCAGTGGACACAGTTCGAGTCCTTTCCCCGGTTCATGAAGGGCGTGGAGTCCGTCGAGCAAATCGATGAGACTTCGCTGCATTTCCGCACCAAAGTGGCTGGCATCAAACGGGAGTACGACGCGCAGATCCTGGAGCAGACACCGGACAAGTGCATAGCGTGGGTCAGCAAGGACAAGCCCCGCAACGCCGGAAGGGTCACGTTCGAAGGCCTTGGCGAGGATCTCTGCCGGGTGAAGGTGGAGCTCGAGTGGGAGCCGGAAGGCCTCCTGGAGAGGACCGGCGCAGCTGCACATGTTGATGAAACTCAGGTCGAGTCCGATCTGCTGCGCTTCAAGGAGTTCATCGAGTCACGCGGCATCGAAACCGGCGCCTGGCGGGCTTCCGTTGACCGCGGAGAGGTAGACGCCCCGTAGGGGACGCCGGCCCTGGGAACCCAGCACTAAGAACAGAGTCCTGGAGGTAGCGATGCCCGAGAAAAAGAACCCCAGCGTGAAGGATCCCAAAGTCTACGAAAAGCTTCGTGATGAAGGGGCCTCAAAGCAGAAGGCGGCCCGCATCTCGAACGCAGCCGCAAAGAAAGGCCGGTCCGAAGTAGGCCACAAGGGCGGAAAGTCCGGGGACTACGACGACTGGACGGTGGACCAATTGAAGGCCAAAGCCAAGGAGATCGGCCTCAAGGGCTACTCAGGCAAGAAGAAGAGCGAACTCATCTCCGCGCTCCGAAACTCCTGAGCGGCCGCGCATGGGAATGGCGGGCAGGGTGCCCGATACCTCAGGCGCCCTTCCTCGCTGCCTTGGTGGGGGTCGTCTTGGTGGCGGTCGCCTTAGTAGCAGTCTTGGTGGCCGCCGTCTTAGTGCCGGACTTTGCCGCCGCCGTCTTGGTCGCCGACTTGGCCGCAGGTGCACGCTTCGTGGTTTCAGCCTTCGCGCCGCCGCTCTTCGCCGTTCCGTCCGTCGTGGAGCTGTCCGACTTGGCGGTGCTCCTGCTGGATGTGCTCCTGCTGGATGTGCTCCTGCTCGACGTGCCCTTGCCTGCGCCGGCGCTGCCCGTGCCCGCGCTCTTGGCGGCAGTACCCGTCTTGGCTCTGCCGGAGGCCCGCTTGGCCGTCCCGGCCTCCTCAGATTGGGCCTGGTCAGATTCGGCTTCATCGCTCCCGGATTCAGCCTCGTCCTCGGACTCGTCAGAGCCGCTCGCTGCCCTCCCGCCTCCTCCGCGTTTCCGGTCCAGGCTGCGCTTGAGGGCCTCCATCAGGTCAATCACCTCGCCCTTGCCGCCTTCCGCGGCCTCGGCACCGAAGGTCTCTTCCGTGTCCAGGGCATCGCCCTTCTCCAGCTTGGCCTCAATCAGTTGGCGCAGCTGGGCCTGGTAGTCGTCCGTGAACTGCTCCGGCTCAAAGTCCGAAGCCATGGACTCCACCAGCGCGGCGGACATCTCGCGCTCCTGGGCGGAGATGCGGATGGACGTGTCCAGGGCAGGGAATTCCGCTTCGCGCACCTCATCCGCCCACAGCAGGGCCTGCAGCATCAGGACATCGTCGCGGATCCGGAGGGCCCCCAGACGCGTCTTGTCGCGCAGCGCGAACTGCACGATCGCAACACGGTCGGTGTCCTCGAGCGCCCGGCGCAGCAGCATGTAGGCCTTGGGCGACTTGGAGTCAGGCTCCAGATAGTAGCTTTTCTCGAACATGATGGGATCGAGCTGCTCGGACGGCACGAACTGAACCACTTCGATCTCGTGGCTGTTTTCCGCCGGAATGGACTTGAGCTCCTCACGGGAAAGGATCACTGTCCGGCCGTCGTTCTCGTAGGCCTTCTCGATGTCCGCATAGTCCACCACCTTGCTGCACACCTCGCAGCGCCGCTGGTAGCGGATCCGGCCGCCGTCGGCGTTATGCACCTGATGGAGGCTGATGTCGTGGTCCTCGGTGGCGCTGTACACCTTGACGGGGACGTTGACCAGCCCGAACGCGATGGCACCTTTCCAGATGGCTCTCATGAGACAAGTGAACATCACGCTGCCCCGGAGGTGAAGCCCCTTGGCCGGCGGTAAGGAACGAGTCCGCGTCGGTGGCCGCGAGCTGACGCTGACAAACCTCGACAAGGTGCTCTACCCTGCCACCGGCACCACCAAGGCTGACGTCCTGGCCTATTACGCCGCCGTGGCGCCGGTCCTCATCCCGGCTGCGGCCGATAGGCCGGCGACGCGCAAGCGGTGGGTCCACGGTGTAGGAACAGCGGACGAGTCCGGGCAGATGTTCTTCCAGAAGAACCTTGACCACTCCACCCCCGGCTGGGTTCCGCGGGCCGCCATCACGCACAAGACCAACACAATCTACTATCCGCTGGTGAACGACGCGGCCACGCTGACCTGGCTGGCCCAGATCGCCTCACTGGAGATCCACGTCCCGCAATGGCGGGTTGACTCGCGAGGCAACGCCCTGCCCCCCGACCGCATCGTGCTTGACCTGGACCCCGGCGAAGGGGCGGGCCTGCAGGAATGCGCTGAGGTGGCCAGGCTGGCCCGGGCCATCCTGAAGGACGTGGGGTTCGACCCGGTGCCGGTAACCAGCGGCAGCAAGGGCATCCACCTGTACGCCGGCCTCGACGGGACCCAGTCCTCCGACCAAATCTCCGAATTCGCGCATGAACTGGCCCGGGCCCTCGAGGCCGACCATCCGGAACTGGCCGTCAGCGACATGAAGAAGACACTAAGGACGGGCAAGGTCCTCGTCGACTGGAGCCAGAACAACGCCGCCAAAACCACGATCGTTCCCTATTCCCTGCGCGGCCGGCTGATGCCCACCGTGGCGGCTCCACGCACGTGGCGGGAACTGGCTTCTGCCAAGCTCGGGCAGCTGGACTATGAAGAGGTCATGCGCAGGGTCAAGAGCGGCAAGGACCCGTTCGCCGTCGTGGACGAGATCAGTGGACAGGCCCACGCTGCGGCCTCCGGCGCAGGCACCGGCCGCGGCGGCCATGGGGACCCCAGGCTGCACAAGTACCGGTCCCTGCGGGACCAGGACAAGACGCCGGAACCGTTCACCGCTGAAAACAGGGCCGAAAACATGGCCGGAACCACGGATGGCAAGGAAATCTTTGTGATCCAGGAGCACCATGCGAGCAGGCTCCACTACGATTTCCGGCTTGAGCACGACGGCGTGCTGGTTTCATGGGCGCTGCCGAAGGGCGTACCGGAGTCAGGGGCCAAGAACCACTTAGCGGTCCAGACCGAGGACCATCCCATGGACTACGCCGATTTCGAAGGCACCATTCCCAAGGGCCAGTACGGAGCCGGCACCGTCAGCATCTGGGACAAAGGCGTCTATGAGCTGGAAAAGTGGGTCAACGGCAAAGAAGTCATCGCCACGCTCACGGGCCAGGAGGGCGGCGGCCTCGGGGGCACCAGGAAATTCGCCCTGATCCATACCGGGGAGGGCGAAGGCGGACAGGGACAGTGGCTCATCCACCTGATGGAGAAGCCACACGGCATCCGGGGCAAGCGCGGCACGCCCTCAGTGGCCCCAGCCAGGGCCGCCCCGGCCCCATCCCCGTCGAGAGGCGCAGCCACAAGCGCAGGCACCGCCACAGGCACAGGCACCGGCGCAGGCCCGAGCACAGGCGCCGGCGCCGGCAAGAGCGCCATCATCGAGGATCCGGCGCCGATGTTGGCGACGGCCGGGACACCGGCGGATCTCCACGGCAGCGAATGGTTTTTCGAGCTCAAATGGGACGGGATCCGGGCCCTGGTGGTGGCTGACGGGGACAAGATCCGGCTCCTCAGCCGAAATGGCAACGACATGTCGGCGAGCTACCCCGAACTGACTGACCGTGGCTGCTGGCCGCCGCAGGACTTCATCGCGGACGGCGAGATCATCGCCGTCGGGTCCCGCGGCAGGCCCGACTTCGGACTCCTTCAGGGCAGGATGAAACTGACCAAACCGGGCGACGTGAAGAGGGCCCGCGCTGCCATCCCGGTGCGGCTGATGCTGTTCGATCTGCTGGCCGAAGGCGGTGAAGACCTGCGTCGGCGCCCGGCCCAGGAGCGCAGGGAGCTGCTCGAAGACTTTTACCGCCCGTCGGATTGCCCGGTGCATCTGTCCGAAACACTGGACGAGCGGGTGGAGCACATCCTGGAAAGCGCACGGGAACTCGGACTGGAAGGCGTGATGGCCAAACGCACCGACAGCCGGTATGTCAGCGGCCAGCGGAGCCGGTCGTGGATCAAGCTCAAGATCGAGCAGACCCAGGAAGTAGTGGTTGGGGGCTGGCGGCCGGGCAAGGGAGAGCGGTACGACACCGTGGGCGCGCTGCTGCTGGGGCTGCCTCAGGGCAAGAAGCTTCGCTATGTGGGCCGCGTTGGCAGCGGCTTCAGCATGCAGGAACTCAAGGAACTGCGGCAAACCATGGAACGGCTGGCCCGAAAGACCTCGCCGTTCGAGGAAGTGCCGGCCCTCGACGCCGCCGGTGCCCGCTGGATCGAGCCTGACCTGGTGGGCGAAGTGACCTTCGGGGAATGGACCGGCAGCGGAAAGCTCAGGCATCCGGTGTGGCGCGGCTGGCGCCTGGACAAAACACCGGAGGACGTCGTCGCCGAATCCCCCGCCTCCTAGGGCAGTTCCTGGGGCCGGCCACCAACGGATCCGTTTACACAAGAATGGCCCGGCGAAAAAAATCGCCGGGCCATTCTCTCGCCTCGGGCGGACACCGCCCCAAAGGGCTAGGACGAGTGCGGCATCTGCGGACGGCTGGTCCGGTGCACAGCGGTCACAGCGGCCCCTTGGCCCATGCGGCCGCGGTTCGAGCCGCGGTCCTTGGGATGGCGGTGCTTGCCGTTGCCGTCTGGCCACTGGCGCCCGCTACCCATGGCCGAAGTGACGGCGATGGTCTCGGGCGTGGGCAGCGGCGGCCTGTCCATTGACTCGGCCAGGTGTGATGCCACCTCTGGTTTGATGGAGCGTCCCTTGTTCATGTCAGCCATTTGTTCTTCCTTTCCCCGATGAAACGAAGCCATTGCAGGACTGCCTTCGGGCTGCCGGCTGGCCGGAGTCTGGATTTCCGGCGATACCGGGAACACCGCGGAGGCAATGCCTCAACAGGCGTGGATTTTTGTGGTGTGGATGGCGGGGCGGCAGGCAACGGAGCAATCCGTCAGCGGCCGGACGGCCGCCTACTCAAAGATCAGTGTTCCCATGGCTCCACGATATGCAGAAACCTGCCGGGCGGGAACCCCCGCAAAGCGTTCAGTCCTGGCCATCGCTGCTAAAGGAGCCCTCCCAGACAGCGCGGGATCCGGCTTCTCCGATCTGCACCACCGCGATGACCGTCCCACCGCACAGGACAAGAACCAGTACGACGGCGATTGCTCCGGCAATGCGGCTGCCGGCGGTTCCGAGCCTGCTCCGCATTCCTTCGGCCTGAGTGGTGCCATACCGGAACCACAGCCACTGCGCCACGGCCACGATGAACACACCGATAACCCAGGGCAGGAGTGTGCCGCCGAGGTTGGAGTGGGCTGTGATGGCAGGGGTCGTGTCCACCCGCTGCATCAGCCATTCCCCGGACTGCTGGGTGATGGGGACCATGATGAGCGCCACCAGGGCGAGGAGCGGGGTCACGATTCCAAGCCGCCGGCGGGCCTCAGGCCAAACAACGCTGAGCAACGTGCACACGGCGGCCAGCGGCACGAAGACCACAGTGCCGTGCACTATGAGTACATGCAGTGGCAGGCCGCTGATTACATAGTCCATGCCGAACACCCCTGACTGGAATGGTCAATCCTGTTCCCGTTCCCGGCTCCCGCACCGGGCTTACCCGATCAGACGAACACCGGCGTGGAACGGTTCAATGCGCGCTGATTTCCCGGATCGATACGGGCCTTCCCTGCGGTCCGCCTGAGCCGCGATACCCCTGATTTCGGTCCCAAAACGGGTCCTAAAACAAAAATTTTGATAACGATGCCAGCAGGAGTCCCGATTCCGCGGAATGACGGGGTGAAACCGGGCAAAACATGTCCGGGGTCGGACCCGCATTCCGGGCTGAAACGGCGGATCATACGGCACGAAGCTCTCGGCCGCCATGCAATTCGCGTAAAATTGAAGGCCTGCCCGGAGCGGGGCAGCTACAAGTCGCAAGCAAATGACCTCCACAGGAGTCGCCCAAATGCCCATAGACCGAAGCACGACCGACTCTTCAGCAGGCGTTCTGAACGCCGGCGGAACCAACCAAGTGACACCCCAAGGTGTGAAGAAACCAAAGCTTCTCGCGCGTCGCCGGCTCAAGGAGTCCGACGTCAACGTCGTAGACCAGCCCATGCTGAAGAAAGCGCTCGGCGGCACGATTGTCGGCAACACCATGGAGTGGTACGACGTGGGCGTCTTCGGCTACTTGATCACCACGATGGGGCCGGTGTTCCTGCCCGAAGCCGATGCCAAGGTCCAGACTCTGTTTCTGCTGGGCACCTTCGCAGCGACCTTCATCGCCCGCCCGCTCGGCGGAGTGATCTTTGGCTGGCTTGGTGACAAGATCGGCCGCCAGAAGGTCCTCGCTGCCACCCTGATGCTCATGGCGGCGAGCACGTTCGCCATTGGCCTGCTCCCGGGTTATGCCCAGATCGGCATTTGGGCAGCCGGCCTGCTGGTGCTGCTCAAGATTGTCCAGGGATTCTCCACCGGCGGCGAGTACGCCGGTGCCACCACCTTCGTCAGCGAATACGCCCCGGACAAGCGCCGAGGCTTCTTCGCGAGCTTCCTGGATCTGGGAAGCTACCTCGGGTTCGCCCTCGGTGCGGCCCTGGTTTCCGTGCTCCAACTGACGATGGGCCAGTCCGCCATGGAGGAATGGGGCTGGCGCCTTCCGTTCCTCATCGCAGGCCCGCTCGGACTCATCGCCGTGTACTTCCGTAACAAGATCGAGGAATCCCCGCAGTTCCAGGCAACGCTGGACGCCCAGGAGGAGCAGGCCAAGGACGCTGCGGCCGAAGACGCTCCCGCCACAAAGGGCCCGGTCGGAATCGTCAAGGCCTACTGGCGCTCACTCATCGTTGCCATGATCCTCGTGGCCGCTGCCAACACTGCGGGCTACGCCCTGACGTCCTACATGCCGACCTACCTCACCGAGGCCAAGGGCTACGATCCGGTCCACGGCACGCTGCTGACCATTCCCGTCCTCATCATCATGAGCCTGTGCATCCCGCTGACCGGCAAGCTGTCCGACCGCATCGGCCGCCGCCCCGTCCTCTGGATCGGCGCGGGGAGCACCATCGTGCTGGCTGCCCCGGCGTTCATGCTGATCGGCATCGGCAGCACCTGGTCCACGCTGGCTGGCCTGGCCCTCGTGGCCTTCCCGGTGACGTTCTACGTGGCCAACCTGGCCTCGGCGCTGCCCGCCCAGTTCCCCACGGCCAGCCGCTATGGTGCCATGGGGATCGCGTACAACTTCTCGGTAGCGATCTTCGGCGGCACCACCCCGTTCATCGTTGCCGCGCTGATCTCCGCGACGGACAACGACATGATGCCGGCGTATTACCTCATGGCCACCTCGGCTATTGGTGCGATCGCCATTTACTTCCTGAAGGAATCGGCGCGTCGCCCGCTGCCGGGTTCCATGCCGAGCGTGGACACCCAGGCGGAGGCCCGGGAACTGGTGGCCGGCCAGGACGACAACCCGCTGCTTGACCTGGACGATCTGCCGTTCGAAACCGTGGACGCCGAGAAGGACATCCTGGCGGCACAGGCGGACAAAGACATGGACAAGGACAAGGTTCCCGCCAACGCCTGATGCACCCGCCCCGCGTCCGCGGTGAGGGCCTGTCCGGCGTGCTGTCCTTGGGGGAAGCACACCGGGCGGGCCTTTGCCATGCGCAGTGCTAGTTTCTATAGGGATGTCCCTTTACAGGGCGCCGGCCCGTGGAGGACGGCGGACCATATGAGTTGGAGGAGTTGCCGTGCGGCCTGTGCTGAGGCATGTCCGGCAGCTCCACAGCCTGGGACCCGCGGACAATGACCACATTTCCGCGTTGCGGGTGGCCATCAGCGTGGCGGTTCCGTCGCTTCTCCTGTTGCTCGCCGGCAGGCCGGACCTGATCACCTACGCCGTCTTTGGCGCCCTGACCGGAATGTACGGCCGCAATGAGCCACACCAGCTCCGGCTCAGGCACCAGCTGCAGGCTGCGCTCGTGCTGTTGTCCGGCGTGGCGGTCGGCGTTTTCCTGTCTGTTAACCATCTCCATTCCTGGTGGCTGGTGGGCGTGGAAGCTGTGCTGGCAGGTGTTGGTTCACTGTACTCAGACAGGGTGAGGCTCAAACCCAACGGTCCCTTTTTCGGCATCCTTGCCCTCGGTGCCTGCGCATCAGTACCCACGGCCGTTCCCGGGTACGTTGCCCTGCTCATCGCGGCGGCATCCGCCGGTTTCTCGCTTTTCGTGGGTTTCGGCGGCTGGATCCGCGGCCGGGTGTGGGTCCCCCGTGCAACGCGGAATCCCGTCAGGTTGCAGGGACAGCTGCGGCAGCGGGCCGTGGTGCACGCCGCGCGCTACGCAGTAGCGGTGGGCGCTGCCGGTGCTGCGGGTGTCCTGACCGGCAGCGGCCACCCGCATTGGGCGATGGCGGCCGCTGCTGTTCCGCTCGCCGGTGCGGACCTGCCGAGCAGCGTCCACCGCGGCATCCACCGCATCGTCGGAACGCTGCTGGGGCTGGTGATTGTCGCCGTCGTGCTTCTGCCGGGCCCCTTGGCCCCGCTCCCCCACTTTCCGGGAGCCGAAGCGGCCGTCCTGGCGGTCCTGGTCATCATCTTTCAGTTCACCACCGAGCTTTTCATGGCGCGGCACTATGGGCTGGCGATGGTCTCTTTCACGCCGGTCATCCTCCTGATGACCCAACTGGCGGCGCCGGACGACCCTTACGTGCTCATTGCCGAGCGCGGAGTCGAGACAGCCGTGGGGGCCGTGACCGGCATCCTGGTGGTGGTGTTTATCCGTTCGCGGCGGAATTCTCCCCCGGCGCCTTTGGTTTCCTCGACGGGCCCGCGGTGATCCTGTCCGGCAGGATCCGCGCGGCGGCGGCCAGCACTTTATAGCGCTTCGTCGGAATGGACACCGCCTTGCCCCGGGCGTTGTCGGCCAGGCCTTCCCGGACCACCCTTCCCGCGCGGAGCCAGGTCCAGCCGGGTGCGACGGACTTGTCCATCCCCATCCTGTCGTGGAACTCGGTGTGGACGAAGCCCGGGCAGACCGCCGTGACCTTTACTCCCCGCGGTGAGTAAGCGAGGTTGGCCCAGCGGCTGAACGTGAGCAGCCACGCCTTCGCCGCCGAATACGAACCGCGGGGAAGGAACGCCGCCACGCTGGCCACGTTGATGATCCGTCCCGAACCGCGCTCCAGCATCCCCTGCAAGGCAGCATGGCTGAGCTCCATGGCCGTCTGGACATGCAGTTTCAGATGATTCCTCTCATCCTCGATGCTGTTCCGGTCAAAGTCCTCGAGCAGTCCCATGCCGGCATTGTTCACCAGCACCTCGACGGGACGCGCGGCGTCGGAGAGACGGGCGACGACGGCGGCCACCCCGGCGTCGTCGGTCAGGTCCGCGGGCAGCACCTCCGCCGTGGTGCCGTACCGCCGTTCCAGCTCCGCTGCGGTCGTCTGCAGTCGTTCCCCGTCGCGGGCCACGAGCACGAGGTCGTGGCCCTGTTCCGCGAGCTGGCGGGCGAATTCCGCGCCGAGCCCCGCGGTGGCACCGGTGATGAGGGCTGTCGTCATGACGTTAGCTTAGCGCCGCCCTTCCCGGGACGCGCCGGTCCCGGGAAGGGGTGCCGTCAGGCGGGACATGCGGTTCAGGGCCTGTACATCGGGTTCGGCATGGTTCCTGCCTTGGGTACGGGCGGCCGGGTATCGAGATCGGTGTAGCCCAGCCGCAGGCGATAGCCGTTGAGCGGGTAGCGGCCGAACTCTTTCCCCAGGAAACCGCTGGCTTCCAGCCGGGCAGCCTGCCCGGGATGGGAGTCGGCGTACTCGGTGATGACGTCGCGGGTGAGGTTCCACAGGTCCGCCGATGCCATCGGCAGGTCCCGGAGATCGAGCAACTCACCGAGCGGGCCCCACACGCCAAGGAACAGCGCGTCAACAATGTACTGCCGCAGCACGTGCCATGGTTTGCGGGGCAGGACACGGACGTGGCCGTCCGGTTCCCAGGAACGCGCCGGAACCAGGTCGGTGCTCACGCACACGTCGTCGACGAGGTCCTTTATGACCAGGCGGCTCGGCATTCCCTCGGCGTCACAAATAACCATGAGGTTCTCGCCGTGCGGGTTCACGCTCACCCCGTAGGTGTGCAGCAGGTGCAGCAGCGGCCGGACCGTAACGGACACCAGTGCCGCGAGCCAGTCCGCCAGCTCGCGGCCGGAGAGTTCAGCCAGCGCTTCGAGCGCCGTGTCACCCATCGGGTCCTCGTGCAGCACCATCGCCAACGGCCATACCGTCTCGCCCTCCGCAAGGGCAGGGTCCACGGGCTCCCGCCAGATGCAGCCCAGTGTCTCGTCCCATTGATAGGGCACGCCCGGGTAGTCCGCCAGGTGGGGGTGGCGGACCGTCACGGACGCAACTTCACCGAGCAGCACGGTGTGGCGGTTAAGGAAGGGGTCCGCGTCCCAGATGGAACGCATCCAGTGGGTGGTCATCGGAGCCGCCAGCGAGCAGTGCCTGGGGATACCCCGGTACACCGACGTGTTGAGGATCTTCAGCGGCAGCTTCATCTGGAGTTTGGACGGCTCATCAGCGTTCACGAGGGTACGGATCGACTGTGTGGGCAGGTAGTGGTCCTCCTGTTCCCCCAGGACCACGATCTGACCGGACAGCAGGCTTCCGGACCACAGCTGCCGGACCACGTGATCCACCTGCCACGGATGCGCAGGGAGCTGCACGTAGCCGGCCGGGTCGGCCCCGGCATCGCGCAGGACGGCCTTGAAGCGTTCCTGTGTCGCGGGATCCAGTTCGCGGTCGATCAGGTCCTCCTCCGACATGGATGGAACGGACCGGAACTCGGCCAGCCGGCGTGACACGGCCAGCCACACCGGACGCAGCGGCCTGCCGGCTTCCGGGGCATACTGTGCGCAGTCGGATGCCGAGAAGCCGAGCCTTCCCTTATTGGCCACCAGCAGGGGGTGGCCGGTCAGCTGTCCTTCCATATGGGCGTGCGGCAGGCGAACCAGTTCCTTCGCCGGGATACCCTTCACTGCCAGCTGCGCATCGGCGGCGAGTGTTGCGGAAAGCTCGGCGATGTAGTTGGCCACGGTCGTCCCGGTCAGGCCCAGCGTGCTGGCCGCATCCACGACGAACCGCCCCGGATCGTCCGCCGGTTCGCTCTCGTCGTCGCCGAGCACGCCCCGGCTGACCCGGCGGATGGTTCCCGGATCGACGACGTAGGAGCCGAAGCCGGTCCGCCTGGCCTGGAACAGGTAGGACGAACTGTCGAGGTGGAGCTGCAGGTGCGCAGCTTTTGCTGGTTCGGCGCTGGTTGAATCGGCACTGGTTGATTCCGCACTGAGCAGTTCCTCGGAGAGCAGGGCGCCAATGAGCTTCGCCAGAAGCCTTGCGGATGGCAGATGGGTCACAGCGGGGCTCCCTCGCGGCCGGCTATATTCACATGCTCAAGCGATCCTGTGTCCTGCCAAGGCAGCGGTGGCTCGGCAGCCATGAGCATTGCAGTCTTGTCGGGCAGCTGGACGGCGTCCACTGCCGCAAACCCGGCGTCGCCGAAGGCGCGGTGGGACCGTTTGTTCAGGAAGTCGGGCTCGGCCACAAGACGCCCGCAGCCGGGCAGGATCTCCGCGGCGCTGTCCAGCACGCCGCGGATCAGGCGTGCGCCCAGGCCCCGTCCCCGCGCTCCTTCCCCCAGGGCGAGGTGCATCCCAAGGTCGGTCTGCGTGTGGTCGACATGCCGGCCAAGGACGTCGGCTGCCACCCGGTAGACCTCGACGTACCCTGTCACGCGGTCTCCTTCGGCCAGCGTCAGCGCCAGGCTGTTGGGGTCATGGAGCAGGCCGGTAACGTATTCCGCCCATCGGTCCGCCTCCCACGCCTGGTGCCACCACTGCTCGACGTCGGGCTCTGCCATGAGCGCTGCCAGGCCTTCGGCGTCAGCAGGTGCGGCCAGCCGCAGGACGTGCCCCTCCAGCACCAGGTTCCGGTTCCAGTTCAGGCTCGTCATGCGCTGACCACCAGGGGGTTGGGAACGTCAAGGTAGACCGACTGGGCGTCCAGTGGCGCCACCACCTCGTCGATTCCGGCCAGCCGGGTCGCCAGGTGCGCCTTGCAGGGCAGGGTCGGGGCATTCAGCCAGCGGTTCACCAGCCGCACCCCGGCCGGGCCCGCCTCGGCCAGGGCCGGTAGCGCCGCCTGCAGGCGCTCGCGGACCACCTCCAGCAGGATTTCCTCATCCGCCATTCCTTCGGCTGCCATCGATCCGACCAGGGAGAGCACCTGGTTGTGCAGGAGGTAGTAGGTGAGCCGGTCGTCGACGATGCCGTCGTCGACAACGGCCAGGGTGCTGCTTTCCTCGCCGGTGCAGGCCAGGACGTCGGCCAGGCGGGAAGCGGCCAGGTAGTAGCCCTGGTTGTCGCGGTAGGCGCCTCCCGTGATCCGGCCGTCGGCGTCCAGCCGGACGAGGGTGTTCTGCTGGTGGCCTTCGAGCCCGATGCCCGTGCTCGCGTACAGGCTCAGCATCGGCAGGAGCACCTGGTCAACATAACTGCCAAGCCAGGCCACGGGATCGGCGCACCAGCGTGCGAGCAGGCTGGGCCCCCACGGGCCCGGACCTGCGGTGCCGGAGGTGACGGAGGGGGCCGAAGGCGCGATGAGCCCGGCAAGGCACACCATCCGCTCCACTCCTTCCGGAACCTCGCGGAGGGAGACGTCGAGTCCGGTCAGGGTTCCTCCGGCGGCATCCGAGGGGTCGATGACTGCCGCCCAGGCAGGGTCCCTGACGATCGTGAAGTCCGGATCGCTGTAGCTGACATAGCCGGCATCAATGAGCCGGTTTATCTCGACGCCCCGCTTGAGCTCCGTGGCGGTGGCCTCCCTGACGGAGTTGGTGATCTTCAGTCCCGTGGACACCTTCAGCATCACCGGGTGGTCCGGGTGGAAGAGCGTGCGCAGGCTTGACGTGGCCCACCACTCATCACCCAGGGGGCCCAGCGGCCGCAGCAGCCCGGCGGCCATCAGGTCCTGGACGGCTTTGCGCTGCCGGACTGCCTCCGCCTGCCAGGGGTGTGCCGGGATCAGCACGTGACCTGCCGCAGGGCTGTACCCGGCGATGGCAGCCAGCAGTCCGTGGACGTCCTTGCCCCCGAGCGAAGGCGCGGCCGCCGCCTGGTCCTGGGCGACCACCGAGCGGTGGGCCTCGAACCAGTGCAGCTGGAAGCGGCCGCCGAGCTCGGGCGAGTACGCCTCGAGTTCGGCTGCGCTGAGTTCGTCCCTGCTTTTCGGGGCGGGATGCTGCAAGTGGCCAAGGAGCAGGGACCGCTCACCGTCCAGGAACAACGGCCCGTCCAGCGAAGCGTTCCGTTCCCGCGCAGCGAAGGTGCTGACGTTGCGGATGGATTCCCGCGTGCGGCTCAGCAGGAGCGAACGTTCCTGTTCTTCGGCCCCTGTTGTCAGGAGGGCCAGCAGTTCTTCGGCGCTGACGGCATGCCGCGTCCCGTCGGCGTGCACCACCGCCACGTCCGTGAAGCTGTGCAGACCTGTCCGGGAGAAATGGGTGCAGCGTGCGCTCACGTTCAGCGACGTGCCGGGGACCGCCGTGAAGATGCCGTCGCCGTCGACCGTCACCCCGCGTTCCCGCACCCAACAGCGGAGTACCGCGTCAACGTGCGCTGAGTCCGCCAGAATCTGCAGATCGATGGTTTCTGAGGCGCTCATGATGCATCCCCAATCTGGGTGGTTGCGGGAACGTGGGACTGTGGCATGGGAAACTCCGTCTGCTGGGGTAGGTGTTGAAGGGGATCGGTTTGGGGAAAGGACTGAGGCACCCCGAACTGCTGGAAGGCGATGCTGCGCTCCACGGCGTAGACCTCCCGGCCGGTGACTTCGCGCAGGATGCATGAGTTCCGGTATGCAGCCATGCCGAGGTCCGGGGTGACGAAGCCGTGGGTGTGGAGCTCGGCGTTCTGGACGAAGATTTCGCCGGGTTCGACGCCGGTGCTGTAGTTGCGTTCGACGGCGAACCTGCCGTTGCTGTCCCGGGCGATCCGGTCCTGCACTCCGGCCAGGAACGCCGGCTCGCGGTAGCTGTAGCCGGTGGCCAGAACCACGGCCTCGGTGTCCAGTGAATAGCCGGCGCCCTGTTCCTCATGCCGCAGCCGCAGCGTATGCGACCCCGAGGCGGGGTCCCACGACGCTCCGGTCAGCGCAGAGTGCGTGAACAGCCGGGTATCCACGAGGCCAGAGAGGCTCTTGGTGTACAGGAGGTCGTAGATGGCGTCAATGAGCTCGGAATTGATGCCCTTGTACAGGTTCTTCTGGCTCTTGATGAGCCCGTCGCGCCGCTCCTGCGGGAGGCCGTGGAAGTAGTCCACGTATTCCGGAGACGTCATTTCCAGCGTGAGTTTGGTGTACTCCAGCGGGAAGAACCGGCCCGAGCGGGTGACCCAGTTCAGCTGGTACCCGTGGACGTCGATCTCCTGCAGCAGCTCGTAGTAGATTTCCGCCGCGCTCTGGCCGCTGCCCACGATGGTGATGCTGCGCTGCTTCTGCAGTTCACTCTTCCGCGAGAGGTAATCGGCGTTGTGAAGGACCACTCCGCCGCCGTTGGCTGCCGCATCGACGATTCCGTCGCAGGCAGCCGGAACATAGGGCGATGTTCCAGTGCCGAGCACCAGCCTCCGCGCGCGGAGCACCTCAGCGCCGGCCGGACCGTCCACCGAAAGCGTGTACACGCCGTCGCCGTACGTGATGTTCCGGACGTCCGTGCCGAACCTAACCGAGTCGAGCTGGCCCGCCACCCATTGGCAGTACTGGTTGTACTCGGCGCGCAGCGGGTAGAAGTTCTCCCGGATAAAGAAGCGGTAGAGCCGTCCGGTCTGCTTGAGGAAGTTCAGGAACGAATAGGGCGAGGTGGGGTCAGCGAGCGTCACGAGGTCCGCCATGAACGGCACCTGCAGGTGGGCGGGCTCCAGCATCATGCCGGGGTGCCAGTCGAAGGATTCGCGGCGCTCCAGGAACACCGCGTCGAGTCCCTCAACGGAGGCGCTCAGCGCGGCGAGACCCAGGTTGAAGGGCCCGACGCCGATTCCGGCGATGTCGTAAATGCGGGACGCGCTGGAAGTGTCAAAGGCCTGGGTGCTCATGCTGCCGACTCCGTCCGGTTCAGCAGCGCAGCACCGGTTCCGCGGAGCAGGCTGATGATTTCGCTGATGTCCTCGAGCGTGGCCTCGGCGTTGAGGAGGGTGAACTTGAGGAAGTGCCGGCCGCCCACCTTGGTACCGGCCACCACCGCTTCGCCCGAGTCGAAGACGGCGGCTCTGATGGCGGGGTTCAGAACGTCCGCCTCTTCCTCGGAAAGGCGTGTTCCGTCGTCGAGCAGCGGCCTGTACCGGAAGACGAGGGTGCTGAGCTGGGGCCGGGCGGCCAGTTCGAAGTCGGGATTCGCCGCCAACAGAGCGCCCACCCTCCCGGCGAGGTCGATCGCCTCGTCGAACAGCGCTCCAACGGCGTCCGCGCCCATGATCCGCAGGGTCAGCCACAGTTTGAGCGCATCGAAGCGCCGCGTGGTCTGGATGCTCTTGTCCACCTGGTTGGGAATGTCGGCCAGGGCGGCGGCCTCCGGGTTCAGGTAGTCGGCGTAGTAGGTCACGTGGCGGAGCATGGCGCCGTCCCGGACCAGCAGCGCGCTTGAGCTGACCGGCTGGAAGAACGTCTTGTGGAAGTCGACTGTGACGGAATCCGCCAGGCCAATGCCTGTCAGGAGGTGCCGGTACCGCCCCGACACGATGAGCCCTCCGCCGTACGCGGCGTCCACGTGGAACCAGGATCCGTAGGCACGGGCCAGCGCGGCGGTTTCGGCAAGCGGGTCCACCGCACCGAAGTCGGTGGTGCCCGCGGTGGCCACGACCGCCATCGGCACCAGCCCGCTGTCATGGGCGTCCGCGAGCGCCTCGGCGAGGGCTGCGGGGTCCATGCGGTGGTCGGTTTCGCAGCGCACGGGAACGACGGCGTCGTAGCCCAGCCCCAGCATGGAGGCCGACTTCCGGATGCTGAAGTGGCTGTCCTCGGACGTGAAGATGCGCAGCCTGTCCAGCAGGGCAGGGAGCCTGAGCCCTGCGGCTTCGGGGTTCTGCCGCAGGGCCGCCACGGAGTGGTTCCGCGCAATCAGGAGGGCCTGGAAGTTGGACTGGCTTCCCCCGGACGTGAAGACGCCGTCCGCAGCGGCGCCGAGGTGCAGGCGGTCGGCGGTCCATTCGACGAGGCGCCGCTCGATCATGGTGCCCCCGGCGCTCTGGTCCCAGGTGTCCAGGGATGAATTCACGGCCGAAAGGACTGCCTCCCCCACGAGCGCCGGGATGACCACGGGGCAGTTCAGATGGGCGGCGTATTTGGGATCGTGGAAGTAGACGGCGTCGCGGAGGTAGACCTCCTCGAGTTCCTCAAGTGCAGCTGCCGTATCCGGCAGCGGCCGGTCCAGGTCCACCTCCCGTACGCGGCGCTGCATTTCCGAGGGTCCGACCCCGGTGAACGGTCGGGTGGTCCGCTCGAGTTTGGTGGCCACGGCGTTGACGCCCTGCAGCACCTGGGCCACGTAGCGCGGGGCGTTGCGGGCGTTGAAGAGATGGTTGCTGGCGGACAGCGCAAGCTCTACGCGAGACCCAAAATCGGGATAAGCGTGGCCCGGAGGTGCCTTATCCGCGCCGGCGTCGTCGGCAATTCCTTGGTCGGCGTAGATCTCGCTCGCTGACATCTCATGAACGGGGGGCAGCAACGTCACGGCGGTGGTCCTCTTCTCGGGCTTGGAAAACACTCAGAGCAAGGCAAGCCTTACTTAGGCGACCCTTTTAGTCAAACTTTCGTGTTGTAATTCCAAAAACCCGCGAACTGGCGCGGATTCCCTGTGTAAAGCGCGCGTCATTGACTTTCCCTTGGTGGGATGAGGGCGCACAATGCCGGTTTCGCTGTCCAGGGTGAAGGGGCGCCGCCTCAGGTGCCGCCTCAGCCTCCATGGCCGCCGGCAGAGCTCCGGAGTAGAGTTCCTTGCAAGGTTGCCAACAGGCCTGCGCACCGGGGCAACCCCGGGCGCGGCGGGAAGCAGTGGATATGTCCGACGCCGGTTCTGACCCGATCAACTTCAGGGAGATTGATGCGCGGGGAAACCCTTCCCGCTTCGGCCGCGAGCACGCCGGCGGCGGACCCGGCGCCGGCAGCTACAGCCCAGGAAGGCGCCAATGGGGCGCGGCGGAGACCGATGCGGCGGGGCAAAGCAGGCTGAACCTCAACCCATTCATCGTCATCCTCTGGGCAGTCGCCGCAGGTCTGATCATGGCTGCCTTCGGGGCATTCACGATTGCCCAGGAAGTGCTTAACTCACCAGGATCAACAGAATCCACGCCAGTGGGCTACATGTGGATGACCTTCGCACCCTTCCTGCTGTTTGCCGGACTGCTGGGCATCATGGGCCTGCTGTTCTGGCATGCAGGCCAGTGGCGCCGCAATAGGGAAAACCAGTGGCGCCGCGGCCCGGAAGAGGAGCCCCCGCCGTTGTAGCGCGCAAGTTGTAGTGGTGCGCAGGCGCGAGGTGGGGCGGAATTGCTGGCTGGCCGGAACCTCACGGCCCGCCGGCCCTGCTCTGCTCGCTGGATTCCGCAGCCTCAGGCCCGGCGCCGGTCAGCCGCCGCAACCGGAGTTCATCCCTGACCTGGGCGTACCACGAGTGGGCGCCGAAGGCGGGGCTGGGGGTATCCAGATGACGGTAGAGGGCGTCGGCCAGTTCGGCGAGCGCCGGCTCCGACATGGCTGCGACTGTTTCTGCCGGGTCCACGGAATCGTCGAGGCAGCGGGCGAGTTCTTCCGCGCTCATCTGGCACTCCCCGCTTTGACCGGCACAGGGAAGTCCGCCCGGGTAAGGCAGCCACCGGTGTCGAGGGTGGCACGTCCGGGATCAAGGTCCACTCGGACAAGGGCACGCAGTTTGTGGTTCAAAGAATTCTCCCGGCGAAAGTCCGCAAGCCAACTGCATAGCCCAGACTGAGCCTACGGAAATGTCGCGGGGGTCACAAGCCTGTGCGCGGTTCAGGTCCCGAGGAGTTTGGGCGCTGCCTCCTCCGGCCAGTCGATGCACTGCGTATAGACTTCATGCTTGCGAAGGTACCGCGCGGTGAACGGGCAGTGCGGAATGATCCTCTTCCCCGCGGCCACGACGTCGTCCAGCGCGAAGTGCACGAGGACGTTGGCGAGCCCCTGGCCCTGGAACTCCTCGGCCGTTTCCGTGTGGATGAAGTCGACATGCCCGGGCTTGTCCATGAACCGGATATGCACCGCGAGCTTTCCCCCAACGTGCAGCTCGTAGCGGTGGAGTTTATCGTTCCGGAAGGTGCTGACATCCGGGGTGAATTGATCCTCGGTGGATACCGTGTTCTCCGTCATGGTTCGACATTGGCACTTAAAGACCGGACTGGCAATGCTTCTGCCGCACGCGGCGGCACCCTGCCCAGAAGCAGGACAGCAAGCGTGAAGCAGGCGGCACCGCCGCCCAGGAGGGCCAGAGTCACGCCGTTGAATGCGGCGTCGGCCACGGGGATAAAGACGACGACGGCGGCAGTCACCACAGCGGCACGGGGCCGCCCGCGGGAGTGGGCCGCCGCCGTCGGCCGTTCCTCCAGCCGCCCGAACATGGCGACGACGGGCAGCAGCAGCGCAATAACGCCAAGGAGCACCAGCGGCCGCGACCACCACCAGGCAGCGGTGGCGGACGCGGGCTTGGGAAAGTCGGTGAGCAGAAGCAGCCCGGCCATGGCGGCGAGCAGGGGCAGGTGCCAGAGATACACCGTCATGGCATGCCGGCCGACCACGGCCACCATCGTCCGGAACCAGGGGACAGCGGCGATCCGCCGCAGCGCCGGCCGGAAAAGCTCCAGGGTGGCGGCCTGGGAAATACCGAGCAGCAGCAGGCAGAAATTGGGTGGGTTCAGGTTCACCAGCATGTTGTCCCGGTACAGGCCCAGCCCCGTGAGGGTCAGCAGCAGCAGATTGCTGGCCGCGATCAGCCCCACGAGCCACGACCTGCTGCGGCGGGCGAGGAAACCGTCCGCCATGAAGAAGCCGAGCTGCTGCACGGCGCACCACAGGAAGAGCATGTTGACATAGGCGAGGAGCGGCATGGCACCGCGGAAGCAATCGACCGCAATGACGAGCGCAGTGAGTGCGCCCAGCGTCAGCCAGGGCGCACGCCGGTGGAGCCTGGCCAGGAGGGGGAGGTTCAGCTGCGCGGCGAGGTATGCGGCCAGGAACCAGAGCGGCATCCCGGCCCCGCTGGCCGACAGCTCCACCACCTGGGGATCGACGCCCAGCAGCAGCGCGGCCCAGAGGGCGGCGAACATCACCGCGAGCAGTGCCGATGCCGGCCGGATGAGGCGCAGCAGGCGCGTTTGGGCGAACTCATAGCCCGTGCCTCCGCGGGCCTGCATCCGGCGCCATGACTGCAGCCCGGTGATGCCGCCGGTCACGAAGAACAGCGGCATCACCATGAAGATCCAGATGATCAGCTCAAACCAGTCTTGTTCCGCCAGCGTGTTTTCGGTGGTGACCGTGCCGTCCGGGTGCAGCACGGGGCTCGCCATCATGCAGTGCCCCACCACCACGAGGGCGAGGCAGACGAACCGGGCCAGGTCGATGGCCAGGTCACGCTCCGGCGCGGCCGTGCCGCCGACGGACCCTGGCCGCTGCGATGAACCCTCCATGGCGCCCCTCACCAACGCGGAACTGGCGAACGTCGTTGTCACGTCCATTGTCCGTCGGAGCGGGACAGGGTGCCAGCAGCCGCAGCACCGTGCCTCCCCGCGGTGAGTCTTGCGCATCAGGCCTGACCGGACGTCTGCCGCAGCTCTGCCTTCCGGATTTTGCCGCTGGCCGTCGGCGGCATGTCGTTGACGAAGAGCACGGACCAGGCGTTCCAGTCGTGGTCGATGGCCCGCTGAACTTCAGCGTCGACGCTGGCCAGGAAAACATTCAACGTGCAGGTCAAAGCGAGCGCTCTCGGTTCAGGAAAACTGATGCATAAGCACAACAGAGTTGCATTAGTTGCAACCCCCGGTGCCATCGTGTTACATCTATCGCCCTGTAACCGCCGAACGGCGTAGACAGGTTTCCCTTGAGACGATCGGAAAACCCTTGACTGTGTTCCAACTCACCCCATATTCTGGTGCAACAGCGTTGCGTTCAATGCAACCCACAATTTTATTGGTGGACATATGAGTAACGAACAAAATCCAGCGGCAGCGGCAACCGTTCCGGACAAGATGCCGGGCGGAGCGCCGCACGCCGCTAACCCTGCGGTCAGCAAGGACACCCGGCGCAGAGTCGTCGCTGCCAGCTTTATCGGCAACTTCGTCGAGTGGTTCGACTACGCCGTGTATGGCTATCTGGCCGTGACGATTTCCGTGGTTTTCTTCCCCGAATCCGATCCCCAGACGGGGCTTCTGCTGACTTTCGCCCTCTTCGCAATATCGTTCCTGGTGCGCCCGCTCGGCGGCTTCGTCTGGGGCCACATCGGCGACAAGGTCGGCCGGCGGAACGCACTGTCCTTGTCAATCCTGATCATGTCCGGGGCGACGTTCTGCATCGCGCTGATCCCGGGATACGGCACCATCGGCATCTGGGCTCCGATCCTCCTGCTGCTCATCAGGGTCGTCCAGGGCTTCTCCGCCTCCGGTGAGTACGCCGGGGCGTCTGCCTTCCTGGTGGAGTACGCCCCCGCCAACAGGCGCGGCCTTTACGCCGCGGTCGTTCCCGCCAGCACCGCCGCTGGCCTGCTCCTCGGCTCCCTGTTCGCAGGCCTGCTGACGGCCCTGCTCAGTTCCGAGGCAATGCAAAGCTGGGGTTGGCGCCTGCCGTTCCTGCTGGCCGCCCCGATGGGACTGATCGGACGCTACATCCGGACCAAGCTCGAAGACACCCCGGTGTTCCGCGAACTGGCAGCCGAGGACGAGACCATCAAGGCACCGGTCAGCGCACTGTTCCGGAACCACTGGCGGCAGCTGCTGCAGGCCGTCGGAGCCGTGCTGCTCAACGCCGTCGGCTTTTACGTGATTCTCAGCTACATGCCCACCTACTTGTCCGCCGAGCTGGGCCTCGGCGAAACTGAATCCTTCCTGGCCACCACCATCGCCTTGGTAACGTACATCGGGTTCATCTTCCTGACCGGGATGCTCTCGGACCGCTTCGGCCGCAAGAAGGTGCTCATCTCCGCATCCGTTACCTTCATCCTGCTGACCGTACCTGCGTTCGCACTGTTGGGCACTGGGAACTTCCTGGTGATTGTCCTCGTCCAGATCCTGTTGGGCGCCATGCTGACGCTCAATGACGGCACGCTGCCGAGCTTCCTGGCGGAAATGTTCCCGACCCGGGTCCGCTACAGCGGCTTCGCGGTCAGCTTCAACCTCTCCAACGCCCTGTTCGGCGGCACGGCTCCGTTCATGGCCACCCTGCTGATTGCGGCCACTGTCAACGACCTGGCTCCGGCCTGGTACCTGGTCGGCGCAGCTGTCATCTCCCTGATCGCCGTCGCCCTCTCCCGCGAAACCGGCAAGGAACCGCTCCGCCACGAATAGTCCGGCGGACTCCGAAGTTTGCCATCTAATTAGCCGCACCAAAGAAAGGCATCACCACAATGACGACCACATCATCCGAGCACGCCACGTCCATCGCCGAACTGGAACGCCTGAAGGTCCTGCACAATGGCCAGAAGGAAATGCTGACTTTCTCCAACGCCGAGTTCGAACGCCGGCTCGCGGGCCTCCGCCGCATCATGGCAGAGAAGGAACTGGACGCCGTCGTCCTCACGAGCTACCACTCGATCAAGTACTACTCCGACTTCCTGTTCACCTACTTCGGCCGGTCCTACGCCATGGTGGTCACGAAGGACGACACCGTAACGGTCACGGCAAACATCGACGCCGGCATGCCCTGGCGCCGCAGCTACGGCGACAACATCGTCTACACCGACTGGCGCCGGGACAACTACATCCACGCGATCCAGGAAGTTCTCCGCACCCGCGGCATCAACGTCCGCCGGCTCGGCGTCGAGGACGACTCCCTGCCGCTGGACAACCGCAACAAGATCCAGGCGGCCTTCGGGTCGGCAACCCTGGTGGATGTGGCCCAGGCGGCGATGCGCCAACGCATGATCAAGTCCGCCGAGGAGATCGAGGTCATCAAGCACGGGGCGCGCATCGGCGACCTGGGCGGCGAAGCCATCCGCAACGCCATCACCGCCGGGATCACCGAGTACGAGGTGGCGCTGATCGGAACCGAAGCCATGGTTCACGAGATCGCCCGCACGTTCCCCGACTCGGAGATCCGGGACACCTGGGTCTGGTTCCAGTCCGGCATCAATACGGACGGTGCGCACAACTGGGCCACGACGCGGAAGATCCAGGAGCACGACATCCTGTCGCTGAACTGTTTCCCGATGACGTCCGGCTACTACACGGCACTGGAACGCACGCTGTTCTACGGCGAACCCGATGCCCGCTCCCTGGAACTGTGGAACATCAACGTGGAAGTCCACAAACGCGGCCTCGAACTGATCAAGCCAGGGGCTGTCTGCAAGGACATCGCCGCCGAGCTCAACGAGATCTACGTGGGCCACGGACTGCTGGCCAACCGCACTTTCGGTTACGGGCACTCCTTCGGCGTCCTCAGCCACTACTACGGCCGGGAAGCCGGGCTGGAGCTCCGCGAGGACATCGACACCGTGCTCGAACCCGGAATGGTGGTTTCCATGGAGCCGATGATCACCGTCCTCGACGGCCAGCCCGGAGCGGGCGGCTACCGCGAGCACGACATCCTGGTGGTCGGCGAGGACGGCGCGGAGAACATCACCAAGTTCCCGTTCGGACCCGAATACAACATCATCGGGGCCTGACACCCCTAAACGTGCTCTCCCCGGTCGCCCCACAACGGCACCTGTCCATCACATTATGGCCAGCCGCCGGGGAGAGCATGCCCACCCCCGTTGATACGAAGAAATGTAGTGAACACCATGACCCCCACTGTTTCTCCAGAGCCAGGCACCGGCGACGCCCGCGGCGCCTCGGTGATCGTCAACGCCATTGGAGTGCTTCGGTGCTTTTCCGAAGAACAACCCGTTCTGGGGGTAACCGAGATCGCCGCCCGCGTCGGGCTGCACAAGAGTACCGTTTCCCGCATCCTCGCAACTCTGGAAGCCGAAAACCTTGTCCAGCAGGATCCCGAGACCCGCCGTTACATGCTTGGCCTTGGCCTGATCGCGATCGCCGGGCCCCTGCTGGCGGACCTGGACGTGCGGCGCATCGCCCACCCCCTCTTGCTTGCCCTCACTGAACGCACCGGCGAAACCAGCGCCCTAATGCTTTGGGACCGCAATGAAGCCATTTGCGTGGAACAAATTCCCAGCCCTCACAAGGTCAAACACACCACGTCCCTGGGCACCCGATACTGCGACGCCCTGAGCGCCTCGGTGCAGGTCTTCCTGTCCAAAGAACCGCCCGAACGTATCCGCACCCTGCTCATCAGCGGAGCAATAGCACTCCCCGGCCTCGATGACAGGGCACTTCAGGATTACCTGCTGCGGCTCAAAGTTGCGGCAGACCGCGGCTACGCCGTCAACGACGGCGAAACGTCACTGGACGAAGCCGGCGCAGCGGCACCGGTATACGACCACCGGGGCCAGGTCGTGGCAGCCGTTCTAGCGGCTGCCCCACGCTTCCGCGTTTCCCCCGAGATCCTGGCCAACCTGGGCGAATCCTGCGCGGCCACCGCCCGCGGCGTAACCTCCCGTCTCGGAGCGACCAGAGAGAAAAGAGCGCTCACCGCCTGAGGACCCGCCGCAAGCTGGCGGACCGCCGCACGGTGCCCGAGCCGGGCCGAAACGGACCGGGCTGCTACCAGCACTCGGTCGGAATGTGCAGCAATCCGGTCCCGTCCGGTGCGGGACCGCGGTGCGGACATCGTGATGCAGCCCACGACCTCATTCCGGTAGTCCCGCACGACGGCGGAAATGCCGACTTCTTCAAAGGTTGTATGGCCGTCGTTCACGGCGTACCCCTGTTCCTTAACAATGGCAAGATGCTCCTGATAGTCGCCATTCGGGCCGGACTCGAGGGAATCGCTGACTGAAGGCACTGCTGCGCAAGACACTGTGGCACGCCGGGGCATGAACGGGCGGAGCACAAGGAAGGCCAGGATCATGCCTCGGTCCTGGCCTCTCCCCCGGCTCCCGGACGTCAGCGGGTCAGCATGGCCAGCGCTGACGTGGCGAAGTCCTTGGCGGACTCGTTCCAGCGGGCCAGCAGGCCCTGGAGGTTCTCGCCGTCCGCCCGGTGGGCGGCGGTCTGCGCCTCCAGTGTGGACAGAACACCGGTACGCAGCTCGGTATTGAAGTTGACCTTGCCCACGTTCATGGCCGGGGCCTTCGCCAGTTCCTCGGCGGGAATGCCGGATGCTCCGTGAAGTACCAGCGGGATGTGCGTGCGCACGGCGATGTCCTGCAGCACGTCCCAGCGCAGTTCAGGCCTGCCCTTGTATTTGCCATGGACGTTGCCCACCGCAACGGCAAGCAACTGTGCGCCCGTCCGGGCCACGAAGTCCTCCACTTGGGCTGAATCAGTGAGTCCGGCCGAATCGTTTCCGGCAGCGTTGTCGTCCGCGCCGGTACCGAAGGCGCGGTCTTCGTCTCCGGCGAGCCCGCCAAGTTCCGCTTCAATCACGACGCCGGCGCTCCCCCGGGCCTCGAGGGCGGCCCGCACGTCGCGGACGAGGGTGATGTTGCCCTCGTACGGCAGCGAGGACCCGTCGGCCAGCACGGAGTCGGCACCGGCGGCGACGGCGGCCGTAATGACCTCAAGGTCAGAGGCGTGGTCCAGCTGGACGGCAACGGGTACGGCGGCGGCATCTGCCAGCCCCCGAAGTGCGGTGATGAGCCTGAGGCCGTTGACAGTGGCGGCCGTCTTGGGTGCCACGAGCAGAATGACGCCGCGTCCGGCCTCTTCTGCGGCACTGACCACAGCGAGGGCCGTGGTGAAGTCGTAGCAGGTGAAGGCTGGGACGGCGGAGCTCTGCCGGAGGGCGGATCCGACAAGTTCATCGAGCTGCGCGCGCATTAGAGCGCCGCCCGTTCCATCGGATCATGTGTGGTCGGGGCGGCGTTCACGGTGGGTTTCTCCTTCAGGGCAACAGCTGCTGGCCCGCGGGCGCGGGTAGTTGGGTGGGCCGGCCGACGACGGCGGAGGGGGGAGCCGCCGTCGTCGGAGTTCCGTTAAGCGGCGGTCCGCTTGGTGGGGGCCACAACCTTGATCACGGCGGAGTCGTCCGCCGCGGCGAGGCCGTGGGCCTGGCCGAGGAGGTAGAGCTGCTCGGCAGCGGCGGCAACCGGGGTGGCCAGGCCCGCGGAACGGGTGGCCTTGCCCACGATTCCCATGTCCTTGACGAAGATGTCGAGGCGGCTCAGCACCTCGGCGCCGTCCTCGGTGTAGGCCTCGAGGATGCGCGGGCCGCGGTTGGAGAGCATGAAGGATCCGGCGGCACCGGCTTCGAGGGCGGCGAGCGTCTTCGCCTGGTCGAGGCCGAGGGCATCGGCAAGGGCCATGGCCTCGGCGGCGGCGGCGATGTGGATGCCGCACAGCAGCTGGTTCACGGTCTTCAGTGCCTGGCCGTCGCCGGGCTTGTCCCCCACAACAGTCAGGGTGGAGGCGAGCAGTTCCAGGACCGGCCGGGCGGACTCGAGCGCCCCCGGCTCGGCGCCAACTACGATCAGCAGGTCGCCTTCGCCGGCGCGCTTGGGGCCGCCGGACAGCGGCGCGTCAATAAGCGCCACGCCGTATTCGGCCAGCCGCGCGACGGTAGCCGGGATGGCCTCCGTTCCCACGGTGCTGGTGAGGATGACGACGGCGCCCTGTTTCAGGACACTTGCCACGCCGTTCTCGCCGAAGAGGACGTCATTGAGCTGTTCGCTGTTGCGGACGGCCAGCAGCAGGGCGTCCGTCTCCTCTGCGGCGGCGCGGGCGGAGGCAAAGGTGCGGACGCCGGCGTCCTCAGCGAGCCGAAGGCGCGGTTCGGCAATGTCGAAGCCGTGGACGGTGAGCTGGCTGGCGAGGCGCGTGGCCATGGGCAGGCCCATGGCGCCGAGGCCAAGGACGGTGACTTTGTAGTTCGAGGTCATAGTGTTCTCCATTGAAGTGTCTAGAGCTGTGTGGCTGCTGGAGCCAGTCGAAGTCACGGCCTTAGCCGCACGTGACGTTAGAAGGTGCTGCTGAGCTTGCGGGTGACCTGGGCCAGGGACTCGTCGTCGCCCACGTTGCCGGCGAACACGATGTAAGGAATGCCCTTGGCGGGGCCGTCCACCGGCTCCCACAGGCTGACAATGCCCGGCAGCATGGGACCGCGGACGATCGCGTGCCGGATTTCCAGGCCGTGGGCTGCCACATCCGAGGAGGTGATGCCGCCCTTGGCGATGACGAACCGCGGCGGGAATGTCTTGAGTGTCCGGTTCACCACTGCCACGACGGCTGCCGAGACGGTACGCGCGATCCGCAGACTCTCGGCGGGGTCGTCCGTCTTGATGAGCAGGCGGCTGGTGTGGACGATGACGTCACCGCTGCGGAGGGCCTCAACGACGGCGTCAACCGTTTGGTCCAGGTATGCGTCCCCGGCGTCACCCAGCAGCTTCTCGACGTCGATCTCCACAATGCGGGCGGCGCTGTGCTGATCCGTCAGCACCTTCAGCTGGCGCGTGGTGACGCCCACGTGCGAGCCGACGACGATCAGGCCGCCTGCCTCCGACGGGACGTTCCCGGCATAGGCCTCGTCACCGGTGAGCGCCGTCCGGATGTCTTGGCCGATGCGGGCACGGACGAATGGCGGGCCAACGCGGTAAAGGAGCTTCTTGCCCCGGCGTTCCGCTTCCTCCAGGCCGAGCGCGAGGGCGCGCAGGTCGTTCTCTGTGACGATATCCGCAACGATGGGAGTGGAGACGGTGGCGGGTTCGATCGCGTCGGCAATGGCCTTCGCGGAAACGTCCGCATCGCCCGTGGCGGCACCTGCCCGGATGATGTTCAGGTCCAGCACGATGACCGAGTCAGCGGCGAAGCGGCCCTGCGACTTCTCCTCGACATACTTGGCCATGTCCGAGTTGGCGAAGCCGAAGGTCGCATCTTTGGCGAATTCCGTCTCCGCTACCGGAGTGAGCCCGCCGGCGTCGTTTCCGGTGCCGCGCATGTAGTGGACGCCGCCGATGGTGACGCGTCCGGCATCGGGAAAGGCCGGGACAATGACGACGCCGTCAGTCGCCTCGCCGCTCTCGGCGGCCACGGTGGCGGCAATAACATCGGGTTCAAGCGGGAAGTGCCCGCGAAGTGTCGAGTCGCTGCGGCTGACGAAGCTGAGGCGGATTTCCCCCTCACCGTTCCGGGCGGCAGCGAGGGCGTTGCGGACGATTTCCTCATTGCGCGCAGCTGCTTCTGCCGGGTCCAGGCTCCGCGTGTTGGTCAGCACATAGACGGCAGCCTTACCTTGATGAAGAGCCCAGGTGAAGTCCTCGACTGCCCAGCGGGTGAGCACGGGCAGATCAGAGACTGACTGCGTTCCGGTGGGGTCGTCGTCGAGGACCACCAGGACACGAGGCGCCGTTGCGGCCGAAGCCGCGACCGCGCTGGCCACCTGCTGTGCCGGGATCTCAAGTTCCGCCGGGTAGGCGGCCAGGACGTCTGCTTCAAGGGGCACTGTGCACTCCGTTGTGTTCGAAACTATCTTGCGAATCAGCTTTATCAGATGTCAGACATCTGTCGTTTGAATGCTAGTGTGGCATATAGCACAGCACGCACGCAAGTAGACTTGTCAGACATATAAATCAGAAGCGCTGATTGGGGAAAATGGCACGGAAATCTCTGGTGGGCGTCGTAGCCGACGAACTCCTTGACCGCATAATTGCCGGCGAATTTCCGCCGGGCGCCAGCGTGCCTGGCGAGCTGGAACTCAGCGCTCGACACGAGGTCAGCCGGATGACGGTCCGCGAGGCGATGAAGACGCTCGAGGCGCAACGCATCCTTAGCGTAGAGCGCGGCCGCGGCACGTTTGTGAACCCTCTGAACCGCTGGTCGTCACTGGAGGCGGTGCTTCGCGCAGCGTCGGAGGGACAGAATGGTCCAGCTGCGGCTATCCAGCTCATTGAACTCCGCAGAATGCTGGAAACGGGCGCCTGTGAACTTGCGGCTCAGCGCATCACCGATGCCGAGCTCGAGGACCTCCGCGCCCGAGTGGAGGAGATGCGGGAAGCCCATCAGGCCGATGACCTGCCCCGATTCGTTGCCGCAGACCTCGCGTTCCACGACCAGATTTTGCAGGCTTCGGAGAACGTCTTCGTGGCCGTTCTCTTCGAACCGCTGCACCGCGTGCTGGAGAAGCGCCGCACTGAAACCTCGAAGGTTCCGGAGATTCAGGAGCATGCCATCGGGCACCACCAGAACATCTTCGAGGCCTTGGCTGCGCGCGATCCTCTGCGGGCGCGGGCTGCGATGGACGCCCATATGCAGCAGACCCTGGACGATCTCAGAAGCTACGTCCTGGAAGCCTGACCCCCGATAACCTAGTCCCGGGACCCTCCTTCCGATACTCTGCAGGAACGGCCAGCGGCCGGGTAACCGCAGACGATCACGAGGAGCGAAGTTGTCTAATCACACCTACAGCATTTCTGAAATTGTCGGAACCTCGACCGAAGGCGTGGACGCTGCCGTCCGCAACGGAATAGCCGAAGCGGCGAAGACCCTGCGGAACCTCGACTGGTTTGAGGTCAAGGAGATCCGTGGCCACCTCGACAACGGCCAGGTTGCCGACTGGCAGGTCACCATCAAGCTCGGCTTCCGGCTGGAGCGCTGACAGCGCCCCAGCCGTTGTTCAATCCGCCGGTCCGGGCTGACGCCTACCGGCTTTAGAATTCCTGATCCGCTGACCGGCGACGCCATACGGTGGGTGCTCCCTGGTATGCAGGGAGCACCTGGCCTTCAAAGAACGTGTGCAGGTCCTGCGGCGACTCCTCCGGGGACCATACGCCGGAGGCCGGGCAGTGGGTTCCTGTTGAAGCCGACGGCGCCTGTCGCGCCCTGAGCAATGCGATGCGTTTCATCGTTGAATCTCATCCTTGGTGGTCGAAGCAGTTCTCCTCCAAGGCTAGGAAGGCACGGGACGGGGCCCAATGGGCGGATGGCCAGAATCCCCTCCCCCGTCTGGGCAGCAGCACAGCCGCCCGCCAGCCAGGTTTGGCGCCGCCGCCCGCCTGGGGAAACCACGTTAGGGAAAATCCATGCAGTACACCCATCTGGGACGCTCCGGGCTGAAAGTCTCCAGGCTCTGCCTCGGCACCATGAACTTCGGGCCGCAGACGGACGAGTCCGCAGCTCACTCGATCATGGATTCCGCGCAGGACCAAGGCATCAACTTCTTCGACACTGCCAACGTTTACGGCGGTGCAGGGCACCGGGGCTGGACGGAGGAAATCATCGGCCGCTGGTTCGCCAAGGGCGGGGAACGCCGCGAACGGACCGTTCTGGCCACCAAGGTCTACGGCACCATGACTGACCGCCCCAACGAGTCCAGGCTTTCGGCGCTCAATATCCGCAGGGCGCTCGACGCCAGCCTGAGGCGCCTGCAGACCGACTACGTCGACCTTTACCAGTTTCATCACATAGACCGGAGCACGCCCTGGGACGAGATCTGGCAAGCCGTTGACGTGGCGGTGCAGCAGGGCAAGATCCTCTATTCCGGCAGCAGCAACTTCGCCGGCTGGCACATTGCCCAGGCACAGGAGGCCGCGGCCCGGCGCAACTACACCGGCCTGGTCAGCGAGCAGCCCATCTACAACCTGCTGACCCGCAACGCGGAGCTGGAAGTTATTCCCGCCGCAGGACACTATGGGCTGGGCATCATTCCCTGGTCGCCCCTGCACGGAGGCCTTCTCGGTGGGGTGCTCAAGAAGGAGCGCGACGGCGTCCGGCGACTTGAGGGGCGCGCGCAGGAGACCCTGAAGAAGCACCGGGACCAGGTCCGGGACTACGAGGACTTCACAGAAGAACTCGGCCACGAGCCCGGTGACATCGCCCTCGCGTGGCTCCTGCACCAGCCGGCCGTGACCGCCCCGATCGTTGGCCCCCGCACGCAAGAGCAGCTAGACGCCGCCATCCGGTCCCTGGGCATAACTCTCGGCGGGGACGCCATCAAGCGCCTTGACGGCATCTTCCCGGGATACCTCACTGCTCCCGAGGATTACGCATGGTGACAGGCTCCGCCCGCCCCGCGGAACGACTCACCGCGGCTGACTCACTCGGGCTGCGAAGCCGGGCGCTGCGGGTCCTCCAAGGCCGGCTCGTCAGGTAGGCCGTCCGGTCCCGTAGGTGGCCCCGGCGTGACCTGGGGCGGAACTGCCGGCTCCTCCTGTGGCGGGTCCTGTTCCGGATCGAAAGGAAAGCCCCGTGGGGAGTCCTGCTGCTGATCCTCCGGGGCGTCCTGCCGGGATTCGTCGGGCGTTTCACTCATGATCAGGATCCTTTGCTTGTTGGGAATGCCTGTCTGTCAGCGTGGCTGCAGCGCCCGTCCCGGGCGCCTGTGTCCCCTGCCGGTCACATCCAAGGGATACCAGCGCCGCGCGCCGTAGTCCAGAGCGTCGAAAGCGGCTGCCCTCAATTGTGGGACCGCGACTCAAACTGGCTGGTGTGGCGCAGATGCTCCCGCTCCAACTCCACGATGTCCCGTCCAAACGATGCGGTCAGCGCAACGAACGCCAGCGCCAAGGCGGCAAAGCCGATTTCCTCCGGCATGCCGGGCATCAGCGCCAGCAGGAAGGCAATCGGCTGGTAGGCGCCAATGACCTTGCGCAATCTGCTCGCCCTCAGCTTCCCCCTCAGGGCAGGCCGGAGCCAGCCCGCTGCTGTGAACAGGTACCACATCAGACCGATGGCAATGACCCACGGGCCGTGGCTTCCTTCCGCTGCGCACGATAAAACGAGAACCAAGGCCGCATCGGTTTGTACATCCAACTTTGCGCCTGCAGGGGACGCGCAGCCAAAATACCGGGCCACTGTGCCATCCACCGCATCAAGCACGAACGCCAAGGAGCCGACGGCGATGAACAGCATACCGGGCGTCCTGCCGCCGATGATTGTGGCGGCAGCCATGGCTGCGCAGCACGCCACCAGGACTGCACGGACCAGCGTCACGCGATCTGCGGGCGTGATCAGCGGTGGACTGCGTCCGAGAATTGTAAAGGCCGCGCTTCCCATGACTGCAGCCCCGGCCGCCAGCTCTGCATACACGAGAGGTCCGGATTCGCCGTAGGCGCCGGCCATAAGCCACGTACCGGCCACCAGAAAGGCAGCCATCGCTATTGCCGCATCCCTCTGTGCGCGGCGCCTCGTTGGGAGCTCCATCTGCCACCTCGCGCTCATCGTAACAAGCGGTGGCTGAAGGGCAACACAAGCGGCGGGCCCCGTTCGGACGTGGGCAATGGCCCTGTGCAAAAGGCTGCTGATAGGAAAGACTCTTGGCATGGCACTCACACCGCTTATCGAGCTGAACGACGGCCACCGGATACCGCAAATCGGGCTGGGCACCTGGCCCCTGAACGATCGCGACGTGGCGGACGCCGTCGTCCATGCAGTTGAAGCCGGGTACCGGCATATCGACACTGCGGTGAAATACGGCAATGAAGCGGGGGTTGGTGACGGAATCCGAAGGAGCGGCCTGAACCGCGAAGAGTTCTTCGTGGCCACCAAACTTGATGGTGACTACCAGGGCGATGACCGGGCGGTGGCCGGCCTGGAGGGCTCTCTAAAACGGTTGAAGATGGATTACGTGGATCTGCTGCTTATCCATTGGCCCCTCCCCCGGCGCGGGGAATTTATCTCCACATGGAAGACCTTCGAACGGCTGCAGGCCGACGGCAAGGCCCGCTCGATCGGTGTGTCGAATTTCAAGCCATCCCACCTGGAACAGCTCATGTGGTCCGCGGACGTGATTCCCGCCGTCAACCAGATCCAGCTCAACCCGTCAGTCACCCGATCGGCTGATTGCGCCTACCACGAGCACCACGGCATCGTCACCGAATCGTACAGTCCGCTGGGAGCGCATTCGGGCCTGCTGTCTGCCCCGGTACTGAGCCGGATCGCCAGTAAACACGGCAAAACGGAGAGCCAGGTCGTGATGCGCTGGCACGTTCAGCAGGGCCTGGTTGCCATCCCCAAGTCGGCCGATCCGCAGCGGATGAGGGAGAACATCGACGTCTTTGGCTTCACCCTCGACGCGGAGGACCTGGCAGCCATCGACACGCTTGATGAAGGGCCAGAGGCGGGCGTAAATTCCGACGTACAGGGCCACTAAGAACCGCGGACCGGCACCGGCCAAAGGAGGTTGCTTCGAGAACCAACTGGCAGAAAAATAGTAAGCATGTTTAGTATTGGGGAGAAGGACGAAGCGTACCCGGCATACCGGGTGCCTCCTTTATGAGGAAGAAGGAACGATAAAAATGGGTTTTTTCGCATTTCTGATTCTAGGCCTCATTGCCGGAGCCATTGCTAAGGCGATCCTCCCGGGCCGACAGGGCGGCGGCATCCTGGTAACACTGCTGCTTGGCGTTGTCGGAGCAATTCTCGGTGGCTGGATCGGCAGCGCACTCTTCGGGGTGGGAATCAACGAGTTCTTCTCGCTGTCCACGTGGCTGCTGGCGATTGGCGGGGCGATCGTCGTCCTGCTCGTCTACGGCCTGATCACCAGGCGTAGCGTCCGCTAGCCGGAGCGCGGCTGGAAAACGGCCCCGGGACTTTGCCCCGGGGCCGTTTTCAGCTGATGCCTGTGCCAGCTGGAATCTTCCACCTCGTACATATCCCTCTCAAGAGCAGGAGTTCATCATGAAATCCAAACTTCTCTTCGGCGCCGGAATTGCTGCAGGCTACGTTCTCGGATCGAGGTCCGGCCGGGCAGCGTACGACAAACTCAAAGCCCGTGCCACCAGCGTTTGGGACAGCAAGCCTGTCCAGGACAAAGTCACCGCGGCCACCGAAGTGGTCAAGGAAAAAGCGCCCGAGGTGAGTGATCAGCTCTCCGAGGCTGCACGCCGCGCGGGGACGGTCCTGAGCTCGGCCATGCACCGCGACTCGTCGAAACACGACACCACAACGGGCGTCACTGCCGCCAGCGGCAGCGATTCAGGCACTAAAGCGTCCGACGGCGGCACTGCAGACAGTGCGCATGTTCCGGCCCACAGCACGCACCCGGAAACGGTAAATCTCGGTACGTCGGACGTGGAGTCCGATCCTGCCCGGAATGATGCCACCGGCCAGGACTGGTCTGACGAAGGTGGCGCCACCGAGGCAGGTGCCGCAACCAACGTGGACGCCAAGAGGCCCTAGTCGCCTTCCGCCAATCCGGCTGTTTGGCCGCGTTGGCTGTTTTGGCCGCTCCGCCCGTGCGGCAATGCGGGCCAGCCATTGGGGTCGCAGCACAGTCACAGCGGGGCGGACACGAGTGCCGCCCCGCTTCGTGGCCTGCTGCGCAGCGTCCCCCTCTCGGGAGCAGCAACTCCTGATCAATATTCCGGCACCGCCGTTGCGGACTCTTCTTCGTCCGACGGCGGTGCTTCGGTTAATCTGCACGCCTGCCTCGCACTGGCGGACCCGGCGGTGGAGTCCGCACCCAAGGAACTGGCAGTGGCCGGTTTCGGGGAGGGTGCGGATTTCGCCGACCTGGCGGAGGAGCTGTCCCGCCGGGTCGAGCACCTCCAGCTGCTGGCTCCCCCACGCTAAGACCGGCGCCCTACGACCGCCGTGGCGTCTAGTTCGTCGGACATCACAATGCGCGGCGTGAGCCCGCCCGACGCCACTGCTGTTGACGTGAGATCAGCCTGACGGCGGCTCGTTTCGATGAGCAGATGGCCTCCAGGCCTAAGCCAAGTCCGCGCCGCGGCGGCAACCTTCCGTTGGATGTCGAGCCCGTCCTCACCACCGTCGAGTGAAAGCCTGGACTCGTGGACGCGGGCCTCCTGGGGCATGCTGCTGATGGACTCGGTGGGCACGTACGGCGCGTTGACGGCCAGGATGTCTATGCGTCCTCTGAGATTCAGAGGGAGCGCCGAGTAGAGGTCCCCTTCATGAACGGTTCCACCTGCGGGACCCACATTGCGTTGGGCACAGCGCACCGCGGAAGGATCGACGTCGGAAGCGTGCAGCTCAATGTCCTCTGCTACCGCCGCCAGCGCAGTACCCACAGCTCCCGAGCCGCAGCACAGGTCCACGACCACGGCACGAGTCCCGACAGCTTCAGCTCCGGCGCGAGTCCCGACAGCTTCAGCTCCGGCGCGAGTCCCAGCTCCGGTCTGCAGGAGCGCTGCTGCCTCCCGGACCAGCAGTTCCGTACGACGGCGGGGCACGAAAACACCGGGCTCCACGGCGATGCGGAGTCCGCAGAACTCCGCCCAGCCCAGGATATGCTCCAGCGGAAAGCCGGCGACGCGCTGTTCAACAGCCGCCGAGAGCTGCCCCGGGCTGAAGCGGGCGGCGAGCAGCAGCTCGGCTTCCTCTTCGGCATAAACGCAGCCCGCGGCACGAAGCCGGGTGATGATGGGGGAAAGGGATGGTTGGTCAAACGGCATCGGGATGTCCTTCGGCTGAGCGATGGGCATCCCGTGCACCGGCTAGGCCCGGTGGTCTGGACGGCGGGCAGGGAGAACCCAGACTGGCATTGCGGTAATGGTTCCCACCTCCCCTGGATCTCTAAGCGCGAGCTTCCAAGCACGCGAATCTTCATGTTATCGGACGCGGAGCGTGCGGTCCTTGGCAAGATAGAGCCATGTCGCCAAGCGAAAACCACCTGCTCATTTGGACCGGCTCGTACACTGCGGACAGCGGCGGACACGGGGCCGGCATTGGAGCCATCTCCGCCGGACCCGACGGAACCCTCACCTGGCGGGGCACCGCCGCGAAGGCGGATTCGCCGTCGTTCATTGCTGTGCACCCTTCCCTGCCGCTGGTCTACGCCGTCGGTGAAATTGCGCAGTCCGTGCGGGCCTTTCGCCGCCGTGGCGAATTCGGCCTGGAACCGGCCGATGAGACATGGCCGGCAGGAGAGGCGGCGTGCCATGTGGCCGTCGACCCCCGCGGCAGGTTCCTCACCGTTTCCTGCTGGGGGGACGGCCAGGTCCTGCTCTATGAACTCGATGACGACGGCGGCATCACCGGCCGCTTCGCAGCGGCACCGTCAGCGGATCCTTACGACGGCGGACGGCCAAGCCGCGCCCACGCCAGCCTCATGCTCGCCGACGGCCGCATCATGACCACCGACTTAGGTCACGACCTGCTGCGCGTCTGGAACTACGTTCCCGGTCACGGACTCAGGCTGGATCACGAAGTGATGCTTCCCCGGGACAGCGGTCCGCGCCACCTGGTCCAGCACGCGGATGGCAGCATCTTCGTCGTCTCCGAGTACTCCATCGAAGTCTTCGGGGCGCGGGCGGCATCCGGCACTGGGCAGTTCGAGTTGGTCAGCCAAGGCCCGGCATCGGCCGCCGGTGCCCAGGAAGGCGACTCGGCGGCAGAGATTGCCCTGTCGCCCAACGGAAGGTTCGCCTACGTCGGAGTCCGCGGCTCCAATCGAATCTGCGTACTGGATGTCAATGGCGCACGGGGCGAGGCCCGGCCGGTAACGGACGTTCCCAGCGGAGGAGACTGGCCCCGCCACCACCTGGTCCGGGACGGTTGGCTCCATGTCGCCCATGAGCGTTCCCACGACGTGAGCACCTTCCGCCTCGATCCCGAATCCGGGCTTCCCGGCAATATCCACAACAGGCTTGTTGCGGGTTCCCCTACGGCGCTGGTTGTGGCAAGCTAAAACGAATCGACAAACCCAAATACAGCATCCGTCATCGTCATTACAGACTTGTCGCAGTCAGGTAGATGATGGTTCCTGTCGGCTGGGCGTGTCGTCCGCACGTTACCCGGACGGGCCGGGATAAGCAGCGCTGCTTCGTGGAAGGTTTCAGCCATGTTCTCCAATCCTGTCCAGAGTTTCATGCACCGCCGCGGGGGCGCCGCTCACCCGCGCATATCTGGTCCCGCCCGCACCGCGGTGGTCGCAGCCTCCGTACTGGCCCTCATAGGTGCCGCCCTCCCCGCCCAAGCGGCACCCGGCTCCGGGGATTCGGGGCCGAACTCTGGCGGCCCGCCGTCTCCGGCCCTTCAGTCCCTGCGGGCGCCGGTTACTGACGAGAACTTCTACTTCGTCATGGCGGACAGGTTCAGTAACGGAAGCACTGCCAATGACGACGGCGGTCTGGGACCGGATCCGGGGGTGTCCGGCTTCGACCCCACGCGCAAGGGCTTTTACAACGGCGGTGACCTGAACGGGTTGCTGGACAAGATTGACTACATCCAAGGGCTGGGCACCACGTCGATCTGGCTGACGCCGAGCTTCAAGAACAAGGCCGTACAGCCAGAGGACAGCTCCGCTGGCTACCACGGGTACTGGGTCACGGACTTCACCCAAATCGATCCCCATCTGGGCACCAATGCCGAGCTCAAGGAACTCATCGACGCGGCACACGCGCGCGGCATGAAGGTGTACTTCGACATCATCACGAACCACACGGCGGATGTCATCGGCTACAAAGAAGGCGCCCGCATGGGGTATGCGTCCAAGGACAAGGCGCCGTACCGCACCGCCGCCGGGGCTGAGTTCGACGACCGCGACTACGCCGGAAAGCCCGAATTCCCGCGGCTCGACGCGAAGATCTCGTTCCCCTACACGCCGGTACTGGACCCGGCGGAACAAAACCTCAAGGTGCCCGCCTGGCTCAACGATCCCACTCTCTATCACAACCGCGGCGACACAACATTCGCCGGCGAGAACTCCTTCTACGGTGACTTCTTCGGCCTGGATGACCTCTTCACCGAGCACCCCACCGTCGTGAAGGGCATGACTGACGTCTACAAGACCTGGATCAGGGATTTTGGGGTGGACGGATTCCGGATCGACACCATGAAGCACGTGAACGATGAGTTCTGGCAGAAATTCGGCCCGGATGTCCTCAGCTACGCGAAGCAGCACGGCAAGGACGAGTTCTTCATGTTCGGGGAGGTTTTCGATACTTCCAAGAGCTTTACGTCGCAGTTCACCACCCGCAACAAGATGCAGGCAGTGCTGGACTTCCCCTTCCAGGACGCGGCCCGCAATTTCGCCTCCCGCAGCCAGGACGCCCGCCAGCTGGAGACATTCTTTGCCATGGATGACTGGTATACGGACGCAGACTCCAACGTGTACCAGCTGCCCACCTTCCTCGGAAACCACGACATGGGCCGGATAGGCAGCTTCATCTCCGCGGACAACCCGGGTGCTGACGACGCCGAACGGGTGTCCCGCGACGAGCTTGCCCACGAGCTGATGTACTTCTCCCGAGGCAACCCCGTGATCTACTACGGTGACGAGCAGGGCTTTACCGGCCCGGGCGGAGACCAGGATGCCCGCCAGACACTCTTCGCCAGCCAGGTACCGGAGTACCTGGACGACGATCTGCTCGGCACCGACGCTACCCACGCGGCGGACAACTTCAATACCGGGCACCCGCTGTACGGCAAGATCAGCGCACTGGCCAAGCTGACCAAGGACCACCCTGCGCTGCGGAACGGTGCCCACCAGCACCGCTACGCGTCCGACGGCCCGGGTATCTATGCCTTCTCCCGCACGGACGCCGAGGACCAGCGCGAATACGTGGTGGCGCTGAACAACAGCGAGCAGCCACAGACGGCGTCGGTTCCGACGTACATCGCAAAGCGCACGTACAGCCTTCTTTACGGTGATGCCGCGGCGGAAACAAAAACCGCGGCGGACGGCAAGCTGACTGTCACAGTTCCGCCGCTGTCCGCAGTGGTGTACCAGTCCTCCGGCCGGATTCCGCACTCCAAGAGGGCCCCCGGCATCACACTGCAGGCACCCGGCACGGCAGCACCCACCGCCACCGCCCCGGGCGACAACGGCCGGATCCAGGTGACAGCCGACGTCGACGGCACGTCGTTCTACCAGGTCACTTTCCAGGCCAAGACGGCTGGCGGGACATGGGAATCCATCGGCACCGACGACACGGCGCCCTACCGGGTCTTCCATGATGTGGCCGCACTCAACCCCGGCACTGCCCTGGCATACCGGGCAGTGGTCCTGGACAACGCGGGCCACACATCTGTCAGCGGTACGCGCACCGCCGCTGTCCCTGCCCCGGTACTGACCATCCAGCAGCCAAAGGAAGGAAGCACCGTCCAGGGGAACGTGCAGGTTGTAGCCACCGCGGATCCGGAAAAGGCCAGCCACGAGGTGGGCTTCGAACGGAGTATTGCCGGCGGGGAGTGGACGGCCATCGGTCAGGCCGACGGCTCCTCCCCCGAGTACACGGTGGTGGACGACATCGCGGCCCTGAACCTCCCGGAAGGGACCAAGGTGAGCTACCGGGCGAAGCTGAGCGGACCCCTCAGTGTGGTCAGTGCCGTGCGGACTGTCGTCGTGGGAACCGTTGCGGTTCCCCAGCCGAAATCCGTTACGGTTGCGGGCGACCTGAACAGTGAGATGGGCTGCTCCGGCGACTGGCTACCGGCGTGCACCGCGGCGTTCATGACACTGGATCCGGACGACACCATCTGGAAGCTGACCGCCGACCTGCCCGCCGGCAGGTACGAATTCAAGGCAGCCATCAACGGCTCCTGGGACGAAAACTACGGCCAGGGCGGCGCACGCAACGGAACGAACATTGTCCTGAACCACGACGGCGGTCCGGTCACCTTCCGATACGACCACAGCACGCATCTGATTACTGCTGGCTAAGCCGGACTGATTCCTCGACCGCGGCCAGGAGGGAATTGAACCTCTCGTTCCCGTCCAGGCTGTCGATAAGTACGCAGTCACCGTCTGAATCAGCCAAAGGCACCTGCCAGTTCGGGTACTGCGCTGATGTTGTCCCTGGCTGGTTCTGCACCCTGCGCTCCCCCACGGCATCAACCAGCGCGACGCCGAGCAGCACGGACGGCGTCTGGGCCAGCAAACGGTGCAGTGCCTCGATCCGCTCCTCCTCGCTCCCGGCATCATCGGCCGGGAGCAGCCCGCGCTGCCGCAGCAGCTGCATCATTTTCTCAAGCGTGGCATTGTGCTCGAGGCGCTCCTCCTCCGCCGGCCGCTCCAGCAGGCCCAGCCCGCTGCGCAGGGTCACGTGGTCCCCGGCGAGGTAGCCCGCCGTCGGCGGGAGGTCGTGAGTGTTGACACTGGAGAGCGCCTGCAGCCGGTACTTTTCCGGCGCAAGGGGAGCATCGCCGTCGCTCTCGAACCACAGGATGGAGGTGCCCAGGATGCCGCGCGCCGCCAGGTAGTCGCGGACCCACGGCTCGAAGGTGCCCAGGTCCTCCCCGATCACCACGGCGCCCGCGCGCTGTGCCTCCAGCGCCAGGATGCCGATCAGGGCATCGTGGTCGAAACGGACGTAAGCGCCGTCCCCGGCGGAATTCCCGGTCGGCACCCACCAGAGGCGGAAGAAGCCCAGGATGTGGTCCACACGGATGCCGCCCGAATGCCGGAGAATCCTTGCCAGCATCTCCCGGAACGGACGGTAGCCGGCCTCGGCGAGGCGTGTGGGGTGCCACGGCGGCTGGTGCCAGTCCTGCCCCAGCTGGTTGTACATGTCCGGAGGTGCCCCCACGCTCACGCCGGAAGCAAGAACGTCCTTCAGCGTCCAGGCGTCCGAGCTCTGCAGGTCAACACCCACGGCAAGGTCATGCACCACACCGAGACGCATGCCTGCGCGTTTGGCTGCGGACTGCGCGGATTCGAGCTGCTCGTCGCAAAGCCACTGAAGCCAGCGGTGGAAGTCGATCCGGTCCGCCAGCTCGTTCCGGAGCTTTTCAACGAGGGGCGAGCCGAGGGCAGCGGCAGGATCGGTCCAGAAGGGATCGTCCGCGTCGATATCTTCCCGTATGGCGCACCACAGGGCGAAGTCCTCCAGGCCGGTTCCGCCGGCGCGGCAGAAGTCCTCGAAGGCGTGCTGCCGGGACGCGGATCGGCGGACCCCATACACCAGCTCCAGCGCGGCCAGCTTCGCGGCGTACGCGGTGTCCCGGTCTAGGCGGGCAGTGTTCTTGTTCAGCTTCCGCGCCTGCTTCATGAGGCCATGGATGACGGCCTGCTTCTTGGGCTTCAGGTACGCCAGCTCCGGAATCGCCTCGATGCGGAGGTACAGCGGGTTGAAGAAACGCCGGGTGGATGGCGAGTACGGCGAGGGCTCCAGGGGCGGCACGGGATCGGCCGCGTGCAGGGGATTCACGAGCACGTAGTCGGCCCCGCGGGCACCGGCAAGTGCGGCAAGCTCGGCGAGATCGGCGAAGTCGCCCACTCCCCAGGAGCGCTCGGAGCGCACCGAATACAGCTGGGTGGCCAGGCCCCAGCCCCGGCGTTCCTCAAGCGGTGCAGCCGTGGACAGCCTGGACGGCGTCACCACCAGGGTGGCCTCGGCCACCGTGCCCTCCGACTCAGCGCGCAGTGTGTGCCATCCCAGCCCGGTGTTGGCCGGAATGTCGAAAGTCGCCCGGCCGATGGTTACGCCATCCACCTCGCGCGGTTCCACCCAGACATCCTGCCGTCCGGCGTCGAGCTTTCGTCCGTCCTCCGTTATGACGCTCACGCGGACGGCTGAACCGTGCCGGACGTGGACCTGAACCTGGGACGGCGTCCCTTCCTGGACCACGACGGCGGGCGGCAGCATCCGCCGCCACGGCGCCAGTTCCGATTCAGCCAAGGCAGTTTCAATGAGCTGATCGGTGTGTGCCTGGACCCCCAGCGCCGCCAGGACGCGGATCAGGGTGGCGGGGGCAACGTCGTGCGGGTGCCCGTCCCAGCCCTGGTAGGTAGTACCCACGCCGTGCGCGTCCGCGAGCCAGCGCAGCAGCTCGGAGTTAACGGGCGTGCCCGAAGGTTCTGCCGGTGTTCCGGAAGGTGACGCTTGCTGGCTGGAAGCCTTCATTGATGTCCGCCTCGTCTGCTGTGATCGGCCCAAACTTACTATGCTCCCGTGGCGGCTGGCCGCATTTCAGCCCCCCGCAACCGTTGGTTCCGATTATTGCAGGGCGCTGCGCGCTGAAGGCCAGCCGGGATGTCAGCCGGCGGTGCAGGCCTGCTGCAGCTGTTTCACCGACTCGTTGGGGACCTCGTCACCGGCCTCGGCTATCTCCGTCAGCGGATCCGTAATCTCGGAGGGAACCCCTGCGGTTTCGGCGCCTGCCACGAGCCCGGTCAGCACAGCCTTGTCCGAGGCACTGACGAGGCCGTCCTCCAGCAGCGCGCAGATCTGGCCTTTCACCTGCTCGGCCGCAGCGTTCGCAACACCGGAGGCGGCGGAGCTTGCCGCGTTCTGCACTGCTTCCTCCGCCTGGCCACACCCGGCCAAGAGAAGCATCGCGGGAACCATGGCAAGGGCAGGAAGACGTAGTTTCATGCCTCCCAGCCTAACAAGGTGCCTGGGGGCTCCCTCGGACAGGTCCACCCATACCGACAACGATGTCCACTGCGCACCTGAGACTCCATTCGCCATGAATGGGTGACAATCCGTTGACTTGTCTCGTGGACTTAACTTAGCGTTCCTTCCACTGACAACGTTGTCTATAGGAAAGGCACGCGCAATGAAGTGCGACCTCAATGAAATGAACCGCAAGAAATCACGAAGAAAGCAGGTCTGTTCCGTCCTGGCACTGGCAGGTCTCGGCCTTGCCGCCGTGCTTGCGGGGGCTGGACCGGTCTCGGCCGCCGGAACGGTTGGGGACGAGCAGTACCGGCCGGCAATCCACTTCACACCGAAACAGAACTGGATGAACGATCCCAACGGGATGGTGTACTACAACGGCGTCTACCACCTGTATTACCAGCACAACCCGTCCGGCAATACGTGGGGCAACATGTCGTGGGGCCATGCCACGTCCACGGACCTGACGCATTGGAAGGAGCAGCCACTGGCCATAGCCACCGATGACCAGCAGGACATCTTCTCCGGCAGTGTGGTGGTGGACAAGGACAATGCGTCGGGCTTCGGAACGGCGGAAAACCCACCCATGGTGGCAATCTTCACCAGCGCCTACAAGGATGCCTCGCCGCATAGAGGCCTCCAGGCGCAATCCCTGGCTTACAGCCTGGACGAGGGGCAGACCTGGACCAAGTACAGCGCCAACCCGGTACTCAACCGCAATTCGGCGAACTTCCGTGATCCCAAGGTCTTCTGGTACGACTCCCCGAACGGGGGAGGCTACTGGGTCATGGCCGCCGTTGAGGCAATGGAGCACAAGGTGGTGCTGTACAAGTCCGGCAACCTCAAGGACTGGACGCTGCTGAGCGAATTCGGACCCGCCAACGCCACGGGCGGGCTGTGGGAATGCCCGGACCTCTTCCCCCTGGCTGTCGACGGCGATCCCAACAACGTCAAGTGGGTCATGGTAGTCAACATCAACCCCGGCGGCGTGGCCGGCGGCTCGGCCGGTCAATACTTTGTGGGTGACTTCGACGGCACCACCTTCACCTCGGAGTCGACCAAGCCCAGCGACACGCTTCCCGCCGGTACTCCAGTCGCCGGTTTCAACGACGGCACCTTCAACGGCTGGACGGTCAACAACGAGCCCGGCAACGTAAAGAACGGGCCGTTCGGGGACGCCCCCGCCGCGGGAACGCTTCCCGGGCAGAACGCCGTCACCGGTTTCGCCGGTGCCGGGCTTATTAATTCATTCAACGACGGCGACTGGCCGGTGGGCTCCATGAACTCGCCCGCGTTCACCGTGGGGAGCGACTACCTCAACTTCCTTGTCGGCGGCGGGCAGCATCCCCGGGTCTCGGACAAGCTGGACAACACACCGCCTCCCGGCGACCTGCTGTTCAGCGGCTTCGAGGTCCCCGACGGAACCACCCTGGCCGACGCCGGCTGGACCGGCACCGGGGACCTGGCACCCAATTTCCAGCCCGCAACCGCAGGCGGGGACTTCTACATCGGCGCTAAGCGCATCAACACGTTCGAAACTGGCGGCGCTCCCGGCGACGACAGGCAGGGAACCATGACCTCGCCGTCGTTCACTGTGTCCCGGAACTTCATGAGCATGCTGGTCGGAGGCGGGCACCGGGATGCGACGTCGGGCCAGCTGCTGGAAGCCCAGCTGGTGGTGAACGGCAACGTGGTGCGCACCCTCGCGGGCGACGACTCCGGCGCCCTTAACTGGAAGGGCTGGGACGTGTCCGAGTTTGCCGGACAGCAAGCGCAACTGCGGATTGTGGACCAGGCCACCGGCGGCTGGGGACACCTGACCCTTGACCACGTGATGATGACGGACCAGGCCGCCGTGCCGCGTTCGGACGAAACCACGGTCAACCTCGTAGTTGACGGGAAAGTGGTCCGAACAGCCACCGGCGCCAACAGCGAAGTCCTTGACTGGACCTCGTGGAATGTCTCGGAATTCAAGGGGCGGCAGGCCAGCATCCGCATCGTGGACAACAACCGCTTCGGCTGGGGCCACATTCTTGCCGACGAGTTTGTCGCATCCTCCCGTCCGGCGACACCGCGGCTTGAGACGTATGACTGGCTGGACTACGGCAGGGACTACTACGCCTCTGTGTCCTTCGCGAACATGCCACAGGATCAGCGCATCATGCTGGGCTGGATGAACAACTGGGACTACGCCAACGCCATTCCCACCTCGCCGTGGCGCAGCGCCATGTCCCTGCCGCGCCAAGTGGGGCTGACCCAGACCGCGGCTGGTCCCCGGCTGGTCCAGAAGGCCGTCCAGCAGGTGGACAGTCTCGGCACGAAGAGCAGTTATTCCGAAAAGCGGGCCAGGAGCATCACTCCGGGAACGCATGTGCTGCCGTCGGCCGCGTGGGGCCAGGTTCAGAAGATCGACGTCACCTTCGCTCCGGGCACCGCGGCCAAGAGCGGCATCACGGTGCTCGGAAACGGGAACTCCTCGACCGTCATCGGCTACGACAAGGCGACGGGCAGCCTGTATGTGGATCGGACGAAGTCCGGCAACACGGCCTTCCATCCGCTGTTCACGTCGGTGGACTCTGCCCCGGTGACGCCCGATGCCTCCGGTAACGTGAAGTTGAGCATCTACGTCGACCGGTCCTCCGTGGAGGTCTTCGCCCAGAACGGCCTGCGCACCATCACCGACCAGGTCTTCCCCGAACAGGGAGCCAGCCAGGTCGCACTCTTCGCCGAGGGCGGCACAGCGCAGCTGAAATCGATCACCGTCAAGCCGTTGACGCAGTCGATGTTCGTCCCGGACACGACGGTCAAGAAGAACAGGCCGTAGTAGGGGCAGCAAGCACGGCAACATTGCAGCGGGGCGGGGACCGAAAGTCCCCGCCCCGCTGCGCATTGAGATGGCATGGCGCAGTTTTTGAGTGATGAAGCGTCAGAAATCGACGTTTTCATCTGGCAGACTGCTCCCCATGACTTTCGATCCTGCCAGGGTGCCTGGGGGCGACATCGGTCGCTGGGGTGCAGAATGCCGCGCCAACGCCCTCCAGGGGGTCTGTAGTCAGGATTGGCGTGAGGTTTACGAATGGACCAAGAGCTGGATCGGTTGGGGTGGTGGCGCCTGGCTACCAGACGCTTGGCTCCTATACTCCGTCTCCGCCCTTCTGCACCATCAGCCAAAGACCGCCGTGCGCTCCCTGGATTTGGGACTGCGCATCTGGATCGAGGGGACCAGGGATAGAGCGGCACTCGATTGGTGTCGTGGACTCTTGGTCTGGAACGAAATGAAGGATCCTAAGACGGCATTGTTCGACCTGGAATCATCGCTGCGCAGAGTTCCTAGTTGGGCAGACCCAGCACCGCAAGCGACCGTCGAGAGCTGTCGCCAGGAGGCGTCTATCAGCCGCAAACGGGTACCTGCTGTGCGTCCCCGACCTGCTTATGAGGGCGCAGACCTATTCCAAAGAACTGTTGCACCTGCGGCAGACCAACGAGAGGACGGTGCCGAACCGATCGCTTGGAGGGAGATCAGCACATTCTTCACGCAGTGAGGTGCCGCTTCTGCCCGGCGGGCTCAGTTGACCGGCTGAAGCCAGGTCAGCACTGAGCCATCCTCCTCGATGTGGTCGGCCAACTCCCCGTTGAAGCGGGCACCGTAGTCAGCGCTGATGTGCTCCTGGAATGCGGCATCGTCCTCATACACTTCGAAGACAAAGTACTCGCGGGGGTTGGTTTCCCGCGTATAGGGCAGGAACAGCTGGTTTCCCGGCTCCCGCCTGACATGTTCCGTCAGTTCGCGCATCATTTCGGCAACCCGGGCTTCACTGCCGGGCTTCACTGTGAATTCTGCATAGAGCGTCTTGGCCATGGTTTTCTCCTCTGGAGGTTGGCTGGGTTGTTGAATCGTGCGGGTTGAAATTGTGGTCAGCGCGGGGGGAGTTCCCCAGATCCGCGCTGAATGAGTTCAGTGGGAACGACGTACGTCTGCGGGGCGCGGTCATCGCCGTCGATCCTGGCAAGGAGCCGCTCGGCGGCGAGCTTCCCGATGCGCTCCGGATGCTGCGCAATGACCGTGATGCCAGGGTCCATCATGTCCGCCAGCGTGAAGTCGTCGAACCCCACCAAGGCAATCCGCTTGTTTGCGCCGAGCTCCTTCAAGGCACGCATCGCACCGAACGTGACGAGGTTCTGGCTGGAGAAGATGGCCGTAGGCGGATCCTCGGACCGGAGCAGACCAAGGGCCGCCTGGCGTGCAGACTCCTCGTCGTGGAGCCCCTCGATCACCGGCACTGCCGACGTTGCGATGCCCGCCCTCCCGAGTTCCTCGATAAATCCCCGCCGACGTTCGCGGGCCGTCTGGATGTCCGTGCGGTCACCAAGATAGGCAAGCTTTGTGTGTCCCTGTGCAATCAGGTGGGCGGCGGCCCTGGCGGCTCCCACGGCATTGTCCGTCACCACGGCGTCTGCCTCGATGCCGACCGGTTCACGGTCGATGAACACCATGGGCAGGTCCCGTGAATGCTCCGGGATGACGTAGGACTGGCTCTTGGCTATTGGTGTCAGGACGAGCCCGTCAACCCGCCTGCCCAGGAAGGCCGCGACCAGGGACTTCTCACGCTCGGGGTCATCGTCGAGGCTGGCGGCAAAGACCGCTATCCCCCGGGCGGCCAGCGCATCTTCAAGTGCGCGGTGGATCTCAGAGCTGAACGGGTTAGCCACGCTGGGCAGCAGCAGCCCGATCGAGAGAGTCTGCCGGCCGGAGCGGCGCAGGCTGCCGGCCGCCATGTCCAGCTGGTAATTGAGCTGCTGAGAGGCGCTGAGGACCCGCTGGCGGGTAGCCTCCGAAACGCCGGCCTCATCGTTCATCACCCGCGAGACGGTCTTGATGCCAACTCCGGCGAGGGCCGCGACGTGGCGCATAGTGGGCCGATTCTTCGCTCCATCGGCCTGGTAACGATTGGACATCGTTGTCATGATTTCGTCCTTCATCATCGAATTTATGTTGACTCTACCCTGTGACGCTGGTTACATGACTAATGACATCGTTGTCAGGCACAGGAAGTGCCACGAAACCAGGAGATTCAATGTTGAGTTCCAAAGCCCCGCGGACAGCCGCCACCCGCCTGCTTGCCGTCGGCGCAGTCCTGACCCTCGGCACGCTCAGCCTCACTGCCTGCGGGGGAAGCCCCGCAGCCTCCTCGACCGAAGGCTCGTCCTCCGAGAAGGTCGGCGTGTCCCTCATCGTGAAGACCACTTCAAACCCGTTCTTCGTTTCGATGCAGGACGGCGCAAAGAAGGCCGCCGAAACAGACGGCGTGGACCTCAAGCTCGCAGCCGGAAAGGCTGACGGCGATGAAGAAACCCAGATCCAGGCCATCGAGAACGCTATCTCCAAGGGCGACAAGGGCATCCTCATCACGCCTAACGGCCCCTCTGTCGTTGACGCCCTGAAGAAGGCGAAGGACGCCGGCCTGTTCGTCATCGCCCTGGACACTCCCCCGGACCCCGCAGATGCCGCCGACATCACGTTCGCGACCGATAACTTCGCCGCCGGTGAGCTGATCGGCAAATGGACCGCCGCGCAGCTTGGCGGGAAGAAGGCCACCATTGCGCTGCTGGACCTGTTTGACGACAAGGTCGTCTCCGTGGACTACAACCGCGACCAGGGCTTCCTGACCGGACTGGGCATCGACACCGCGGACAAGAAGAAGAACGGCGACGAAGCCAAGACCGGAAAGTACACCGGCGGCAAGGGCGGCGACTACGAAATCGTGGGCAGCCAGGCAACCCAGGGTGCTGAGGACGGCGGCAGGACCGCAATGGAAACCCTCCTGGCCAAGAACCCGAACATCAACGTTATCTACACAATCAACGAGCCTGCCGCTGCCGGCGCCTTCGAGGCGCTGAAGTCAGCCGGCAAGGAGAAGGACGTGCTGGTGGTCTCGGTCGACGGCGGCTGCTCGGGCGTCAACAACGTCAAGGCCGGCGTCATCGGTGCCACTGCCCAGCAGTACCCGGTGAAGATGGCGGAACTGGGCGTCAAGGCCATCGTTGAGCTGGCCAAGACCGGCAAGAAGCCGGCCAACTCACCAGGACTGGACTTCTACAACACTGGCGTGGAGCTCGTCACGGATAAAGCTGCCGATGGCGTCAAGAGCATCACCACGTCCGAGGCCGCCAAGATCTGCTGGGGCAAGTAACCAGCGTTGAACCCTCCGCCGCGGGAAGTGCTGAAGTTGCACTTCCCGCGGCACCACACCACCAGAACCTTGACGTTCAGGAGCAACCGTGACCCAGCAACAGACCGCAGGCCCGCCCGCCGCAGGGCATGCAGACCCGGCCGAGGAGTTCCTCGACCGGCAGACCCCGCTCAGCCGTATCCGCAACATTCTCCACCGCTATCCCGCACTCAGCCCGGCCATTGTCCTGCTTGTTGCAGTGGTGGTCTTCGGGCTCCTCAATGAGAGGTTCCTGCGGGTCGAGAACCTGTCCCTGATCACCCAGCAGGTCTCGGTGGTGGGAACCCTTGCAATCGCCCAGACGCTCATCATCCTCACCGCCGGCATCGATCTTTCGGTGGGCGCCGTCATGATCCTGTCCTCCATGGTGGTGGCGCAGCTGGCGACCGGCAACGGGGCACCCGCGCCGCTGGCACTCCTCCTCGGGCTCGCCGTGGGGCTCGCGGCCGGCGCGCTGAACGGTTTTCTGGTCACCAGGTTCCGGCTCCCTCCATTCATCGTCACGCTCGGAACACTGAACATCTTCATCGCCCTGACCCTGCTCTACTCCGGCGGCTCGACCGTCCGCGGCTCGAGCATGCCGGATCTGCTCACCTGGACCGGAAGCACCTTCCCCGTCGGGCCGGTCCGCATCTCCACCGGCGTAGTCATGATGCTCCTGCTCTACATCGCGGTCGCGTTCATCCTCGGCAAGACCGCCTGGGGCCGACATGTCTACGCGGTGGGCGATGACAAGGAAGCCGCCCGTCTGGCTGGTATCCCGGTGAACCGGGTCCTCATGAGCGTTTACCTCGCAGCCGGGGCCGTATTGGCCATCGGTGCATGGATCCAGATCGGCCGCACGAACGCAGCCAGCCCCAACGCCGGTGTGGACCTGAACCTCGACTCCATCACCGCCGTCGTCATCGGCGGAACCAGCCTCTTTGGCGGACGCGGCTCCATCTGGGGCTCCCTCCTCGGGGCGTTGATCGTCGGAGTGTTCCGCAACGGCCTCTCGCTGGCCGGCCTCGACGTGCTCTACCAGACCCTCGCAGTGGGCGTCCTCATCATCGTCGCTGTGTCCATCGACCAGTGGATCCGAAAGGTGAAATCATGACCGCCACAGAATTCCAGCCGGCCAAGACCGAGGTCCGCCAGCCGATCCTGCAGGCCAGGAACCTCGTCAAGACCTTCGGCCGCGTCGTGGGCCTGGACGGCGTCAGCCTGGACCTGTACCCGGGCGAAGTCCTGGCGATCATCGGCGATAACGGTGCCGGAAAATCCACGCTCATCAAGTGCCTCACCGGGGCCGAGATCCCGGACTCGGGCGAGCTGAAGGTCTCCGGCCAGCCGGTACACTTCAAGCGCCCGCAGGACGCCCGCGTCCACGGCATCGAGACGGTGTACCAGAACCTTGCGGTATCGCCGGCACTGGACGTGGCATCAAACCTGTTCCTCGGCAGGGAGGAACGCATTCCGGGACCGCTGGGGAAGATCTTCCGCGTCCTGGACACCAAGGGCATGCGCCGCAAGGCCAAGGAAGAGCTGACCCGGCTTGGAATCTCCACCCTCCAGGACGTGACGGTGGCGGTCGAAAACCTCTCGGGCGGCCAGCGCCAGGCCGTCGCCGTCGCCCGCGCCGCGGCGTTCGGATCCAAAGTGGTTGTGCTGGACGAGCCGACGGCGGCCCTCGGCGTGCGGGAATCGAACCAGGTCCTGCAGCTGGTCCGGGACCTCCGCGACAGGGGCCTGCCGGTGATCCTGATCAGCCACAACATGCCCCATGTGTTCGACGTCGCCGACCGGATCCACATCCAACGCCTCGGCAAGTGCGCCGCCACCATCACCCCGCAGTCCCACTCCATGACCGACGCCGTGGCCATCATGACCGGTGCAGCCACCGCCTGACCGGGCGAATACCGCCGTTTTCCCCAATACCCCCGTCCGTGGGCCTGTAGCTGCAGGTCCGCGGACGGCCCCATGAAAGGCCCCGCCATGCTCAAGACCCACTCCAGCACTCCCGCGGCCCAGCCCGACGTCATCGTCATCGGCGAAGCCCTGGTCGACGTCGTGACCTCGCCCGAGGGCACAGTCGAGCACCCGGGGGGCTCGCCCGCGAATGTCGCCTACGGGCTGGGGCGCCTCGGCGTCAGCGCTGCCCTCCTGACGTCAATCGGCGACGACGACCGCGGCGCCGCAATCGCGGCGCACCTGGCCAGCGCCGGCGTCGAACTCCTGCCCGGCTCGACATCGCAGGGCCGCACCGCCTCCGCAACGGCAACGCTGGCGGCCGACGGCTCCGCACGGTACGACTTCGACATCACCTGGGAACTCCCGCCAGTGGCTCCTGCGTTCCTCCCCAAAGTGCTCCACACCGGCTCGATCGCCACGTTCCTGGCCCCCGGCGCCGCCGCGGTCAAGGAGCTTCTGGAGCAGTCACACCGGGAGTGCATGGTCACCTACGATCCCAACATCCGGCCCGCGCTCTTGGGCAGCCAGGCCGAGGCACGGTCAATCTTCGAGGACCTGGTCCCGCTGACGGACGTGGTCAAGCTCAGTGATGAGGACGCCCGGTGGCTCTACCCGGGTCTTGAGCTCGAGGCCACCGCGGCGCGGATCCTGGAGCTCGGCGCTGGGCTGGCCGTAGTCACCTGCGGCTCGGAGGGCTCGCTGCTGGCGACTCCGGCCACGCAGCTGAACATCCCGGCCATCACGTCCGTGGTGGCTGACACCATCGGCGCCGGCGACTCCTACATGGCGGCACTGATTTACGGCCTGCTGGCCCGTGGAACGGACGGCCTGGCTCCCGCCGTGCTGGAGACGCTGGGGCGCATGGCGTCGAAGGCGGCAGCCATCACGGTCCGCCGGCCCGGCGCCAACCCGCCTACGGCTGACGAACTGCTCGCTGACCTGCCCGAACAGGCATCCGCTCCCGCCGCCGTCGTCGCCTGATTCCGTACGCCGTTCGGCCGGGCTGAAGAGCCCGGCCGAACGGGGCGCCCCTTCACTGGATGTGTCCAGCTGAAGAGGCGATTAGGAAGCCAAACTCCCCTATGTCTCAGTGCTTTTGGAACGCCGATAAGCATGATTATTGTTCTCCCTTTACCACTTCCAGCACGACTGCCCGGATGGGGGCTCAGGAGGCCAACCGCTTCCGCGAGCTGTCACCAGGGCGGGCGGATTCAACACCGGGCTCTGAGCGGTTAACCTCCGCCCACACCGCGTCGAGGGAAAGACCGAGGACGTCGGCGACGGCTCCAATAGTCGCGAAAGCAGGAGTCGCTACGCGGCCCGATTCGATTTTCCGCAGGGTTTCCGGGGAGACACCTGCGGCCAACGCTGTGTGGAGCATCGACCGTTCCCCCCGCGCGAGCCGCATTAGGGCCCCGAGTCGCTTTCCCTGTTCAACATCTGCGGGCGTGAGCGGCAACCTGACCATGCCAGCCATTCTAGTCCCGGGATACTATTACCGGGATAGTTATTGGTTCATGAGGAAGGTGCCAAATGATCGAAATCTTGAACCCGGCTGAAATGTCACTGGCAAGAGGGTCAGGTGCTCTGGTCGCCAGCATCTTGCAGACGCTGAAGAGCCGCAGCGCGGTCGGCACGAACTTGCTTGATATCGATCGTTGGGCCAAGGCCATGATCGCCGAAGCTGGAGCCGTGTCCTGCTACGTCGACTACGCACCTTCCTTTGGACTCGGGCCGTTCGGCCACTACATCTGCACCGCTGTAAACGACGCCGTCCTCCATGGGAGGCCATACGACTACGCGCTGGCCAATGGCGATCTGCTGACACTCGATCTGGCCATCTCCAAAGGCGGAGTCGCTGCAGACTCCGCTATCAGCTTCATCGTGGGAGACTCAAGGCCCGCCGAAAGCGTTGCTATGATCGGAGCGACCGAGCGGGCATTGAGCGCAGGTATAGCTGCGGCACGACCTGGGGCACGCATCGGCGACATCTCACATGCCATTGGCTCGGTCCTCATCGAAGCGGGGTACCAGATCAACACCGAGTTTGGTGGTCATGGCATCGGATCAACAATGCATCAGGACCCGCATGTTGCCAATTCCGCAAGGCCAGGCCGCGGATACAGACTGCGCGCCGGACTGCTGCTCGCGCTTGAGCCCTGGGTCATGGCCGATACGGCCAAACTCATCATCGATCCTGACGGATGGACGCTCCGCAGCGCCACAGGCTGCCGGACGGCGCACAGCGAGCACACCATCGCCATCACCGATAACGGCGCCGAAATCCTCACCCTGCCAAAGCCGGAGCACCCTGAGTTCGGGCGCCGGCAAGTTGCTACGCAGTGAGGAGTCCGCTGCGGCTGGCCCGTTCCGTGCAGAGCCCGCTGCCAGCGGGTGGTGCAGAACATTGTTGTGCAACTGCTAATGGCCGACGGGTGCTTCGATGACGATCTTTGTAAACTCGCTTCCGGTCTTTGATTTGATCCAGCCGATCACGTCCTGCCGGTCGGTGCGGTAGGAAAAATCCGTTCCCTTGCAGTAGCGGTTGTGTCCGAACGAGGTGATGCCGGTGATGGTGTTAGAAGTGAAGGAGCCGTAGAAGAGCGGGCCGCCTGAGTCAGCTGTGCAGGTGCCACCTCGGCCGTTGCCGTTGCCGTTGGTCTGGATGTTGTAGCCGTCGTTGCTTGCGCTGGTCAGATTCGTCAGCTTGGACTCGGCCATGAGCCGTTCCCGGAATGAGGTCGTGGATACCGGATTAACCTCGGTAACGCCGTAGCCGCTGGCGGTGAACCTGGTTTCCTGCTGTCCGCGCTTGGCTGCCAGCGCGTCCAGGGTGCCTGGTGCCGCCAGGCTCGCATACTCATCGAGTTCGATGGGCTGCTCCAGTATCACAAGCCCGGCGTCCTTAGTCTCGGGCAGGGTGTCCAGCCCGGTGAAGCCGTAGTTGTACATCTCGTCGGAAACGGCGCACAGGGTTCCCAGCGTTCCCGCTGCGCAGGCGTTCGGATAACCTGTGTCCGCATCCGTTCCTGCCTCAGGGCTCCAGTCCGCGCCGGCGTCCTGCTGGAGGTACACCCGTGCTGAGGATACGCCGGCGGTGCAGTGTCCGGCGGTCAGGAACACCGTGGGCGTCAGCAAGGCTCCTGAGCATCGGTGGTGGAACCAGCCCTCGGAATCGTAGAAAACGACGAGCCCAACAAAGGGGTGCTCGTTGTCTTTGACATAGTCACCGGTGATAGCACCGGCCGGAATCGCCGTTGTCATGACCAGCGCCGCCACTGCGGCCATCGCGCCGATTCCGGCACGCAGTTTTTTCAAAGCGCGCATACAAACCCCAGCTTCTTTGCACGGGAGCCGGCTACGCGCAAAGTTGAGACCGCACGGCAGGCGCCAAAGAATTGTTACACCACCCAATAGGTGGTGACTAAAGTTAGCATTTGCCGCCGAATAAAGCAGCAGGCGTAAAAGCTTTACCGCTGGCAAAACCACGCCAAATATCTCCGCAACTCACACTTTCGTTGGCGCGGTCTCCTTGCCTACGTCCACTATCGGTTGCAGATCCGGTCGTGCGTATGCTTGCTTTGGGATGTTTCCACTCCCCGGAAGCCTGTCAGTACCCTGCTGACAGGCTTCCTAAGTCTGAGCCCCAGTTCCTGCGGCCACCAGTGACGGAAATGCACGAAACGAAATGCTGCTGCAAGCTGGAAGACCTGTTTTTCGCCACTCTTGGGAGTGTCGAAATCGGCGCTGACCTCCAACTGCCTACAAACAATCAATTTCGGGGCGTTGCCGGACCTAACAAGCACGTGGCGAGGAGCAACGATGCCTCGGTGCCCGCGGTTACGGTGGGACTCGAGGACCTCCTGGATTGTGTTAGCTCTCGCCGACACCCAGCTACAGCGAAACGCCAGGCTATGTTGTCTGGCCGGGGAAGAACTCGACGGGCAGGACGATGTCTTTATGTTCGCCCTGGGGAATTGAGATGAGATCCATGACAGCATTGGCGATCTGTTCGATCGGTTGCCGCACGGTGGTTAGCCGCGGTGTAATCATTTGCCCCCAGCCAATGCCATCGAAGCCGCAGATGGCGATATCCTCGGGCACCCGTATACCAGCTCGCTGCAGTTCGAAGAGAACCTGAATGGCGAGGACGTCATTGCCGGCAAAGTACGCGTCGATGGTTCGATCACCAACAAGTATGTCGGCTGCGACGGCACCGGCGTCGGACGTACGGACCTCACCAAACGCCGCCTGCGCTACCTCAAGGCCTACCTTGGCGGCTTCGTCGATGAATCCTACGGCTCGGTTTGCCGACGTCGGCAGTCCCTGCGGCGGACCAGTTACCAGCGCACGCCGGCGTCCTAGTGAACGAAAATGGCGTGCCACCATGCGGGCTCCCGCCTCATTGTCAACGGACACGGCGCCGACGCCCGCATGGGAGGTTATCTCATCCACGATCACAATCGGCGGACCGGAATTGAAGCGGGACTCGACTTTATGCACAGCGTCGCTCGTCATGGGGACATAGATGATCCCATCCGGAACCTCGTCGAATACGGCGCCTAAATAAGACACCTCGCGGGCGCGATCCAGCTGGCAGTTCATAAGCGAGAGCATGAAACCCCTGCCACTCGCCGCATTCTCGATGGCTGCGACCAGCTCCGCATAGAAAGGGTTGGTGACATCCGGCACCACGGCTGATAGCGACCTTGGCGCGCCACGGCGCAGTGCGCGGGCATGCCGGTTGCGCTGGTAGCCCAGTTGGCGAACCACTTCCAGGACCCGTTCACGCGTGGCGTCCGCCACCGGAGCCTTCCCTGCGAGAACGAAGCTGACTGTTGCCGTTGACACGCCTGCCTCGCGCGCGACGTCAATGATTCCGACTCGCTTCACGTTCTTATGATGACTAGGCACTATGGAGTGATCTTATCGTCTCCTGCTTCTGACAGCGGACGTGGGGACTGAGTTTTCCGCTCTTCGGCTCGCCGGGCTCTTTGAACGCCCGCATAGGCAACCCGTCGCCAAAGTTGGCCTTCAGCCCACCCGGACTCCGATAGGTCCACCGGAGTGCGCCTGCCTTTCGAACTGCAGCCTGCGGGTACGCACGTTCCCGAAGGTATGGCCTGTTGCGGTTCAACAGGATCGGCGCGGGTCACCTGGTGGGCCTCACTGCCCACGTCGAGCCGTCTCAGGGCAAGCAACAGGACATTGTCCTGCCCCCGGACCCCTTTCCCATGCTCTGAGTACCCCGCTCCAAGGCTCTGAGCACCCCGCTCCAAGAGTGTTGATATGTAAGGACATTAGGTCTAACATCGGGCATCTAAAGCTTTAGATAAGGGCTTGTCCTCATTTCCGCACAAAGACGTACGAAAGGAACGCTCATGCAGCTCGGACTAATTACCGACTCGCTTGGTTCGCGGCCCCTGGAACAGGTGCTCGATATTGCAGCCGAACTTGGCATGGACACTGTGGAGATCGCCACCGGCAACTGGTCCGATTCCCCTCATGCAAACCTCGACGAGCTCGTCTCCAGCACCTCAGCACGCAAGGCACTAGCTGAAGCCATCCGCTCCCGCGGGCTCACCCTGAGCGCACTGAACGCGAATGGAAACCAGCTCCATCCCGTGACCGGACCAGCCCACGATCGGGTCGTCCGCGACACTATAGTGGTGGCCTCCGAGATGGGCGTGCCCACAGTAGTACTGATGTCCGGGCTTCCCGGTGCGCGGGGTGAGAAAGCGCCTAACTGGATCACTACATCATGGCCGCCGGAGACGCTTGAGATCCTCGAATACCAATGGTCAGAAGTAGCCGAGCCCTACTGGATTCAGCTCGCTGAATTCGCAAGAAGCCATAACGTTCGCCTGGCAGTTGAAATGCATGGCCGGCAACTCGTCTTCAATGTGGCCACCATGAAGCGGCTGCAGGGCATTGTCGGTGACGACGTCGTTGGTGCAAACCTCGATCCGTCCCACCTCATGTGGATGGGTGCGGACATTCTTGCGGTCATACGCGCGCTGGGCTCATCAATTTTCCACGTACATGCCAAAGACGCCCGCATTGATAGGCACAACACGGCAGTCAACGGCATTCTCGACACCTTGCCCCCGGCCCGTACCACGGACCGCTCCTGGAACTACGTGACCCTTGGTCTAGGCCATCCGGGGGGTGCCGCATTCTGGGCAGATTTCGTTTACAGCCTGCAGTCAGTCGGCTACAACGGCCCGCTTAACATCGAGCACGAGGACGTCCTTGTGAACTCCGGCGAAGGCGTCCGCAAGTCTGCCGAACTCTTGGGTTCCGTGGTGCTCCGTGATGCCCCTGATTGGGCTCCCGCCCGCATCTGACCCTCCCACACAAAAGGATCAACATGCAGACGCAGACGTCTCCTGTACTTGGAAAACCACGCATTACCGAATCCACTGGCCCGAAGCTGGGATTAATCACTGCGATCGCGACCCTTGGCGGCTTGTTGTTCGGCTATGACACCGGCGTCATCAGCGGCGCCCTTCCATTCATGACACTGCCTGGAAGCGAAGGCGGGCTGGAACTCACAGCCGCCCAAGAAGGCGTTGTGACCGCTTCCCTCGTTTTCGGGGCGACGTTTGGGGCGCTGTTTGGCGGACGCCTCTCGGATCAACAGGGCCGCAAACGCAACATCATGTTGCTCGCGATGATCTTCTTCATTGGTGCCATCGGGTGTGCCATCGCTCCGAACACCGCCATCATCATAGTTGCCCGCTTCATTCTCGGTCTGGCCGTTGGCGGAGCCTCGGCCACCGTACCGGTCTTCCTCGCCGAGCTCGCCCCAGCCTCACGACGCGGGCAGATCGTCACGGTGAACGAACTGATGATCGTTAGCGGCCAGCTCATCGCTTACAGCTCGAACGCATATCTCGGTTCCATATCCGACGACGGACACATCTGGCGCGGAATGCTGATGCTGGCATCCGTCCCCGCAGTGCTCCTCTGGCTGGGCATGCTGTTCGTCCCGGAATCCGCCCGATGGCTGGTCAGCAAAGGAAGGGTTGAGGAAGCTCGAAAGTCGTTGCTCCGGACGCGACCGGCGGACATCATCGACGACGAACTTCAGGAGATGCAGGCATCGGCGGCAAAAGACGCCAGGACCGGAACGGGCGACATCCGGGACCTCAAAACCCCATGGATTCGCAAACTTGTCTTCCTCGGGATTGCTATTGCATTCCTTTCACAGACAACAGGCGTCAACAGCATCATGTATTTCGCGCCTTCGGTCCTGATCTCAACGGGGCTGGACACGCAAGCGTCCCTGGTGGCAACCATCTGCAACGGCGTAGTGTCCGTGATCGCAACCCTGGTGGGTATCTATCTGCTGCATCGTGGAGTGGGACGGCGTCCGATCATCATTACTGGCCAAGCCGGACTGACCGCGGCACTGGCCCTCATTGGCATCTTCTTCCTTTTGCCGGAGTCCTCACTTCGCTCCTACCTCGTCTTGGCAGGCATGTTGCTATTCCTCTTGTTCATGCAGGCCTGCATCGGGCCCATTTTCTGGCTCCTGCTGGCCGAGATCTTTCCGTTGAGGATCCGCGGATTTGCCACGGGACCCGCGATCTCCTTCGTCTGGATCGCCAACACGATCGTGTCCCTGGTCTTCCCCATCCTTATCAACTCGATCCAAGGCTCCACATTCTTCCTCTTCGCCGTGATCAATATCGGAACACTCATCTTTTACATCCGATCAATTCCCGAAACCAAAGGCCGCAGCTTGGAAAAGGTAGAGGAGGAACTTCAGCTTCGCTTCACTGGACAAATACCGCTCACCCGGCCATGACCGGCCAGTCATCATCAATCACCGTCGAGGCGCAGGTGTTCCCAGGCCCGCGATAGGGCTTCTACGCGGGAGACGGCTTCGGGGGGTGGAAGCACCATTCCAGGCACGATTTGGCGGTTGAGCCGCGTGAGCGCTCCCACCCGGTCCACCATGCCTTGCCGGCGCGGTTCCAGGCCCGCGTCCGCCAAGGCGTTCGCGACGTTGCCGAAGGCAGCAACCCTACAAGGCGGACCCCACCGCCGAATGCTGGACGAGCCCGTCCACGAATGTCGCCAGAACCTTGGAATCAGCCAGTGCGTCCGGGGCCGCTGACAGCGGATCTACCTCAAAAACCGTGAAATCCGCGCGCTTGCCCACCGTGACGGAGCCGGACACCGCCCACTCCCCCGCAGCCTTGGCAGCGTGCGAGGTATAGCCCTCGAGCGCCTGCCGTGCCGTGAGGGCCTGAGCCGGCAGTACTGGCTGGTCGCCCGGCTGGCCGGCCCGCCGTCGCAATTGCGCGTCCGCCAGGATGGGCAGGGGCTCGAACGGGGCGATCGGCCAGTCCGATCCCAACCCGAGGGTGACCCCCGCGGTACGCAGGTCACCGCAGCGCCAAGCCCTGTTCGCCCGCTCGGTTCCCAGCCGGGTGGACCAGTTGTCTGTATGGTCAGCCCGGGAGTAATGCGTGCAGTGCGTGGGCTGCATGCTCGCCACGAGGCCCGAGCGGGAGAACCTCTCAATCAAGTCATCCGGGACGGTTTCGAGGTGTTCGATCCGGTGCACGCCTGGGGGTGCACCGGGCGGCAATGACTCGAAGGCGTCCAGCACGCAGGCCACTCCCGCGTCGCCGATGGCGTGCGTGGCCGTGGGAATCCCGCGGCCGGCGAAGAACCGAACGGCCTTGGCGTATTCCTCGGGGCACGGCCAGAACGGTGCCACCGACTCCCCTTGGGAATCGGGTTCAAACAGCCAGGCCGTGCCGTTGTCCACGGTGCCGTCAACGAACAGCTTGATGCCGGCCACCTCCCAGCGTCGCCCGCCCACTCCGACCTGCTCCGCGAGCCGGGTCCAGTTTTCCTCGCCGCTGCCGGGCATGCACCACGGCGAGATCCGCAGGCGCAGCGGGAGTCCGCCAGCCATGCCCTCTTCGAGGGCACCGGCTTCGAGGGCGCGGTAGAGCTCCAGTGAACCGTCCCCGCAGTCCATCACATGCGCCCCCGTCAGCCCGGACCGTGAGAACCGCCTGAAGAGTTGCGCTAGCCTCTCCTTCCGCTCGTCGAAGGACTCCAAGGGCATGACACGCGTAACGAGCTCTATGGCGGCGGCCTCCAGCAACAGCCCCGTCGGCTTACCGGTGCCGTCGCACACCACTTCCGACGCCTGGTCGAACGCGCGCGGCCCTGCCACCCCCGCGATGTCAAGGGCACGGGAACTGGCCAGCGCCGAATGCCCGTCGAAAAGGCGGATGAGGCACGGCTGTCCGGAGACGACGTCGTCAATCAGTTCGCGGTGGGCGGCGGCGGTTCCGAACACATTGGGGTCCAGGCCCCAGGCCCGCACCCAGTCCCCGGCGGGTGTTGCCTCGGATTCGGCGCGGAGCAGCGCCCGCACCTCAGCAAGGTTGTTGGCGCCGGAGAGATCGCAGCCGCGTACCAGCTCCAGCCCGAAGACAGGATGCATGTGGCAGTCCACCAGGCCCGGAGTCAGCACGGCAGCACCGAAGTCGATGACCTCCGCGGATGGCCAGTTTTCTGCGTCGGCACGGCTTCCGACGGCGGCAATCACGCCGTCCCGAACCGCCACCGCCTGCGGTGCAGGGCTCCCGGCGGGCAGGTTCTCCATAGTGTGGATGGTGTCGGCCAGGATGATGACATCAGGATTCATGGGTTTCAAAGCTTCCAATCTGCGCGAAGGTCTCGGGTCGGTGGCGCCGCACCCAGCGGGCGGTGAGCAGCCCGGCGATGAAGACCAGGGGCGCTACCAGGATGAGGACGGTGTTGGTCAGTGCGTCGGCAAAGGTGAGCAGCTCGATGTTCAGGCCGATCAGCAGCACCACGCCGAAGAGGAGGATGGCCGAGGCCAGGCTGAGCGGGACCAGCAATTTGTGCGTCACGGCCTCGGGATTGCGGCGCAGGTAGAGGAAGGCGGCCAGCGAGACCAGGCCCTGGAGCCCCACGATGCCGAAGATTCCTGGAGTGTTTACCCAGATCAGCAGCTGCTGGTAGGGATCGGCGTTGAGCGCGGCGCAGACGGTGATGACGGCGGCGGCGAGTAGCGTCTGCAGCTGGCCGGCCCGGTGCGGGGACTGGAACCTGGGGTGCGTCCGTCCCAGGAAGGCAGGCAATACGCCGTCGCGCGCCAGCATATAAACGTAGCGGTTGATCGCGTTGTGAAACGCGAGCTGGGAAGCGTAGACGCTGGTGACGATCAGCAGGTACATCACCACCTCGGCCCACGGTCCCACGTAGTGGTTGATGGTCTGGAAGAACATCCCGCCGGCAAGTTCACCGGCTGCTTCAACGGCACGGCCTTCGCCGTAGGCCTGGATGACGGCCCAGACGATGAAGGCGTAGAAGACGGACATGAAGCCGACGGCGATGTACATGGCCCGCGGCACGGACTTGTCCGGGTTGCGGGCCTCGGCCCGGTACAGCACGGTGGATTCGAAGCCCATGAATGCGGCGAAGCAGATGCCAAGGATCGCCAGGACTCCGGGGCCAAAAGCGTGCTCCGGGCTGAAAGAGCCCGCGCTGATTCCCTGGGCTCCGCCACTGCCGAGGATGCCCACGCCCATCACGGCGAGGATGCCGGTCTCGGCCACCAGGAGCACGCCGAGCACCTTTGCACCGACGTCGATCCCCCGGTAGCCGAGGAACCACACTGCAGCGACGGCGGCCAGCGCGATGGCCGGCCACGGCACGTCGAGGCCGAAGAGCACTTTGAGCATGTCGTGGGTCTGGACCGCGAAGAGGCCATAGACGCCGATCTGTAGGCAGTTGTACGAGATGATCGCCAGGATGGCGGAGGCCAGTCCCATGGTCTTGCCCATGGCCAGCGAGATGTAGGTGTAGAAGCCGCCTGAGGCTTTGACGTGGCGGGTCATGGCCATGAAGCCGATGGCGAAGAGGGTGAGCACGATGCCCGCCAAGAGGTAGCCTGCCGGGGCGCCGATGCCGCCCACGTCGATGGCTACGGGCGCCACGCCCGCCATGACGGTGAGCGGGGCTGCGGCCGAGATCACGAGGAAGGCGATGCCGCCCGTGCCCAGGGCATTACGTTTGAGCGCGCCGTCCGCGGACGACGTCGGTTGTCTGGTTTCGGTATCCGGCACTGGTCCGTCCTTTCTGAGGAGCCCTGCTAAACGAAAGGCTTTCGTTTATTATGAGGGCATGTGGCGCAGAGCACAACAGATTTCCCAAAAACGACGTCCACCGGTCCCGCCGACTAGGCTGGCTTTGACGTTCAAAAGCTGCAGTCAGGAGAACCTATGGGGCGCCCGCTCCTCCCGCTGATATCCGTGGAGGCCCTGACAAAAGCCGCGCTGGAGCTGGTTGATGAGAGCGGCGATTTCAGCTTCCCGAAACTCGCGAAGAAGATAGGGGTCAGCCAGTCCTCCATCTACAACCACGTCAGTGGCAGGGACGAGATCCTGGAGCTAATGCGGCACCGGATCATCACCGAGGAGCCGTATCCGCCGGTGGACCACAGCGACTGGGAAGCTGCCCTGAGGGTCCTCATCCGCGCCTACCGGGACGCGTTCATGCGCCACCCGCGGCTGGCACCCCTGCTGGTCCTGCAAACGATCACTGATCCGGCCGTCATCGGACTTTACGAGGACCTGGCGATGGCCCTCGAGGCAGCCGGATTCAGGGGACGGGACGTGGTGGCGGCCATCTCCACAATCGACAGCTTCGCCCTCGGCGCGGCCCTGGACCTGGCAGCTCCGGAGGTCGTCTGGGACCCGCCGGCGGAGGGTTACCCCGCGCTCAAGCGCGCACTCGGCGCCGCAGGGCCATCGGAGGAACGGGGCGGGCACGCCTTCGACTTCGGCCTAGACGTCATTATCGGCGGCCTGCGCGCGAAGCTTGCCTAACGAAGGACCTCGCGTACGTGATCTTGGCGGTTTAGGTACCCGGCGTCAGCTACCGGCCGCTTTCGCTGATTTCGCCGCGGCTTTGGCGGCCTGCTTGCTCGCGCGCACCTTGCTCAGCGACTCCTGGTCAACAATGTCGGCGACGGACAGGAAGGCGTCCTCCTGGCCGTAGTGGCCAGCGGCCTCGCGCCAGCCTTCTGCCTGGAGTCCGCACTGCTTCCCGAGAAGCGCAAGGAAGATCTTCGCCTTTTGCTCGCCGAATCCGGGCAGGGCCTTGAGCCTGCGCAGCACTTCCTTGCCGTCGGGGTCACCCTGGGTCCAGATGGCGGTGGCGTCCCCGTTCCACTCGCTGTGCACGGTCTCGGCCAGAGCCTGGACGCGTGCGGCCATGGAGCCCGGAAAACGGTGCACGGCCGGCCGCTCCTTGAACACGTCGACGAAGCCCTGGGGATCGTACCCGGCGATCGCCGCGGGTTCGATGGACCCGATGCGGGTGCGGATCTTTTCGGGGCCGGCAAAGGCGGACTCCATGGTCACCTGCTGGTCAAGCAGCATGCCGGTGAGCAGCGCAAACGCGTCATCGCTGAGCAGTTTGTCGGCAGCGGGATCCCCCGTGATGTGCAGTTCCATGCGTCTTATCCTGCCATTCGCTCCGGTCCGCCGTCATAAGTTGTGCTTCTATGTCCCGGCTAGGTGGCCTGCGAAGGGCCCTTCGACCGCCCACGCAGCGCAGCAACACCCCACACCGCAAGCAGCACAGCGACCAGGAGCAGCCCGGCCTCGCCGAGGTCCACCCGGCCCAGCCAAGTTGTCAGGGGGTCTTCGAGACCAAAGGCCGTATGGAAGAAGCCGCCCAGGGTAATGGCTGAAACGAACAGGGCGGACAGGGCTGAGATGCCCGTGATCAGGGCGTTGAAGCCCAGCTTCCGTTGCGGGTTGTGGAGGGCCGATCTGTACATGCGCATCATGGCGACGCCGTTCGTGGTGTCGAAGAGCGTCATGGCCGCGGTGAACGACAGAGGAAGCGCCAGGAGGGCCAGCGGGGAGACTCCGGCGAGGGAGGCCGCCGTCGTCATCACCAGGAGCCCGATGGTGGTGGCCGTATCGAAACCCAGCCCGAACAGAAATCCGATCACGTAAATGTTCCGCGGCCGCTGCACCCTGGACAGCGGCCTGGCCAGCAGGCGGGCAACAAATCCTTTGGCCTCAAGGTCCCCGTCGCGCACCTCTCCGCCGCCCTGCACGTTCCGGTACGCCTGCGCAGCCTGCAGGAACGCCGAGCCGTTGAACAGGCCCATGACCAGCAGGAACAGCCCCGAGACGCCGCTGCCGGTCAGTCCCAGCACCAGGTTTCCGGGGGTGCCGTCCTCCATGAACTGGCCCACCATGGCCGCGCCGCCCACCACCAGGACGCCGGCCAGGATCACCACGGAGCTGTGGCCCAGGCTGAAGGCGAACCCGACGCTCACGGGGTCCTTCCGCTGGGCCACGAACCTGCGCGTCGAATTGTCGATCGCGGCGATGTGGTCCCAGTCGTAGCTGTGCTTGACGCCCGCGAGGTAGGCGGTGAGCACCAGCCCCAGGGCAACGGACTGGCCGGCACCCGCGGTGCCGGCTCCAGCGGTGCCGGTGAAAAGAAGTACGACGGCGGCAACATGCAGCGCGGCCACCGCACCAAATGCAAACAGTATGCGGGTCCTTAGTGGCAGCTCTTCGCGCCGCCGGTACATTGCGGCGAACCCCGTCAGCGTCGCCATCAGTACTTCCTCAAATTCAGGGGCGCCTGCCCGTACCATTGTCCGCGCAGCAGGGCGGTACAGGCACCCAGCAGCCGGTTAAGTTCTTCCGTGGAGTCGGACAGGGACCGCAGCACCAGGCCGGTGGTTCCGCTGACCGGCGCCGTGAGGGACACCCCAGTGTAGGCGTCGTGGCCGGCCGTGAGCGCATGGAGTTCGTCGGCGAGCGCCTGGTCCACTCTCTGGTCCACCACAATGAGCGACCCCAGATGGCTGAAGCCCTCCATGAACGCCATGCCCGTGACGTCGGTGAGCGATGGCCGGATCAGCACGTTGTCCAGGGCCAGCAGTTCCGTGCGGCCGCCGGTCTCCACATGGATCTCGTTGCGGAGCCGCAGTTCCTCGTACCGGAATGAGGCCCCCTCGGGAGACCACCCCGGCGTAATCACCTCAGCCATCACCAGGCTCGACGACGGCTGCACGGTGATGCGCGTGTTCTGCCGGTAGCTGGCCTCCCGGTAGGCGATGAGCTGGTCCGGAGCCAGTTCCAGCTGTGCCCGCTCCCCCAGCCGCAATGTCATCCGCTGCTCGGCAAACGACTCCGGCGTCCGGTAAATCTTGGTGGCCGACTGGGTCGTCAGGAGCAGCTTCGCCCCGTCCGCCACCTCCACGTCAATGACGTAAAGGTCTGCCCCAAGATATGCCCCGCCGGGATTGACGAGGACATAACAAACCTGCCCGGACTCATCCAGATAGTGCGGCCGAAGAACCCGCAAGGCGCCCCGGTGGTACTGATGCGCGGCCACGGACCTGCCCCCGCGCACCTCGACCTTCAGCTCAAGCTCCCCCATCGGCGACTTAACGGCGGAGGCGGCGAGGCCGGGTTTGGGGGCCGCGGCGTGGCGGCACTCGTGGGGGGCCCACTGCTGCGAGGGCCCCGACTCGAGCTTGCGAGAGTTGGGAGCGGCTGGGGACGGGCACGGCCCCAAATCCGGCGAAGCCGCCTGCCCCAGCCCGAGAGCCGTCATTGGGCCAGGTCGAGCATCAGGACATCGCGCCGCACCCAGTCGATGACGGCGTCGAGCCCTTCGTCGGTTTTGAGGTTGGTGAAGCAGAATGGCTTCGAACCCCGGAACTCGCGGGAGTCACGTTCCATGATGGCGAGGTCGGCGCCGACATGGGGTGCGAGGTCCGTTTTGTTGATGATGAAGAGGTCGGACTTGATCATGCCCTGCCCTGCTTTTCGGGGGATCTTCTCGCCCTGGGCCACGTCGATGATGTAGATCGAGAAGTCAACGAGCTCGGGGCTGAAGGTGGCAGAGAGGTTGTCGCCGCCGGATTCCACGAAGATGACCTGCAGGTCCGGGTGGCGTTTCTTGAGCTCCTCGATGGCGGCCGTGTTCATCGACGTGTCTTCACGGATGGCGGTGTGCGGGCAGCCGCCGGTTTCGACTCCGATGATCCGGTCCTCGGGGAGGATGCCGTTCGCTGCAAGGATTTTGGCGTCCTCGATGGTGTAGATGTCGTTGGTGATGGCGGCCATGGAGACTTCACGGCTCATGTGGCGGGTGAGCCGCTCCACGAGCTGGGTCTTGCCGGCGCCAACCGGTCCGCCGATGCCGATCTTGATGGGTTCAGACATGCTGTCCTCCTACTAGCTCATGAACATGCGGGCACGTTGGCGTTCGTGCCGCATCTGCGAGATTTCCAGTCCGGGACTGAGGGCCCCGAAGTCGTCCGGCGCAAGGCGGCCAATCCGTTCGACGGCGGCAGCAACGCCGTCGGACGCTGCCCGCAGCAGCCGCTGGCCGGCGTTTTGCCCCAGCGGAACGGCACGGACGGCGTTCTGCGTAAGCGAGGTGACCGTCGCAAAGAGGTAGGCCGCGAGCGCTTCCGGCAGGGGCACACCCAGGGAACGGGCGACGACGGCGAACGCCAGCGGCTGATGGCCGGCGGCGCGGCCCGCACCCACCAGCTCCCGGTACTCCGTCAGCTCCGGGGAAGGAAACACTTCGGATCCAATCTCCAACAGCCGGGCACCCATCTTGGTGCTGGCCTCACGCAGCTGCCGCGGCAGGAGCTGCGCAGACAACAAGGCATCGAGCTCACCCACAGCAACGCCCTCGTAAAGGAACCGAATGGCCAGCCCGTCAGAGTAAGTAAGCTGCTGCCCCACGAAGGCAGCCAGCCACACCCCGAACGACTCCTCGTCATGAACCAACCCGCGGTCGATGTAGGTCTCAAACCCAAGTGAGTGCGCAAAAGCCCCGGTAGGCAGCGCCGAGTCGGTGAGCTGCTGCAGGGCGAGCTGGTAGGACATTCCGAAATCAGTGGCTGTGCTCGGCATGGCGGAAAGGCACCGGCAGAACGCGTTCTTGGCGGTCGTAGGGCACTCCCACGTGGCGAAGGTAGTCCTCGACGGTGTGGTCGTAAGCGCACACCATGACCTCGGCGCCGTAGTCGGAGGAGGCGTCGAAGAACTGGGCCTGCAGGTGGCGGTTGCCGAGGGAGTGTGCCACGACGCCCATCTCGTGGATGGTCCGGGGCGCCACCACCAGGACGTCGGTGGGCAGCACGGACACCACGATCATGCTGGTTTCGGCCACGTGCAGGATGTCGCCGTCGCGGAGGTCCCCGGAGCCGGACGGCAGCCGGATGCCGATTTCCTTGCCGTGGTCCGTGGTGACGCGCTGGATTCGCTTGACCAGCTCGGCGCTGGGAAGCACCACTTTTTCCTTGTGCAGCCCGGCGAAGGCCGCGGTCTCCGCCTCAGGGAGGTCGCGCAGGTTGCCGAGGATTTTTTCGATGATCACATGGGGCTCCGGGTGGTTGGGACTCAGAAGAGGAAATAGCGCTGTGCCAAGGGCAGCACGTCCGCCGGTTCGCAGGTGACGTCCTCGCCGTCCACCGAAACCCTGTACGTTTCCGGGTCCACCTGGATGTCCGGGGTGGCGTCGTTGTACTTGAGATCGGCCTTGGTCAGCGACCGGATCCCGGAGACGGGCCGGATGATCTTCTGCAGGCCAAGTTCCTCCGGCACGCCCGCGTCGATGGCGGCCTGGGACAGGAACGTGATGGAGGACTGCTGCACGGCCTTGCCGAAAGCGGCGAACATCGGGCGCATGGTCCGCGGCTGGGGCGTCGGAATGGAGGCGTTGGCGTCGCCCATCAGCGCATAGGCGATCTGCCCTCCCTTGAGCACCAGCTCGGGCTTGACCCCGAAGAACGCCGGGTCCCAGAGGACGAGGTCTGCGAACTTGCCCTCTTCCACCGAGCCGATGGAGTCGGCCATGCCCTGCGCGATGGCTGCGTTGATGGTGTACTTGGCCACATAGCGCTTGAGGCGGAAGTTGTCGCTTCCGGGTCCCAGACCAGCAGCGGAACCGTGCTCCTCACCCGAGGCGTCCTTCAGCACTCCGCGCTGCTTCTTCATCTTGTCCGCCACCTGCCAAGTCCGGGTGATCACCTCGCCCACCCGGCCCATGGCCTGGGAGTCGGAGGAGGTGATGGCGAAGATTCCCAGGTCCTGGAGTACGTCCTCGGCGGCGATGGTCTCGGCACGGATCCGGGAGTCTGCGAAGGCCACATCCTCCGGTATGTCCGGGTTGAGGTGGTGGCACACCATGAGCATGTCCAGGTGCTCTTCGATGGTGTTCCGCGTGTACGGCAGCGTGGGGTTGGTGGAGGCGGGCAGGACATTCGGCAGGCCGGCGATCCTGATGATGTCCGGGGCGTGCCCGCCGCCGGCGCCCTCCGTGTGGAAGGTGTGGATGACCCGGCCGGCGATGGCCCGGATGGTGTCCTCCACGAAGCCGCACTCGTTGAGGGTGTCGGTATGGATGGCCACCTGGACGTCGTATTCGTCGGCCACTCTTAGGGAGTTGTCGATCGAGGCGGTGGTGGATCCCCAGTCCTCGTGGATCTTGAGCCCGACGGCTCCGGCCCGGATCTGTTCGGCCAGCGGTTCGACGGCGGACGCGTGCCCCTTGCCAAACAGTCCGATGTTGATGGGCATCCCTTCGGCGGCCTGCAGCATCCGCTGGATGTGCCACTTGCCGGGGGTAACAGTGGTGGCTTTCGTGCCTTCCGCCGGCCCCGTGCCGCCGCCCACCATGGTGGTGACGCCGCTGGCGAGGGCTGTGGGCACCTGGTCCGGAGAGATGAAGTGGATATGAGTGTCCACGCCGCCGGCCGTGAGGATCTTCCGTTCCCCGGCGATGATTTCGGTGCTTGCGCCGATCACAATGTCCACGCCGTCGGTGATCTGTGGGTTGCCGGCCTTGCCGATCCTGTAGATATGGCCGTCCTTGAGTGCGACGTCCGCCTTGTAGATGCCGGTGTAGTCGAGGATGACCACGTTGGTAATCACGGTGTCCGGGACGTCTTCTTCCCGTACCACCTGGCCGTTCTGGCCCATGCCGTCGCGGATCACCTTGCCGCCGCCGAACACCACTTCCTCGCCGTAGGCGGTGAGATCCTTCTCGATCTCGAGGAACAGGTCAGTGTCCGCGAGGCGGATGGCGTCGCCCGTCGTCGGGCCGTAAAGGTCCGCGTACTGCTTGCGGGACAGCTCGAAACTCATGGTGTTCCCCCTGCCGTCGCGTGTGCGGACTCTGCCGCCCCAAGGCTGCCGTTGACCGCGTTGCTCAGCCCGAACACCTCGCGGCTGCCCGCGAGCTCGATGAGGCGCACCGTCCTGCTGTCTCCGGGCTCAAACCGCGCAGCGGTTCCCGCGGGGATGTCGAGCCGGCGGCCGAAGGCGGCCTGGCGGTCGAACGTCAGTGCGCTGTTCGCCTCGGCGAAGTGGTAGTGCGAGCCCACCTGCACGGGGCGGTCGCCGGTATTGACGACGACGACGTCGATCGCCTCGCGTCCCGCATTGACCGTCAGCGGTTCGTTCCGCAGGACATACTCTCCCGGAATCATGGTGCCCCTTATCGGATGGGATCGTGGACGGTGACGAGCTTGGTGCCGTCGGGAAAGGTCGCCTCGACCTGGACATCGTGGATCATCTCCGGGACGCCTTCCATGACGTCGTCGCGGCTCAGGAGGGTGGTGCCGTAGCTCATGAGCTCGGCAACCGTCCGCCCGTCCCGTGCCCCTTCGATCAGTTCGTAGCTGATGATGGCCACAGCCTCCGGAAAGTTCAGCTTGAGCCCGCGTGCTTGGCGGCGGCGTGCGAGGTCGGCTGCGACCACGATCATGAGCTTTTCCTGCTCGCGGGGCATCAGATGCATACCGGGTTCCCTTCTAGGACGGACACCCCCGCAGCATGCGGATGCACGCGCCCGGCGGTGTGTGACCAGCGTAATCCGCGGACGTTTCAGCAAGATTTCCTGGGCTAGCTGCCCTTCATCCGTGTTGCGATGTCGTCTGTGGACAGCACCGGCTGGCGGTATTCGTCGGACAGGATGCGCAGCATGTCTGCCGCGGCCCGCTCGTTTCCGGATGCCATGGCCTCCTGGGCGTAGACGACGCGGAAGTTGTGGGCGAAAGCGTCGGCCGCCGTCTGGGCAATGCAGTTGTGCGTGGCGACGCCGGCGAGCACCAGTTCCTCGACGCCCCAGTTCCGCAGCCGGGACAGCAGGTCGGTCCCGGTGAAGGCGCTGTCGCGCGTTTTAACCAGGCGGGGCAGTCCGTCGGTCTGAAGTCCGGGAACGAAGTCAGCCTGGCCGGAACCGCGGAAGATGAATCCCTGGTCGTCGTCCAGCATATTCAGGGACCAGGTGGACTTGTCCCGCTCGTGCTCGGTTCCGACCAGCAGAACCTTGGCGCCGCTTGCGGCCGACTCTCCGATGAGACGGTTACAGGCCTGAACCAGGGCGTCCTGCCGCTGAGCGAGGGCAGGATCCTCGAAGTAGGCGTTCTGCATATCGATGATCAGCAGGGCAATCACTGCGGTTCCTTTCCGTTGTTCGGCAGACGGAGGCCACAGGTTTCATGTACCCACGAAAGGGCCGGGATAACCCCAAGGGGGCGGCTCTACGGTGCCGAGGTCCGGATCTTGAGCTCGAACCCCGCTTCGACGTGCACACCGTCGTCGGACTTCTCCTTGCCTTCGATCCGGTCGATCAGGAGCCCGACTGAGCGCTCCGCGATTTCCTGCATGCCCGGGGCCACGGTGGTGAGCGCAGGGGAGGCGAAGCGGGCCTCATCAATATCGTCAAAGCCTGCCACGGCAACTTCCTGCGGAACTTTGACGCCTCGGATGAGGAGTTCATGCAGGGCTCCCAGCGCGAGGGCGTCGTTCAATCCGAAGACGGCGTCGAACGGTACTGCACACTCCAGCAGTGCATCCACCGCGGATGCTCCGGCATCCCGCCGCCACTCGGACGGGACGATGAGTGCCGGTTCAAAGTCCACCCCGGCGTCCTTGAGCGCCTGCCGGTAGCCCGTGAGCCGCAGCCCCGGACTTCCGGCGCTGTCCTCCGGTGATGCTCCGATCACTGCTATGCGGCGCCGCCCTCCGGCCAGCAGGTGGGCTGTCATCGCCTGGGCCGCCCGGACATTCTTCATGGTGACGGTGTCGAACCGCGGGTCCTGGATATGCTCGCCGAGCATCACGAGCGGCTTGCCTCCGCGCCGGTCCGCCACGGTGTCCGGGTCCAGCCTCAGCGGGGTGAACAGGAGCCCGTCCGTCAGCTGGCGGAACGGACCATGCAACGCACTGAGCTCGTTCTCCTCGAGTGCGGCGGACTGCTCCACGAGCACACGGTAGCCGCGGGCGGAGGCAACAGTCATGAGGCGCGAGGCCAGCTCCGCGTAATACGGGGCTGAAAGGTCGGCCAGAACCAGGCCGAGCATGCGCGACTTGCCAGAGCGGAGGCTGCGGGCGGTCAGGTTGGCCTCGTAGCCGAGCTCGTTAATGGCGTCCAGCACCTTCTGCCTTGTGGCCGGCCTGATGAACTCATAGTCGTTGAGGACGTTGGACACGGTTTTCAGGGACACCCCTGCCACGCGGGCAACATCATTCATGGTCACAGCCATCCGAGGCTCCTTCTCACGGCAACTTCTCGGTACATCGTTGCAGAATGCCGAACGCACCGCCCCGCCCGCAAGAATTTTCCAAGGTGGCGAGCCCACGCTGTCTCCAGGTCCAAGCTCTGTGGTCAGGCAACGGCGCCTGGCCACAGGGGGCCGGGGGCCCGTCGTCGTGGAGGAAGTTAGGGAACCAGGGGGATGCAGTGCCAGAAGGTCTCGAGATACCGGTGGAATCGGAGGGCTATGCAGCCGGGCACCCGGCCCCGGATGCCCAGCTGTTTGCCTTGGTCGGCTCGCACCGCGGAACCGGCCTCGAATTCCTTGCGCGGCTGGGGGCAGGCCCGCGCCGGATCACGTCCGCAGCCTTGGCCGCATCCCCCGGCATAGCCGGCACTGTGGTGCTGTCGACGTGCAACCGGTTCGAGGTCTACTTCGAGATTGCTGCCGGCACGGAGCCGTCCGCAGCCCGGAGCCGGGTGCTGTCGATTATCAGTGACTGCTCCGGCGTTGGCGGCGAAGAACTCCGCGGGTCCCTGGACTTTCTGTCCGGTCATGCGATGACGGCGCACCTCTTCTCCGTAGGTGCCGGACTGGATTCGGCGGTTGTCGGCGAACGGGAAATTGCGGGCCAGCTCCGCCGTGCCCTGGCCGCGGCCCAGGAATCGGGAGCGGCCAGCGGCGCCTTGATCCGCCTGTTCCAGGCAGCCTCACGCGCCGCACGCGACGTCGGATCCCTGACCACGCTAGGCGCCGCCGGGCGCTCCGTGGTCTCTGTCGCGCTGGATCTGGCTGCCGCGAAGCTGGGGCGCGACGGGATGGCCGGGTTGTCGGTGGTTGTCATCGGCACCGGAGCCTATGCCGGCTCCACCCTGGCGCTGCTGGCAGCCGGGCACTGTGACAACGTCTCCGTCTTTTCATGGTCCGGACGCGCCGAGGCCTTCGCCGCAGCCCGCGGCGCTGCTGCCCTGGGGCGCTCCGACCTGCCCGCGGCAATCCAAGGCGCCGATGTGGTGATCGGCTGCAGCGGCCGCGGAACCCGGCTCGGGGCAGATGAATTCAGGGGGTTCCGGCAGAACGCGCAGGAACGCCTCATCGTCGTCGACCTGGCCCTGAACCGCGACTTCGAGTCGGAGACCGGTGAGCTGCCCGGGGTTGAACTCATCACCCTGGACGCCGTGCGGATGGCCTCACCCCGTGAGCACTCTGCCGTCGTCCAGGAGGCCGCCGAACTCGTCCGGCAGGCTGCGCTGCGGTTCGAAGAAGACCAGCAGGCCCGTCTCCTGGACCCAGCGATCGTGGCGCTGCGGGGGCACATGCAGCGGGTTCTGGCCAGCGAGGTGGCGCGGGTCAAGAACCAGCATGGCTGCACCGCCACCGCCGAAGCCGTGGAGTTCGCTTTGCGGCGGGTGGTCCGGCAACTCATGCATGTGCCCACCGCCCGGGCACGGGAACTGGCGGCGTCCGGCCGGCAGGGCGACTACACCGCAGCCCTCGAAGCCCTGTACGGCCTGAGTGTTGAGCCAGACAGTGGCAATGCTCCGGTGCAGGCCACCAAATTGATGGCGGCAGGCTGATCTTTGGGGCGAGCCGCCGCCTAGTTTGGGGCTCGGCGCGGCCAAGTTAAGGGGCTCGCCGCACATGCCCGTGAATCGGCTCTGGCCGTCGCTGCTGGCCGGGATTAGCGTTTAATCAGCGTCCGCCCACGCGCGCAAGGAGGAACGTCGATGCACTCCCGGCAGTCAACAACCAGGCGAATGGCCCCTGTTTGTCGGGTCTTGGCCGTGGCCGCAGTTATCGCAGCCGCCACCTCCGGCTGCACCGGCCCCGGACAGGGTCCGGAACAGAGTCCGGGACAGAGTCCAGGCCAAACTCCGGAGCAGACGGCAGGGCAGACAGCCACCTCGCAGGCTCCAGGCCGAACGGCAGAAGGCGGTGCCGGGCAGACACCCGGGCAAGGACAACAACAGCCGGCCCAGCGAATCCCGTCAGGTACTGCGGACATTCCCGCGATCGTCAGCAACGTCCAGCCGTCCGTGGTGACAATCTTCACGGGCCGCGGTGGACTCGGAAGCGGCGTGGTGTATTCGGAGGACGGACTGATCCTGACGAACGAGCACGTGGTGCGCGGCAGCCGCGAGGTCGAAGTGGGCTTCGCCGACGGCCAACGAGTGTCCGGAACGGTGCGGGCAACCGACGCCATCTCGGACCTGGCGCTGGTGGAGGCGCAACGAAAGGGCCTGCCGGCCGCTAAGTTCCAGCCCGACCTGCCCCGCATCGGAGAACTGGCCGTCGTCATCGGCTCCCCGCTGGGGTTCGAAAACACCGCGACGGCGGGCATCATCTCGGGCCTCCACCGGGAGATCCCGGGGTCGGCCTCCAGCAGCCAGTCCCTCGTTGACCTGATCCAGACTGACGCGGCGATCAGCCCCGGCAACTCCGGAGGCGCCGTCGTGAACAGCCGCGGCGAAGTGATCGGCATCAGCGAGGCTTACATCCCGCCTCAGTCCGGCGCGGTTGCCCTGGGCTTCGCCATCCCCGCCGCCACCGCCGTGAAGGTCGCTGACCAGCTCCGCGAGGACGGCACCGCCGATCACGCGTTCATCGGCCTGGGGCTGGGGGAAATCACGCAGCCCATAGCCAGCGAGCTCGGCCTCCCGGACACCCTCGGGGCGCTGGCACTCTCCGTGCCGGAGGACGGCCCGGCGGCGAAAGCCGGAATCCGGGCCGGGGACGTGCTCATCAGGCTCGACGGCGACCAACTCACCTCGCCGGAGGATCTGCTGGCAGCACTGCGAAGCCGGAGCCCCGGGCAGACCGTGACCGTGGAATTCCGCAGGGGAACCGAAACCCAGGAAGTCAAGGTCGAACTGGTCGCGCGCCCGGCCCCCTAAGACCGGCTACACACGTCCGGCCGGCCCCGCCGGCCCCGTGATGCTGTTACGCGGCGAAGATACTCCAGGACGCCTCGTGGGTGGCGCCGGGCTCCAGCTGGATCAGGTCCGCGCCGGTGTTGAAGGCGTCCGGAGGGCAGGTCATGGGTTCCACCGCGAGCCCCAGCCTGTTCGGTGCGGGCGGCTGCTTGTCGGCTGTGTGGATCTGGAGCCACTGGCAGGTCCGGTCCCAGGCCATGCCTACTCCGGTCCCGCTCGGATCCCGGGCCACGAGTTGCGCGCGGCCGGCGTCGGTAAACGAGATGTCGGTGAAGGCGTGGTCGATCTTGGTGGCACCGATGCTGCGCGGCGCACGGAAATCGAACTCATGCCCGTCCACTCCCCGCACGGCCACAGGCAGCAGCCGGTCAGGGGTCACATCCAGAAACCTGCCGGCCGGAACCTCCAACGTCCATTCATCCAGCGGAGCCGGCCCCGCGAGCAGGTACGGGTGCGGACACACTCCATAGGGCGCGGTGTCCGCGCTGAAGTTGGTCGCCGTCACGCCCGCGTGCAGGCCGCCGGCCTCCAAACGGTAGTGGGCTGTGACCTTGAGCAGGAACGGATACCCGGGAGCCGGGCCCACAGTGCAGGCGAGGACCACGGCAGACTCAGAATGCTCCTTCAGCGTCCAGTCGAGGGGAAACGCCAGGCCGTGAAGGGCGCAGTCCCGCTCGGCTTCGTTGATGGGTAGTCGGTACTCGGCTCCCCGGAACGTGTATTTGCCGTCGGCGATGCGGTTGGGCCAGGGGGCCGCGATGATGCCCCTGTAGTCGGGGATGGGGCCGCCCTCCGGGAACGGGACAACCAAATCCCGTCCCCGGTGACGCAGTTCCCGCAGGGCAGCTCCCCGTGCCGTGACGGTCGCGCTGTACTCCCCCGCTTGGATTTCGTACTCGCTCACAGCCCACCGGCGAGCTTGTAGTACGCCGCGTTCCAGGCGAGTTCCTTCTTGAACTGCCGGATGGTGGTGCCGTCGTCAATGGTGAGGAGCTCGGTCCGGGCGATCTCGGCGAAGTCCTCGAACACGTCCATCCCCACCTGGGTGGAAAGGACGGTGTGGTGCGCTGCCCCGGCGGTCAGCCAGGCCGCGGCGGACGTGGCGAAGTCGGGCTTCGGGGACCACAGTGCGCGGGCAACCGGGAGGTTGGGCAGCGGTTCGTCGAGATCGACGACGTCGACGGCGTTCGCCACGAGGCGGAAACGGTCCCGCATGTCGGACAGGGCGACGACGACGCCGGGTCCGGCGTCGGTGTCGAAGACCATACGGACCGGATCTTCCTTGCCGCCAATGCCCAGCGGGTGGATTTCAACCCGCGGCTTGGTGGCCGTCAGGGAGGGGCACACCTCGAGCATGTGCGCGCCGAGGATCTTTTCCTGGCCAGGAGTGAGGTGATAGGTGTAGTCCTCCATGAGCGAGGCGCCACCCGCCAGGCCGGCGCCCATGACCTTGGCGGCACGGACCAGGATGGCCGTCTTCCAGTCACCCTCTGCGCCGAAGCCGTAGCCGTCGGCCATCAGCCGCTGCACGGCCATGCCGGGCAGCTGCCGCAGTTCGCCCAGGTCTTCGAAGGAGGTGGTGAAGGCGGCGGATCCGTTGGCTTCGAGGAAACTGCGCAGCCCCAGCTCGATACTGGCGCTGTAGCGGAGGGATTCGTGGCGGGCCCCGTCGGAGCGAAGCTCCGGCGCCACATCATAGAGCCGCTCGTACTCGGCGACCAGAGCGTCGACGTCGGACTCCGCGGCGCCGTGCACGGCGTCGGCGAGCTCGTTGACGGACCATGTGTTGACCGAGACGCCGAAGCGCAGCTCGGCCTCGGTCTTGTCACCTTCGGTGACGGCGACGTTGCGCATGTTGTCCCCGAAACGGGTCAGCTTCAGAGTGCGGACGGCGGCCCAGCCGGCGGCGGCCCGCTGCCAGACGCCGACTTGGCGGGCGACCTCGGGGTTGGAGACGTGCCCGACGACGGTCTTGCGCGGCACGCCGAGGCGGGACTGGATGTAGCCGAACTCGCGGTCGCCGTGCGCGGCCTGGTTCAGGTTCATGAAGTCGAAATCGATGTCCGCCCACGGCAGCTCAACGTTGGCCTGGGTGTGCAGGTGCAGCAGGGGCTTGCGGAGCAGGTCCAGGCCTTGGATCCACATCTTGGCCGGAGAGAACGTGTGCATCCACGCGGTCACACCGATCACTGAGTCATCCGAATTCGCTTCCAGGGCGGTGCGGCGGATCGCGTCGGAATCTGTCAGCACGGGCTTCCAGACCAGCTTGACCGGTACCTCGGAGGCTTCGTTGAGGGCGGCGGCGATCTCCTGGGACTGGGCGGCGACCTGCTTCAGGACGTCCTCCCCGTAGAGGTGCTGGCTGCCGGTGAGGAACCAGACCTCGTAGTGCTCGAGGGAGGTGTTGTTGGCGTTGGACATGTAGTTCTCCTGGAAAGCTTCGGGGGCCTGACGGCCGTGCGACTGGCCTGATGACCGGGTTTGGGCCTAGCGGCCGTAGACGTTCTGGTAGCGGGCGAAGAGGGACTCGATCTGGACCGGATCGATGGGCAGCGGCTCGCCGAGCTGCCGGGCGATGTGGACGGTGCGGGCCACTTCCTCGCACATCACCGCAGCCTTGACGGCCGAGCGGGCGTCCTTGCCGATGGTGAACGGGCCGTGGTTCTGCATCAGGACCGCCGGGGAGTTTGACCCCTGCAGGGTTTCCACAATGCCGCGGCCGATCGAGTCGTCCCCGATCAGGGCGAACGGCCCCACCGGAATGGTGCCGCCGAACTCATCGCCCATCATGGTCAGCACGCACGGGATGGCTTCACCGCGGGCGGCCCAGGCCGTGGCGTAGGTGGAGTGGGTGTGCACCACTCCACCGACGTCGGGCATGTGCCGGTACACGTAGGCGTGGGCGGCCGTGTCCGAGGACGGCGTGAGGTCCGGGTTTTCCCATTCGGCCGGGACACCGTCGGCGTCGGCGCTCAGGCTGCTCACCGGCGTGCCGTAGAGGTCCGTGACCACCATGGCCTCGGGGGTCAGGTCGTCGTAGGACACGCCCGAGGGCTTGATGACCATCAGGTCATAGCCCGGGATCCGGCCGGACACGTTCCCGGCCGTCCAGACGACGAGCCCGTAGCGCGTCAGCTCCGCATGCAGTGCGCAGACATCCCGGCGGACCCGGGCGATGGTTTCCAGCAGGGCGCTCATGCCGAGACCTCCTGGGCGAGCTGGGCGGGCAGGGACTGGGCGGGCAAGGACTGGGCGGCATTGCGCTGGATGGCCTTGAGCCGGTGCATGACGTCGTTGGTTCCCCTGCCGAAGTAGTCATGCAGGGTCCGGTACTCGCGGAACAGTTCCTCATACGCGGCGACGTTGTCCGGGATCGGTGTGTACACGGCACCGGGGGCGGAGCCCATCGCCGCAGCGGCGGCACGAATGTCCGGGTACTTGCCTGCTGCGACGGCAGCGTGGATGGCCGAACCGAGTGCGGGCCCCTGGGCCGAACCGATGGTGGAGAGCTGCAGGCCGGTGACGTCGGCGTAGATCTGCATCAGCAGTTTGTTCTTCAGCAGGCCGCCGGCAACGATGAATTCCTTCACCGGCACACCGGCGTCGCGGAAGGCGTCAACGATGGTGCGGGTGCCGAAGGCCGTGGCCTCCAGCAGGGCCCGGTAGATGTCCTCGGGGCGCGTGGCCAGGGTCTGGCCCACCACCACTCCGGAGAGCTCATGGTCCACCAGGACCGAGCGGTTGCCCGAGTGCCAGTCCAGGGCGATCAGGCCGTGCCCGCCGATTGCCTGGGCCGCTGCGAGTTCGGTCAGGTATTCGTGGATGCCGAGTCCTGCAGCGCCGGCAGCCGCGTGGTATTCGGGCGGAACCCCGTACTTCGTGAACCAGCCGAAGATGTCGCCCACCCCGGACTGGCCGGCCTCATAGCCCCAGAGCCCGTCGACTATGCCGCCGTCCACCACACCGCACATACCGGGCACCTCGCGCAGCACATCCCCGTTCATCACATGGCACGTGGAGGTGCCCATGATGGCCACCAGCTGGCCGGGCTCAACGGCTTTGGCCGCCGGGGCGGTGACGTGGGCGTCCACGTTGCCGACGGCGACGGCGATACCTTCAGGCAGCCCGGTCCACGCTGCGGCCTCGGCCGTCAGGTACCCTGCGGCGTCGCCCAAGCGGCCGATGGTCTGGTCCAGTTTAGCGCTAACAAAATTGCTGAATTGCGGATTCAGGGCGGCCAGGAAGTCCTCGGACGGGTAACGGCCGTCCTGGTAGATGCCCTTGTATCCGGCGGTGCAGGCGTTGCGGACGTAGCTGCCGCAGAGCTGCCAGACAATCCAGTCGGCAGCCTCCACCCAGTGGTCCATCTCCGCGTAGGCCTCGGGATCCTCCTCCAGCAGCTGGAGCCCCTTGGCAAACTCCCACTCGGAGGAGATCAGGCCGCCGTACCGAGGCAGCCACGTTTCACCCCGTTCGGCGGCGAGGGCATTGATGCGGTCCGCCTGCCCCTGGGCCGCATGATGGCGCCAAAGCTTGACGTATGCATGGGGCCGGTTGGCGAAACCCGGCACTTCATTCAGGGGCGTGCCATCGGCCTTTACCGGCACCATCGTGCAGGCGGTGAAGTCCGTCGCGATCCCCACCACCGCTGAAGGGTCAATGCCCGCATCCGCGATCGCCGCAGGCACCGCATTGCGGAGCACGTCGCGGTAGTCGTTCGGCACCTGAAGCGCCCAATCCCCGGGAAGCCGGGCGGTTCCTCCATCCGCTGCGCCCGCCACATCCGCCGGAAGCGCCTCGGTGAGCACCGCGTGCGGGTAATCAAACACACCGCTGCCGAGCTCCTTGCCGTCCCGGACCCGCACCACGACCGCCCGGCCCGACAGGGTGCCATAATCCACCCCGATCACGTAATTGTCACTGCCGGCCTTGAACCCGGCGTCCCCACTGGCTTGCATGCTGAAACCTCCATCCGGGAGGTACTGGCCCCTATGCCCGGTGTCGAAATGTAAAAGATTCTCTTCGATTGTGAACGCTAACATATCTCTGCGTCAAGCATTGCTGACACCCAATATTGGCCGGCGCTTGCCGGGCCAGGCCCGACCGCCGCCATCGCATCAGGGCAAGGAGACGGGGGCTCCGCCAAGCTTGGCAGAGCCCCCGTCCTTCCGGGTGCCGATGGTGCCGGTCGCGCTAGCCCAGCTGCCCGCGGAGACGCTCCAGCTCCGTTTTCGTAACGGGCAGGACGGTGCCGTGGCGCGGCGCGCGCGGGAGCTCGTAATTACTCGAGAGCTTCCAGTTGGGGTTCTCCAGGCTGGTGCTCTCCAGCGGGATATAGCCCCGGCCGCCAAACTCGTCCACGAAGAGGTAATACTTCTCTTCGGTGTTGGACTTGAAGACGGTGGGCCCCTCGACGCCGCCGGTCCCGGCGTTCCTGCCGATGCAGTTGGCCATCAGGGACCAGGCGCGTGGGTTTGCAGCAGGCAGATCAACGGCCAGCAGGTCTGTGGACTTCTCCTGCATGATGTCGAGGCACCCGGAAACGCGGGCTTCGTCCTTCGTGAAGCGGTAGTAGGTGTCGCCTTCCTTGATGACAGTGGAGTCGATGACAGAGTCACCCGGGTCGTTCCAGACTTTCGCCTCACTGAAGGTCCGGAAGTCGCGGGTGGTGGAGTACATCATCTTGTTGTGGGTGCCGCCCGCGTGGTTAGAGTCGCTGTCGGCGTAGATCTTGGAGGCCCAGTAGACCACGTAGGCCCCGATTTTCTCGTCGTAGTGGGCTTCCGGCGCCCAGGTGTTCCCGGCCGTGTCCGGGGAGACCTTGACGTGGCGTTGCTCGGACCAGTTCACAAGGTCCGTTGACTCCCAGACCTCGATGTACTGACTGCCTTGGCGCTGGGAGGAATCCCACGAGGTTCCGCTGCCGATGGAGAGGTCGGTGGCGATCATGTAGAACTTGTCGCCTTCCGGGGATCTGATGATGAAGGGGTCGCGCAGGCCTTTGGTGCCCAGCTTGGAGTTGAGGACGGGCTTCCCGCCGTTCAGCTCATCCCATTTGAGCGCGTCGTTGCCGCGGCTGGCGGCCATGAAAATGTTCTCTCCGGCGAGGTCGTTGCCAGTGAAGTAGGCAAAGGCGTACCCCTCCCTGGCTTCTGCCTTGGGCAGCGGCAGAACAGTCACGAAGAACCTCGTCCTGGCCTTCACCGTTCCGAGGGTAACGGTTGCGTGCAGGTTAAGCTTTACCGGTTCGCTGCCGTACGCCGGCCGAGTAACCTCGCCGGTGGCGGTGATGACGGAGCTGTTGCTCGACTTCCAATCCACTCTGGTTCCGTGAAGTCCAGTGGTCGGCAGGGTTATGTTGCCGCGGATTCCTTCGGCGTCCCACACGTTCAGCGCGGCCGATGCCTCACTGACTTTCTGGTCGTCACTGATGTCTTCGAGGACCGTCACAGTGAAAGTCCTGGAAGCTGAGGCCCCACCTGAAGTGGCGGTGGCCGTCAGCGTCATGTTGGCGTTCCCGGTTCCGTGGGCGGGGCGTGTCACCACGCCTTTGGACGAAACGACGGCTTCGTTGGAAGACGACCACGCGTAAACCGATCCATTGGGTCCTGTGAGAGGCAGTTTTACGTCGGCGGTGACGGCACTGGTATCGCCGAGTGACAGTTCCTTCAGATCGAGGGCCACCCGCTCTTCCGGAGAGACGTAGCCGAGCTCCCGCACTTCGGCCGCAGAGAGCGCCCGATTGTAGATGCGGAAGTCCCGGACCTGCCCTTTCAGGTACTTGTCACCGGTGTAGACAGACCGCCCAAGATAGTTCGCCGTCGTCGTTCCTCCTCCGATGCTCCCGGGGGTGATGGTGACGCCGCTCTTGCGGGAGACCTCGGTGCCGTCCTCGTAGAGGACGGCCGTACCGCCGCTGAGGGTGTAGGTGATCGTTTTCCAGGCGCCGCGTGCCAGGTCCCGTCCGGTGCTGGCGGTCTGCTCGGTTGACCAGTTGCCGCTGGCGATGGAGGTCCGGTACGAGTTGCCGGTGGTGAAGAGGTAGCCGTTGCCGGTGCCGTTGGTTGTGTTGCCCATTCCCCAAATGAAGTAGGGGGCGCCTTGGTCTGGCGCGATTTTTACGTCGGTTGAGACGGTGATGGCGTCCAGCCCGCGCATGACGTCGTTGGGGAGGCGGACGTGCGCGTTGGTACCGCCGAGTTGCAGGCCTTCGGTTCCCAGCAACGCGGCATCACCGCTGATCACTCCGTTCCGGCCGTTGCCGGAACTGTCTTCTGCGACGGAACCGGCGGATTCCGTGAGGTTGTATTTGAGGACGAGGCCGTCGTCGACGGCGGCCTGGGCCGGCGCCCCGGCGGCAAGCCCGCCGAGCGCCAGGACAGCAGCGGTGATCAGTGCCGGGCCGGTGCGGGCCTTTGAGGGTGTGGTGAGCATAGAGCCACTTTCGTTAGGGCGGCCAAAGGGCCGCGGCGGGATGCTAAGTCAGGTGTGCTGTGCTGCCTACTTGCGGGCCCCCGCGTCGGCGAGCCGGATGAAGGTCACCGACTTGGGCTCGAACTCATAGGTGAACGCCGTCCCGGCTCCGTTGAAGGTGCTCGACGCCGGGGCCAGGTTTTGCCCGTCAGCGGTCTGGGTCAGGGTGGTGACCGCGGCCGTGGTGCTGATGTCGGTTGCACCCGCCACCTTGATGTCCACCGGGGTCCGTTCGGCCGAGGTGTTGACCACCTTCACGATCGTGTCGCCCGACTCGGCGTCCTTGGTGACGACGGAGTAGACGGGGTCAGCCTGGGTGTCGTCCACAGTGCCCCACAGGACGTTGTCCAGGTAGAGCTTCGCGATGCGCCCGGAGACCTCGATCCGGATGTCGTATTCACGCCCGGTCTCGATCACGGTGCTCTTTTCGATGACGTTCGTCTTGCCGCCGTTGACGGCCTTCTCCACGACCGACTTCGAGTTGTTCCAGCCGCCGAGGTTCCACCAGAAGTAGTTGCCGGTGTCCTTCACCCCGAAGGAGACGAGGAAACCTTCCGAGCCGGCCAGCTTTGTTGCCTTGGTGCTGAGCGTGTAGTTGCTCCAATCGGCGTTTCCGGCGGTCACCATCGTGTTCTGCGCTGTCGTGCTGGACTGGACATAGGCGCCGTCCTGGATCGACCAGGACCCGGTGCCGTTGCCGGTCCACGCTGCTGCCGTTCCCGAGAAGTCGTCGCTGAACAGGGGCGTGCCGTCGTTGCCTGTCACCGTCACGTCGTCATAGCGGGCGGCAGTGGCCCAGGTGGACAGTCCGATTTTTCCTGCGATCGGCACCACGGTTGAGGCCGGGTTCTCCTGCGTGCTCGGCACCACCTGGGTGCCGACATTGTTCATGAACAGCTTCTGGACCTCATAGTTGGGGGTGGTCCGGACGGACGTTCCATTGAAGAACATCATGTCCGGGCTCCACTGCGTGTTCGACTCGTTCGCAATGAGCGGCGCGTAGGACGCCATCTTGACCACGTCCGCGTTCCGCTCGAGGCCGGTCATGTAGGAGGCCTCTGCCAGGGCGTTGTCAGGCTTGTTCCCACGGGATGCGTATTCCCCGAGGAAGACCTTGTAGCTGTTCCGGTCGTAGGAGTCGTAGCGGTGGTTGTTATTCAGGAACCAGGACGGGTCGTTGTAGTAGTGCTCGTCGACGAAGTCCACACCCGTATCCGCGTTGAATTTGGAGAGGTCGTCGAATTCCGGACCCTGGCTGAACGGACCGGTGTTTCCGATGATCTTGATCTCAGGGTGGGCCTTGCGGACAGCATTGTAGAACTGGGTGAAGTACTGCTTGAACTCCGGCTTGTACTCCTCATTGCCCAGGCCGATGCGGTCCAGGTTGTAGGGCTCCGGATGCCCGTAGGCAATGCGCTTGGCGCCCCACTCCGTGCTGGCGTCACCGTTGGCGAACTCGATCAGGTCCAGGGTGTCCTGGATGTAGCGGTCAAGGGTTGCCTGATCCGGGGCCTGCTTGTTGTCTCCGCAGCCAGTCACGCCAACCGGAACCACGGGGACGGGGATGGCTCCCATGTCCTCGGCCCACTGGAAGTACTCCATGTATCCCAGGCCGTAGGTCTGGTTGTAGCCCCAGAAGTTCCGGTTCGCCGGGCGCTGCTCCACGGGACCGATGGTGTCCTTCCACTGGTACGTGCGGGCGCGGGTGTAATTGGGGGCCGAATACGTGTCGTAGCTTCCGGTGTTGACGATGCAGCCGCCGGGGAATCGGAGGAATCCGGGCTTCAGGTCGGCGATCTTCTCGGCGAGGTCCTTGCGGAGGCCGTTTTCCCTGCCGTTCCAGGTGTCCTGCGGGAAGAGGGAGACCATGTCGAGCCGAACCGTGCCGGTTCCCTGGACAACTGTCACAAGCCGGCCCGCTCCCGTCGAGGACTTGGGCGAGAGAGTCACCTGGTACTTCGCCCAGCGGTCGCCCTTGATCTTGATCGTGGCGATGTCGAGGCGCCCGCCTTCGGGCGTCTCCAGCGTGACAGCAAGGCTGGTTCCGGCGGGATTGGACGTGCGCGCCCAGACTGAGTAGTTGTACTTCTTGTGCGCCTCGAGCTTCTGCCCGGCGTTCCAGCCGCTGTTGCGGACTCCTACGCCTGCGCCGCTTCCCGCGCCGCCGGCGGTGGCGTCGATCTGCAGGTAGTTCCGGTTGTTTTCATTCAGGCGGTTGCTGTCGTTGACGACGGCGGCTGTTCCGTCACCGCCCCGCCGCAGGACGTCCCAGGCGGTCATGGGAGTGTAAGTCCTGTTATCCCCTGAGTTGAATTCAAAAGACCTGTTCTGGACAAGTTCCGCGTAGATGCCGCCGTCGGCGCCTTGGTTGATGTCCTCGTAGAAGGCCCCGTACATGGTGCGATCGATAGAAGGCCCCGTTCCGGCGGCGTTGATGCTGATTGTCCGATTCGTGGCGGGCTCCGCCGAGGCACCCAGCGCCGGACCCAGGGACAGCACCGCTGCTGCCAGTGATCCGGCAAGCACCATGGTGCAGGCCCGCTGTGCGGGACGTGGTGATTTTGATGGCATGGAAGACGTGGCCTTTCTCCGTTGAGCAGACTGCCGGCCCCCGGGCGCAGCTCTGCGGGGCGGCCGCTGACGGCTTGAGTGCGCAGCACCGTCCTGGGGCGTGGCCGCCGAATGAATGGATGACAAAGTTCTGTTAACGCTAACAATGGGGCGCGTCGGGAATGAGTATTGAACATGTTTACAGAGTTGTAAAGGGTGTGGGCTGAGCCGGAAGGGCAAATTCCCCTGCCAACAAATTGTGACGCGAAGCACTTGACGGCCTCGTTTGTTAGCGTTCACAATGAGTCGCAGAGCGCTTCAGCTCACTTGCAGCAATGGCGGTGTTCCGAGTCTCCCGCCTGCATGTAACTACGCCTCCGGGAGGATGTTGTGTTTAAGAAATCCCTAATTGCGGTAGCCGCCGCTTCGATGCTCACTCTGACGGCCTGCGGCGGAACCGGCAGTGCTGCCGGCAACGCGGGCACTGACAAGATCACCATGGGCTTCGCACAGGTGGGCGCCGAAAGCGGCTGGCGCACCGCCAACACCAAGTCCGTACAGGAGTCCGCCAAGAAGGCCGGTATTGACTTGAAGTTCTCTGATGCCCAACAGAAGCAAGAGAACCAAATCAAAGCGATCCGTTCCTACATCCAGCAGAAAGTGGACGTCATCGCCTTCTCGCCGGTGGTGGAGTCAGGCTGGGACACCGTCCTGAAGGAAGCCAAGACCGCGAAGATTCCCGTCATCCTCACTGACCGGGCAGTGGATTCCACGGACAAGACCCTCTATAAGACGTTCCTGGGTTCCGATTTTGTTGAAGAGGGCAAAAAGGCGGGCGCCTGGCTTGTCGATGAATCCAAGTCCGCCACCGACACCGTGAACATCGTCGAAATCCAGGGCACCACCGGATCGGCACCTGCGAACGACAGGAAGGAAGGGTTCGAGGAGGCCATCAAGGCCAACCCGAAGCTGAAGATCATCGCCTCGCAGAGTGGTGACTTCACCCGCAGCGGCGGCAAGCAGGTCATGGAGGCCTTCCTCAAGAACAACCCGGATATCGACGTCGTCTTCGCGCACAATGACGACGAGGGGCTGGGTGCCATCGAGGCCATCGAGGCCGCCGGCAAAGTTCCCGGCAAGGACATCAAGATCATCACCATCGACGCAGTGAAGGACGGCATGACTGCCCTGAGCAACGGAAAGATCAACTACATCGTCGAATGCAGCCCGATGCTCGGCGACCAGCTCATGGACCTCGCCAAGAAGGTCCTCGCAGGCGAGACAGTCCCGGAACGGGTTGTCACCGAGGAAACCACGTTCACCCAGGAGCAGGCAAAGCAGGTTCTTGCCAGCCGCCCGTACTAAAACCTGGCTCTCCTGAACGCCTGTGCGGCGGCGGATCACCGCCGCCGCACAGCACACCGCGGTACGGCAGACCCAGCACAGAAAAGATACGAAGATGAACGAAATCGCTCCCGTCGTCGAGATGACCGATATAGCTATTGGATTTCCAGGAGTTAAGGCGCTCGACGGAGTCAACTTCCGCCTCTTCCCGGGTGAAGTGCATGCCCTCATGGGAGAGAACGGTGCGGGCAAGTCCACGCTGATCAAGGCGCTGACCGGTGTGTACAGCATTGATTCCGGCACGGTAACCGTGCTGGGCGAGAACAAGCAGTTCACGACGCCGGCCGCATCGCAGGCGGCTGGCATCAGCACCGTCTACCAGGAGGTCAATCTCTGCCCCAACCTGACCGTTGAAGAGAATGTCCTGCTGGGGCGGGAACCGCGCCGCCGCGGCTCCATTGACTGGAAGGGCGTTCGGTCCCGGACCCGGGAGGTGCTCGCCGAGCTACACCTGGACCAGGTTGATCCGGGGTCCCTCCTGTCCTCGCACTCCATCGCGGTCCAGCAGCTCATTGCCATTGCCAGATCAGTGGAGATCAACGCCAAGGTCCTGATCCTGGACGAACCCACATCCAGCCTCGATGCCGATGAGGTCAACCAGCTGTTCCGCGTCATCCGTGATCTCCGCGAGCGCGGAGTGGCCATCCTGTTCGTCTCCCACTTCCTTGAGCAGGTCTACGAAATCTCCGACCGCATGACAGTGCTCCGCAACGGAAAGCTTGTGGGTGAATACATGACCCGCGAGCTTTCCCGCATGGGCCTCATTTCCAAGATGATCGGCCGGGAAATGGAAGCACTGGCCGAGCTCGACCAGGCGCCTGCACGGGCACGCGCCAGGACTGCCTCCGAGGCGACGCCCTTCCTTGAGACCCACGGACTCGGGAGGAAGGGATCGGTTTCCCACGTGGACCTGTCCGTCTACCCGGGCGAGGTCGTTGGCCTCGCGGGTCTGTTGGGAGCGGGCCGTACCGAGATCGCGCGGCTCATTTTCGGCGCCGACAAGGCGGATGAAGGCTCGATCGCGATCAAGGGCTCAGGCCAGAAAATACGGTCGCCCCGCACAGCCATCGACATGCGCATCGGGTTCTGTTCGGAGGACCGCAAAGAGGAAGGACTGATCGGAGACCTCACAGTCCGCGACAACCTGGTGTTGGCCATGCAGGCCAGCAAGGGTTGGGCACGGCGCATTCCGCGCCGCATCCAGGACGAGCTGGTGGCTGAGTACATCCAGGCCCTCGACATCCGCCCGGCCAACCCCGACGCACTCATCCGGAACCTCAGCGGCGGCAACCAGCAGAAGGTGCTTCTCGCCCGCTGGCTGGTCACCCATCCCGAACTCCTGATCCTCGATGAGCCCACCCGTGGAATCGACATCGGAGCCAAGACCCAAATCCAGAAACTCGTCAGCCAGCTCGCGGCCGACGGGATGTCCCTCCTCTTCATCTCCTCCGAGCTCGAGGAAGTCCTGCGCGTGAGCGACCGCATCGCCGTCATCAAGGACCGGGCAATGGTCGCGGACATCAATAACGACGGCGTCTCCGTAGAAGACGTCATGACGGTCATCGCCGGAGGCACCCAATGACATCACTTTTGAAACACCGCCTTGCATGGCCGGTGATCGCCCTCGCGGCACTGTTGCTGCTGAACCAGATTTTCCGGCCGGACTTCCTGAGCCTCAGAATGCAGGACGGGCACCTGTACGGCAGCCTCATCGACATCATGCGCAATGGCGCCCCCACAATCCTCATCGCACTCGGTATGACCCTTGTGATCGCCACCCGGGGCATCGACCTCTCGGTCGGCGCAGTGGTGGCCATCGCAGGGGCGGCCTCATGCTCTTACATCGCTGCTTCGCCGGAACCCGGCTCCCCCGTGACGGCCGCGACGGCGGTTCTCATTGCCGTGATCGCCGGCCTTGCCCTGGGCGTCTGGAACGGATTCCTGGTCTCCACCATCGGGGTGCAGCCAATCATCGCCACCCTGGTGCTCATGACAGCCGGGCGCGGCATCGCCCAGCTCATCACAGGCGGCCAGATCATCTCCGTCTCCAACGACCACTACAAGTCCATCGGCGCCGGGTACCTGTTCACCCTTCCGATCTCCATCCTGATCACAGCCGCCGTCTTCGTCGTCGCGGCCGTCCTCACCCGGCGTACTGCACTGGGCACCCTGATCGAAGCCGTCGGCATCAACCCCGTCGCCAGCCGGCTGGCCGGGCTCCGCTCACGGAACATCATCTGGATCGTCTACGTCTTCAGCGCCGTCTGCGCCGCCCTGGCCGGCCTCATGATCAGCTCCAACGTCACGGCGGCCGATGCGAACAACGCCGGCCTCTATATCGAAATGGATGCCATCCTCGCCGTCGTCATCGGCGGAACATCGCTGGCCGGCGGCCGGTACACGCTGGTGGGGACCGTCGTCGGGGCCTTCATCATCCAGACGCTGACCACCACCGTCTACACCCTCGGGATCCCGCCGGAGGTGACCCTGGTCTTCAAGGCCCTCGTGGTCCTCACCGTCTGCCTCCTGCAGGCGCCGAAAGCACGGAACCTGCTCAAAGGCCTCAAGGCAGCCCCCAAGCCCGCCGCAAAGGAAAAGGTCGCCATCTAATGTCCCCCCTGACCACGCTGACGCCCCTGACCGTCAAGAAGCCGTCACCGGCACGCAGCCGCCTGCGCGGAGGTGCCCGCTACGCGCCGACGCTTGCGACCGTCGGTCTCTTCATCGCCATGTTCGCCGTGGGGTCGGGCATGTACCCGAGTTTCCTCTCCGGCCAGGTTTTCCTGAACCTCTTCATCGACAACACCTTCCTGATCGTGCTCGCCGTCGGCATGACGTTTGTGATCCTGACCGGCGGCATCGACCTTTCAGTCGGAGCCGTCGTCGCCCTGTCCATGATGGTCAGCGCCACGCTCCTCCAGCAGGGCTGGAACCCCGGAGCCGTCATTGTCCTGGTGCTGCTGATCGGCGGCGGACTGGGCCTGTTCATGGGGCTGATCATCCAGTACTTCGACATCCAGCCGTTCATCGTCACTCTGGCCGGCATGTTCCTGGCCCGCGGCCTCTGCTACGTCATCAGCCTTGACTCGATCCCTGTTACCGAGGGATTCTTCACGGGCATGGCACAGGCGCAGATTCCATTGCCCGGGGACCTCTTCGTCTCGCCGGGCGTCCTGCTGGCCCTCGGAATTGTGGCCGTGGCCTTCTTCATCCTCCACCACACGCGCTTCGGCCGCACCGTCTATGCCATCGGCGGCAACGAACACTCCGCCATGCTGATGGGCCTGCCGGTGAAGAGCACCAAGATCCTTGTCTACGCGCTGAGCGGCCTCTGCTCCGCGATCGCGGGCATCCTGTTCTCCTTCTACAGCCTCTCCGGCTACAGCCTCGCCGCCCAGGGCATGGAACTCGACGCCATCGCAGCCGTCGTCATCGGCGGGACGCTGCTCACAGGCGGTACCGGCTACGTCCTGGGGTCAGTCGTCGGTGTGCTGGTGCTGGGCATCGTCCAGACGTTCATCGCCTATGACGGCACCCTGAGCTCCTGGTGGACAAAGATCGTCATCGGCGGCCTCCTGCTGGTCTTCATCCTGCTGCAGCGGCTCTTCGCCCGGAAAACACGCTGACTCCCTGCTTCACCCGCCTCTCTGTCTCCCGCACGTCGAAAGGACGTTTTTCAGCATGAGTGTTCCCCTCAACCCGCAGTTTTCGCGCCGCTCGTTCCTCGGTACCGGAAGCGCCGCAGCCGCCACAGCGATTCTGGCTGCTGCGGGCGCAGGATCTTTGGTGGCGGCACAGCCCGCCGCCGCCGCCGGATCAACCCCGGTCATTAATCCCATCGTTCCGCAGCGTGCGGACCCGTGGCTGATGAAGCACACCGACGGCAAGTACTACTTCACCGGCTCCGTACCCGAATACGACAGGATCGTCGTGCGCTCCTCCGCCACGATATCCGGGCTGGGCAACTCCTCGGAAGCAGTGGTCTGGACGCGCCCTGCCTCCGGAACCATGGGCGGCCACATCTGGGCACCTGAGCTGCACCACTTTGACGGCAAATGGCACATCTACTTCGCCGCCGGCGACAGCAGCGATGTCTTCCGGGTGCGGATCTATGTGATTTCCACGGCCGCGGCCGACCCGACCACCGCCGTGTGGGAGCCACCGGTAAGGGTGCACACGCACGCAGACACCTTCTCCCTGGACGCCACCACCTTCGAGCACGCCGGTACGCGCTATCTGCTGTGGGCTCAAAGCGACACCGGCGTGAACTCCAGCCTGTTCATCGCCTCCATGTCCTCCCCCTCCACGCTCTCCAGCGCACCTGTCCGTATCGCCGTCCCGACGATGGACTGGGAGACCCGCGGGTTCAAGGTCAACGAAGGTGCCGCGGTGATCAAGCGGAACGGCCGGATCTTCGTGACCTTCTCTGCCAGCGCCACAGACGCCAACTACTGCATGGGACTCCTCACGGCGGATGCGGGCGCCGATCTGCTCAACGCGGCCTCCTGGACCAAGGCACCCGCCCCGGTGTTTGCCACCTCCGAGGGGTCGAAGCAGTACGGCCCTGGCCACAACTCCTTCACGGTGGACGAAGCGGGCAATGACGTCCTCGTCTACCACGCCCGGTCCTACCGTGCCATTGTCGGCGACCCCCTCTACGACCCCAACCGGCACGCCCGCGTACAGCGGCTGCACTGGAACGCGGACGGCACCCCCAACTTCGGCGTTCCCGTGGGGGACGGCGAGCTGCCGGTGCGGCTGGAGTCCGCAGCCACCCCGGGCACCTACCTTGTCCACGACGGCACTGCCATCTCGGCCGTCTCCTCCCCTTCGCTGGGAGCATCCCAGTTCCGCATCGCCCCTGGCTACGCCAAGAAGAACTCCGTACTCATCGAACCGGTCCTGACCAAGGGCCGCTATCTCCGGGTGCAGGGCTCAACAGTCACCATCGCGTCCACGGAAGGATCGTCGTCGGCTTTCATCCAGCGGGGCGGCCTTTCAGCTGCGGCGGGAGCGTCCTTCGAGTCGGTCGATCTTCCTGGCTGCTATCTGCTGCTCCAGCAGGGCACCCTGACCCTGGCCAAGGTAGGCAAGAACGACAGGGCCGCGGCCACGTTCTTCCTGAGCTCGTAACCGCACGGCGCATCAGCCCCCCTTGCTTCGGCTGGCCGGAGCAAGGGGTGGGTGCCCGGCCCCGGAGTTTTCCGGTGCCGGGCACTTTTTGTGTCGAGGGTGTTGACTTACGCGACCTTCGCTGAATACTTAAGTATGTGCTTAACAATCGTTCGGAGGCGGACCTGGACCTTGTCTTCCAGGCGCTTGCCGACGCGACACGGCGAGCCATCGTGGCCCGCCTTTGCGATGGCCCGGCGTCGGTGTCTGAGCTTGCCAGGCCCTTCGCCATGAGCCTGCCGGCGATTGTGCAGCACCTCCAGGTCCTGGAAAACAGCGGCCTGGTGCGCAGTGAAAAAATCGGCCGGGTGCGGACCTGCAGCATCGTCCCGGCAACAGTCCGCCTCGCGGAAGACTGGCTCGGCGCCCGCCGGACAGCTGGGGAGCGCAGGCTTGACCGGCTGGAGGCATTCCTTGCCGCGACGCCTGAATCCCCGCCCTCAGAAACACCCTCCACCGAACCGCCATCCACAATTCCAACCAGGAGCACACCATGAGCAACCCTGTCACGCACGCCAGCTTCACCCTGGATCGCAAACTCAGTGTCCCGCCGTCTCGCGTTTTCCGGGCCTTTTCCGATTATGAAAGCAAGAAGAAATGGTTCGGCGGTCCCGCCGAATGGATTCAGGGCGAGTCCAGCCTGGACTTCCGCGTCGGCGGGCGCGAGACCGACGTTGGGGGACCGGCGGGCGGGTTCGTCTCCACCATGCACGCGATCTACCACGACATCATCCAGGACGAGCGGATCGTGTATACCTACGAAATGCTTTTGAACGGTGAGCGCAGTTCCGTCTCTCTGTGCACCCTCGAGTTCGAAGCTGACGGTGATGGCACCCTGCTCACCCTTACGGAACAGGGTGTCTACTTCACAGAGGAAGACCAGGTGGCCGGGCGCAAGGAGGGTACGGAGGGGCTGCTCGACGCGCTGCAGGCCTACGTCGAGGGTCTCTAGGACCACCCGTCGCGGGCTGCTGGTCCCCATTGGCGGACGGCGGTCCGCGGTGAGTTCACCGCCCGGCGTTGGGCGGCGCTGTTGACGAGCGGACCACAAGCCTGGGGTTGACGACGGAAGACGCGCCTGAATGGCCGTTGGCCATGTCGAAAAGGAGCATCTGCATGCAACGGGCACCGAGTTCCTTGAATCCCTGGTTGACCGTAGTCAGGGGCGGAACAAGGTAGGCGGCCTCGGGCTGGTCGTCATAACCGACAAGGCTGATGTCGTGCGGGACCCGCAGGCCGGCCTCGCTGAAGGCACGCAGGGCCCCGAGCGCCATCTGGTCGTTGGCCGCGAAAAGGGCCGTGACCTTGCCGGCCGCCGCGAGTTCCAGCCCGGCGCGGTATCCGCTTTCGGCGCTCCAGTCACCCTGGACCAGCACGGAATCATCCAGTCCTGCCTGGGCGAGAGTACGGCGCCAGCCATCAACACGGGCGGCAGCATCGATCCAGTCCGGCGGGCCGGCCACATGGGCGATGGCCGTGTGGCCAAGAGCCATCAGATGCTGCACGGCGAGGCTGGCACCCATGCGCTGGTTCACGGCGGCGACACTCAGCCGCTCATCGACGCCAAAGCCCACCGCAACCAGCGGAACGGCCATGCTGATGGTGCTCAGGGATTCGAACATGGCCTCGTGCGGCACAATCACGACGATGCCATCCACTGACTGCATCATGAAGTATTCGAGGCCGTCTTTGATCGCCGCCGGTGTGACCTCACCGAGGCTGGCAACGCTGACGAAATAGCCCTTGTCACGCGCCGCCTGCTGCACCCCGAGGAGCGTGTTGGCCGGACCATAATGGGACATGTCGCTTCCCAGAACGCCGATCGTCTGGGACTGCCGGGTCACAAGGCTCCGCGCCGCAGTGTTCCTGCGATAGCCCAGTTCCGCGATGGCCTTTTCGACACGCTCGCGCGTCAGGGGGCTGACATTCGGATGGGCGTTGAGCACCCGTGAGACAGTCTGGTGTGAAACGCCGGCGAGCTTCGCCACGTCCTCCATCACGGGAGGGCGCCTGATCTCTGATACGGGCATTCCCCTCCCCTTACGTTAGCGCTAACAATCAGCTTACCAGCCACCTGCCGGATCGGGCACTGGACTCAGCGGGCCGAGGTGCTGCTCCGCACCACCAGCACCGGCTCGACGACAGTGGAGCGGGCGCCCTCACCGTCCCCGACGGCAGACAGCATCAGATCCATGCAGCGCCGGCCAAGTTCCTCGAAATCCTGCCGGACCGTTGTGAGGGGTGGGGTGAAGTACCCCGATTCAGGCTGGTCGTCGAAGCCCACGACGGAGACGTCGTCGGGCACGCGGACTCCGGCTTCATTGAAGGCGCGCAGCAGGCCGAGCGCCATCTGGTCGTTGCCCACAAAGATGGCCGTGGCGGACCGTTCCGCGGCGAGCTTCCTGCCGATCTCGTAACCGCTGCCGGCGCTCCAATCGCCCTCCATGAGGAGGTCATTGTCCAGTCCGGCGGCCCGCAATTTCTGACTCCAGCCTTCGGCCCTCGCAATGGCGTCGATCCAGTCCTGGGGCCCGGCGACGTGCGCGATCCTGCGATGCCCCTGATCTATCAGATGCTGAACGGCGAGCTCCGCCCCGCGCTGCTGGTCCACCATCGCGCCGCTTATGGCGTCATTCCCGCGCGACCCCACGGCCACCAGCGGAACACCCGCCTTCATTTCCGTGAGGGCAAGCAGCGTTTCGGAGTGCGGCACGCTGACCACGATCCCGTCGACGGACTGATCCAGAAAGTGCCCGAGGGCATCGAAAATGGCTTCGCGGTTCACCGATTTCAGGGCCGCGATACTGACGAAGTAGCCGGCGTCCCGCGCCGCCTGCTCCACGCCCAGCAGCGTATTGGCCGGGCCGAACTGGGAGAGCTCACTGGCAAGGACGCCGATGGTCTGGGATCGGCGCGTGACCAGGCTCCGCGCCATCGTATTGCGGCGGTACCCAAGCTCGGCGATCGCGGCCTCGACCCTCTCCCGCGTGGCTTTGCTGACGTTGGGGTGTTTGTTGATCACACGAGACACGGTCTGGTGCGATACCCCGGCGCGTCCCGCCACGTCCTCAAGCCGCGGCAACCGCGCATTGCTTTTTGTCATGGGGTTATTCTCCGTGACGAGGCGCGGAACCACGAACAGCCCACGCGTCCAGGGCACCACACCGGCAAATAATCCGCACCGGCAACAGAACCTCGGGCCAAACCGGCGGAGGTTGCCATCTACAAGGATACTGACCGTCATTCAACTTCATAAGCTTTGGCAGGTTACAAGCTGTTTACTTGCATACCTTATGCTGCTTTTACCGTTGCCCTAGGGGCCCGTTGGGGTGGGGATCCACGGCGGCGGTAGACGGCCCGCTCCGCACTTGGGGGGCAGAGCGGGCCGGGCGCCTTCCAACAGAATCACGGATCAGGCAGCCTTGGACGCAAAAAACCCCCAATTCCCTGTCGTTGCAAGGAATTGGGGGTTTCCACTCTTCGCTAAAAGAGTGGGCCCTGTGGGGCTCGAACCCACGACCCACGGATTAAAAGTCCGATGCTCTACCAACTGAGCTAAAGGCCCAAACTGACTGCGCACCGCACACGTAAAAACGTGAAAGACGCACGTCAGTTCCAGTCCATTTCTGGACGTTAATACTGTACCCCAGTCCGGGGCGTATGACTTACGGGACGCGCGGCCGCCGTCGTCCTTATTTTATTGCCCCGAAAAGGGGACCGGCCGGCCCGGCCGGGCACCAAACCGCATGCTCGATTACCGCACGTCACAGGAGTAGCGTGGACAGCATGAGCGACAGAGCAGGAACCCACGGTCCGGGCGGGGCGGAACGGCACCACAAACCGAAGCCTTTTGCGCCCATAGATTTTGAACCTTTCGCGGGCGGCGCTGACCCGGCACGGGTCTCCGAAGCGGCACACCTGGCCGCCCAGGCCCTGGTGCGTCACGGACGCGACAGCGACGATCCCGTTGTCACAAGGCGCCTCGTCAAGCTCGCTGACGAGCAGGGCCTGGACGCCATTGCGGAGATGTGGGCCGAAAGCCCCGCACGCTCCCTGCCGGGAGCCCTGTGGCGGCTCTATGCCCTCCGTGCGGCAACCGTCCAGGACCCGGAGCGCATCTCGGTCTACTTCAAGGCGGGCAAGGACACCGCGCAGGTTTCCAACGTCGTGGCCGGTGCCGCCGAGCCGCCTGGTGCCGACGAAATGAAGACCATGGCGGACGCCATTTTGTCCGGAGCGTTCGACGGCGACTTCGACGTCGCGCTCGAGCGTTCGGCCGCCTTCTGCCGCGTTGTGGCGCTCGGGCAAGCCACGCTCGCCGACGGCGCCGACCACAGCAACGAGGTCCACGCGCGCAAGCTGACACGCAACTCGCACCTGCTCGTCAAGACCGCCGAGGACCTCGAGCACGCCGCCAACGCCTGGCGCTTGGGCGAGCTGGACTGACCTATCGGGTCGGATCTGTCAATGTTGACTTGGTCCAGCCAAAGTAGAACACTGAAACTGGTGCCGAACCGCGAAACCCCCGGGCTTCAACATTTAGCCGCCTAGAGCGGCCTACCGCCGAGAGGCGTATCCGGTTCGGCACCATTTTCATGCCCGAACACGAGGGCCGGTAAAGTACTACTAGTCGCGGGCCGGACGCCAAGTTACAGGACCGCGCGTAAGCGTCCTGACGATCTCCGGAGACCGGTAAATGAAGCTGCGCCTTTTTCCCCAGGAGCCCGCAGGGCTGAACCTGCTGTCGCAGCTGGCCCGCCAGATTGTTCTCGCCAGCGCCACCATGGCGGAAATCCTGGGCGCGCCCGCCGCCGAACATGACCGGCTCGTGGAGGACATGCATAACCACGAGGCCAAGTCCGGCGAACTGCACTTCGCCCTGCTGACCCACATGCGGACGAGCTTCGTCAATCCCCTCCCCCGTGAAGACATGTACGGGCTGTCGCTCTGCCTCAATCAGGCCATCGAGAAGCTGGACGCCGCCGCCGAGCTGGTGGCGCTGTACAAGCTGGACAGGCTGCCAAAACGGGCGGCGGACCAGCTGGAGATCATCAGCCGCCAAGCCGAGCTCACGGCGGACGCGATGCGGCGGCTGAACAACCTCGATGACCTCGAGGACTACTGGATCGAGACCGTGCGCCTGGCCAAAAGGGCCGAACGGACGCACCGGATCTGGGTCGCGGACATGCTGAAGGAAATGAAGGCCGCGCAGTATGCGCGGAACCGCGACGTCGCCAACCAACTCGTGGACGTCACCAAGGACATGCGTCGCATCGCAACCCAGGTAGGCAGCATCATCGTCAAGGAATCATGAGGTGACGCCGCTCATTTTCGCCCTGGTGGTGGTTCTGGCCGCTTCGTTTGCGTTCATCAACGGGTTCAGGGACGTCTCCAACTCTGTGGCCCTCGCCGTCCGGACCCGCGCCCTGACACCCACCGTGGCGGTGCTGCTGGCCGCCGTGTTTAACTTCGTCGGCGCTCTCCTCAGCTCCGGCTTTGCCGTGGCCGTCAGCCAGAACTGGGTTACGCTTCCGCTGGGAGACAGCGGGCTCAGTATCCTCGTGTCCGGCCTGGCCAGTGCCTGCATCTGGGGTCTCCTCCTGTGGTGGAGGGGTATCCCCTCATCCTCCACGCACGCCCTGGTGGGCGGTCTCTTCGGAGCCGGAACCGCCAGCGTTGTGGTGGGAGGCAATGCCGTGGGCGGAGTGGACCAGTCACTCCTGTTCCAGGTGGCCCTTCCCCTGCTGATCTCCCCCGTCATCGCCTTCCTGGGCGCGTATCTGCTCGTATACCCCGTGACGTGGGCCGCCCGCTATGCCCAGCCAAACGAGATCAACCGGCACTTCAGAGCTGCGCAGTCCGTTACGGCGGGCGCGGTCGCCTTCGGCCACGGGCTCCAGGACGGCCAGCGCGTCGGTGCGGTACTCCTACTGGCTATCCTGGCGGCGGGGTATGCCGACGGCGGCTCCATCCCGGTGTGGGTGGCGATGCTTTCGGCGGTCATGATCACGGTGGGAACGCTGTGCGGCGGCTGGCGCATTTCACACACCATGGCATACCGCCTCATCCGGATTGACCCGCTCCGCGGTGTGGTGGCGCAGGCCTTCAGCGCGGCCCTGCTGTTCATCGGTGCGATCGGCCTGCACTGGCCCATTTCCACCACGCACACCGTCACATCCGGGGTGCTGGGCGCCGGCGAAAACCAGCACCTGTCCGGAACCCACCGAAAGCTGGTGGCCCGGATCCTGACGCTGTGGGTACTGACGCCTGCCGTCACCGCCGGGGGCGCCTTCGTGCTGGAACTGGCGCTCTCCCCGCTGACCGGCACCTGAATCCGGGTCAAAGACGCGATTGCTCCGTAACCGCCCTTTTGAGCATTCATAGGGGCGGTTACGGAGCAATCGATGAGTTGGGTGGGCCCACGCCGCCAGGGTTCCCTGGCCGAGCCTGCGAGGCTAGGGCGGCGGTGGGGATTATCCGAAGCGGCCGGAGACGTAGTCCTCGGTAGCCTTCTGACCCGGGTTGTTGAAGATGGTGCTGGTCTCGGCAAACTCGATGAGCTTGCCCGGCTTGCCGGTACCGGCGATATTGAAGAACGCCGTCTTGTCCGAAACACGCGCCGCCTGCTGCATGTTGTGGGTCACGATAACCACGGTGTACTGGTCCTTGAGCTCATTGATGAGGTCCTCGACGGCCAGGGTGGAGATCGGGTCCAGGGCGGAGCATGGCTCGTCCATCAGGATCACCTGGGGTTCCACGGCGATGGCACGGGCGATGCAGAGGCGCTGCTGCTGGCCACCGGACAGGCCGGAGCCAGGCTTCTCCAGCCGGTCCTTGACCTCGTTCCAGAGGTTGGCACCCTGCAGGGAGCGTTCCACCAGGGCATCGGCTTCGCCCTTTGAGATTTTCTGGTTGTTCAGCTTCACGCCGGCCAGCACGTTGTCCCGGATGGACATGGTGGGGAACGGGTTGGGCCGCTGGAACACCATGCCGATCTGGGACCGCACGGTGACGGGGTCCACGCCGGGGCCATAGAGGTTGTCGCCGTCGAGCAGCACTTCGCCTTCGACCCGGGCGCCCGGCAGCACCTCATGCATGCGGTTGAGCGTCCGCAGGAAGGTGGACTTGCCACAGCCGGAGGGGCCGATGAACGCCGTGACGGACTTGGCTTCGATGTTGATGCTGACGTCCTCAACGGCCAGGAAGTTGCCGTAGTAGACGTTCAGGTCTTTGACGTCGATGCGCTTGGACATGATGTTCCTTAACTTGCTGGGTATGAATTGAAGTCTAGATCCCGGCGGTTCAAACCGAAACGTTCCGGGACTCGGGTGCGGCCACAAGGTGCCGCGGTCTAGCGCCCCGTCTTAGGCGCGAAAACCCTGGCGATCAGGCGGGCACCGAGGTTCAGCAGCATCACCAGGATGATGAGCACCAACGCGGCGCCCCAGGCCCGCTGCGAGGACGGGTCCGGATTGGACGGCGAGGTGGGGTTCAGGATCTGCGTGTAGATGAAGGTCGGCAGTGATGCCATCCAGCCGCTGAACACGTTGTTGTTGATGCTGGTGGCAAAACCGGCGGTGACCAGAATGGGCGCGGTCTCGCCGATCACGCGGGCGATCGCGAGGGTGACGCCGGACGCGATGCCCGAGATCGCCGTCGGAATAACCACCTTGAGGATGGTCCGCCACTTGCGCACGCCCAGGGCGTAGGACGCCTCGCGGAGTTCGTTGGGAACGATTTTCAGCATTTCCTCACTGGAGCGGACCACCACCGGGATCATCAGCACGGAAAGCGCGACGGCGGCCACCGCGCCGGTTTTGGTGCCGGGACCCACAATCGCGAAGAAGAAGGCGGCGGCAAACAGGCCGGCGACGATGGAGGGGATGCCGGTCATGACGTCCACGAAGAAGGTGATGGCGCGGGCCAGGGGGCGGTCGTTGCCGTATTCCACGAGGTAGATGGCCGTCAGCAGGCCCACGGGCACCGAGATGACCGTGGCCAGCAGGGTGATCTCGACCGTGCCGAGCAGCGCATGGTAGATACCGCCCAGAACGGGCCCCTCCCCTTCGGCAGCCCTGTTGTCGAAGACGCCGGTGACGCCGTTCATGGACCTGCCGAGGAACCCCGGCGTGATGAGGCCCGGAATGCCATTGACCATCACGGTCCAGATGACGGAGATCAGGGGCAGCAGCGCGATGAGGAAGGATCCCACCACGAGGCACGTGGCGAGTCTGTCCTTGGCCTTCCGCGCGCCTTCAACGGCAGCGCTCCAGCCCACGAGGCCGGCAGCGAAGAGAATGGCGGAGACGACTCCCCAGCCAAAGGCGTTGAAGCCGATCAGCGCCAGTATGGCCGCGCCGAGGATCAGTGCAACGGCGAGCACGACGTACGGTGCGTACTTGGGCAGTTGGCCCTTGGTGAGCGCGGACCGCTTGCGGACCGGTGTCAGGGTGGAGGTCATTTAGTTTGCTCCCGAGAATTCTTTGTGCCGGCTGATGATCCACCGGGCAACCATGTTGACGGCGAGTGTGATCACGAACAGGATCAGGCCTGCGGCGATCAGGGTGCTCACCTTCAGGCCGCTCGCTTCAGGGAAGTTGAGCGCGATTTCGGCGGCGATGGTCTGGTTGCCGGACTGGATCAGGCTTGCGGTGAGGGCGCCGGAGGAGAGAACCAGGGCAACCGCCATGGTCTCGCCGAGGGCGCGGCCAAGGCCCAACATGATGGCGCTGATGATGCCGGGGCGGGCGAAGGGCAGGACCGCCATCTTGATCATTTCCCACCGCGTGGCGCCCAGGGCAAGGGCGGCTTCCTCGTGCAGTTTGGGGGTCTGCAGGAAGATCTCGCGGGACAGGGATGTGATGATGGGGAGAACCATGACGGACAGAACGATGCCCGCGGTCAGGATGGTCTTGCCCGTAGCGGAGGCCGGTCCCTGAAAGATGGGCAGCCAGCCCATGTTCTCGGCCAGCCAGCCGTACGCGGGCGAAATCTGGGGGGCCAGGAATGCGGCGCCCCACGCACCGTAGATGACCGACGGGATGGCGGCAAGGAGGTCGATCACGTAGCCAAGGCCGGAGGCCAGCCTGCGCGGCGCGTAGTGGGAGATGAACAGGGCGACGCCGATGGCCACCGGCGTGGCGATCACCAGGGCGATGATGGCGGCAATCAGGGTGCCGATGACGATAGGCCAGATGTAGGCGAAGAAGCCCTCGCCGCCTTGGATGTCCTCTGCCGGGGCGGTGAATGCCGGAATGGCCTGGATGACGAGGAAGAGTGCAACGCCGAACAGCACGGCCAGAATCAGGCACCCTGCTGCCAGGGTAGCTCCAGAAAAGACTTTATCCCCGGCGCGTCCGGCGCCTTGGGAACTGGTCAGGGAGGTGGCGGTCATTCCCGGCCCTTCGGTGTTGATGGTGCGGTTGTGCGCAACCTGGAGAGTTTGCGGTTTACACGCCTAAGTTCCCCGCCCTGCCTTGCGGCGGAACGGGGAACTTCGGCGCTCAATAAAACTTTACGACTTGACCTTGATGGCCTCGATGGCCTTGGTAGCCTTTTCGGTCAGGGCGGCGGACAGCGGAGCCGACTTTGCGGACTCAGCGGCAGCCTTCTGGCCTTCTTCAGAGACGACGTACTTCTCGAAAGCCTTGACCAGGTCAACGGTTTCCTGCTTGTCGTAGGTGGTGCAGACGACGTGGTAGGAGACGAGGACGATCGGGTAGGCGCCGGACTCAGTGGTGGTGCGGTCCAGGTCGATGGCGCTGTCGACTTCGGCGCGGCCTGCAACAGGCTTACCGGCGTCGACGGCCTTGGAAGCGGCTTCCGGGGAGATCTTGACGAACTCGGAGCCGACCTTGATCTGGGCGGTGCCCAGCTTGCCGCCGACAGCGGAGTCATCTGCGTAGGTCACAGCACCCGGGGTGTCGGTGACTGTCTTGACCACACCGGAGGTTCCCTTGGCGTTCTCGCCCTTGAGGGAGGCAGGCCAAACGCCGTCGGCCTTGTCCTTCCAGACCTCGGGGGCTGCAGCAGCGAGGTATTCCGTGAAGTTCTTGGTGGTGCCGGAGTCGTCAGAACGGCTGACCGGCGTGACCTTGAGGTCCGGGAGCTTGGCGTCCGGGTTCAGGGCGGCGATGGCGGGGTCGTTCCACTTGGCGATCTCGCCGCGGAAGATCTTGGCGGCGGTGGTGGCGTCCAGGTTGAGTTCAGTTACTTCCGGCACGTTGAACGCGATGGCGATCGGCGAGATGTAGACCGGGATGTCAATGGCACCCTCGGGGCCACACACCTTCTTGGACGCGGTGAGTTCCTCGTCCTTCAGGTAAGCGTCGGAACCGGCGAACTGGGCGGAGCCGTCGAGGATGGCCTTGCGGCCTGCGCCGGAACCGTCCGGGGAGTACTGCACGGTGGCGCCCTGGTTCGCGGCGGCGAAGTTCGTCTTCCATACGTCCATGGCTGCGCCCTGCGCGGAGGAGCCGATGCCCGTCAGGGTTCCGGTGACTTTGGTCCCGGCGGCGGTCTGGGTGCCTGCCGGGGTGTTCGTGGCGTTGTCGGAACCACAGGCGGTAAGCGCGAGTGCGCCAGCGGCGATAACAGCGAGTGCCGCGTGGCGGCCGAAGCGGAGTGCCTTCACTGGGTGTACCCCTTCCAGGGTTTCTGATGCGATCCGGACCGGAGACGTCCGAATGGGGGATGCGTACGTTCTGTACCTTCATTCAAGGTATGGGTCTGAGGTAACGCGCAATGGGGTCCAAGGTGAACGGAAGATTAACGACGGCGGGATTTTGACTTACATATGCTGGGTCCCCATTGCGTTAGCTGCGCCACAGTCGTAGTGCACCAGCCATGTGGCACGATGTCCCGTATGGAGACCCCCGGAAGCCTGGACGCCCACCATCTGGCCGGCGGCCCGACGGACGCGGACATCGATCTTTACCGCCGCCTGAGCGCCGATATCGCGGCCGGCGTCGCCGTCGTTTCCACCTCGCTGCGCAACCGCGACTATGCCGCGACCGTGAGCGGATTCCTCTCCGTCTCCTACGACCCGCCGACGATGCTGGTCAGCCTTTACGCGGAATCACGCATCGGCGAGGCCGTTGAGGAGTCTGGTACCTGGGCGTTGAGCCTGCTGTCCGGCAGGCACCGGGGGGCGGCGGACTGGCTCGCGAGCCCGGGGACGCCCCTGCAGGGACTGCTTGCCCAGATCCCGTTCCGGCGGGGCCCCGCCACCGGATCAGCGATCATCGACGGCGCCCCGGCCTACTTCGAGCTGCGCACTGTCGCCATCCATCCCGCCGCCACCCACCTGCTCGTGGTGGGAGAGGTCCTCGCCATGGGAAGCGGCGCTTCCCCGGCAGAAGCCCCCGACCCGCTGGTCCATTTCGGCTCCGGGTACCGCCGTTTGATGCCCTGAATGATGGACGATTGAAGCCTGGACATCGACGAGGGTCAACGAGCACTGATTGAGGAGTAGAACATGGTTCCTGAAATCAACATCTGGGCGGTCCTGGTGGCAACGCTGTCCACCATGGTCGTGGGGTCGATCTGGTACACGCCCAAGGTCTTCGGCAACTACTGGATGCGCACGGCCAAGGTCACTCCCAGCGGCGAGGGAAAAGACGCCATTAAGCCGATCCTGATCACTCTCGTTGTCAGCTTCGTCAGTGCCCTCGTTCTTGCCGGCTCGGTTGCCATCGCCCAGGAATTCTACGGGGGCAGCTTCCTCGCCAATTCAGTGATCACCGCCGTCATTCTCTGGGCAGGATTCACCGCCGCCCGCTTCATCACGCACGACGCGTTCGAAGGCCGGCCGGCCGGACTCACCATGCTCAATTGCGCCCATGAACTCGTGACCTACCTGGTGATGGCCCTGGTCATCGGCCTGTTCGGCATCTAAGCGCGACGCTTGAAGCGCGAACATGCAGCTAATGCCCGCAAATCTCCGCTTTGAGGTCATTACGTGCCAGTTCGCGCGCTACTCGTTCGCGCTAGCCGCGCGTACGCAGCCGGGCCACGAGCGTTGCGGCGAGGAACGCCGTCGTCATTTCCAGGGCGATGATCACCAGCATGACGACGGCGGCGGACTCCCCCGCCACGCCCTGCATCCCGCCCGCCGGCGCGGCGGCAGCGTGGCTGTGGGCTGACCGGCCCGACGCCAGCAGCAGGAAGGTATGGACCGTCGCCATTGCGACGGCGGAGGCCATGATCCGGTGGAGCGCCGCGACGTTGCTGTGGCGCCAAAGGTGCAGGGCGCACGGCAGGCAGACGGCCACCATGGCGAGCATCAGGGCACTGAGCCACGCCGCGTGATGGCTTCCGGCCGCAAGCCACACGTGGGCAAGGCAGGAAGCGGCCGTCACCAGGGCACAGATGCGGGAGTGGAGCATGCCGCCCAGGAAGGTTGGCGGACTCATGCCTGCAAGCAACGCAGCATGATCAGCCATGGCAGTGTCCGCGTGACGGCTGGGCAGAGGCCGGAACGTCCAGGACCGGGCTGCGGTCGAAGAAGCCTTCGGGGCGGAGCTTGAACCCGACAGTGTCCACGGGCATGATGGGCCAGTCCTCGACGCGGGGGAAGTGGGTGAGCCCGAACGTGTGCCAGACGACGATGTCCTGGCCGTCGATGTCGCGGTCCTGGGCGACGTAGGCGGGCAGGCCGGCACCGCCGGAGTGCTGGTTGACGAAGTCGCCCGTGGGGTAACGCTCGTCTTCCGAGTAGCGGGTGACCCACAGGTCCTTCGTGGCGAACGCGGCCCGGCGGGCGATGGAGGATCCCGGATCGGCCTGCAGGGTGGGCTGGTTGTGGGAGTGCAGTTTGTAGCCCACCGGCTCGCCCAGGCGGTTACGGGATTCGGGGTTGGAGATGATCCAGGTCCGGCCCGCCCTGGCGTCGGCCTCACGGACGCCGTCCGACTCGCGGGCCAGCACGGTGCGCTTGCGGGAGAACGCGTTACCCCGTTCGTTGCCGGGGCCCATGGCCTGGCGGACCACGTCCTCCTCCTCGACGCGGTTGGTGAATCCGTCGATTGCCATGTCCAGACGGGCGCTGAAGATGTGCTGGTGGAAGGGTGCCCCCAGCCCGGGCGCGAGCTGGGAGATGTTGTTCGAGCCGCCCACCGGGAACGCAGATGTGAAGACGACGCCGGTGGCTTTGGCCTCGAATTCGATGGTGCCGTCGAGGTAGAGGTACCAGTAGAAGCCGTAGTCGTAGTTGCCGATGGTGGTGAAGAAGGAGATCACCAGCCGGCGGTTCCGGCGGGTGTAGTTGATGCCGGACCACAGATCGCTGTGCTTGGACAGGATGCCCCAGTCCTCCTCATGCATGCAGATGCCGTTGCGGATTTCGCGGGGGTTGCCGAAGGCGTCGCTGATGACCGGGCTGAGGTAGGTGATCTCGCCGAGGCAGTCGCAGCCGAGCTCCAGGGAATTGGCATACTGGCCCACCAGGTACTCCCCGGTGTCGAAGTAGTTCTGCCAGGACCGGATCGGGGACGGGTCTCCGTACGGAACCACCATTTCGGCGATGGAGGCCCGGTTGATGATGGGACGCAGCCGTTCCCCGTCCCGGAAAGCGAGGTTATGCAGCACCACGCCTTCGCGGACATCGAAGCCGACGTCGACGCTCCACTTTTCCCACTCGACATGGTTTCCGCCGGTGACGGTGAAACTGGGGCCCTCGGGCTGCGTGATGCTGATCGGCTTCTGGGAGGTCCGCAGCGGTCCGGTCAGTTCCGGATCCGTGTAGTTGCCGTGCTCGGCGGGCACGGGGAAGATGCCGGTGTCGATCACCTGCGTGACTTCCTTGTTGACCACGTCCACGTAGGCGACCAGCCCGTCTACCGGGTGGGCCCAGGCGCTGTCCTCGGGAAACTCCTGCACGAAGGCCAGTCCCCGCAGGATGCGCCGGCCCCTCTCCTCCGGGTACTCGAACACGCCGGCCGACAGCGGGGCCACGCGGACCTTGTTGACGTCCAGGTTCCGCGAGGCGAGCGCCTTCAGCCACCGGTCATCCGAGGCCAGGAGCTGCTCGACGACTTCGAATTCCTCTTCCAGGACGGGAAGCTCGCCGGTGGCGGCAGTGTCCAGTTCGACGGCGGAAATCACCTCGCGCGCGGCAAGCGAGACCGTGAGGTCCATTGGTGCGGCGCCCGATACGTCATGGAGGAATATCCCGAACCGGCGGTCCGCGGTTTCGGATGCCGTGCCGCGCACCGGGTCCAGCAGGCCGAGGTAGGCGATGCGCTTCTCGGGGCCAAAGAGCCCGGCAGCACGAAGAATGCTCTGCGCATCGGTGATTTCTGCGGCCGTTGCCAGGCGGTAGGGGGTGGCTACAGCTGTGAGGGAGATCGTCATGGCGGCCTTCTGTCCGGGACCCTTGGCGGGTCGGGGTTTTATTTTCTATAGTTGTAGAGAATAACCGTACGTAAGATAAGTCACAAGGGTCTTGCGCCAAAAGAATTTCCGGGGGAGCGGCTGCGTGCCAAAGATTGTTGATCACGACGAGCGCCGGCTGGAGCTGGTGGACGCCACATGGCGGATCATCGCGCGGCTTGGGATCGAGGGTGCCACCATGCGCGAGATCGCAACCGAGGCAGGGTTTGCCAACGGTGCCCTCAAGCCCTATTTCCCGACGAAGGACACCCTGCTGACTTTCGCCTTCGGCCATGTCTTCAACAGGACGAACGAGCGCATCGCGGAAGTTACCGCCGGGAAAACGGGCATCGCAGCCCTGAGGGCATTTGCCCTCGAGGTGCTGCCGCTGGACGAGGAGCGCGTCCATGAGGCCCGCATCGTGATTCCCTTTTGGCAAAAAGCCATCACCGATCCCGAAAAAGCGGCCATCCACAGGGACTCCATGGAGCAGTGGCATGCCGCCATCCTCGAGCACCTTGCCCAGGCGAGGGAGAACGGCGACGTAAGCTCCGCCGTCGGGGACTGCGCCATTGCCGGAAGCCTGCTGAACATGCTGCTGGGCGCCCAGATAGCCGCAGCGCTGGCCCCACAGGGGCAGGTGGACCGCGGCCTAAGCGACCAGCTGGAAGGCTTCCTGGCACTTCTCCAGGCCGGAGCATAATTTTTTTCGACATCCGTGGAAAAAAGATGACAGGAGCGGCAGGGCGGCGCTAACCTGAAATGACTGTGTCCCAGGACACAGCATGGGGTACTCCCCTACAGATGGCCTCCCGGCGTCAGGAACACCATGTCTGCAACCACAACCCGCCCCGCGGGCCACGACCTCAAAACCACCGTGGCCACCTCGTTCGACCACTGGCGACACCTCGTGGCGGAATCCTTCGTGCCGCTGGCGGCTGAGACCGGTGACGCCGATGCATTCCGCGGCAGGATGCGCTCCCGTGTGGTGGACCGCATGTGCATCGTGGAGGTGTCGGCTACGGGCCACAGCGTGCACCGGACGCCGGCCCTGCTGGCACAGTCAGACCAGCGCTACTTCAAGCTCAACCTCCAGCTGGAGGGCACCGGCCTCCTGGTCCAGGACAACCGCGAGGCCCTGCTGCGCCCCGGCGACCTGGCCATTTACGACACCAACCGCCCGTACACCCTGGCCTTCGAAGACCAGGCAAGGGTGCTGGTGGTCATGTTTCCGCACGAGGCACTGTCGCTGCCCTCCGAATATGTGGGGCAGCTTTCGGCGGCGCGGCTGGCCGCCGGCCACGGCCTGACGAGCATTGTGGGGCCGTTCATCACCCAGCTCGCCGCGAACCTTGAAGCCCTCAACGGTCCCAGCGGCACCAGGCTGGCGGCAAACGCCCTGGACCTCGTCTCGACCATGCTCCACTCGGAGCTGGACCTGGCCCAGGACCGCATGAAGCCGCAGACCCTGCTGGCAACCTCGGTCCGCGAATACATCGAAGCAAACCTCGCCGACCCGCAGCTTTCGCCGGCCAGCATTGCGGCGGCCCATTTCATTTCCACCCGACACCTGCACAACGTCTTTCACGAATCGGGCACCACGGTTGCCAGCTGGATCAGGAGCCAGCGGCTGGAGCACACCAGGCGGGACCTTCGTGATCCGCTACACTCCGGCGTGTCAGTGGGGGCCGTCGCCGCCCGCTGGGGCTTCGTGGATGCTGCGCATTTCAGCCGCACGTTCCGCGACGCATATGGCCAGTCCCCCAGCGACTGGCGCCGAGGCGCCTGAATCCCGGCAACACCGGCAACCCCGGCAACCCCGGCAGGCCTGACGCAGCCCCACGCGGCGCCGATGCAGCCCGATCGGCCTGCTAGATCAGCCCCTGCGCGAGCATGGCGTCAGCCACTTTGACGAAGCCGGCGATGTTCGCGCCCAGCACATAGTTGCCCGGGTCCCCGTATTCATCAGCGGTCGAGGCGCAGCGCTCGTGGATCCCCACCATGATGTCCGCGAGGCGCTGTTCGGTGTGTTCGAAGGACCAGGAGTCACGGCTCGCATTCTGCTGCATTTCAAGGGCTGACGTGGCCACCCCTCCGGCGTTGGCCGCCTTGCCCGGGGCAAACAGCACACCGGCGTCCTGGAACACCGCCACGGCTTCGCGGGTGGACGGCATGTTTGCGCCCTCGCCAACAGCGAGCAGACCGCCCCGCACCAGCCGGGCCGCCGCGTCGCCGTCGAGTTCGTTCTGGGTCGCGCAGGGCAGGGCCACCGTGGCATTGACGTCCCACACTGAGCCGCCGTCGACATACGACACGCCCGGGCGCCGGACTTCATAGTCCTTGAGGCGCCCTCGTTCCACTTCCTTGATCCGGCGAAGAAGGCCGACGTCGATTCCTGCCTCGTCCACGATGTAGCCGGAGGAATCGGAGCAGGCAACTACGACGGCGCCGAGTGCCTGTGCCTTGGCGATCGCATTGATGGCCACGTTCCCGGATCCTGAGACCACCACGCGCTGCCCGTCGAAGGACGTTCCGCGGGTCTTCAGCATCTCCTCGGTGAAGATCACCGTGCCGAATCCAGTGGCTTCGGGCCTGACCAGGGAACCGCCCCAGGAAATGCCCTTGCCGGTGAGGACGCCGGATTCGTAGCGGTTGGTGATGCGCTTGTACTGGCCGAAGAGGTAGCCGATTTCGCGGCCGCCCACACCGATGTCTCCGGCCGGAACATCGGTGTATTCGCCGATATGGCGGTACAGCTCGGTCATGAAGGACTGGCAGAAACGCATGACCTCGGCATCGCTACGGCCCCGCGGATCGAAGTCGGAGCCGCCCTTGCCCCCGCCGATCGGCATTCCGGTCAGGGCATTTTTGAAGATCTGCTCGAAGCCGAGGAACTTCACGATGCCCAGGTATACGGAGGGGTGGAAGCGCAGGCCGCCCTTGTAGGGCCCCAGCGCGGAGTTGAACTCCACGCGGAAGCCGCGGTTGATCTGCACGCGGCCGGAATCATCGGTCCAGGGCACGCGGAAAATGATCTGCCGTTCGGGCTCGCACAACCGCTCGAGGACGGCCCCTTCGAGGAATTCAGGGTGGCGGTCGTGGACCGGGCCGAGGCTTTCAAACACCTCGGTCACCGCCTGGTGGAACTCGGCTTCGCCCGGGTTCCGGGCCAGGACAGTGTCCCTGATGGCCTCGAGCCGTGCATCCATGATGACTCCTTACGTCGAACCGGGCGCGGGAAGTCTCCGGCATATGTCAGAACGGCATCCTTTTATTGAAACTTCAACATATCCAATTGTGACTGCGCCGGCCGCGCATGGCTAATCAGCTTCCACTAACCTCCGTATTGTGACATTTTATTTCCATGAAACGAAAATTGTGATCCCGGTTCGCGGTTCGGCGGGGGACTTCTGATGGCCAACATTTGTCTGCTTCTCTCCGGAGCCGCGCTCCTGCTCAACGGCCTCGCGGCGCTGGATCTCGTCCCCCGCCGGGATGCTGCCGTGTTCAGCCTGGTCATCGGCAGCACCCAGCTGGTCCTTGGTGTCACGTATTTGGGCGCCAGTTCTCCAGGGGTTGACGGCGGCGGCCCACAACTGCTCCTCGGGGCCGCCGGGATGTTCCTCTTCGGGCTGACGTACGTCTACGTGGGGCTGGACTACCTGCTGGCACTCGGCTCCAGGGGGCTCGGCTGGTTCTGCGGCCTGGTAGGTGCGTGCGGACTCCTGCTCGCTGCGGCGTGGTCCGGGGAGGATCCGTTCCTGGCCGTCCTGTGGCTTTGCTGGACCTACCTGTGGCTGCTCTTCTTCCTACAGTTGACCCTTGGCTTCGGGGGGCTGGGGCCGCTCATCGGCTGGTCGCTGGTCCTCACCAGCCAGGCGTCCGCCACAGTGCCGGCGCTCCTGGGTATCACCGGACATTGGCCCGCCGCTCCCGAGCCGGCAGCGGCGGCAGCATCCCTCCTGGCGCTGTTGCTGCTGGCGCTGTTGCTGCTGGCCGGCGGCCTCGCCTGGCGCGGACGCCAATCCGCCGCCCGCGCCGCTGCAGCCCGCGCCGATACCGCCACCGCTGCCGCCGTCGAACGCCCGTTACCCGGCGAGCTCAGGCTCTAGGATCCGGACGCGCTTCTCCACCCGGATCTCCACCAGCACTCCGGCCAGGAAAACCACGGGGACGGCCGCCAGCAGCCCCGCCGCCGTTTCCGCACTTCCGCCGATCAGTGAGGTGAAGTTGCTGACCACCAGGTAGAGGACCCACCCCAGCAGCACGGAGGCGAGCGCCGGGGCGATGAGCGTCTGCCAGTGCTGTCCGGCCACCCGCTCCCGGCGGAAATAGCCGACGACGGCGAGCGAGCACAGCATGTACAGCACCAGCAGCGCCGCGACGGCAAGGCCGCTGAACCAAGAGAACAGCGTCAGTACCGGATCCAGTCCCAGCAGCGCAAACGGCGCCACGAGAAGCACGGCCACCGCCGTCTGGATCCAGGCCGCGGTTGCGGGCGCGCGGTGCCTGTTGGTCCGGGCCACGACGGCCGGCATGGAACCGCGCAACGCCAGTGAATGAAGGTAGCGGTTGATGCCGTTGTGGAAGGCAATGATGCCGGCCAGCAGGGAGGTCACCAGCAGGACTCCGGCGGTGACGCCCGCCCACGGTCCGAACAGTTCCACGATGGGGCCGATCACGAAGGATGTGGCGTCGCCCGATTCCAGGGCGGCTCCCGCAGCGGCCACTACCTGTGAAGGTCCGTAGAAGCTGACCAGCATCCAGGTGATGAAGGAGAAGAAGACGGCGATGATGCCCACGGAGAGATAGGTGGCCCGTGCGACCGTGCGGTGCGGGTCCTTGGCCTCGGCGGAGTAAATGGCCGTGGATTCAAAACCGAACATAGAGGCGACGGCAAACATGATGGCAACGCCCGGAGCGCCACTGGCAATGGCCTCCGGCGCAAACGAGGCGGCGATGTTCAGGCCTTCGGGTCCGCCGCCGCGGAAGAGGACGGAAAAGCCAAACATCAGGAGAATCGCCACTTCCAGGCCCACCAGAACAGCCAGAACGCGGGCACCAAGTTCGATGTTCATGGAGCCCAGGACCTGGACGCCGGCCATGGTTACGAATGCGAGCAGCCACCAGGGAACAGCGATCCCGGCAGATACCAGCAGCCCGGAGAAGGCCGCCCCGTACAGCCCGTACATCGCTGCCTGCACGGTGCTGTAGGCCAGCAGGGCAAGCCATGCCGCGCCGGCACCGACCTTGCGTCCGAACGCCGCCGTGACATAGGCGTAAAAGGCGCCGTTGGTCTGCACCTTCCGGCTCATGGCGACGAAGCCGACGGCGAAGATAACAATGACGAGACCGACGATGAGATAGGCGCCGGGGGCGCCGGCACCGTTGCCGAGCGCGGCGGCCAGCGGGGCTGCTCCGACGATGCCGGTCAGCGGGGCCTGCGCGGACAGGACGAAGAACAGGATGCCCAGGACTCCGATGCTTCCTGCGCGCAGGGCGGTGGAGTGCTCTGGGCGGGAACCTGGTTCTGCGGTCCGGGATTCGGGATTCGAAATACTCATTGGATCCTTCTTGTCGGTCATGAGTGCTGGGGATGTTCTGGGCCGGTGCGAAACGCCTGCGGTGCCGGGCTTCCTTGCCCCTGGCTTAACGGATGGGGTGCGCCTGTGGGATGCGCCATGAAATCCAGAATGGCACCGGAGTCCGGCTGCGCCTTGTCGTGCAGCGATCAGTTGTTGTCCCTGAGCGCAGTCACGCCCGGGGCCGCTGGTTTGCCAGCAGGGACGCAGCATCGTTGGCAGCTTCCATGCCGCTCTCGATTGCACCGTCAATAAACCCGCCCCAGCCGTTGGCGATATCGGAACCGGCAAAAAGGACCCTGCCGTGGGCCGCCTGCATGGCGGGAAGGTAGGTCGAGAGGTAACCGGTGCGGTGCATGGACCAGGTTTCACCGGACAGCGGGTCATCCACCCAGTTGTGGCTGGCTACTGTGGCAACCTCGGCTCCCGGCACGAGGCGCGTGAGCTGTTCCTGGACGGCGGCCGGATTCTCAACGTCGATCTTTGAGGCGTCAGGGCCAAAACCGACGGCGATCGTGTCGCCGTCGAGCGCGTATTCGACCTGGAAGAAATTCAAGGGCCAGTCGGCGCCCCCAGCGCAACGAAGGGGGCATGTTCGGCGCGGAGCCTGAACCAGACCTTCGCACCCCGGGAGACCTGGCCCAGGCTGGAGCCTTCGGCTTTGGCCGCGGGCAGCGGCGGCTCGAAGGCCACCGCCTTGAGGGCATGCAGCGGAACGGTGATAATCGCCGACCGGGCCAGCACTATCCGCCCGTCCGTACTGCGGATGCTGACCGCGCCGGCGTATTCCGCAACAGCTTCCACGGTGAAGCCATGCTCCATGCCGGCCCCCGAGTCCGCGAACATTGCAGCAGCCAGGGCGGCAGTGCCGCCAACGATCTTGTAGGTGGCGCACGCTTCGAAGTTCACCGCCCAGTCGCCATTGGTCAGGGCAACGTCGAGGTGGTGGCCCGGACCCTGTTTGCTTCCTTTGATGGCCTGGTTCTCCAGTATCTGGCCGGGGTGGACCGCGCCGTCATCGCCGCTGCGCTGGAAGAAGTTCACGACATGCTGCTGCTCCGGACCGGCACGGGCGGGCGGGCGTAGCCGGCGCCCTCGAGCAGCTGTTCGCCTGAGGTCAAGAGCCGTTCGCGGATACACAAGACGGCGCAGGACCAGCCGGGCAGACTCGAGACACAGCCTCAGGCCACGCTGGCCGTGCGCACCACCTACTCGAAGTGGAGTACCCATGGAAACTTACGACGCCCTGCTGGCCTCGATCACCCCGGCCGCCGGCGAGACCCGGACCATCCTTGACCCTGCCACCGGCACCGTTGTCGGCGAAGCACCCGTCCACACCGTTGAAGACCTCGAGGCGGCCATCGCCGCCGCCCAGGCAGCCCAGCCGGCCTGGGCAGCCCTGGGCCACGGCGCCCGGTCCGCCGCGCTGCTCAAAGCAGCCGACGCCGTTGAACGCTCTGCCGAAGAACTCGCCCGCCTGCTCTCCCGCGAGCAGGGCAAACCGCTCAACGGCCCGAACGCCCGCTTCGAAGTCGGCGCCTGCGCCGCCTGGCTGCGCGCCGCAGCCACAACCCCGCTGGAACCGGAAACCGTCGTGGACGACGGCCAAACCTACGCCGAACTGCACTACCGCCCCATCGGGATCGTCGGCGCCATCGGCCCCTGGAACTGGCCCATGATGATCACCATCTGGCAGATCGCCCCCGCCCTGCGGATGGGCAACGCCGTCGTGGTCAAACCCTCGAAGATGACCCCGCTGTCCGTCCTGGCCTTGGCCAAGGTCCTCAACGAGGAACTCCCCGAAGGCCTCCTCACCGTGGTCTCCGGCGACCGCAAGGTCGGCGCCCGCCTGGCCGAACACCCCGCCATCGGCAAGGTCATGTTCACCGGCTCCACCGATGCCGGCAGGGAGATCATCAAGTCCTCCGCGGGCACCGTCAAACGCCTCACCCTCGAACTCGGCGGCAACGACGCCGGCATCGTGCTGCCCGACGCCGATCCCAAAGCCATCGCCCAGGACCTCTTCTGGGGCGCCTTCATCAACACCGGCCAGACCTGCGCCGCCCTCAAGCGGCTCTACGTCCACGACGAAATCTACGACGCCGTCTGCGAAGAGCTCACCAAGGTCGCCGCGGCCATGCCCATGGGCGTCGGGCTCGACGAGAACAACGTCCTCGGCCCGCTGCAAAACAGGGCGCAGTACGACGTCGTGGCCCGCCTCGTCGAGGCCGCCCGCGACTCCGGCGCGCGCGTGCTCGTCGGCGGCAACCCGGACACCGAGCAGCCCGGCTACTTCTACCCCACCACGCTCGTCGCGGACATCGACAACGACAACCCGCTCGTCGGCGAGGAACAGTTCGGCCCCGCGCTGCCGATCATCCGCTACAGCACCATCGACGAAGCCGTGGAAAAGGCCAATGCGCTCGACGTCGGACTCGGCGCCTCCATCTGGTCCCCGAACCTCCCCGAAGCCCGCAAGGTCGCCGCCCGCATCCAGGCCGGTACCGTCTGGATCAACAAGCACGGCGCTGTGGACCCCCGCGTCCCGTTCGGCGGCGCCAAGCAATCCGGCTACGGCCTGGAATTCGGCGTTGAGGGCCTCAAAGCCGTCGGCGTTCCCCAGGTCATCAACGGCTAAGGAGCCGCCCCGCCGGGCAACATGAGGGCACCACACACCGGAAGCCGCCGTCGCAAAACGCGACGGCGGCTTCTTACTGCCGGCACAATGCGACGTTAATCACATGCCGGACCGGCTGCGGCGGCGCGGCAGACAGGATGTTTGCGCAGGTCACCGGGTGGATAGCTGTGGCTGCCGGCCCGCGCGGCCCTGGAGCGGCCGGCCTGATGCCGGCTTGCGGCCATTATTACGAATTAGTAACGTTACGAACTGGCCCACGGCCTGGCCCGGACATCGGGCCCCGGACGCCCGATCTTTGGGGCCGGATGCGACGAGCAGCACAAGGCTGCTCGGGTCCCTGACAGGGACTTCAAGAAGCTTCAGGCGCGCGTCACCACCTCGATGTGGCTGCCGCGTGCGCCTGTCTATCCCCCGGAGGGGTTTTTTTGTTCAACAAGAAACTGGCCACAGTAATCACGGTTGGCGCGCTGTCCCTGACCGGATGCGGCCTTGCCCCCACAGGCGTCGGGGCCTCAGCCCCTGACGCCTCAAGCGAGGGACTGTCCGCCCAGGCCGCGCCGGCCACCACGGGCAAGGCCACCGCCCCGGCACTCAAGGCTGCTCCGAAGCCAAGCACCAAGGCTCCGGCCGCCAAGGCTCCCGCTGCCAAGCCTGAACTGGCGCCTGCGAGCGCACCGAAGCCGGCAGTCGCCCCGGCCGCCGCACCCCAGCCGGCACCGAAGCCGGCCGCTAAGCCGGCACCGGCAAAGGCGCCCGTGGCCCCGCAGGGCAACGCCCTACCCGCCGCCAACGTGGCGGCGGCACCCGCTGCCGGCAACGGGAAGCAGGCCGCGACCACGCTGGGCTGGGGTCCTGTTGTGGCCGGTGACGAATTCTCCAACACCGGCGCGCCGGATCCCGCCAAGTGGGGCGTCTACGACAGCGCCGGCCACGCCGGGAACGGCATCCGCAGCCCCAAGGCATGGTCAGTGGCGAACGGTGTGGCCACAGTTACGGGCGACTCGGCCGGAACCACCGGTGGCATGTCCGCAAAGTTTGCACGGCAGAAGTACGGACGCTGGGAAACCCGCATGAAGACGAACGCCCGGGACCCGCAGTACCACCCGGTCCTGATCCTCTGGCCCACCAAGCCGTCCTCCACGTGTGACGAGATCGACTACGCCGAGGGCGGCGGCAACACCTCCAAGATCAAGTTCTTCCTGCACTACGAATGCGGCGGCTCGAACTTCCAGACGCAGTCGTCCTACGCCGTTGACACCACGCAGTGGCACAACTACGCGGTCGAGTGGACTCCCGCCGGCATCACCGGCTACGTCGACGGAGTGAAGACCTTCACTGACACGAACCCGGCACACCAGCCCTCCGGCGCCATGCAGCAGACGCTGCAGCTTGACTGGTTCCCCAACGGCGGTGCCACTGCCCCCTCGCAGATGCAGGTCGACTGGGTCCGCGTCTACAAGTAGGCCGGCACAGTACTAAGGCAGCAGTACCAAAGCAGCACAAAGGATGCCGGCGCCCGTCAGGGGCGCCGGCATCCTTTTTGTTGGAATGACCGTTAGTGCGTCACAGCCGGCGCAGCCTGCTCCTCTGTATCTGCTGCAAGGGAGACGCCCTTGGTTTCCTTGACCAGGGTGACGCCGATGAACGAAATCACGCAGAGCCCCATGATGTAGAGGCCAATGGAGCCTGACCAGCCGGTCTCCTTGAACAGTGCTTCGGCAAGGAGCGGGGCGAAGGCGCCGCCAAGAATCGAGCCGAGGGCATAGCCGATTCCGATGCCGGAGTAGCGGACGCTGGCGGGGAACATCTCCGCGTACATGGCTGACATCGGTCCGTAGGAGAGGCCCAGTCCGACGGTGAGGATGAAAATCGCCGCACCGTACGCCCAGATATTGCGGGTGTCGATCAGCAGGAACATCGGGATCATCCAGGCGAAGATGAGCACGTAGCCGATCTGGAAGGTCCGGACCCTGCCGATCCTGTCCGAGAGCGCCCCGCCGTACAGCGTGAACACGAGCCACCCGAACGAGGCGAGCAGCGTGGCCAGCAGCACAGGCGACGCCTCCATCTTCAGGGTCTTCTGGGCGTAGGAGGACAGGAAGGCGATCACGAGGTATCCGGCAGCGTTGTTGCCGATGAAGATGACAGCGGCCAGGACCACCTGCACCTTATTCGTCCGCAGCAGCTGCGTGAGCGGCGTGGCCGATTCGCGCTTGCGCTCCACCATCTCCTTGAAGACCGGGCTTTCCGACACCGCGGACCGGATGAAGTATCCGAGCACGATCAGGGCGACGGACAGCAGGAACGGTATCCGCCATCCCCATTCCAGGAACTGCTCCGGGGACATGGAGAGCCGGAGCAGAAAGAGCACCAGCGTCGCCAGGATCATGCCGACCGGGACACCGATCTGCGGGTAGGCACCCCAGAAGCCGCGCTTGTTCACGGGCGCGTGTTCCACTGCCATCAGGGCTGCGCCACCCCATTCGCCGCCGGCCGAGAATCCCTGCAGAATGCGCAGGACCATCAGCAGGACCGGAGCCCAGACGCCGATCTGGGCATAGGTGGGGAGCAATCCGATCAGGGCAGTGGACGCACCCATCATCACCAGGGTGAAGACGAGCATGGCCTTCCGGCCGACCCTGTCACCCAGGCGCCCGGCGATCACCGCGCCCAAAGGCCGGAAGAAGAAGCTGACACCGATGGTTGCCCAGGAGACCAGCTGGGCCAGGCCGGGACTGTCGGTGTCCAGGGGTTTGAAGTAGAGGTTGGCGAAGACGATTCCCGCTGCCTGCGCGAAGATGAAAAAGTCGTACCACTCAATGGTGGTGCCGACCATGGTGCCGGCGACGACGCGGCGGTCGTCCTGGCTCATGCGCTGGCGGCGCGGGGGTGCACCCGCGGTTTGGGACGATGACATTAAAACTCCTTTGTTTTAGCGCTGCCGCTTAGGCGGACCGCAGCCGGTCCGGCAGGAGGGGCGCGAAGAACGCGGCGAGCTCGGCAGTCGCCGTCAGGGGCAGGACATTCGCCACATACTGGTCCGGGCGCACCACCACGACGACGCCGCCGCGGTCGATGCCGCGCAGTTCGAAGATGTCGGACGCCGGGTCGATGGCGAAGACCTTCTCCAGGTAGGTCAGCTGGAACGGGCCCACCTGCGGCTTGAAGGCCGCCGGAACGGCATTGATGTCGATGTTCGTGTGGTCCTGCTGGTAGATCACCTTCACGTCGAACCATGCGTCAGCGTCAGCGCCCGACGGCGTGGCCGCCAGCGGCGAGTCCGGTGAGTTCGCGAGCCACTCGGCGAAGTGATCGGTGGGCGTTCCCGTATTCTGCTGTCCCGTACCCTGCTGCCCCGAAACGGGCGCTGCGGCGTCGGCGAAGACGTAAATCCGCCACCGGCCGTCGGCCTTGGCCTGGTGGCCGAGGTGCAGCGGGTTGGTGTCGCAGACCCGCACAACGGGCGCGGACTTGAAGCGCTTGCCGATCGGGAAACCGGTGGCCAGATCCTGGTGCGTGGCCTCGGCAACGATCATCGACGGTGCGTATTCCGTCATGAAGCCCGCGGGGAACTCGGCGGTGCGCACGTAGAAGTCCTCCAGTTCGGAGGGGTTCTCAAACTCCTCCGGCTTCTTCGCCATGAGCGTCGACCACACCTTGTCGAAGTCGATGAGGTTCTTCGCCACGACCTGGCGCTCTGCTGAGTAGGTGGAGAGCAGGCTTTCCGGGCTGCGGCCCTCGAGCACATGGCCCAGCTTCCAGCCGATGTTGAAGCCATCCTGCATGGAGACGTTCATGCCCTGGCCCGCCTTGGCGCTGTGCGTGTGGCAGGCGTCGCCGGTGATGAAAACGCGCGGCGTGCGGGTGCCGAGTTCCTGCGGGAGGACGTCGTCGAACCTGTCGGTGAGGCGGTGGCCCACCTCATACACGCTGTGCCAGGCGACGTCGCGCACGTCGAGTGTGTAGGGGTGGATGATGGCGTTGGCCTTGGCAATGATCTGCTCGATGGTGGTCTTGCGGACGGCCCCGTGGTCGTCTGCCGGGACCTCGCCAAGGTCGACGTACATCCTGAAGAGATGGCCGCCCTCGCGCGGGATCAGCAGGATGCTGCCGCCGTCGTGGGACTGGATGGCGCACTTGAGGCGGATGTCGGGGAAGTCCGTGGAGGCCAGCACGTCCATGACGCCCCACGCATGGTTGGCCTGGTCGCCGGCCATGGTGCAGCCGATGGACGTGCGGACCTTGCTGCGGGCGCCGTCGGCGCCGACGACGTACTTGGCCCGAACTGTCCGTTCCCGGCCCTCGTCGGGGCCAGCGGTGTGGGCCAGCGTCACGGTGACCGGGTACTCGCCCTCTCCGGTGACCTCCAGTCCGCGGAACTCCAGGCCGTAGTCGGGGGTCATGCGGGTGGGTGAAATGGCCATGACCTCGGCGAAGTAGTCCAGCACGCGGGCCTGGTTGACGATGAGGTGCGGGAATTCACTGATGCCGGCGGGATCGTCCAGGGTGCGGGCGGTGCGGACGATGTTCGCTGGGTTCTCGGTGTCCGGCTTCCAGAACGCCATCTCGGTGATCCGGTACGCCTCGGCGATGATGCGCTCGGCGAAGCCGAAGGCCTGGAACGTCTCGACGCTGCGGGCCTGGATGCCGTCGGCCTGGCCGATGGCAAGCCGGCCGGGCCGGCGCTCCACGATGCGTGTGGTGATGCCCGGGAACTGGGACAACTGGGCGGCGGCAAGCATGCCGGCGGGGCCGGAGCCCACGATGAGCACGTCCACTTCGTCGGGAAGCTGCGCGGGCCGGTCGATGCCGACGCCGGCGGCCGGCTGGACTCGGGGGTCACCGGATACGTAACCGTGGTGGTGGAACTGCACGGGCTTTCCTCACTTCACTGTGTGGCTGTCGTTCGCCGTTAAGGCTGATCGATATTAGAACTCAGAGTTCTATATTCGAAACATCGGATGTGAATCACCACTGTACGGCAGATGTGACCGGGACGACAAGTGGCCGATTTTTCGGCCTGAGGGGGTGTTGACGGATCCTGGAATCCGGGCCATAGTGTTTCGTATACGATTTCGTACTCGATGAGGAGTAACTCTTGGAACAGGTCAATGACCACCTCCTGGCCGCGGCCCGCAAGGTCATCGCGGTGCACATTAACTACCCCAGCCGGGCGGCGCAGCGCGGCCGCACGCCGGAGCAGCCCTCCTACTTCCTCAAGCCGTCGTCGTCGCTGGCCCTTGGCTCGGCAGCATCCCCGTCAACCGTGGAGCGGCCGGCCGGTTGCGAGCTGCTTGGCTATGAAGGCGAGATCGCCCTGATCATCGGCAAGCCGGCGCGCCGCGTCGGCCTCGAGGACGCCTGGAGCCACGTCGAGTGGGTCACCGCCAGCAACGACCTGGGCGTCTATGACCTCCGTTACGCGGACAAGGGCTCCAATCTCCGGTCCAAGGGCGGCGACGGCTTCACCCCGGTCGGCCCGGGACTGATCCCCGCCGACGCCGTGGATCCCGCCAAACTGCGCATCCGCACCTGGCACAACGGCGAACTCGTCCAGGACGACACCACCGGGGACCTCCTCTTCCCGTTCGCCCGGCTCGTGGCGGACCTGTCCCAGCTGCTGACCCTCGAAGAGGGGGACATCATCCTGACCGGCACACCGGCGGGCGCCTCCGTCGCCAACCCCGGCGACGTCGTCGAGGTTGAAGTCAGTGCCGCCGGTTCAGAGGACGGCGGACTGACCACCGGCCGCCTTGTCACCCGGGTGGAGGAAGGTTCGACGCCGTTCGCTGACTTTGGCGCCCAGCCCAAGACGGATGATCTGCAGCGGGAGGAAGCCTACGGCTCGCGGGAGGCGGCAGGCCTCTCGCCCGTCGGGCATGACGAGGCACCGGCGACGCCCGCCCTCTCCCCCTCGCTGAAGGCGAAGCTCGAAAGCGTCTGCACCGCAACCCTGTCCTCCCAGCTGCGCAAGCGCGGCCTGAACAACGTCAGCATCGACGGCCTGACCTCCACACGGCCGGACAGGCGGATTGTGGGACTGGCCCGGACACTGCGCTACGTGCCCAACCGCGAGGACCTGTTCAAGGCCCACGGCGGCGGTTTCAATGCCCAGAAGAAGGCCATCGACACTGTCAACGAGGGCGAGATCCTGGTGATGGAGGCCCGCGGCGAAAAGGGCACCGGCACCATCGGCGACATCCTGGCCCTGCGTGCCCAGGTCCGCGGCGCCGCAGCCATCATCACCGACGGCGGGGTCCGTGACTTCTCGGCCGTGGCCGCCATGGACATGCCCACCTACTATTCCAACCCGCATCCGGCCGTGCTCGGACGCCGGCACATCCCCTGGGACACGGACATCACCATCGCCTGCGGCGGCACCACGGTGCAGCCGGGCGACATCATCGTGGCGGACTCTGACGGCATCCTGGTGATCCCGCCGGCCCTTGCCGAGGAACTTGCTGACGACTCCATCGCCCAGGAACGCGAGGAAGTCTTCATCGCCGAGATGGTGGAGCAGGGCCACAGCGTGGACGGACTCTACCCGCTGAACGCCGAATGGCGTGCCAAGTATGAGCAATGGGAAGCAGGCAAGGCCAATGACTGAGACCGCCACCGCCATCGGCAGCAAGTCCGAGCAGGCCTACAAAGCCGTGAAGGGCCGCATCGTCGACGGGACGTACTCCCCCGGCTATCGCCTGGTGCTGGCCAAGATCGCCGAAGACCTGGGCGTCAGCGTGGTCCCGGTCCGCGAGGCAATCCGCCGGCTCGAAGCAGAGGGGCTGGTGAAGTTCGAGCGGAACGTCGGCGCCACGGTGTCCGGGATCGATCCCACCGAATACCTCTACACAATGCAGACCCTGAGCATCGTCGAGGGCGCGGCCACCGCACTGTCAGCTCCACTGATCGGAGAAGCGGACATCGCCCGTGCCCGTGCAGTGAACGAGGACATGCGTGCCTGCCTGCAGCATTTTGATCCGGTCCGGTTTACGCAACTGAACCAGGACTTCCACAGCGTCCTGTTCGAACACTGCCCCAACCCGCACATCCTGGACCTGGTCCAGCGGGGCTGGAACCGGCTGGCATCCCTGCGGTCGTCCACGTTCCGCTTCGTCCCCGGCAGGGCGCACCAGTCCGTGGACGAACACGAAGCCCTCCTGAAACTCATTGAAAGCGGCGCCGACGCCGACACCATCGAAAAAGCAGCACGGCTCCACCGCAGCGCAACCCTGGACGCCTATTTGGCCTCCGCAAGCGACCACCAGACCCCACAGCAGTAAGGAAGAAAACGATGACGTTCGCTGCCGAAGCAACCAAGACGCACTACACCCCCGAAAACCTGCCCACCCACATCCAGCACTACATCAACGGCAAGTTCGTTGACTCCGTGGGCGGGAAGACCTTCGACGTCCTGGACCCGGTGTCCAACACCAACTACGCCACCGCCGCGGCGGGCCAGAAGGAGGACATCGACCTCGCCGTGGCCGCCGCCCGCGAAGCGTTCACCAACGGCCCGTGGCCGAAGATGAAGCCGCGGGAGCGTGCTCGGGTTCTGAACAGGATTGCCGACGCCGTCGAAGCCCAGGAAGCGCGCCTCGCCGAACTCGAAACCTTCGACACCGGCCTGCCGATCACCCAGGCCAAGGGCCAGGCCCTGCGCGCGGCGGAGAACTTCCGCTTCTTCGCGGACCTCATTGTGGCGCAGTTTGATGACGCCATGAAGGTCCCCGGTTCACAGATCAACTACGTGAACCGCAAGCCGATCGGCGTCGCCGGCCTCATCACCCCGTGGAACACCCCGTTCATGCTGGAATCCTGGAAGCTCGCCCCCGCCCTGGCCACCGGCAACACCGTGGTCCTCAAGCCCGCCGAATTCACCCCGCTCTCGGCCTCGCTCTGGGCCACGATCTTCAAGGACGCCGGGCTCCCGGATGGTGTGTTCAACCTGGTCAACGGCCTCGGCGAGGAAGCCGGCGACGCCCTGGTCAAGCACCCGGACGTCCCGCTGATCTCCTTCACCGGCGAAACCACCACCGGCCAGACGATCTTCCGCAACGCCGCCGCCAACCTCAAGGGCCTGTCCATGGAACTCGGCGGCAAGTCCCCCTGCGTCGTGTTCGCCGACGCCGACCTTGACGCCGCGATCGACTCCGCCCTGTTCGGTGTCTTCTCCCTCAACGGCGAACGTTGCACCGCCGGCTCCCGCATCCTCGTGGAGCGCGGCATCTACGACGAGTTCTGCGAAAAGTACGCGGCCCGCGCGAAGAACATCGTCGTAGGCGATCCGCACGACCCCAAGACCCAAGTGGGTGCACTGGTCCACCCGGAGCACTACGAGAAAGTGGCCTCCTACGTGGAGATCGGCAAGTCCGAAGGCCGGCTGCTGGCCGGCGGCGGGCGGCCGGAGGGCCTCCCGGAGGGCAACTACATCGCACCCACGGTGTTCGCCGACGTCGCCCCCGACGCGCGGATCTTCCAGGAGGAGATTTTCGGCCCCGTCGTCGCGATCACCCCGTTCGAGAACGACGACGAGGCGCTCGCCCTGGCGAACAACACGAAGTACGGCCTGGCGGCCTACATCTGGACGCAGAACCTGACCCGGGCCCACAACTTCTCCCAGAACGTGGAGGCCGGCATGGTGTGGCTGAACAGCCACAACGTCCGCGACCTGCGCACCCCGTTCGGCGGCGTCAAGGCCTCCGGCCTGGGCCACGAGGGCGGCTACCGCTCCATCGACTTCTACACCGACCAGCAGGCCGTTCACATCACGCTCGGTTCCGTCCACACGCCGAAATTCGGCGCGTAATTCCAGACCCCCTTTCAACGAAGAGAGAATCCCATGAACAACCAGGTTTCGCAGAACAACGTCATCCCCAAGCCCTCCGTCCCGGCCCCCGACATCGTCCGCTGCGCCTACCTCGAACTGGTGGTCACCGACCTGGCCAAGTCCCGCGCCTTCTACGTGGATCTGCTGGGCCTGCACGTCACGGAGGAGGACGAGAACAGCATCTACCTGCGCTCCTTCGAGGAGTTCATCCACCACAACCTGGTGCTGCGCAAGGGTCCCGTGGCCGCTGCCGCGGCGTTCGCGTACCGCGTGAAGTCCCCGGAGGAAGTGGACGCCGCCGAGGCGTACTACAAGGAACTGGGCTGCCGGACCGAGCGCCGCAAGGACGGCTTCACCAAGGGCGTGGGCGATTCCGTCCGCGTCGAGGACCCGCTGGGCTTCCCGTATGAGTTCTTCTACGAGGTGGAGCACGTGGAGCGCCTCACCCAGCGCTACGACCTCTACTCCGCCGGCGAACTGGTCCGCCTGGACCACTTCAACCAGGTCACCCCGGACGTCCCCCGCGGCCGCAAGTACCTGGAAGACCTCGGCTTCCGCGTCTCCGAGGACATCAAGGACTCCGACGGCGTCACGTACGCCGCCTGGATGCACCGCAAACAGACCGTGCACGACACCGCGCTCACCGGCGGCAACGGCCCCCGCCTGCACCACATCGCGTTCGCCACGCACGAAAAGCACAACATCATCCAGATCTGCGACAAGATGGGCGCCCTGCGCATCTCCGACCGGATCGAACGCGGCCCCGGGCGGCACGGCGTCTCCAACGCCTTCTATCTCTACATCCTGGACCCGGACGGCCACCGCGTGGAGATCTACACCCAGGACTACTACACCGGCGACCCGGACAACCCCACGGTCACCTGGGACGTGCACGACAACCAGCGCCGCGACTGGTGGGGCAACCCCGTCGTCCCGTCCTGGTACACCGAGGCCTCCCTGGTCCTGGACCTCGACGGCAACCCGCAGCCCGTCATCGAGCGTACCGACGCATCCGAAATGGCCGTGACCGTGGGCGCCGACGGCTTCTCCTACACGCGTAAAGAGGAATCCGGTGAAGCCGTGGAGGGCTTCAAGCTCGGAGCCCAGGTCTAGCCTGACAGCATGGCCGGTCCCGCACCGCAGGTGCGGGCCGGCCGCCTGCCAGCCAACACCGACCCCGCAGGATCATTGAGGAGCGCATCAATGCTTGACCCGAAGACAATCGAGGCGATCGCCGACGAACTCGTGGAGGCCGGCCGGTCCCGGACTCCGATACCCCGCCTGACTGCCCGTTATCCGGACATGACGGTGGAGGATTCTTACGCGGTCCAGCAGCTGTGGCGCCGCCGCAACGAGGACGCCGGCCGGACCCTGGTGGGCCGCAAGATCGGCCTCACGTCCAAGGCCATGCAGGCTGCCACCGGCATCACCGAACCGGACTACGGCGCCATCTTCGATGACATGGTGCTGGAAACCGGCTGCTCGGTGGAGTGGGACCAGTACACCCATCCGCGGGTGGAGGTGGAGCTGGCGTTCGTCCTGAAGGACAGCCTCAAAGGCCCTGGCTGCACCATCTTCGATGTCCTGAACGCCACGGACTACGTGGTTCCGGCCCTTGAGATCCTCGATTCCCGGATTGAGATGGAGGGCCGGACCATCGTAGACACCATCTCCGACAATGCGGCCATGGGCGCCATGGTGGTGGGCGGCCGGCCGGTGAAACCGGACGCCGTCGACCTCCGCTGGGTCTCGGCCATCCTCTACAAGAACCAGACCGTGGAGGAAACCGGAGTGGCCGCAGGCGTCCTGGACCACCCGGCCAACGGCGTGCACTGGCTGGCCAACAAGATCGCCGCCCACGGCGACAGCATGAAGGCCGGCGACATCATCCTGGCCGGCTCCTTCACCCGGCCCCTCTGGGTTTACAAGGGCGACACCGTCCACGCCGACTACGGACCGCTGGGGAGTGTGACATGCCGTTTCGTCTAGAAGACACCTTCCGCGACGCCCTCGCCGCGGCCAACCGGCCGCTGGCCGGGATGTGGGTGTGCTCGGGCAGCCCGCTGGTGGCCGAGATCTGTGCCGGGTCCGGCCTGGACTGGCTGCTGGTCGACGCCGAGCACAGCCCCAACGGCCTCGAATCCATCCTTGCCCAGCTCCAGGCGATCCACGGCTACCCCGTCCACACCCTGGTCCGCCCGCCGGTGAATGACGTGGTGGTGATCAAGCAGTATCTGGACCTGGGCGTGCAGAACCTGCTGGTCCCCATGGTCAATTCCGTATCGGAGGCGGAGGCGGCCGTGGCCGCCACCCGCTACCCGCCCCAGGGTGTCCGCGGAGTGGGTTCCGCGCTGGCCCGGGCCGCACGCTGGAACCGGGTCCCGGACTACCTTGCCCGCGCCAACGGGACCATCAGCGTCACTGTCCAGATCGAATCGACCGCAGCCGTGGATGCGGTGGAGGACATCCTGAAGGTCGACGGCGTGGACGCCATCTTCGTCGGCCCCTCCGACCTCGCCGCGTCCATGGGCGTGCTGGGCCAGCAGGAACACCCCGAGGTGCGCGCCGCCGTCGAACACTGCCTGGCCGCCGCAAAAGCGGCGGGGAAGCCCGCCGGCGTGAACGCCTTCGCCCCCGCCACGGCCCGCGCCTACCTCGACGCGGGTGCCGCCTTCATCCTGGTCGGCGCCGACGTCGCCCTGCTGGCACGGGGCTCCGAGGCACTCGCCGCCGAATATGTCCAGCGGTCCGACGGCGACACTCCGGCCAGCTACTGACTTGCCGACAATAAATCCTAAGGACTCCCTCATGACCGTTTCCGCGATCTCCCCTGCCATCTCACCCGAGCGTGAAGCCGCCCTCCTCGCCTCCGTGCCCACCGGCCTGCTGATCGGCGGGCAGTGGCTGGACGCGTCCGACGGCGGCACATTCGATGTCCACGACCCCGCCACCGGGGAGGGACTCGCCACCCTCGCCTCCGCCACCAGCGAGGACGCCCTCGCCGCGCTCGATGCAGCGGACGCCGCCCAGGCATCCTGGGCCCGCACGGCCCCGCGTGTGCGGGCAGAGATCCTCCGCCGGGCCTTCGACCTGGTCACCGCACGCGCCGAGGACTTCGCGCTGCTGATGACCCTGGAAATGGGCAAACCGCTGCCCGAAGCCCGCGGCGAGGTCACCTACGGCGCCGAGTTCCTGCGCTGGTTCTCCGAAGAAACCGTCCGCGACTACGGCCACTACCTCACCACCCCCGAGGGCAAGAACAAGATCCTCGTCCAGAACAAACCCGTCGGCCCCTGCCTGCTCATCACGCCCTGGAACTTCCCGCTCGCCATGGCAACCCGCAAGGTCGCCCCCGCCGTCGCCGCAGGCTGCACCATGGTCCTCAAACCCGCCAAACTCACCCCGCTCACCGCCCAGTACTTCGCGCAGACCATGCTCGACGCCGGACTTCCCGCCGGCGTCCTCAACGTCGTCGCCTCCTCCAGCGCCTCCGGCATCTCCGGGCCGCTCCTGAAGGACTCCCGGCTGCGGAAGGTCTCCTTCACCGGCTCCACCCCCGTGGGCAAACGCCTCATGGCCGACGCCGCCCAGAACGTCCTGCGCACCTCCATGGAACTCGGCGGCAACGCCCCGTTCATCGTCTTCGAAGACGCTGATCTGGATGCCGCCGTCGAAGGGGCCATGGCCGCCAAAATGCGGAACATGGGCGAGGCCTGCACCGCCGCCAACCGCTTCCTCGTCCAGGAATCCGTCGCCGCAGAATTCACACAGAAGTTCGCCGCCGCCATGGGCGCCCTCACTACCGGCCGCGGCACCGACCCCACCACCCAGGTAGGACCCCTCATCGACGCCGGCGCGCGCGACGACGTGCACGCCCTGGTGGCCGCCGCTATCGACGCCGGAGCCACCCCCGTCACCGGCGGCGCGCCGGTGGACGGGCCCGGCTACTTTTACCAGCCCACCGTTCTCGGCGGCGTCCCCAACGACGCAGCGATCCTGGGCCAGGAAATTTTCGGCCCCGTCGCTCCGGTGACCACGTTCACCACGGAGGAGGACGCGATCCGGCTGGCCAACGCCAGCGAGTACGGCCTCGCCTCCTACGTTTACAGCCGGGACTTCAACAGGCTGCTGCGTGTGGCCGAACAGATTGAGTTCGGCATGGTGGGCTTCAACGCCGGGGTCATCTCCAACGCCGCAGCACCCTTCGGCGGCGTCAAGCAATCCGGCCTCGGCCGCGAAGGCGGCTCCGAAGGCATCGCCGAATACACCACCACCCAATACATCGGCATCGCCGACCCCTGGGCCGGCAGGGCATAACCGGTGGGCGGCGTTCCGGTGGCGGCGACAGGAGCCGGCCGTGACTGAGGGTGAAGCGTTGGCCATTCGGTTCAACGAATGCATCAGTGCGAGGGACGTGGAGGGGCTCGCCAACCTCATGTCGGAGGACCACACGTTCGTCGATACCGCCGGCACCGCAATCGCCGGACGGGCCGCTTGCCTGGACGCCTGGCGGGCCTTCTTCGGCGCCTACCCGGAATACCGGAACGTGTTCGACGCCGTGACGACGCAGGGCAGGGTCGTTGCCATCGCCGGGTATTCCGTCTGTCCCGGTCATCCCGAACTGGAGGGGCCCGCACTGTGGTCGGCGGTCGTCCAAGGCGACCGGCTCTCCGAGTGGCGCGTCTATGACGACAGCCCGGAAACGCGCCGCCGTTTGGGCCTGGAAGGCGACTGACACTACCCATTGTGGCTGCAGCGGTTGCGGGCATAGTGACCCCGGCCGCAGCGGCGGCCTCCGCTGGTGGGGCAGAATGGAACCCATGACCCTTACGACGTTCGCCCTTGTCCGCCATGGCCAGACAGACTGGAACGCGCAGCGCCGGCTGCAGGGATCCACCGACATTCCGCTCAACGACGTCGGCCGCGGCCAGGCGCGCGACGCCGTCGCCGCCCTGTCCGGCTACGAGTGGGACGCGATCGTGTCCTCGCCGCTGAGCCGTGCCGCGGAAACCGCCGACCTGATTGCCGCCGGGCTGGGGCTCACCGTGGCCCGGCGAGTGCCGGAGCTCGTGGAGCGGAGCTTCGGGCCCGCGGAGGGCATGCAGGACGGCCCTGAGCTGGACGCCCTGCGCATCCCCGGTGGTTTCCGCGGGGCGGAGACCGATGACGAGGCGGCCTGCCGCGGGTTGACCGCGCTGGAGGCACTCGCCGAGGAGTTCCGCGGACGCCGCGTCCTGGTCGTCGCCCACGGCACGCTCCTGCGCGTGGCCCTCAGCCGTGCCACCGGACGCACGCTGGAAAGCATCGACAACGCCGTGCTCAACCTTGCCCACCACCATGCCGTTGACGGCTGGCAGCTCGAATACTTCAACGGCGAGCCGGTGCTCACTGCCGTCCAGGGCTGACCGGCACCATTCCGGGCACTCCGCGGTTCCCCGGTCCCGCAGCGCCGCCCGCTGAAAATCCGTGACAGTTCCGGCAATAGACTGAAGCCATGGCCCAGACAGGACTCTCCGCAAGCAGACGGTTCCTGCGCGGAAGGATCCGCACAGGCATAGTGCGCAGCCGCAATTCATTGATCCCGGCCATCCAGATGACGGTCTGCGCGGTGGGCGCCTACGCCTTCGCCGAGTACGTCCTGGGGCACTCCGGCCCCCTGTTCGCCGCGACCTCGTCCCTGATTGCGCTGGGGTTTTCGCGTGATCCGCGGCTGCGGCGGGTGATCGAAGTGGGGCTGGGCTGCACCATCGGCATTGCCGTGGGTGACCTGCTGCTCCACTGGCTGGGGGCCGGAATCTGGCAGGCCGCCGTTGTGCTTCTGTTTTCCATCCTGCTGGCCCGCTTCCTGGACAGCGGCACCATCTTCACCACACAGCTGGGGCTGCAGTCACTCCTCGTGGTGCTGCTGCCGGCACCGCCCGGCGGGCCGTTCACCCGCAGCATCGATGCGGTGATTGGTGGGATTTTCGCGCTGCTGGTCACCATCCTGATGCCCAAGGATCCGCGGCGTGAACCGCGGAAGGACGTCCGGAAACTGCTGCATGAACTGGCGGAGGTTCTCCGCGAATGCGCCTCGGCACTCGTGGACAGCGATTCCACCCAGGCATGGCATGCGTTGGTGCGGGGCCGGAACTGCCAGCCGCTCGTGGATGGCATGCGGCAGTCCCTCCGGGCATCGGGCGAGGTGGCGACCCTGGCGCCGGCCTACCGCAGGCACCGGGACGAGCTGGACCGGCTGGAGCAATCACTGGACTTCATCGACCTCGCGCTGCGCAACAGCCGTGTCTTCGCACGCCGGCTGACCAGCGCCATCAACCACGCCGCCCTGTCCGACGAAGCCATCGAGAACATTGCCGAGGTCCTGCAGGAGACGGCTGCCGCTATCGATGAGCTCTCGCTCGGGCTGGCGGAAGTCAACGACGGCGTCCGCCGAACCCACCTGCGGACGGCCCGGGCGGACCTGAGCGCGATCGCCGCCCGGCTGCATCCGCGGAAGCTGCAGGTGGAGCGCCTTGAGGGCGAGACCGTTGTCATGCTTTTCCGCCCGCTGATGGTGGACCTGCTCGAAGCCACCGGCATCGATTCCCGCGAGGCCCGCGACATCCTTCCGCCGCTATAGCCCGAACTGGAATGTCATACCCGCCGGATAGTGTGGAGCAATGGCTACAAAGACTTCCCGGGCCACAAAGGCGCCGGGCTATAAGTGCGCGGAATGCGGCTGGACCACAGTCAAATGGGTGGGGCGCTGCGGTGAGTGCCAGGCCTGGGGCACCGTTGAGGAAACCGGCACCGCTGTAGCGCGCACGACGGCGGCCACCTCAGTTCTGGAACCCGCCCGCCCCATCGCCGAGGTGGACGCCACCACGGCGGCTTTCCTTCCCACCGGTGTGGACGAACTGGACCGCGTTCTGGGCGGCGGAGTGGTGCCCGGCGCCGTCATCCTGCTGGCCGGGGAACCCGGGGTCGGCAAGTCCACCCTGCTGCTGGATGTCGCCGCCAAATTCGCCCGCACAGGCCAAAGCGTCCTGTACGTCACCGGCGAGGAATCCGCGGCCCAGGTGAAGCTGCGCGCCGAGCGGATCGACGCCATCGCGGACACCCTCTACCTTTCCGCCGAGACCGACCTCGGCCAGGCCCTGGGCCAGGTGGAGAAGGTGGAACCGAAGCTGCTTGTGGTCGACTCCGTGCAGACGCTGAGCAGTGCCGACGTCGAGGGAAGTTCCGGCGGCGTCTCCCAGGTGCGAGAAGTGGCGGCCTCAATCATTGCTGCCGCCAAGCGCCGCAACATGACCACCCTGCTGGTGGGTCACGTGACGAAGGACGGCTCCATTGCCGGCCCGCGCCTGCTGGAGCACCTCGTGGACGTCGTGTGCCAGTTCGAAGGTGAGCGCCATTCACGGCTCCGACTGCTTCGTGCGGTCAAGAACAGGTACGGCCCCACGGACGACGTCGGCTGCTTCGACTTGAACGAGGACGGCATCCTGGGCCTGGCCGATCCGAGCGGGCTCTTCGTCACCCGCACCAAGGATCCCGTGTCCGGCACCTGCATCACCGTCACCATGGAGGGCCGGCGGCCGCTGCTCGCCGAGGTGCAGTCGCTGCTGGCGGAGAGCCCCAATTCGCAGCCCCGGCGGGCCACCAGCGGCCTGGACAGCTCCCGCGTGGCCATGCTGCTGGCAGTGCTGCAGCAGCGCGCCGGCTGCCTGCTGCACAAAGACGATTCCTACGTGGCCACCGTGGGCGGCGTGAAGCTCAGCGAGCCCGCCACGGATCTTGCCGTTGCCCTCGCGGTAGCATCCGCCAAGGCCAAGAAGCCGCTGCCGCAGAGGTTGATCGCCTTCGGAGAAGTCGGGCTGGCCGGCGAGGTGCGGCCGGTTCCGGGCATCAACCAGCGCATCCAGGAAGCACACCGGCTGGGCTTCACGCACGCAGTGGTCCCGGCCAGCCACAACGGCCCAGGCCCCATTCCCGCGGGATTCTCCGTGCGGGAGGTCGGCCACCTTGCCGAGGCGCTGAGCCTTTTGATTAGTTGAGGGCCTTTTGATCAGTTAGGGCCTGCTGATGAGGGAGCGCACTTAATTGTCGGTACCCGGTGGCAGACTCTGGCTATGGATGGCATTCAGGAATCCCGGCAGAATCTGGCGGCGGCGCCACACGGCGCTGCCGGTGCCGCTTTTCCGGATGGCACCGCTGTCTTCAGCGCGTTGGTCGATAGTGCCACCGCCTCCTGCACCTCCGTGGAAGACCTTATCGCCTCAGCCGGGTCGCTGCGGCTGGCCGCTGACAGTGCCGGGCTGATCGACCAGCTGCGCGGGCTGGAGGAGCTGAAATCGGCGGTCGCCGGTTTGCAGGCGAGGATCGCTGTCGCCTTCGACGCCGCCGCACCGCTCCCAGGCCGAGCAAGGGATCCCAGTTGCGGAGCGGGGCCAGGACGTCGCCGCGCAGATCGCCCTCGCCCGGCACGAATCCCCGGCCCGCGGCTCCCGGCTGCTCGGCATGGCGAAAGCACTGGTGACCGAGATGCCCCACACGCTCGCTGCCTTGGAGACGGGCCGGCTGAACGAATGGCGCGCCACGCTACTCGTGAAAGAAACGGCCTGTTTGAGCGCGGCGGACCGGTGCGCCGTGGACGAGGAGCTCGCCGCCGACACCGGAAGCTTCGACGGCGACTCCCGTTCCCGCGGCCAGATCATGGCCGACGCCCTGGTCGAATGGACCACCGGCGCCCCCGGCGGGATCAGCGCGGTCGAGATCCAGCTCGTCATGACCGACCGCACTCTCTTCCAGGCCGACAGCGAACCGGCCCGCCTCACCGGCTACGGCACCGTCCCGGCAGGCTGGGCCCGCACCCTGATCCAGACAAGTGAGGCTACCGGCGGTCAGGAACCCTACGATGGCGGGAGCACCGCGGGCCAGGCGCCCGACCCGGGCGGGGCCGCCAGCCGTCAGGCGCTCAAGGTGTGGCTCCGGCGGCTCTACACCGCACCCGGGACCGGAAACCTCATCGCGATGGACTCCCGGGCACGGCTCTTCCCGGCAGGGCTGCGGCGTTTCATCCAGGCCCGCGATGACACCTGCCGCACCCCGTACTGCGACGCCCCCATCCGCCACCACGACCACATCACCCCCCTGGCACGGCGGCGGGACCACCAACCTGGCCAACGGCGCAGGCCTCTGCCAAGCCTGCAACCACACCAAAGAAAAACCCGGCTGGAGCGCTCAGCCACGGCCCGGACCCCGGCACACCTTCAAACTCCAGACACCCACCGGCCACACCTACCACTCCACGGCACCCCCACTCCCCGGAACCAGCGCCGGAACCAGCGCCGGCGCCAGCATTACCGAGCCGTCAGGCCCGTCGGACCAAAATGGCGCGGCGCAAGCAGGGAGGCTGCAGCGGCCCTATCGTCGCCGCAGAATTCGGCGGCGGGCAAAGCCGGCTTTACTGATAACTAGCTGACCCATCAAGGGACGCATCCTGACCAAGCGCGGGCGTCTGATGACGAGCGCGGCCGTCTGACCGACACGACACCGCGCGGCGAGCCTGGTGACACGGCACGCGGGCTTTAGGCGCGGGTTACCGCCAACGCCACGCTGTGACCGCCGAAACCGAACGCGTTGACGAGTCCCGCCGTCGCGGTGCTGCCGTGCACGGTTTCGGTGAGGACGTTGAGGTCCACCTCGGGGTCCAGGCTGCCGATGTTGTACGTCCCGGGCAGGTCGCCGGTTCTGAGGGCCTGGAGCGCGGCGATGGCGCCGAGCGCGCCGGCACCGCCGAGCAGGTGACCGGTGAGTGACTTGGTGGACGTCACGGGCACTCCGGCTCCGGTCACGGCTTTGATGGCCTGCGCCTCGAGTCTGTCGCCCACCGGCGTGGAGGTTGCGTGGGCGTGAACGAAGCCGATGTCCGTGCCGCTGAGGCCGGCGGAGACGAGCGCCTTCTCCATGACGCGGCGCTGCATGTCCGGGTCCGCCGCCACGATGTCGCTGGCATCCGAGGTCACCGCAGCCCCCGCCACCGCACCGAGGATCCCGGCCCCGCGGGCCCTCGCGTGCTCCTCGCTCTCGAGCACCAGGATTGCGGCGCCTTCCGCAAGAACGAAGCCGTCGCGCTCCCGGTCGAAGGGACGGGACGCTCCCTGCGGATCGTCGTTGCGCGTGGAAAGGGCACGAATCTGCGCGAAGCCGCTGATGATGAGGTCATTGATGCACGCGTCCACCCCGCCGGCAATAACGACGTCGGCCGCTCCGGACCGGATCATCTCGGCACCCTGCGCGATCGCTTCGGCGCCGGACGCGCAGGCGCTGACCGGCGTGCGTGCCCCGCCGCGGGCGCCAAGGTCGATGGAGACCCACGCGGACGGGCCGTTGACCATGAGGCGCGTCAGAGTATGCGGCGAGACCTTCCGCGGGCCATTGCTGTCCAGCTCCCGGGTCTGGGCGAGGGTGGTGTCCAGTCCCCCGTAGCCGGAGCCGATGACCACGGCGAGCCGTTCGGGGTCGACGTCGGGCGTTCCGGCCTGCGCCCACGCCTCCCGGGCGGCGACGAGCGCGAGCTGCCCGCAGCGGTCCATCCGCTTGAACTCGCGCGTGCTCAGCAGCGCGCCCAGGTCAGCCGTGACCCGGCCAGCGATGCGTACCGGAAGCCGCTGCGCCCAGTCCTCATCGAGCGCCCCGATGCCGGACGTCCCGGCCAGCATCGCCGTCCAGGTTTCGTCCACTGTGGACCCGAGCGGGTTGAGCGTGCCCATGCCGGTAACCACGGCCTTGGGAGAAACGGCTCTGGGAGAAACTGCAGACATCACACACCTTGCTTCCTCGAACTGGAACTGAGTCCCGTGGATATTCGGATCGGAACCGCTTGCTGATTGCCTCCGCTATTTAGCGGGGTTGTGCGTCCCGATCGGCACAAGCGTGAGGTCAGGATGGTTCTTCTCAATGCGGCGCAGCGCCCACACGTCATTGAACAGGGCGAGATACTCGCCGTCGGACCGCAGCAGCACCTCGGCGCCGATCACATTCGCCAGAGCCGGCATGGCATCCGCCGTCGAAATCCGTGCCATGGAGTACGGCAGGCGCTCGAGGCGCATCGGTGCGCTGAAGTCGTGCGCCATGCGGTCCTCCACCACCTCGAACTGCATGGGGCCGACGGCGGCCAGCACCGGCGCCTGGTCGCCGCGGACGTCGGAGCGCAGCACCTGGATGACGCCCTCGTGCTCGAGCTGCTCGATGCCGCGGCGGAACTGCTTGAAGCGGCTGGGGTCCTTCGAGCGGGCCACCTGGAAGTGCTCGGGCGCGAACAGCGGAATGGCCGGGAACTCCACCGGTTCCTCCAGGAAGAGGCTGTCTCCCACGCGCAGCGAGGAGGCGTTCACCAGCCCCACCACGTCGCCCGGGAAGGCCTCATCAATGACCTCGCGTTCGCGGCCGAACACCTGCTGGGCGTACTTCGTGGCAAAGGACTTGCCGGTGCGGGTCTGGGTGACCACCATGCCGCGCTCGAACACACCCGAGCAGACGCGGATGAAGGCCACGTGATCCCGGTGCGCCTTGTTCATGCCTGCCTGGACCTTGAAAACGAACCCTGCGAAGGGCGACTCCACCGCACGCGGCCGGCCGTCCACGTCCGGACGCGGCGCAGCGGGCGGGGCGAAGTCAACGAGGGCGTCCAGGATCTCCTTGACGCCGAAGTTCAGCGCGGCGGAGCTGAACAGGATGGGCGTGGCCTTGCCGGCGTGGAAGCTCTCCACGTTGAATTCAAGGTTGGATTCGATGACGAGTCCGGCTTCGTCGACGGCGTCTGTCCAGTTGCTTCCCTGGCTCTCCGCCGCTTCCTCCGGAGTGAAGTACTCGGTCAGCGCGATGTTGGCACCGGCGTTGTTGCGCTGGAATCGTGCGAACCGGTCATTCCGCAGGTCCCACACCCCGCGGAAGTCGCCGGAGATGCCCACGGCCCAGGTCAGCGGCATGGGCTGCAGGCGGGTGCGTTCGGTGATTTCGTCCATCAGCGCCAGCGCGTCCAGGCCCGGGCGGTCCCACTTGTTGATGACCGTGATGATCGGCAGGTTCCGCTGCTTGCAGACCTCGAAGAGCTTCATGGTCTGGGTTTCCAGGCCCTTGGCGGCGTCCACGAGCATGACGGCGCAGTCGACGGCGGCCAGCACGCGGTAGGTGTCCTCGGAGAAGTCGGCGTGGCCCGGAGTGTCCAGCAGGTTGATCACGGTGTCCCGGTAGGAGAACTGGAGCGCGGCGGAACTGATGGAGATGCCGCGGTCCTTCTCCATCTGCATCCAGTCCGAGACCGTCTCCTTGCGGTTGGACTTGCCGCTGGACGCGCCGGCGGTGCCGATCACCTTGGCATGCAGGGCCAGGGCCTCGGTCAGGGTGGACTTGCCGGCGTCAGGGTGGGAGATGACAGCGAACGTCCGGCGCCGGGACGCCTGCTTGTGAATCTCGTGGACCCGGGCGGGGCTGAGGACTTCTTGGGACACGGTGCTACTTTCGCTGGGATCCGCGGAGGACCCTGGGTGTGGAAACGGAAAACTTTTGAACCGGATTCCTGGAAACAGGGCTCTGGAGTCTGGAAGGCGGGCGGCAGCTGGGCGCGCAAGCCAAGGGTTCAAGTTTATCGCAGGGGCGGAAGCCGGACGGAAGTCGGGCCAAAATGGGGACTTGCCGGCCGCCGTCGGACGCGTTCCTGAAGCCCTTCCGGCAGGTCTCAAACAGGCCACTTTGAGGCTTGCCCCTGCGGTTCTTGGGGTAATGTACGTCTAGGATGGTGCCTGCGGGAAACCGAGTACTTTTGATCCTGCCGGCGGACTCCTAAAACCGGCATACCTGCAGGCCCCGCCTGCACCTTTGAAGGGAATGTCTAATGCCTCGCAGCCCTGAAGAATCGCTGAAAGCGACTTTGGGGAGGGTGGCCCCGGGAACCGCCCTGCGGGACGGGCTGGAACGCATTCTCCGCGGCCGCACCGGCGCACTGATCGTCCTGGGTTCGGACCGGACCATCGACTCAATCTGTTCGGGCGGCTTCGACATCGGCATCGACTTCTCCCCCACGAGGCTGCGCGAGCTGGCCAAAATGGACGGTGCCATCATCTGCGACAAGGACGCCGGCAACATCCTCCGCGCCGCCGTCCAGCTGGTTCCGGACCCGAGCATCGAAACCCAAGAATCCGGAACGCGCCACCGGACCGCGGAGCGCGTGGCCATCCAGACTGGGGTCCCGGTGATCTCCGTGAGCCAGTCCATGCAGATCATCGCGCTCTACGTGAACGGGCTGCGGCACGTGCTCGAGGGCTCGGAGAAGGTGCTGGCCCGCGCCAACCAGGCCCTTGCCACGCTGGAACGCTACCGCTCCCGGCTGGACCAGGTCACCAGCTCGCTGTCGGCGCTGGAAATCGAGGCCATGGTCACCGTCAGGGATGTGGCCGTCACCCTGCAGCGGCAGGAGATGGTGCGCCGTATTTCCGAAGAAATCTCCCAGTACGTGCTGGAGCTGGGCGAGGACGGCCGGCTCCTGTCCCTGCAGCTGGACGAGCTCACGGTGGGCCGGGGCCCTGGCAGCGACATCATCATCCGCGATTATGCCGGACCCAACGCTTCGCCCGAGGACATCGACGGCGCGGTCAACGCGCTCCTCAGCCTTGGCCCCACCGAACTGATCGACCTCAGCAAGATCGCCGGAATCATCGGCTTCGCAGGCGGTGTGGAAACGCTGGACGCCGTGGTGCAGCCGCGGGGCTACCGCCTTCTGTCCGGGCTCAAGGCTGTGCCCAAGGCCGTGGCGGACCGGCTCGTGGACCACTTCGGAGGGCTGCAGCACCTGATGGCCGCCACCATCGACGATCTCATGACCGTTGACGGCATCGGCGACCAGCGCGCCCGCACAGTCCGCGAAGGCCTCAGCCGGATGGCCGAGGCCAGCCTGCTGGACCGCTTCCTCTAACTCAGCTGGAAGACCGCCGGCGGGCTCACTTTGGGCCCGAGTTTGGCGATGAACACGTAGTAACCCGCGCCTACCCCGTCCGGGACCTCCTCGCAGCCCTGCACGGATCGGTTGCGGGGCCAGGGAAAGTTGGCCGTTTCGCTCTTGCCGGGGGCGATCGTCCTGACGAGGTCGTCGCTCTCGGCCTGGCAGTCCTTGGACGAGAAGACCCTGTCTGAACCGCTCGTGACCAGGAACTCCATCTGCGAGGTTCCGATGTTCACCTTGCACGGGAGCTTCCCGCCGTTGGCCACTTTGAGCGTGAGCACCGGCTTCTCACCCGGACCGTACGCGGCCTTGTTCGTGCCCGCCGTGACGGTCACGAGTTTCTGGTCGCACGTGGGTGATGCCGACGCCGTGGCGGAGGGAGTGGCCGAGGGCGACGACTGGCCGCTGGGGTTGGCTGAGCCGCCCGGACCGGTGGAGGAAGCCTGCTCGCTCGAGGGGTTCAGCGCACCGGACACCGTGGCAATGCCTCCGGCCGTCAGGCCCACCACCAGCAGCAGCGCTCCCCCGGCAAACTGCCGACGGCGGCGGTAGACGGCGGCGCTCGGCCTGCGGACGGCACCCTGCTGGCCTGCCCTGGCCTGGCCTGCGCTGGGCAGGCCTGAGCGGGGCCGGCCTGAGCTGTTGGATGCGTTCCTGGCGGCCGGCTTCTTACCAGACTGTGTCTTACCAGAAGGCGGTTTTCCTGACGGTGTTTTCACTGCTTCGTTCCCCATTGTGTTTGCGTTGTTCCTAGGCTAGGGAATGGCCTGTGTTCCCCTGCACCACCACGCCGACCAAGGATTAACCATGTCCAATTCGTTGCCCAATTTTCAGTGACAACTATCAGCTTGGCTTACTAAAATTGAATCCCGGTTACCACTTATCGGGGTCGAGTAGGAGAGGACCACTGATGGTAGATCATGTGTCTGGCGGTCACCTTGAACGCGTCGTACTGCCCCTGACGTTTGGAAAGCATCAGAGCCAGGGAGCGGAGTTCACTGTGCTGGCAGTGGAAATCTGGAATACCGGCATCGTGGTGAACCTGCATTTGGCGTCAACCAACGGAACCGAACCGCAAACCCCGGACATCGTCGTCCAGGACCATTTCGGTACCGAGTACAAGCTGGACGAGGTCGCCACGGTAGCGTCCCGGCAACTGCAGTTCTTCTCGCCGTCCATCCCCGAGGGAACGCGGAGCCTGACCATCCGGTCTGTGGATCCTGACGGGGCCAGCTTCGTGGTTACCCTCGCCGTACCGCCTGCGAACGGCCGCGGCGGCGAAACCGTCCACGGACATGTCAAGCGCCTCCGCCCGAGGGTGGAAACCAGCCCGGACCTGCAACAAGAGGCCAGCTGACCGCAGCGGCCGGACTTCACCGGCCGGGATTTCAACTAAAGTATTGGCATCAAAACCACTATCGATGACTCCGCCGCGCCCGCGGGCGCCCGCCCGGAACTGACCGACATCCACGAGTCCGTGCTGGGCTGGTTCTCGGCCGAAGCCCGCGACCTGCCGTGGCGCCTTCCGGACTGCTCGCCCTGGGGCGTCCTCGTCAGCGAAATCATGCTCCAGCAGACTCCGGTGGTGCGGGTTCTGCCCGTCTGGGAAGAATGGCTCCGCCGCTGGCCTGAACCCGCCGATCTTGCAAGCGAACCTGCCGGGGAGGCCGTCCGCGCCTGGGGCCGCCTCGGTTACCCCCGCCGCGCCCTCCGGCTCCACGCCGCAGCCGCAGCCATTGGACAGGACCACGGCGGAAAGGTGCCGGCCGATTACGCCGACCTGCTCGCCCTTCCCGGCGTGGGCAGCTACACGGCTGCCGCCGTCGCTGCCTTTGCCTTTGGCCGGCGCGAGACCGTGGTGGACACCAACATCAGGCGCGTCCACGCCCGCCTCTTTTCAGGAACGGCTCTGCCGTCCCCGGCCCTGACCGCCGCCGAGATGCGTCTTGCGGCACGGCTGTTGCCGGACGACGCCGGAACTTCCGTCCGCTGGAACGCTTCGGTCATGGAGCTGGGCGCCTTGGTCTGCACGGCACGGGCGCCAAAGTGTTCTGCATGCCCGGTGCGCGAAAACTGTGCCTGGCGGGCGGCCGGCGAGCCGCCGCCGTCGTACACGCCGAAGGGGCAGGCCTGGCACGGCACAGACCGGCAGGTCCGCGGAGCCGTGATGGCCGTCCTGCGGCTGGCAGATACCCCCGTGCCCGCCGAGATGCTGCAGCGGGCACCCGCCGGCCTCGGCTTCGAGCCAGCGGGAATCGGGATCCCGCTCGCCTCCCTGCACAGGCTGAACCCGGCGCCGGAGCAGCTCGAACGGGCACTGGCCGGGCTGCTGGAGGACGGCCTGGCAGAGCTGCATCAGGGCGGGTATCGGCTGCCTGGATAGCGGGCTTTCCCGGCAGCCAAATTGCCGGGAAATGGTCACATTTCGGGAGTTACTGACTGCAGGCCATAACGATGTCTGCACCACTTTCGGCCGGGGAGGACCGCCTGCACGGCCCCGGAACTACCCTGAATTATGGGCAAGCCAGGGGCACTTTTAGCCACAATTGCGACGACGGTGCTTCTCTCCGGATGCCACATGTTCGAGGTGGCGTGCCCGGCGATTGCCCAGGCGTCAGGGGTGTCGGTGACGGTGGCGGCCAGCTACGCTCCGGCCGTGAAGGCCCTCCACCTCAAGGCATGCCAGGACGGAGTATGCAGGGAGGCTGACTTGGAGCTTGTGCCGGGCAGCATTTCGGTGGACCAGGGCTGTGTGCCGTACGTTCCGGAGCCCGGCATTCCGAAGTCCGGCGTTCCAGGACAAGTCGATCCGGGGCAAGGTGTTCCAGGGCAAGTCAACCCGGGCCAAGGTGTTCCTGAGCCCGCCGTCCCCGGGCAAGGCGTTCCAGAGCCCGGCATCCCAAAGCAAAGTGTTCCTGCGCCCGGGATGCCGGAGTCCGGCGGCAGCGGACACGACCGCGTCTGCTCAGCCACGGCATCGCCGGACGGGACCAATCGGGCAATGCTGATGCTGGATACGCTGACGGAGTCTCCGATGGACGTCACGGCCACGGGAACTTCCATCGACGGAAGTCCCCTGACCATGCGCACGCTGCGCTTCACTCCGAGGGGCGACTACCCGTTCGGCGAGCCCTGCGGGCGGTTTATCTCCGCTTCCGTGGTTCTGGATGAGGCCGGGCTCCGCCCGGACCGTTAGCCTGCCAGACCAACCGGGATGCAGCGGTCCAGCCGTCAGGGCTCCCCAAAGCCTGTTCTGACGAGACCGCCCACGTATTCGACCGCGCGTTCGGCATCCGGACCGGACGCCTCGACATGCAGGACCGAGCCTTTGCCTGCCCCGAGCGTCATGAGCCCGGTCATCGAGGCCCCGTCCACACCGTTCACGGTGACCTCAACATCCATTCCGGCCAGGCCTCCGGCGATCTTGGCTGCCGGCCGGGCATGCATTCCCGCCAGATTGATGAGTTCGAAGTCGCCGGTCGCGTCCGGCCCCGGATGGCCGTCGGCAGCAATAATGCCAGCACCTTGTCCCGGGACGGCAGCATCCGGCAGCCCGGAGCCGGCGGGGTGCGCTCCGGCCTGGGCGTGCGCCTCCTTCGGGCCGTGCCCCTCCTTCGGGCCCGGGGCCGGGTAGCCGCGGGCCGCCTCGGCCGCCCGCCGGACAGCATGCACGCTGGCGCCGCCTTGCGCCGCCACGGCCGCCGCGACGAGGCCCTCCACCACCGGTGCATCCGCCAGGAGAACCGTGGCGGCATCATCGGCAAATTCCAGGGCCGATTCGGCGGTCATCACCGCGGATCCCAGGTCGGTAAGCACCACGACGCCATCGCCTCCGGACGCCGCCTCGAGCGCGGCCATCACCTTTTCCAGGCTGGTGCCGATGCGTCCGTCCGACGTGCCGCCGGCCGGCAGCATCATCACGTCCGGCGCCATCTGGGCCGCAAGTTCCACGGCTCCCTCGGCGATCTTGTCACTGTGGGAAACCACAACGATCCGCACCGTCACGCCGCGGCTCCGGCCGCCGCCCGGAGGATCAGGGCACTGGACGCCGCGCCGGGGTCACGGTGCCCGGCGCTTCTCTCGCCCAGATAGCTAGCGCGTCCCTTGCGGGCCACGAGCGGATCCGTGGCCACGGCCCCCGCCTCGGCTGCCTCTGCGGCCGCGATCAGGACCGACAGCGTGTCGCCGTCGGCTGCTGCCGCCCGGGCCGCCTCGACGGCCGGGGTCCAGGCGTCCACCATGGTCTTGTCGCCGGACTCGGCCTTCCCCCGGGCGACGATGCCGTCCCGCGCGGCGGCCAGCGCCGCCGCCAGCGTCGGGGCATCGATGTAGGCCGCATCGCCGAGTGCCGTCGCCGCCCGCAGGAACGCCGTGCCGTAAAGGGGGCCTGCGGCACCGCCCACTTTGGACATCAGGGCCATGGCAGTCAGCTTGAGCGCAGCCCCGGGCGTGTCCGGCGGGGTTTCGGCCAATTTGTCCAGGACAGCCTGGAAGCCGCGGTCCATGTTCTCCCCGTGGTCGGAATCCCCGATTGCCCTGTCCAGTTCAATGAGCTCCACGCGATGCTCAGCCATGGCCTGCGCGGACAGCGTCAGCCATTTGACTGCCCAGGTGACGTCGAGCCCCACGTCATACCCCCCATCGCAGGGCTGCGGTGTGGACTGGCGCATCCCACAGAGCGGTGAGTTCGTCGTCCAGTCGGAGGACCGAAATGGAGCAGCCCTGCATTTCGAGCGAGGTGATGTAGTCACCCACGAGCGAACGCTCCACCTTGGCGCCCCTCTCGGTAAGAACCTGGGCTGCCCGGCGGTACACGATGTAGAGCTCGCTCAGCGGCGTGCCACCCATGCCGTTGACAAACAGGAGTACCTTGTCCCCGGAGGCGACGCCGAGGTCGCCCAGAATCGGTTCCAGCAGGCGGTCGGTGATGGCATCCGCGGCCTCCATGGCAATCCGGTGCCGGCCGGGTTCACCATGTATACCGATGCCGATCTCCATTTCATTGTCCTCGAGGTCGAAACTAGGCGATCCGGCGTGCGGCACGGTGCAGGCGGAGAGGGCCACGCCCATGGTCCGGACGTTCTGGTTCACCCGGTTTCCGACGGCAGCAACCGCGTCAAGGTCATCGCCCCGCTCGGCAGCGGCGCCGGCGATCTTCTCGACCAGCACCGTGCCGCCCACTCCCCTGCGGCCGGCCGTATAGAGGGAGTCCTCGACTGCGACGTCGTCATTGACCAGAACCGTACGGACGTCAACTCCTTCCGCCTGGGCCATCTCGGCTGCGGTCTCAAAGTTCAGGACGTCACCCGTGTAGTTCTTGACGATATGGACCACCCCTGCGCCCGAGTTGACCGCGAGCGTGGCCGGGATGATCTGATCGGGCGTCGGCGAGGTGAAGACGGCGCCGGGCACGGCGGCGTCGAGCATTCCCAGCCCGACAAAGCCCGCATGAAGCGGTTCATGCCCGCTCCCGCCGCCGGAGACGAGGCCTACCTTGCCTGCGACGGGAGCATCCCGCCGGGTCACATACTTTGGGTCTGGATGAACGGTCACAAGGTCGGCATGGGCAAGCCCAAACCCCTCCACTGATTCGTCCACCACTGCGCGCGGGTCATTGATGAGCTTTTTCACGGCCGGGCTCCTGGGGGCTCTCGGTGCTTCGTCTTGGACATCGATCAGGATGTGCTATGACCCTACTACCGGCTCCCGCCTGGCGGTAGTTGCCGCCGCAGGTCCCCGGTTGCGCCGATAGCGGCGGAAACGGCGGAAGGGCCAGCCCCCAAAAACTGTCCCTTCCGTCCCCACACATTTTATCCAGCAAGTGTACAAAAAGGAAGAGTTGGAAGGGAGCCCGGCTATTTCCCTAGGGGCATCTCAGGGGCGGTGGCAGGATTGTCGGCGACCGCGTCGCTGGCGGCACGGATGACTTCTGTTCCATCGGCCGGGAGATCCTTGAGGTCGTCCACAGCGAATCCGTCGTCAGTGATAATCAGGTCGAGCTGCTGCAGGCGCAGCACGCGGTATTTCGCAAAGCTGCCGTACTTGCTGCTGGAGGCCATCAGCACTGTGGAGGTTGCAGCCTCATGAGCTGCCCGTTTGGCTTCGATCTTCGCCTCCACCGGCGTCGTTATTCCATGCCGGCCATCCCAAGAACTGCAGGAGAGAAAAGCAATGTCCAGGGACAATTCCTGCATTGCCAGGGCGGCAAGCCGCCCGATCGTTGATTGGTTGTCGGAGTCGACGCGGCCGCCGATGCAGATGACTTCCGCGCTCGGATGATCGAGGAAGGCCTGCACGGTCTTGAGGTCGTTGGTGACGACCGTGAGGCCCCTCCTCTCCTGGAGGAACGGCCGCATGGCCTGAACGGTGGTCCCGGCGTCGAGGTAAATGGTCATCGAGTCCGAGACCATGGCCGCGGCTGCCTTGGCGATCGCTGTCTTCTGGGGCAGGTCGATCACCGACTTCTGGGCACGCAGCGGTTCGACAAGTTGCCGCGTCACAAGTGACGCACCGCCCGGCGTGGCGATGACACGGCCCTGCTCTGCCAGGAGCGCCACGTCGCGGCGGGCGGTCATGTGGCTCACACCGATCAGCTCGGTGAGCTGCCGATAGCTGAGGACCTGTTCGCGCCGCAGGTGCCGAAGGATCTCCTGCCTGCGCTGTTCAGGGATCAGTGAAGGTGTGCGCGCCATTGCTATTACTCCTCGGCGTCAGTTTACGTCTGCCAGCTCGCCCCATGGGCTGCGCCATTCGGCCGCAAGCTCGCTGACCTGCGCCTCGTCCAGTATGCGGCGTTTCGTCGTCGCCGTCAGAAGGGCTATACGGCACGCTTCCTCGAGTTCCACGGCGCGGTCCACGGCGTCGTCCAGGTCTTTGCCTGCGACGACTGAGCCGTGGTTGGCCATCAGCGCAGCCCGCAGCTTCCAAGGCGAGGCGAGCAGGTCGGTCCCGAGGCTGCTATCGCCGGGGTGGCGGTAGGGCATCAGCGGAGTCTGGCCCACCCGCATCACGAAGTACGGCGTCAATGGCGGGATTGCACTGTGCTCCGCCCAGGGCTCCAGACACGACCACGCCACCGCATACGGCGAGTGGAGGTGCACAACGGCGCGGTGTGCCTCGTCGCGGCGGTAGAAGGCGACGTGGAGCGGCCACTCCTTGGACGGCCGGATGCCGCCAACATGGGTCCCGTCAAGGTCAATTACGGAGATGTCGCCGGCCTTGAGGCGGCCCAGGGAGGTCCCGCTCGCCGTGATCAGAATGCGGTCTCCGTCGCGGATGCTCAGGTTCCCGCTGCTGCCAGGACTAAGCCCCGCGTCAACAATGCGCACGCCGGCCGCAATGAGTGCCTCCGCGGCGCTCATGCGAGGACGTCCCAGCCAGCCGTAAAGAGATCCTCGCGCCCGAAGTTGCCGCTCTTGAGCGCCACGGCAATGCGCTTCCCGGATGCGGTGGCAGCATCAGCCCAGCAAACGCCGGGGGCAAGTTCCGGGCCGATGTGTAGAGTCTGGATCCCCAGCCCGCGCACCACAGCCCCGCTGCTTTCGCCGCCGGCCACGATCAGCGCGGAGACCGAGCCGGCATCGACAAGCCGGCGGGCGACGGCGGACAGCACGTGCTCGACAAGCGGAGCGGTATCTACCCCTTCGACGGACTGCCGGACGTCGCCCGGCTCACGCACTGCGCAAACCACGGGGATCGAATCCGAAGGTTGGCCCGAGACCCAGCGCGCCAGGGCAGCAACCTCGTCCTCCGGGCGGCGGGCGGCCGCCTGGAGGTCGATCTGCCGGACAGGCTGACTCCTCGCCGCATGGGCGATCTGGCCCCGCGTCGCCGCGGATGCACTGCCGCACAAGACCACGCGGCCCGAAATTCCGGGCGAAGTCCACACGTTCTCAGTAACGCCGGCAGCCGTCATTCCGAGCGCAAGCCCGGAGCCGCCTGAGACGACCACGTCGTTGGCGGTGGCGGCGGCAATCACGGCGAGATCGTCGTCGTCGATGGCATCTACCACGATGTAGCGGGCGGAGGAATCTTCAAGTGCGGCAAGCAGCGCGCGGGCTCCGGCACGCACGGTTTCGTGTGCGATTTCGCTGACGCTGTGTGGCGTCTGCGGGCGCAGCAGTGACGCGACGCGGGACTGCGTCATAGGGGTCAGCGGGTGCCTGCTCATTGACGAATTTTCCAGGAGTTCATCGCCGACGAAGAGATGCCCGCGGTACACGGTTCGGCCGTTCGCCGGAAGCGAGGGCACAATCACACAGCGTCGGGCGCCTACTGCGTCGGTAACGGCATCCAGGACGGGGCCGATGTTGCCGCGATCAGTCGAGTCAAACGTCGAGCAGTACTTCACGTAGAAGCGGGTGGCGCCCCAGGCCCGCAGCCGCTCAAGCGCATGCAATGAGTCGGCGGCAGCCGACGCCGGCGCCGCGGTCCGCGTCTTCAGTGCGACAACGATGGCGTCGAGGCCCGTGCGGTCTTCGAGGTGCCCGTCTTCAATCACCACCGCCACCCGATGGCCTGAGCGGCGCAGCATCGTTGCGAGGTCCGTTGCCCCGGTGAAGTCATCGGCTATTGCTCCCAGCACGGGCACTCCTCTCCTGCGCCTCCCGGCACATAGGTCAATAGAAACACTATATGTGAAAATTTGATAAGAAGTTATACGATTCTAGAATCCGCGGGACATTAGTCCATAGGAAAGCCCGGGCTGCCCCCCAAGGGGGCAGCCCGGGCCTGCATCAACTAGCGCCGCATTGCTACGGGACAGTGGGTGCCTACAGGATCTTGATCATCCGCGTGTTGCCGAGCGTGTTCGGCTTGACCCGGGCCAGGTCCAGGAACTCGGCCACGCCTTCGTCGTGGGAGCGCAGCAATTCCGAGTAGACCTGCGGATCCACTGCCGACTGATCAGCCATCACCTCGAAGCCGTGCCGCTTGAAGAAGTCCACCTCGAACGTCAGGCAGAACACGCGCGAGACGCCGATGCCTGCGGCTTCCTCGAGGAGGCTTTCCACCAGGGCGTGGCCCACCCCCCTACCGCGCCAGTCGTCGGAGGCGGCGAGCGTGCGGACCTCCGCGAGGTCTTCCCACATGACGTGCAGGGCGCCGCAGCCGATCACTTCGCCGCTGTCCGACTCTGCAATGCGGAACTCCTGGAGGCTTTCGTAATAGGCCACCGTCTCCTTTGCCATCAGGATCCGCTGCTCGGCCAAGGGCGCCACGAGTCTCTTGATGGAGGCCACATCACTGGTGCGGGCGGGGCGGATGGTGAAGGAGTCAGTCACAGCCCCATCTTACGGTGGAGCCGTAGGACGTCCCGGCAGGCACCATCACCGGGCCCGGACACGCCGAAGCCCCGCCTGCTCCCTTTCGGGCGCGGGCGGGGCTTCTGGAGTGCGGCTGGGGCCTAGGCGCTCGGAGCGATCTCCGGGATACGCGGCTTGGCGTTGCCGGCGAACGTGAACTTGGCGTCGTCTCCCTCGCCGTCCACGTCGACCACCACGATGTCGCCGGGGTGCAGCTCGCCGAACAGGATCTTCTCGGAGAGCTGGTCCTCGATCTCGCGCTGGATGGTGCGGCGCAGCGGCCGGGCACCCATGGCGGGATCGTAGCCACGGGTGGCCAGGAGAACCTTGGCCTCCTTGGTCAGCTCGATGCCCATGTCCTTGTCCTTGAGCCGCTTTTCCAGGCGCGTCACGAACATGTCCACTATCTCGATGATCTCGTCCTGCGTCAGCTGCGGGAACACCACGACGTCGTCAACACGGTTCAGGAACTCGGGCCGGAAGTGCTGCTTGAGCTCCTCCGTGACCCGGGCACGCATCCGGTTGTACCCGGTCTGGGTGTCCGTGCCGGACTGGAAGCCCGTGGCGACACTCTTGGAGATGTCCCGGGTACCAAGGTTCGTCGTCATGATGATGACGGTGTTCTTGAAGTCCACCACCCGGCCCTGGGAGTCGGTCAGGCGTCCGTCTTCCAGGATCTGCAGCAGCGAGTTGAAGAGGTCCGCGTGGGCCTTCTCCACTTCGTCGAACAGAACCACGGAGAAGGGACGACGGCGGACCTTCTCGGTCAGCTGCCCGCCTTCTTCGTAGCCGACATAGCCCGGAGGGGCACCGAAGAGCCGCGATACGGTGTGCTTCTCGGAGTACTCGGACATGTCCAGCGTGATGAGGGCGTCCTCTTCACCGAACAGGAATTCAGCCAGGGCCTTGGCCAGCTCGGTCTTGCCGACGCCGGTGGGGCCGGCGAAGATGAACGAACCACCGGGGCGCTTCGGGTCCTTCAGCCCCGCACGGGTGCGGCGGATGGCTTGGGACAGTGCCCTGATGGCCTCGTCCTGTCCGACAACCCGCTTGTGCAGCTCGTCTTCCATCTTCAGCAGGCGCGAGGACTCTTCCTCGGTCAGCTTGAATACCGGGATACCCGTGGAGTTCGCGAGAACTTCGGCAATCAGGTCCTCGTCAACTTCGGAGATGTCGTCCATGCCGCCGGTCTTCCAGTGGCGTTCCTTCTCCGAGCGCTCGGTGATGAGCTTCTGCTCCTTGTCGCGCAGCGCGGCAGCACCTTCGAAGTCCTGCGCGTCAATCGCGGACTCCTTCTCCATCTTCAGCTCGGAGATCCGCTCGTCCATCTCCTTGAGCTCCGGCGGAGCGGTCATGCGGCGGATGCGGAGGCGGGCGCCGGCTTCGTCGATGAGGTCGATCGCCTTGTCCGGCAGGAAGCGGTCCGAAATGTAGCGTTCGGAGAGGTTCGCTGCCGAGGCGAGGGCGCCGTCGGTGATGGTGACGCGGTGGTGTGCCTCGTAGCGGTCACGCAGGCCCTTGAGGATCTCGATCGCGTGGGCGACGGAGGGCTCCTTGACCTGGATCGGCTGGAAGCGGCGCTCCAGCGCGGCATCCTTCTCGATGTGCTTGCGGTACTCATCCAGCGTGGTGGCGCCGATGGTCTGCAGCTCGCCGCGGGCCAGCATGGGCTTCAGGATCGAGGCCGCATCGATGGCGCCTTCGGCGGCACCGGCACCCACGAGGGTGTGGATCTCGTCAATGAAGAGGATGATGTCGCCGCGGGTGCGGATCTCCTTGAGCACCTTCTTCAGGCGCTCTTCGAAGTCACCGCGGTAACGGGAGCCGGCCACGAGGGACCCGAGGTCCAGCGTGTACAGCTGCTTGTCCTTGATGGTTTCGGGAACGTCGCCGCGGACGATCGCCTGGGCAAGGCCTTCGACGACGGCCGTCTTGCCGACGCCGGGCTCGCCGATCAGCACGGGGTTGTTCTTGGTGCGGCGGGAAAGGACCTGCATGACGCGTTCCATTTCCTGCTCGCGGCCGATGACGGGGTCCAGCTTGTTCTCGCGGGCGGCCTGCGTGAGGTTCCGGCCGAACTGGTCCAGGACGACGGAGCCGGCGGGAGTGCCCTCGGCCTGGCCCTGGCCGACGCCGGCACCGGTGGTCTCTTTGCCCTGGTATCCCGACAGCAGCTGGATGACCTGCTGGCGGACCCGGTTGAGGTCGGCGCCGAGCTTCACGAGCACCTGAGCCGCAACGCCCTCACCCTCGCGGATGAGTCCCAGCAGGATGTGCTCCGTGCCGATGTAGTTGTGGCCAAGCTGCAGGGCCTCGCGCAGCGAAAGCTCCAGCACCTTCTTTGCACGCGGGGTGAAGGGGATGTGGCCCGAGGGAGCCTGCTGGCCCTGGCCGATAATCTCCTGCACCTGCTCGCGGACGCCGTCGAGCGAAATGCTCAAGGACTCAAGAGCTTTGGCGGCAACGCCCTCACCCTCGTGGATCAGACCCAAGAGGATGTGTTCGGTACCAATGTAATTGTGGTTCAGCATGCGTGCCTCTTCTTGGGCAAGCACAACTACGCGACGGGCACGGTCCGTAAATCGCTCAAACATTTCGCCACACTCCTAGCTACGACGTACTTTGATGCTACGTGGGGGAGGTGCGACTTGGGGAGCTTGTTCGCCACAGGGGAAACCGTACCGGTTGCGCAGAGCCACAATCCACCCGCTTGAAGCAGCTCCCGCCGGGCCGGAACTCCCGGTTTCGGCCCGGCGCCGGGCACCGGAGTCCATCAATCGCACCTGCCGCGGGCCGGATTTTCCAGGCCATTCCACAATTTGACCACTGCTGAGCCACGGGGATCAGGATCAATAGGCCCTTTCCTCATGCTTCCGCCGGAAAGTTCGGCCCCAGGGTCCGATTCCTGCTTCTCAGGAGAATCAAGGGGACAATGGGATTCGTGGGGGTTAGGAGTTTCCTGGGCCGGAAAAATCTGCCTCAAAGGCATCGAGCGCAATAAAGGCTCAGCGGATGGATTGCGTGATTAAAGGGCGGCGCCCCCGGATTACACCGGGGGCGCCGCCCTTTAATGCTCAGAGCCGCAGAAATCTAGGCATTTGCCTTTTGGTACGCTTCCTGGATTTCAGCCTGGATGCGGCCCCGGCTATTAACCGTGTAGCCGTGGTCCCGGGCCCATTGGCGTATCTGCGCAGAGTCCTGGCTCCGTCCGCCGCCTGCCCTGGTACGGGAGGGGCGGCCGCCGGACGTCTTGCGACCGGCGGATACAAAGCGTTCCAGTGCAGAGCGCAGTTCTGAAGCATTGGCCGACGACAAGTCAATTTCATAACTTACGCCATCGAGCCCAAAACGGACGGTTTCGTCCGCCGATCCCCCATCCAGATCGTCCACGAGGACGATATTTACTTTCTGTGCCATCAAAATTCTCTCTTTTGGAAAGGGACGTGTGATCAGATAAGCAGGATGTTTCCACCTAAAGTATCTCCCCGATTAAGGCAACGCGTCAAAACACGCATTGGTTCCTTCGGGGACGCCCGAGAAGAAATGGCTGCGGCTATTTGTCCGATTCGGCCGAAGGTCCCGAAGTATCTGCCGGCGGAAATGCCTGCGAGTTGCCCTGCTTCGAATCCGGCACGGCCCCGGGGCGCGATTTATCCTGCTCGGCGGCAGGCTCAACGGCGTGCTCAGCAGCCTTAGCAGAGCGCGCGTCAGCAACAGAGCGCGCATCGGCTTCTGCCTGCGCCTCTGCCTCGGCCTGGCGCTCGGCCTTGTCAGCATTGAAGATCGACTTCATGGCGAACCAGAAGAGCAAGCCCACCACCAGGGAAGGCAGAAGTACGGCTACGTACTCCACGGTCAGTGGCCCTCGGGCTTCAGGAGTGGGAACAGGATGGTCTCCCGGATACCCGCGCCGGTGAAGAGCATCACGAGGCGGTCGATGCCCAGGCCGATGCCGCCCATGGGAGGCGCACCGTACTCGAGGGCACGCAGGAAGTCCTCGTCCAGCTGCATCGCTTCAACGTCGCCTGCCGCTGCATGCCGCGACTGTTCGGTGAGGCGTTCGCGCTGGATGACGGGGTCGATGAGTTCGGAGAATGCGGTGCCGCGCTCCATGCCGCCGATGATGAGGTCCCAGGCCTCGATCAGCCGGCCGTCCTCACGGTGCGGGCGGGCCAGCGGCTGGGCCGACGGCGGGTAGTCATAGACGAAGGTGGGGTTCAGCAGCGTGGGCTCCACGATCTCGCCGAAGAGTTCCACGGCGAGCTTCTCGGCGTCCCACTTGGGGTCCACCTTGATCTCGTGCTTCTCCGCCACGGCGCGCAGTTCCTCCAGAGGCGTCTCCGGGGTGATCTCCTGCCCCACGGCCTCGGACAGGCCGGGGTATACGGACACCCAGGCCCAGTCGCCGTCGAGGTTGATCTCGCCGGCCTCGGTCTGCAGGATACGGCCCGCACCCACCGCGTCGGCGGCATCCAGGATGATCTCCTTGATCCGGTCGGCCATGACGAACTGGTCCGCCCAGGCCTCATAGCACTCGAGGGTGGTGAATTCGGGGCTGTGGGTGGAGTCCACGCCCTCGTTGCGGAAAACGCGGCCCATGTCGTACACGCGGTCGATGCCGCCCACCACGGCGCGCTTGAGGTACAGCTCGGTGGCGATGCGCAAGGTCATCTTCTGGTCGAACGCGTTCATGTGCGTCTCGAACGGGCGGGCCAGGGCGCCGCCGTGAACGAGCTGCAGGATGGGGGTCTCCACCTCCACGTAGCTGTGGCGGTGCAGGCTTTCGCGGATCGAGCGGGTGATCGCGGCACGGGTGTAGACCATCTCGCGGGCCTCGTCACGCACCATCAGGTCCACGTAGCGCTGGCGGACCCGGGTCTCCTCGTTCAGCTCGGCGTGCAGAACGGGCAGCGGGCGCAGCGCCTTGGACGCCATGGACCAGGACTCCGCCATCACGGAAAGCTCTCCGCGGCGGGAGGAGATGACCTCGCCCTTGATGAACACATGGTCGCCGAGGTCAACGAGGGCCTTCCAGTCCGCGAGCGCCTCTTCGCCGACGTTGGCCAGGCTGAGCATGGCCTGCAGCCGGGTGCCCTTGCCGTCGACGCCGCCTTCCTGCAGCGTGGCGAAGCACAGCTTGCCGGTGTTCCGGACGAAGACCACGCGGCCGGTCACGCCGACGACGTCGCCGGTGGTGTCGTCCGCTTCCAGGTGTGCGTACTTTTCCCGGATTTCGCTCAGCGAATGCGTCCGCTCAACACCCACCGGATACGCCTCGGTACCGCGCTCGATCAGCTTGGCGCGCTTTTCCATGCGGATGCGCATCTGCTCGCTGGCGTCGAGCGGCTCTGGGGCATTCTTGGGGGCGGGGGTGTTTTGGGAAGTCACAAGCATCAAGTTTACCGGGAGTTCGCCCTCCGGCGTTTCGACCCGAGAGAACCTTCCCGATGAGGCGGGGCATAGACTCTGGCTGTGGAGACTTGGACAGTTGAAACGGCCGACGGCGGCGGCCGGCTGGAGCTGCACTCCTTCCGGCCCGCGCGGCCAACCCCCGTGGACGGCGGCACTGCCGGCGGCCCTGATGGCGGCACTGCCGACGGCATCCCCGCCAAGGGCGGCCCTCCCGCGGCGGAGGCGCCCGGCGTCGTCGTCATTCACGGCACGCTGGTGACCGACGCACTGTACCGGCCGTTCGCCCGCAAGCTCAGTCTCCTGCTCAGCCGCCCGGTCCACTGCTACAACCGCCGCGGGCGGGCAGGATCCCCGCCGCAGCCCGACGGCTACTCGGCCGCCACCGAGATCAGCGACCTTGCCGCCGTCATGCGGGCCACCGGGTCCGAGGATGTGGTGGCCCACAGCTACGGCGGCTTCGTGGCGCTGCAGGCAGCCCGCAGCATGCCCATTCGGCGGCTCGTGACGTACGACGCCGCGGTGTCCCTGTCCGGCAACCTGGACCACCGGTGGCGTCCGGAGCTGGAGCAGGCCGTCACCGAGGGCCAGCTCAACCACGCCTGGGCGCACCTGGTGCAGGGACTCGCCACCGCTGGACCGGTGTCCTACCTGCCGCTGGGGGCGCTGCGGATGCTGAGCATCCTGTCTGCCCGGACCAACCTCGGCGCCGAGATGCGGCAGCTCCTGCCCACCGCCGTCGCCGAAATGCGCGCCGTGCTCGACGCCAACGCGGACATCAATGACTTCACGGAGCTGACCACCCCCACGCTTATGCTCAGCGGGGGCTGGAGCCCGGGATATTTCGCCGATACCGGCCGCCAGCTGGCCGCGGCCGTTCCGGCCATCGAGTTCGCCGTGGTGCCGGGGCAGCTGCACGAAGGCCCCATCCGCCCCGGGAAGCGCCTGGCCGTCCGGATGGCACGCTTCCTGAACGGCACGGACGGCAGCATCCAGTCCCTGGGCAGGCGGCGCCGGAGCCGGTAGGCACCCACCCGCGAGCTTGCATCTCGCGGTACTTCCGTACATGGTCCGGCTGTCAGAGGACCGCCGCCTCCGATAGGCTCGGAGCATGACGCGCGAGATCATCAGCACACCCGACGGCGGCAAACTTGAGCTGTTCAGCACGGGCGAGGAACTCGCCTCGGCGGGCTCCGGCGTCGTGGTCGTCATCTCCTCCATGGTCACGGCCGCCGACTACACCCGCTTCGCCCAGCGACTCAGTGCGGAACTGGGCCGCCCGGTCCACACCTTTAACCGCCGTGGCCGCGGGGCGTCCTCCGAACAGCCGGGCGATTACACCCTGGACGTGGACATCCGCGACCTCGACGCCGTCATGAAGCACACGTCCAGCACCGACGTCTTCGGCCACAGCTTCGGCGGGGCCGTGGCTCTTCACGCGGCCAGGACGCTCCCGGTGGAACGCCTCGCGGTCTATGACCCCGCGGTGTCCGTGAACCACAGCGTCAAGGCCGACTGGACCACGGAATACGAACGCGCGACGGCGGCGGGAGACGACGACCGGGCCCTCGCTGTGCTGCAGCGGGGACTTGAGGCCGGCGGTCCCTTCTCGTCGCGGATGCCGCTTTCCATGCTGACCCTGGCGAACAAGCTCACGGCAGGCACCACCATGGGCAAGCAGCAGCGCGAGATGATGCGCACCGGGGTGCGCGAGATCAAGGCGATCATTGCGGCCGACATGCCGGCCGAGCCGTTCCTTCAGCTCCCTCTTGAGACGCTCATCATCGTGGGTGAGAAGAGTCCGGCGTACTTCGGGGTGGCCTGCGGCCAGATCCACGACGTCCTATCCGGATCCAGCTACACCATCCTGCCCGGCTTCGGGCACGACGGCGTCAACCGCGCCCCGGACAAACTCGTCACGGAACTGAGCGAGTTCTTCGCCGGCTAAGCCTGGTCCCCAGCCGCACCGTCCGGCGCGAACAAGCACGTAATACCCTCAAAAAGGGAAAAACAGGGCATTACCTGCCGGTTCGCGCTTAGTGGGCGGGGGCGGGGGCTGCTTCGGCGCCTGCGGTCTTTCGCATCATGGCGGAAAGGACGACGGCGGCAACGGCTATGACTGTCGCCGTCAGGAAGGCGGCGCTCATTCCCGCAACGACTCCCGAGCCTGCCGCGACCACCGCGTAGATGGACACCAGCAGCGCCGTGCCCGCCGCACCTGCGACCTGCTGCAGCGTGCTCATGATGGCCGAACCGTGGGAGTACAGGTGCGGCGGGAGTGGGTTCAGTCCCGTGGTGAACGCGGGGGTGAACAGCAGCGCGAGCCCCAGACTCAGCCCGACGTGCAGGGTGACGATCCACCACACCGCTGTACCGGCGTCGAGCATTGAAAACTGCCACAGCGCCAGAACCATCAGGGACGAACCCGTCACGGTGAGCGGAAGCGGGCCCACCTTGTCGAACAGGCGGCCGATCACCGGGCCGAGCAGGCCCATGGCAAGTCCACCGGGCAGCAGCGCGAGGCCGGTTTCGAGGGATTTCAGGCCGCGGATCTCCTGCAGGTACAGCGGCAGCAGGATCACGGCGCCAAAGAGGGCAATCATGGCCACCACCATCAGCAGCACCGACACCGTGAACATCCGGAAGTTGAAGGCCCTCAGGTCCAGCAGCGGCGCCTGGGCCTTCTGCAGCCGCAGCTGGCGCAGCACGAACGCCACGAGTCCGGTGACGCCGAGGGCCAGGGCAACCAGTGCACCCGTGCTGGGGCCGCCGCCGGCGCCATGGCCTCCGCCAATCTGGCTGAGTCCATACACGAGCCCGCCGAAGGCGGGGACGGTCAGCACCACGGACAGGAAGTCGAGCCTGGACTTTTCGGTCTCGCCGACGTTCGTCAGGTAGCGGGCACCAATCGCCAAGGCTGCCAGCGCGATCGGCAGGACGAAGACGAACATGAACCGCCACGAGAAGTGTTCCAGGATCAGGCCGGAAACCGTGGGGCCCATGGCCGGTGCCACGGAGATGGCGATGCTGACATTGCCCATGACGGCGCCGCGGCGGGCCAACGGAACAAGGGTGAGGATGGTTGTCATCAGCAGGGGCAGCATGATCGCGGTTCCGCCTGCCTGGATGACCCTGGCCAGCAGGAGGATTCCGAAGCCCGGCGCCAGCGCCGCCAATGCGGTTCCGCCGGAAAACAGCCCCATGGCCAGCAAAAATACGGCACGGGTGGAGAGCCGCTGCAGAATGAAGCCGGTGGTGGGAATCACCACGGCCATGGTGAGCATGAAGCCGGTGGACAGCCACTGCACCGTGGGGGCGTCCACCCGGAGGTCCACCATGAGCCGCTGCAGGGCAACGTTCATGATGGTTTCGTTGAGGATCACCACGAAGGTGGCCACGAGCAGCGTGACGATGACCGTTACGGACTCGCGTGACATTTTGTCGCCAACGGGCGGCAGTTTGTGGGCATCCGGCGTGGGGCCACCAGGCTTCAGCCCTGGCGAATCCGCCTGCTGAATGGCTGTTCCAGTGCCGGCAGGCTCGCGCCCGGGCTCGCCATGGGTATTTGACGTGACTTCATTAGACATGGAGAGACCCTCAGGGAGTTTTGGAAGGATTGCCGGCGGGCAGTGCCGCTGCAGACTCCAACAGTCTAGTGCCCCGGGGCATTCCCGCTCTAGGAACTCAGCGGGAGGTTGTCGATGAGCCGCACCGGACCGACCTTGGCCGCGACGATGGCCAGCGCCTCACCGCGGAACGGAGTCTCCCGGCAGTTCTCGGCCAGCGGTTCCAGGGTCCGGGGATCCACCACGTCAAAGTAGTCCAGCTCCACCAGGGGCTGGGACTCGATCAGGGCCCGGGCAGACTCGACCTCCAGCGGCTTGCGGGCGGTGGCCCGCTCCTCGAGGAGCCGCAGCGCCCGCGACAGGACCAGCGCAGCGTCGCGCTCCTCGGCAGACAGAAAGCGGTTGCGGCTGGACAGCGCCAGCCCGTCCGATGACCGGACCGTGGGAACCCCTACGACCTCCACCGGAAAGTTCAGGTCCGCGACCATCTGCCTGACCAGTGCCAACTGCTGGGCGTCCTTCTGTCCGAAGTAGGCGCGGTAGGCGGGCAGGCCTCCCCCGGAGCCGGTGACGAAGGCGTTCGCCCCGGGCAGCCCGGTGGCGGGCATCCCCAGGTGCAGGAGTTTCGCCACCGCGGTGAGGGCGCCGTCGAAATGCCCCGGGCGGGACGCTCCCTCCCACTTTTCCCCTAGGCGGCCGGACGCGATGCGGACCGTCGGCTGCCCGTCCGGGTACATTTCCTCCAGCGAGGGGGCGAACACCAGATCGACCCCCTGCGCCTCCAGCAGTGCCAGATCATCCTGCAGGGTGCGCGGATAGCGGTCGAGGTCCGCCGCGTCGCCGAACTGGAGCGGGTTCACAAAGATGGAGGCCACCACCACGTCGTTCTGTTGGACGGCGGTGCGGGCCAGCCGCGCGTGGCCCTCGTGCAGGGCGCCCATGGTGGGAACGAGCCCCAGGGATGAGCCCTCCTTTTGGGTCAGAAGCAGGCGACTTTGGGCTCGCAGGGAAGCTGCCGTCGTAACGAGTCGGATTGCCATGTCAGTGTCCTCCCTTGGCCCCGGGGCCGTTTTCGTCTGGTTCGTCGTCAGCCGTGGCCGTGAGGGCTTCGCGGATACCGTCCAGCTGATCCGGCTTCAGCAGCCCCCTGCCCTCAGCCCGCCGCGCCGTTGCCCGTGCCATCGCCAGGTACGCTGCGAGGATGTCGCCGCCGGCACCGCCGTCGTGTTCGCCGAGCGCACGCGCATGCGCCGCGACGGTCCCAGTATCTCCCCGCGCCACGGGCCCGGTCAGCGCCGACTCGCCGGAGGCGAGTGCATTCTCCAGCGTAGCCCTCAGCAACGGTCCGAGCATGCGTTCCGGGGCGTCCACGCCCACCTCGCGGAGCAGCTGCGATGCCTGTGCCACCAGGGTGACCAGATGGTTCGAGCCGTGCGCCAGCGCGGCGTGGTAAATGAGCCGGTCGGCCTCGGCAATCACCACCGGCTCCGCCCCCATCTCCACCACCAATGCCTGGGCGATGGGCAGCATGGCCGCGTCCGCCGTGACGCCGAACGTGCAGTCCAGGAGGCGTGTCAGGTCAAGGCTCATGCCGGTGAACGTCATGGCCGGGTGCAGGGCCAACGGCACGGCACCGGCCGCACGGACCGGATGCAGGACGCCGACGCCGAAGCGGCCTGACGTGTGGGCGACGAGCTGCCCGGGCTGCCACGCGCCGAGCTTCGCCAGCCCCTCCACGAGCCCGCCCAGGGCGTCGTCCGGCACTGCCAGGACCACCAGCTCCGAGCGCTCCACAATGTCCTGCACTTCCAGCACGGGAACGCCGGGGAGCAGGGTTTCGGCCCGTTCCCGGCTTGCGTCTGACACGGCGGAAACCCCGACGACGGCGTGCTCGGCCGCACGCAGCGCGGCTCCCAGCACTGCGCCTACCTTGCCGGCGCCAATGATTCCAACGCCAAGGCGTCCGGGCTTAGCCACGTTGCTGGCCTTCCTGTTGGGGCTGGTGGGGAGCGGGATCGGTTTCGGCGGGCCCAACCAGCGGCACGTGTCCAGCCAGCGGCGGCTGCCCAACCAGCGGGGCCACCTGTGCCAGCCACTGCTCGCTGGTCTGGCGCCGGCGCGCGGCCCGGGCGCGGGCGGCCTGCTGGTCGAAGAGCTCCCGTGCCTCGTCCGCGCCGGCTTGGATCACGCGCGGTGTCACGGGGCCGGCGGTGGTGTGCAGCACAAGATCGGCGACTCTGAACCTGCGCGCCAGCGGCCCCTGGTGCAACGCCATCGACTGTGTGCGCTGGTGCGGCACCACCACAAGCTGCCGCCACCAGCGGCCAGACCGCATCAGCAGGGCCGTGTCCGTGGCGGTGAAGCCGTTCCGACGCCACCCCAGCGGGGCAAGGAAACGCCCGCGGCGCGGCGTGGTGACAAAACCTCCGGCGGAATCCAGGCCGTCCAGCCCGCCACGGAAAACTCCTACGGGGTCGGTGGTTCCCGGGTCCGGCAGGACGATTGCCAGCATGTTCAGCACGTCGCCGATGCCCCCGACGGGCAGCAGCGTGGTCCGCGATCCCCCCTCGCCGTTGTTTCCGACGAGACCGTACCCGGCCACGTTGACCTGCATCCGGTACCAGCCGAAGATACGCCACAGCGGCGGCTGTACCACCCTCAGCGCCTGGATCCGGCCCGGCGGCAGGGTCTGCGCCTGGGTGTCCAGCAGCCCGTAGCGCAGCCGGATGCCGTCCGGGGAGATGGCCGCCGTGAAGTTGTATCCCTTGTGGAACGATCCCCAGTAGGCGGCGAACAGGCCCAGCGCCGCAGGAATCAGGTAGAGGAAGAATCCCCGGTTGTCGGTGACCGCGGACAGCACGACGGACACCACGCCGCCGAGGATGATGAAGACACTTTGCTCGCTCAGCAGCAGGGATCCGATAAGGCGCGACGGCGGGACGCGCAGCACCTGGTGTTCCGGCGCCTCCGGTGCGGTTGCTTCGGTCTGCCCTGGCTCCAGCTGCACGCCCGAGGCGCGGGCCAGGATGGTGGCGCGCAGCTGCCGGGCGTCATCCAGCCGGAGATAGGCCAGCCGCACCGCGGATTCGCTGGCGTCCGCCACCTCGAACTTCAGTTCTGCAAGCCCGAAAATCCTCGCCAGGAGCGGCTGGACGATGTCGATCGCCTGGACGCGGTCCAGGCGTGCCTGGCGCTGCTGCTTGAACAGGAAGCCAGTGTTGACCCGGACATAGCCTTCGGCCACTTGGTATCGGGTGAAGTACCAGGACAGGATGAACCCGGCAACCGCCAGCAGCAGCATGAGGGCACCGCCGGCGAGGAGCCACGGGGTGCGGCCGGCTATCCGGTCGTCAACCAGGGACTCACCCTGCAGCATCCGCTCGAACGACTCCCGCCCGAAGAAATACCCGATGGCAGCAAGCGCCACCCAGCCCCGCACAAAAGGTGACGCCGGATGCACCCGGAGCCAATCGCCGTCGGGCGTTCCTGAAGGGTGCCCCGCGGCGGTCACAGCCCGGCCAGCCTGGCTTCACCGCGCGCCGAAAGCTGTTCCCGCAGGCGCGCGCCCTCATCGGCGGGCAGGCCCGGGATCGTGGCGTTGGTCCCGGCGGATGCCGTGTGCAGCTTCAGCGTGCACAGTCCCAGGCTCCGTTCGATCGGGCCCACGCTGATGTCCACGTACTGCATCCGGCCGTAGGGGACCACCATGACGCGCTGGAAGAAGATGCCGCCGCGGATCAGCAGGTCGTCGTCGCGCTCGGCGTAGCCGATGGCGCGAACCTGCCGCGGAATCAGGACCAGGCGCCACAGCGCGAGGACAAGGACGAACGCCGGCACCGCGATGGCGAACCACAGCGGCGGCCAGCTCCACCAGCCCAGCAGCACGAAGGCAAGGGGCAGGCTCAGGACGGCCACCGTGATCAGGTTGCCCACTGCCCACTCCACCAGGCGGACCGTGACATATTTGGGCGAAACGCGCAGCCAGGAAACCCCGGGCGGATCAATCGCCGCGGTAGGCATATTCGCCTTCCCCCTTGGCCTTGCCAGGACGGGGCCGGCCCGGGAGTCCGTTACCCTCGGCATCGCCGTCTTCCGGCGGAATCCTGCAAAAGCGTTCGACGACGAGCCCCACCACGATCATGACCAGCCCGCCGCCGGCCATGCCGAGCGCGAGCCACGTGAGCTGCTGGCCGTTCCGCAGGCTCCAGATCTGCAGCAGCTCAACGAAGATTCCCGCGTGCCAGCCGAGCAGCATGGCCCCCGTGTAGGCACAGGCCTGAGCGAGGACCAGGGTCCAGGCGGCCAGGATCGGGTTGAGCAGTTTCTTCTTCTTGCCGTTCCGCCAGCGGAGCACGCGGATGCCCAGCACCAGGGTGAGGGCCACGATCACGCCCATGGTCACCAGCCCGGTAGGCGGCAGCACCGGGGTGGCCAGTCCGTACCGGCCGCTCAGGACAGCTGCCGACCAGCCGGCTATGGCCAGAGCCAGGCCGACCGCCCCGAGCAGCAGCGGGTTCATGGGCTTCACTGCTATTCCACCGCCCCCGCTGTGGGAATTCCGTTGAAGTCGCCAAAGCCGTCAAACGGCGTGAGGTCGGCAAAGTCGGCGGCCCGGGCTGCCAGCGCGCCGATCCGCTCCCCGTTCAGGATTGCCGTTGGCTCGATGAGAGACCAGGGGTAGAGCACGAAGGCCCGTTCCGCCGCGCGCGGGTGCGGCAGGGTCAGTTCGGGGTCCGAGCTTTCCAGGTCCCCGTAGACGATGATGTCCACGTCAAGGGTCCGCGGCCCCCACCGCACCTCCCGGACCCGGTGGTGCTTGTTTTCCACGGACTGGCAATGCCTCAAAAGGTCGAGGGGTTCCAGGGAGGTTTCCACGGAAATCACCATGTTGAGGAAATCTGGCTGGCCTTCCGGACCGCCCACTGCCTTGGTCTGCACGACCGGTGAGACGGCGAGGAGCCGCACCTCCGGCCGGTCCACGAGGTCAGCCACGGCCCCGGACAGCGTGTCGTTGCGCGCCCCCAGGTTGCTGCCCAGGGCGAGGACCGCCCGGGTGTACCGGCCGCTGGTGGGCGCCGTGTTCATGTGCGCTCCCGGTAGACGCTCACGGCGACGTCGCCGAAAGGAACCTCGATGGGCGCCTGCGGCTTGTGCACCGTGATTTCCACGGCCTGAATGTTGAATTCCTTGAGCAGGCCCTCGGCCATTCTCACGGCCAGCGCTTCGATCAGGTTCAGGGGCTCACCGGTGATCCACTCTTTGATCCGCCCTGCCACTTCCCCATAGTGGGCGGTATCCCTGACGTCATCCGAGGCTGCAGCCTGGCCGAAGTCCAGGTGCAGCACGGCGTCAACCACAAACGGCTGTCCTTCGCGGCGTTCAAAGTCGAACACCCCGTGATAGCCGGTGGCCGTGACACCACGCAGTGAGATCCTGTCCATCGTTTTCCAGCTCAGCCTTTCCTGCTCAGTCTTTCCTGATCAGCCTTTTCGTGTTCAGTCTTCCTGATCAGTGGCCGGGATTCGGTGCGCCCAGGCGGGCGGCGACCTTGACAGCGTCCAGGCTGGGGCCGACGTCGTGCACCCGCACGGCCCAGGCGCCGCGGGCCGCGGTGATCGCGGTGATCGCGGCGGTGGCGGCGTCACGCTCCTCCGGGAGCGCGGCCTTGCCTGCCACTGTCAGCAGGGTGCCGAGAAAGCGCTTTCGCGAGACCCCGATGAGGACCCTGTGGCCCATCGCCTCGAGCCGGTCGAGGTTCCTCAGGAGCTCCCAGTTCTGCTCGTCCGTCTTGGAGAAGCCGATGCCCGGATCAATGATGATCTGCTCCGGCTGCACGCCTGCGGCGTAGAGCTTGTCCCGCACGCCCCGGAGCTCCGCGACGACGTCATTCGCGACGTCCTGGTAGTCGGTCAGGGAGGACATGGTCTTCGCGTCGCCGCGGCGGTGCGTCAGGACGTACGGCACTTTGGTCCGCGCCACGAGTTCGGCCATTCCCGGCTCGAGGGTCAGGCCGGAGACGTCGTTGATGATCGCGGCTCCCGCCTCAAGGGCAGCTTCCGCGGTGGAGGCGTGGGTGGTGTCGATGCTGACCAGGGCGCCGGCCTTGACCAGCGCCGCGACGACGGGCAGCACACGGCGCTGTTCCTCTTCGGGGCTGACGTCTTCTGCGCCCGGGCGGGTGGACTCGCCCCCGACGTCGACGATGTCGGCTCCGGCGTAAAACATCCGGAGGCCGGCGGCGATGGCGCTGTCCGCCGTCGCGTGCTTGCCGCCGTCGCTGAACGAATCCGGAGTGACATTCAGGATGGCCATGACGAGTGAGCGGCCGGTGGGCAGGTCTTCAAATTTGGCAGCCGGCCGCGGTTTGCGCAGAACGGGCAGCGGGGATGTTGCGGGTCCGGTTCCAGGTGCTGCAGCTAGGGAATCCATAGTCTGTTGTTTACCTTCCGAGTATGAGGCTCATGGCTTCGGCACGGGTGGCCGGGTCATGAAGTTGCCCGCGGACCGCGCTTGTGACGGTTTTGGCCCCGGGCTTGCGGATGCCGCGCATGGACATGCACATGTGTTCGCATTCCACCACCACGATGGCTCCGCGCGGCTTGAGATATGTGACCAGCGCCTCGACGATCTCCGTGGTGAGCCGTTCCTGTACCTGGGGCCGGCGGGCGTAGATGTCCACCAGCCGTGCCAGCTTGCTCAGCCCCGTGACCTTGCCGTCATGTGACGGGATGTAACCGACGTGCGCCATGCCGTGGAACGGCACCAGGTGGTGCTCGCACGTGGAGTAGAACGGAATGTCCTTGACCAGCACCAGCTCCTCGTGTTCGAGGTCGAAGGTGGTGGACAGGACGGTTGCCGGGTCCTGGTGCAGGCCGGCAAAGACCTCGGCGTAGGCCTTGGCGACACGTTTGGGCGTGTCCTGCAGGCCCCCGCGGTCCGGGTCCTCCCCGATGGCCAGCAGGATTTCCCGCACGGCTGCTTCAATCCGTGGCCTGTCCACCTTGTGGTGGTGCTTGCCGGATCCGCCCGCCGCCGAGTGATCGGCGGAAGCGGCAAAGTCGTCGTCGTCGAAGTGAGTCACAGCAAAGAGCTTAGCCGCGATGGCCGTCCGGGCCCGCTTCCGTGACTCCGCCCTGGAAGGTGGCATCCTCGGGGACACCCTGCGGATGCGGCGGCAGGGCGTCCAGCGGTTCCTCCAGCCGCGCCTCCTTTGCCTCTTCCTGGGCCTCGCGTTCGGCACGTTCCTGCCGCGACTCCACGGGGCCTGCGGTCTGGACCGGCCGGGTCTCCTTGGACAGCCACACTTCGCGGAAGTCGCGCTTGCGGATGTCGCGGAAGACGTCGGCGATCTCGGCCTGGTTCAGGGTTTCGCGCTCCAGCAGTTCCAGGGCCAGACGGTCCAGCACTTCGCGGTTCTCGGTAAGAATGGCGTAGGCCTCGTCGTGCGCCTGGTCGATCAGGCGGCGGACCTCCTCATCGACGATGTAGGCGATCTGGTCGGAGTAGTTGCGCTCGTGGCTGGCGTCGCGGCCGAGGAACGGCTCACCGCCGCCCTGGCCCAGGCGCACCGCGCCGACGCGTTCGCTCATGCCGTACTGCGTAACCATCTGGCGGGCCGTGGCCGTGGCCTTCTCGATGTCGTTCGAGGCGCCGGTGGAGGGATCGTGGAAGACGATCTCTTCTGCGACGCGGCCGCCCATGGCGTACGCCATCTGGTCGAGGAGCTCGTTGCGGGTGACGGAGTACTTGTCGTTTTCCGGAACCACCATGGTGTAGCCCAGGGCGCGGCCGCGGGGCAGGATGGTGATCTTGGTGACCGGCGCCGAGTTGCGCAGCGCCGCCGCCACAAGGGCGTGGCCGCCTTCGTGGTAGGCCGTGATCTTGCGCTCGTGTTCCTTCATGACGCGGCTGCGCTTCTGCGGGCCGGCCATCACACGGTCAATGGCCTCGTCCAGGGCGCGGTCATCGATCAAGTTGGCGTTGGAGCGGGCGGTCAGCAGCGCGGCCTCATTCAGCACGTTCGCGAGGTCTGCGCCGGTGTAGCCCGGGGTCTTCTTGGCGACGGCCTTGAGGTCGACGCCCTGGGCGATCGGCTTGCCCTTGGCATGCACCTGGAGGATCTGGTCGCGGCCCACGAGGTCCGGGGCTTCGACGGAAATCTGCCGGTCAAAGCGTCCGGGGCGAAGCAGCGCCGGGTCCAGGACGTCAGGCCGGTTGGTGGCGGCGATCAGGATGACGTTGGTCTTGACGTCGAAGCCGTCCATCTCGACGAGCAACTGGTTCAAGGTCTGCTCGCGTTCGTCGTTGCCGCCGCCGATTCCTGCACCGCGGTGGCGGCCGACGGCGTCGATCTCGTCGACGAAGATGATGGCGGGCGAGTTGGCCTTGGCCTGTTCGAAGAGGTCGCGGACACGGGAAGCACCCACACCGACGAACATTTCAACGAAGTCCGAGCCGGAGATGGAGAAGAACGGTACGCCCGCCTCGCCTGCGACGGCGCGGGCCAGCAGGGTCTTGCCGGTGCCCGGAGGACCGTACAGCAGCACACCCTTGGGGATCTTGGCACCCACGGCCTGGAACTTACCCGGCTCGGCCAGGAATTCCTTGATTTCCTGCAGCTCTTCAACGGCTTCATCGGCGCCGGCAACGTCCGCGAAGGTCACCTGCGGCATGTCCTTGTTGACCATCTTGGCCTTGGACTTGCCGAACTGCATGACCTTGGAACCGCCGCCCTGCATGCGCGACAGCAGGAACCAGAACAGGACACCGAGCAGCAGCACCGGGATCAGCAGGGAGAACAGCCCGGAGAGCCAGTTGCTCTCTACCGGCTGGTCCGTATAGCCCTTGGAGGGATTGGAATCGGTGACGGCTTTGACCACGTCCGGCCCACGGTCGTTGACGAAGAAGAACTGGACGTTTTTGCCCTTGTCCTGTCCGTCGATGACCAGGTTGTCCTTCAGGACCAGATCCACGCGGTTCTCGCCATCGAAGATCTTTGCCTGCTCGACCTTGCCGCCCTCGGCCAGCAGCTCGAGACCCGGCTGGGTGTCGATCCGCGTCGCACCGCCCGGAGCCAACGTTGCAAAGGCCAGCAGGAGCATGCCGACCACAACAATGATCCAGATGCCCGGGCCCTTGAAGAAACTCTTAGCTTTCATCTGTTCGGGGGCTGGCCCCGTCCCTCCTGGTAGTGCTGCACGGCGCGTGGTCTGCGCGCGTGTGGTGCTGCTTCAGCTTCTAGCATTACACCGCCGGACTAATTCACGCACGGTGTACGGCAAAAGTTCCCTATGGGCGTAGTCTCCGGGCGTATATGGGCCAAAGTGGTGCAGAAATGTGCACCGGGGCTACAAGGGCCCAGTTCAAGAAGGACATTCCGGCGGCCTTAAGGCAGCCGCGCCGCCGCCGGACGCCCATTCAGGCGACCCGACGGCGGCGCGGCCACCGAAAGCGGTGCAGAAATGCAAAGCCCGACGGGCTGCAGAGATTACTCGTAGACGTGCGGCGCCAGGGTGCCCACGAAGTCCAGGTTGCGGTACTTTTCGGCATAGTCCAGGCCGTAGCCCACCACGAACTCGTTGGGGATGTCGTAGCCGACGTACTTGACGTCGATCTCCACCTTGGCGGCCGTCGGCTTGCGGAATGCCGTGCAGACTTCGACGGAGGCGGTGCCGCGGGACTCCAGGTTGGTCTTGAGCCAGGAGAGCGTGAGACCGGAATCGATGATGTCCTCGACGATGAGCACGTCCTTGCCCATGAGGTCGGTGTCGAGGTCCTTGAGGATACGGACCACGCCGGAGGACTGTGTGCCGGAGCCGTAGGAGGAAACGGCCATCCAGTCCATCGACACGTGGCTGTGGAGGGCACGCGCGAGGTCGGCCATGACCATGACCGCACCCTTCAGCACGCCGACGATGAGGAGTTCGCGGCCTTCATAGTCCTTGTCGATCTCCGCCGCGAGTTCAGTGATGCGCTGTTGGATCTGTTCTTTGGTGTAGAGAACGTGCTTGAGGTCTGCCTGGACGTCTGATGAATCCACCAAATGCTCCTGTGTAGATGCGGGTGCCGGGATGCGGGTGCGGCTATGAACGGATCGGTTTGTGAGGCCGGAATACTAGCTTCCCACAGCGGGCGCCCCCTCGGGGAACCCCAGCCTCGCCCGTGGCCGGCCCGCTGGGGGCTTCTGCAAGCAGCTGCGCCAGCGAAAGGCGGTACACGCTCACTCCGCCGGGCAATTCCACCGGGCCCGCCGAGCCCTTCCGCCGCAGCAGGGCCTCGGCAGCGAGCAGCCGCTGGTAGCTGGGCTGTTGACCACCGACGTCGGCCGCCGCCTTCGCGATCACCCGGAACCTGATGGCCGGGGGCAGTCCCGTCAGGGCTTCTTCGGGCAGGCTGACGTCCCGGCCGGACCGCTCCGCGAGCGTGGCAAAAGCGCTGTCCGCCACCTCATCCAGGTAGTCCGCGTCGAGTTGGAGGATGGCCGCAGTCCGCGCGAGGGACTCCGCGACTCCGGGGCCGAGTTTCTCCTCGAGCAGGGGCATGACCTCCACCCGGGTGCGCGAGCGCGCAAAGGAAGGGTCGGCATTGGTGGGGTCGTGCCACGGATCGAGTTCCTCGGCCCGGCAGATTTCCAGGGTGTCTGCCCTCCGCAGTCCGAGGAAGGGCCGCAGCAGTTTCCCCCGCGCCGGCCTCATGCCGGCCAAGGACCTGGTCCCGGAGCCGCGGGCAAGACCCAGCAGAACCTGCTCGGCCTGGTCATCGAGCGTATGCCCAAGAAGAACCGCGTCCGCCTCCCACTCCGCCGCGGCCGCTTCCAGTGCCGCGTGCCTCGCATCCCGGGCTGCAGCCTCCGGCCCGAATCCGCTCGCCGCAACGTCTACCGCGCGCACCAGTACCGGGTTGAGGCCGAGTTCCTTGAGTGTTTCGGCAGTACGGGCCGCCACGTCCGCGGAGCCTGGCTGCAGCTGGTGGTCCACCACCACGGCGCCCACCGCCACAGCGTGGCCGTCCACGTGGCCGCGGCGTGCGAAGTAGGCAGCCACGGCAGCCAGCGCCAGCGAATCAGGCCCGCCGCTGCAGGCCACGAGCACCCGCTCCGGATAGCCTGCCTGGGCCAAAGCGTCCTGCAACATTTTCCGCGCGGTGCCGACGACCGGCGCCAAGCGCCCGGGCCGCCGTCGTCCGCTTCGCAGTGGCTCGCCGCTTCGCAGTGCCTCGCTTCTGGACGGCTCTCCGCCGGGGGCCGGTCCGCCCGAAACACCCTGCACGGAAATTAGAGCCCCATCCTGTCGAGCCAGATTTTGGCGTCGTGGATTTCCGGTTCGGTGGGGAGGTTCCCGGCGGCGTCCCAGACGCGGTTGAAGCCGTCCATCCCGGCGACTTCCACCACGGCGCGGACGAACTTGGCGCCGTCGCTGTACTGGCGCATCTTGGCATCCAGTCCCAGCAGGTTGCGGATGAATTTCTCGATGACGCCGCGGTCCTTCCCGCGTTCGTTGAAGCGCTGCCGGATGGTCTTCACGGACGGGACGATGCTGGCGTCCACCTCGTCCATCACCACGTTGGCGTGCCCTTCCAGCAGGCTCATCACTGCCGTGAGGTGGGACAGCGCAGCCTTTTCCTCGGGTTTCTGCAGGAGATCGAGGATCGCGCCCCTGCCGGGTGTGGTGTCACCCGACGCCGTGCGGTCCTTCAGGGACCGGGCTGCCGCGGACGCCCGCTCCATCAGCGAGTCGACGTTGCCGAGGAGATGGCTGCTGAGGTTGTCGATTTCGTTGAGCATGTGGTGCCGCAGCCAGGGCGCCGCGGCAAACTGCACACGGTGCGTCTGTTCGTGCAGGCAGACCCAGAGCCGGAAATCCTCCGGCGTCACATTGAGCTCCCGCTCCACGGAGATGATGTTCGGCGCTACGAGCAGCAGCCGGCCGCCCGACGGCGCGGTGGAACCTTCGGCGAGCGCGGCGAAGGGATCGTACTGGCCCAGGACCTTGCTGGAAAGGAACGCCAGCACCGCGCCGAGCTGGCTGCCGGTGATGGCGCCGCTGACGCTGGCGGCACCGGGGCTGATGGTGCCCTTGCGGTTCTCCAGCATCCGCTCCATGGCGGGCTTGAGCATGACGGCGAAGCTTTGGGTGTTTGCTCTGGCCCAGGAGGCCCGGTCAACGACGAGGACGGAGGAATCCCTGAGATCCCGGGCAGCATCCAGGCCGGTGATGTGGTGCACGTGCGCAACCGACGCATCAGCAGCCCCGCGCAGCTGGTCAACGGCTTCGCCGATTTCTTGGGCGCTGAGGGACGGGCCGGGGGGAGTCAGCCGGGCGGCGGCGGACGCGGCCAGCTCCCAGTTGATCAGGGACTGGGCGGAGGTCTGGCCTGCGGCCGAGGTCTTACCTGCTGTTGGCTCCATACGCTCCATCACACCACACGCTTCCGGCACAGCGCCTTAAGTTCGCCGACCGGCGAACAGCAAGCGGGCACCGCGGAAAGCGGCTGCTCGCCGTCGGCAGCGAAGCCTAGCTGCAGCCGCAGGCCGCGAGCACAGTGGCCGAGGCGTCCAGCGCGGGCTTGTTGCCCGCCGCACCCGGTGTCAGATCGTTGCCGATGAAGGAGAACACCAGCAGCCTTCCGTCTGCATCCACCACATACCCGCTCAGCGCGATGACGGTGTTCAGGGTTCCGGTTTTGGCGCGGACCAGCCCCGCGCCCTCGGCGCTGGAATCGTCGACGTACCTGTCGCCCAGTGTCCCCGTGAGGCCGGCCACGGGGAAGCCTTCAAGGGCGGCCCGCAGCCGGGTGTCCGGCCCGGACGTGATGGCACGCACCACTTCGGCAAACTGGCGGGCGGAGACCTGGTTGGCGAGGGCCAAGCCGGAAACATCGGCCACCGTCATGCCGCTCGTGGGGATGCCGAGGTCCGTGAGTTGCCGCAGCACGGCAGCCGTGGCGCCCTCGTTGCTTCCCGGCTCGCCGGCAGCCACCGCGGCCATCCGCCCCAAAGTTTCGGCGAGGTAATTGTCCGAGTCCCGCAGCATAAGGTCCACCTGCTGGCTGACCGTTGCCGACTCCACGTGGCCCAGCACCGCGGCGTCCGCTGCCGGTTTCCCTTCCAGGCGTCCGACGCCGGCACCCACCTTGAGGCCCGCGGCGGCACCTGCCGCTTTGAGTTGGGCAGCGAATGCCTCCCCCGCAAGGATGGCGGCGTCCTGCGGGCGGGGGCCGGTGGTGACGGCGGGATCGAAGCGGGCCGCATTCAACGCCAGCGGGAAGAGCGGCGCCGCCTCCCCGGCGGCGACATCATCCGGGTTCCACGCCGGGTTAAGGGAAGGTCCCGTGAACAGGGAGTCGTCCACGAGCACCTGCACCGGCCCGGCGAAGCCCTCCTTGCGCAGCGACTCGGCGGTCAGTTTGGCAAGCGTGCCAAGCCCGGCATGGCCCAGGACCTTGTCCTCGGCGGACTCGCCAGCGCCAAGGAGGACGTCCCCGCCGCCCACCAGCACAACGGTCCGTGACGCGCCGCCTGCGGGCCCGGATGCGGGCCCCGCGACGGCTTTGGTGGCGAACCGCGAATCCGGCCCGATCGCCCGCAGCGCCGCGACGGCCGTCAGCAGCTTCATATTCGAGGCGGGGACCCGGTTGGCCATTCCGCCCCGGTCGAACAGCACCTTGCCGGTGGCGGCGTCTTGGACAACCCCGGTAAAGCTGCCGCCGCCGTCGGTCCTGAGGACCGGGTCCAGCCTGGCGGCCACCTCGGCAGGCACCGGGACGGGAGCCGTAGTGCTCAACGGGCCGATGCCCTGGGGAACTGACAGCCACTCAGGCTCGAGCTGCCATCGAGGGGTCTCCGACGGCCTTGGAGCGGATTGGGCCGCACCGCTCAGGCCCGGGGCAATCAGCATGCCGGCAGGAAGGGCCAGGGCGGCAAGAAGCACAGTGAGAAGCAGGCTGGGCCAAGCCCGCACCAGCGCATGGAACGCCCGCACCAGCGTATGGAACAGTGCACGGAACTGCCCGATTAGTCTTTCGCGGCCCGTTGCCGTGCCCGTGGTGCCCCTCATGCTGTTGGTCCTCAAAGTTCTGAAATTACCCCACTAGTTCCTGAAACCTGGGACTCTCGCTATATCCTCAATAGTAGTCGGCGGCAAATGACTGTCCTATTTTGTTGAACGTCTGTGTGCCGCGAACACCCAGCAATTGTCAGGAGCCATTCCATGAAGCATGACGTGACCATCGAGATCCCCAAGGGATCGCGCGTCAAGTACGAAGTCGACCACGAGACCGGCCGAGTCCGCCTGGACCGCGTCCTCTTCACGTCCATGCAGTACCCCACGCACTACGGTTTCTTCGAGAACACCCTCGGCGAAGACGGCGATCCGCTGGACGCACTGGTGCTCCTGCAGGACTTCGACCTGATCCCGGGCGTCATCGTTGAAGCCCGTCCCATCGGCGTCTTCAACATGACCGATGACGGCGGCGGGGACGCCAAGGTCCTCTGCGTGCCGGCCGATCCCCGGTTCGACCACATCCAGGAAGTCAGCGATGTCAACGAGTTCCTGATCAAGGAAATCGAGCACTTCTTCACCCGCTACAAGGACCTGGAGCCCGGCAAGTGGGTCAAGGCCGAGGGCTGGGCCGACCGCGCCGCGGCCGAGGCCGAGCTCGAAGCTTCCATCAAGCGTTACGTGCCCGCGGCCCACTGACGCCGCCCGGGCAAGGGCCCACGCCGCCCGGATTCCCTGGCCGAGCGCAGCGAGGTTAGGGAGGCGGTGGCGAGGGTGCGGTTCGTTGAACCGCACCCTCCCTTTTCGCGTTTTCCAGCTCTTGCCTCCGAGCTACCACCGGGTAGTCTGATGTCCACCATGTTCACGCTGACTATCAACCAAACAGACAGCCGGCGCGACGGCGACCGGGTCCCGCACCTCCTCAAGGACCTCCGGCATATCCCGGCGCGCCTGGACTTCGACCGTTCCGTGGAGGACGAGGTACAGGGCATCCTGGACTGCCCGCATCAGACCGTGGAAGCCGCCATGATCGCACTGCGGTGCGGCAGCTGGTACGTGGGAATCGGCGTAGGGCCCGTGAACGAGCCGCTGCCGAACCAGATCAAGGACGCCTCCGGGCACGGGCTGGTCTATGCGCGCCGCGCAGTGGACCGGCTCCACAACAGCAAGGACCGGATTCCCGTGGCTGTCGAGGGGCCGCTGATGGATCTTGCCGCGGAAGCCGAGTCGGTGCTCCGCATTCTGGGCCATATTGTCCGTGACAGGAGCGAGGCCGAATGGCGGGTCCTGGACCTGCTGACCCCCGGTGTCCGCGGCCAGCAAAAGGCGGTGGCTGCGGAACTGGGCATCACATCCCAGGCCGTCAGCAAGGCCGTGGCACGCTCCCAGTGGAACGAGGAGCACGCCGCCCGGCCCGCCGCGGCCCGGCTGCTCTCCCTCATACTCGACGTGCGCTAGCGGTTTTCACGCAGGCGCCACAGCACCCCGGCGTTACAGCAGGCTGCGCAGAACGAGTGCCGCGCCGTCGTCGTACACGGACTTGGTGACCTCATCTGCGACGGCGACCACCTCTTCCGGAGCTTGGCCCATCGCGACGCCGCGGCCCGCCCAGGTGAGCATCTCGATATCGTTGCGGCCGTCGCCGATGGCCACCGTGCTGGACGGCTCCATGCCGAGCCTGCTCCGCAGGTTCTCAAGGGCACTGGCCTTCGTGACACCGGCCGCGGCGATGTCCAGCCAGGCGGTCCAGCCCACCGAATAGGTGACGCCGGCGAGGCCGATGTGCTGGATGGCCTCGTTGAATTCCTCCGGGGTGTTCTCCGTGCTGAACACCACTACACGGACGGCTGTGGCTTCAAGCATGGTCTGGAAGTCGACGCCGACGGCCTCGACGCCGAAGCTCGCGTCCTGGAAGCGTTCCGTGGAGAGAAAGTTGCCGTCTGCGTCCTCCAGTGCGTATTTGGCCGTGGGAAGACGCTTGCGGAGGGCGCGGAGGGCCGGGCCGGGATCGAACGTGGCCTTGTGGATAATTTCGTAACCGTCCGGCAGTTCAGGGTGCAGCCGCAGGGTGACGCCGCCGTTACAGCAGACGGCGTAGCCGCGGTCCATGCCGATCTGCTCAATCACCGGCAGGGTGGCGTTGAGCGAACGTCCCGTGGCGATCATGACCTCGTGGCCTGCCGCCACCACGGCCTGGGCGGCTTCACGGACGGGGGCGGACATGTGGCCGTCGTGGTCCACGAGGGTGCCGTCCACATCCAGGGCAATCATGAGCTTCTGTGCGGTTTCCCGCCGGTCTTCGGTTTCTCGCTGGTCTTCGATGCCAGCGGCTGAGGATTCAGTCAATGTAGTCATGCCTATTAGTAGACCAGACGCCCCTGACACCCTGCTAGGACTCAGGCCACAGCGCGCATGAACACCGGGTAAATATTCACAGGCTCGTCCCCAGTGTGAGTGTTTACCCAGGTGCCACACGCCACTCCCTGCCACATGCCGCTCCCGGCTGCAGGCGGGTCCTGGCTACAGGACGGGCAGGACCTGGAGTCCGCCGAGGTACTTCTGCAGCGCCGCGGGCACGTTCACCGAGCCGTCCGGGTTCTGGTGGTGTTCCAGGATGGCGACAATCCAGCGGGTGGTGGCCAGGGTGCCGTTGAGCGTGGCCACCGGACGGGTGCCCTTCGGTGCGCCGTCCTCATTCAGGACGCGTTCACGGATGTTCAGGCGGCGGGCCTGGAACGTGGTGCAGTTGGAGGTGGAGGTGAGCTCACGGTAGGCGCCCTGTGTGGGGACCCAGGCTTCGCAGTCGAACTTGCGGGCAGCGGACATGCCGAGGTCGCCGGCTGCGGTGTCGATCACGCGGTACGGAAGCTCGCACTTGGCCAGCATTTCCTCTTCCCAGGCGAGCAGTCGCTCGTGTTCCGCGGCGGCCTCTTCAACGGTGGTGTAGATGAACATCTCCACCTTGTTGAACTGGTGCACGCGGATGATGCCGCGGGTGTCCTTGCCGTGCGACCCGGCTTCGCGGCGGTAGCAGGAGCTCTGGCCGGCGAAACGGATGGGACCTGCCGTGAGGTCCAGGATCTCGTCCGCGTGGTACCCCGCCAGGGGCACCTCCGAGGTACCCACAAGGTACAGGTCGTCTTCGGCGAGACGGTAGATCTCGGCATCGTGCTTTACGTCGAAGCCCGTGCCCTGCATGGTTTCGGGGCGCACGAGGGTGGGGGTGATCATGGGGATGAAGCCGGCCTCGATGGCCTGGTCCATTGCCATCTGCAGCAGGGCCATTTCCAGCCGGGCGCCGACGCCGCGGAGGAAGTAGAACCGTGCACCGGAGACCTTGGCGCCGCGCTCCATGTCGATGGCGCCGATCAGCTCACCGATTTCCAGGTGGTCCCGCGGCTCGAAGTCGGGGAACTCGCGCGGGGTGCCGACCCTCTTGACCACCACGTAGTCGTCCTCGCCGCCCGCGGGCACGCCGTCCTCGATGAGGTTGGGGATGGTGCGCAGCAGTTCTTCCTGCTTGGCCTGCGCGGCGTCCGCTTCGGCGGAAGCGGCCTTGACGGCACCGGCAAGCTCCCTGACCTCAGCGAGCAGCGCCTGCTTTTCCTCGCCCTTGGCCTGGGCCACCTTCTTACCGAACACGTTCTGTTCCGCACGGAGGTTTTCAAAACGGATCAAGGCCGAGCGGCGGGCTGCGTCCGCATCGATGATCGCGTCCACCACGGTTTCGTCCGCCCCACGGGCACGCTGGCTGGAGCGGTACTTGTCCGGATTTTCGCTGAGGTCTTTTACGTCGATCACCACACAAGAGTATCGAATGCGGAGGGCAGGCCGCGGCGAGGTCCGGCGGGATAGTGTTGAAGCACCATGAGCGACCTGTTTCTGTACGTCCTGATCGTTGGAGCCCTGGCATTCGCCGTCTCCAGCTGGTGGGGCGTGCGCAGCCTCAAGGCGCTGCACGCGCGGAGCGCGGTACGGGAGGATCCACACGCCCATGGCCTGGAACGCCAACGGGTTGCAGTGGTTTTGAACCCCATCAAAGCGAAATCCGCCGAGGCCCGCGCCGGCATCCAGTCCGCCTGCCTCACGGCCGGATGGGAGGCCCCGCGGTTCTTTGAAACGACGGCGGAAGACCCCGGCCACTCACAGGTCCGGGCGGCGCTGGAATACGGGGCCGACGTCGTCCTCGTGTGCGGCGGCGACGGCACAGTGCGCGTGGTGGCCGAGTCCCTCGCCCATACCAACGTCGCAATGGGCCTGATCCCCCTTGGCACCGGAAACCTGCTGGCACGCAACGTGGACCTGGATCTGTATGACCTCCGGGGCAACATCCAGACGGCGCTCTTCGGGCATCAGCGCTACATCGACACGGCACGGATGGCCATCGAGAACGCCCAGACCGGCCGGACATCGAAACATGCCTTCCTGGTGATTGCGGGCATCGGCATGGACGCCGAGGTGGTGGGCGATACGAACGACGGCCTCAAACGGGCGGTGGGCTGGCTCGCCTACACCGAGGCCGGAGTACGTCATCTGCAGGGGCGCAGGAAGAAAGTATCGATCTCGCTGGACGGCCAGCCCGAACAGTCCCGCAAGATCCGCAGTGTCCTGTTTGCCAATTGCGGACTCGTCCCGGGCGGCATCGACCTGATTCCCCAGGCCATGATCGACGACGGGATGCTTGACGTGGTGGTCATGAGCCCGCGGAGCGCCGTGGGGTGGCTGGCGATGTACGCCAAGATCCTGTTCAAGCACAAGCGGCACCTGCCCGTGATGAGCGTGTACCGTTCCGGCAGGGTGGTCATCAAGTGCCCGGAGCCCATGCCCACCCAGCTGGACGGCGACATCACAGGGGAAGCCACTAAGGTCACGGTTCAGGTAGATCCCAGATCACTGCTCATCAGGGTCAGGGCACTGCCCGGCTTCGGCGCGGGTGGCGTGGCCTAGGCGGACTTGGCGGTACCAGTTTGCTTGGCGGCCTCTGCGGCTTTGGCTGCGGCACGGGCCTCGGACTGCTCGCGGATCATGGCCTGCTCCTCTTCAAAGCGCAGGCGGTCGGCCCGGTCCGCGTCGTCTCCGTCCCAGTCCTGGTTCTCTGCGGTCGGTTTGGGATTGACGATCATTCCCTGGCCGTCGTTGTCGGTTCTGGCGTTATCTGACACGACCCGCTCCCTTCGTTTGGGCCACCCCCCCTGTTGATCAGGCAAGCATACGCACAGTCCTAGGGGCAGGGAAGTACCGCCAGCGGCATTTGTCTACGCTGTGGGCGAAGCATTCGCGGCCATTCCTGACCCCAGAGTTTCCGCAGCCAGAATTTCTCCGACCCAAGCATGCGCAGCACGGAATGCTTCGTCGGACGTGTGCGGTTCCACCACCGGGCTTTGTTCGTCTGCCCGCCCATACGATCCCAGGAACCGCGTGGCCGGGCTGATGCGGTGCAGCCCGGCGAGGGCGTCCGCCACACGGGCGTCCGCGACGTGGCCATCGGCGTCGATGCTGAAGAAATAGTGGCCAAGGTACTGACCCGTGGGGCGGGATTCGATGCGGCTGAGGTTCACGCCGCGGGTGGCGAACTGGTCGAGGATCTCCATGAGCGCGCCGGGGCGGTCTTCGGGCAGCGGCACAACCACGGTGGTCTTGTCGGCTCCGGTCCGGGCCGGCAGGACGCCGGGGCGGCTGACGAGGACAAAGCGGGTGACTGCCCCAGGATTGTCCCCGATGTTTTCGGCCAGCACCCGGAGCCCGGGCTGTTCCGCCGCGACGATCGGGGCGCAAATCGCTGCATCGTAGTGAGCGTCGTCCTCCAGCAGTTCCATCGCCGCTGCGGCGGTGGAGGAGGCAGGAATATATTCAGCACCGTGAATATTCGCATCGACCCACAGGCGGCACTGGGCCCAGGCATGGCCGTGGGTGGAGACCCGCCGGATCTGCGTGATATCGACGCCGGGGCGGGCCACCAGCACGAAGCTGATGGGGACCAGCGCCTCGCGGATGATTCGCAGTTCCTGGCCGCTGGCGATGGCGTCGAGCGTGGCCGTCACCCCGCCTTCGACCGAGTTTTCGATCGGGACCATGGCGGCGTCGGCCGAACCGTCGCGCACCTTGTCCAGCGCCGTGTTGACGTTGGAAGACGGTATCCGGATGGCTGTGGCCGCGCCCGGAACCTGCATAAGCGCCGCCTCCGTGAACGTGCCTTCTGGGCCAAGGAAGGTGTAGGTGGGGCGAGGGGCGGGCATCAGTATTCCTTCTAGGTTATGAATGAAAGGCATGGCCGTACCGCAGGGCAGGGGATGTCCGGGCACCAGGGAACTACGGCGTCAGTAAGGATCAGAGAACCACGGGCTTGAGGCCGTTGTCCGAGACCAGCGGCTTGCCGGACTCGAGCCACTGGTCCATGCCGCCGGCCACATTGACGGCCGAGTAGCCTTGGCCCACCAGCCACTGGGCAGCGCGGAAGGACCGTCCGCCCGTGCGGCAGATGACGTAGAGATCCTCGTCAGGGTCCAGATCATCAAGTCGGCTGGGCAGCTGATCCAGGGGAATGTGCACGGCGCCCTCGGCGTGCCCGGCCGCCCACTCGTAGTCTTCACGCACGTCCAGTATGGCTGCGTCCGCCGGAACGTCGTTGACGGTGACAGTTTCGTAGTCGCTCATGGAAGTCCTCTCCTTGGCCGCAAGCTCTCAGCACCAGCGTATCGCCAGCGGGCGGGGCCGCGCCCCTTGGGCGGCACGTTAGGCTTCTTGAATGCCCACCTGAGGACTGCTTCCCGATGCTCTTGACAACGGCGGATCAGGCTGGGCTGCGCATCGCCCGAAGGCCGAGTACGATCAGCCAAGCGAGCATGCTCAGGTTGAATGGTCCGGCCAGAAAGCTCAGGCCAGCGAAGATCCCGGACGATGCGGCAGCGATGCCGAGCACGCCGGTGAACACGCCCCAATAGCCGAACCACGGTGGTGCGCCTAAGTCGCGCAGGAATCCCATTCCTGCCATAATCGCGCCGAGCCCCGACACACCGAAGGCGAGCACCGACGAGGACGAGGCCACCGCCCAGAGTGCGTCGCCGGCGACACTGTCCGACGCGCCCGACGCGGCCATCGGCCGGATGATGCCGTCGTAAAGACCGATCACGAGCAGGTTCTCCACGAGATGGATCGCGGCCGCCAGCGCCAGCTCCCCTGCGCCGACGGCGACCAACGCCGAGCGGTGTCCATACCGGGCCATCAGCCACCAGGAAAATCCGGTGAGGATGACCATTGCAAGAATGAGGACCCAGGCTCCCGCGATGGCGCGATCGATGCTCACTACCCGTTCGGCCAGATCCGCCGCGGAGTGGTGGGCTTCGGGCATCTCCGCCCCGGTGAACCAGAGAGCGAGGCCGACTATCGCCGCGGCAGCGAAGCCGGTTGCGGCGAGGCCGCCCCAGCGCGCGAACCCTGCGGACTTCATGCTCGCATGCTACGGCAGGCCCCTCGACCGACACCAGATTCCTGTGGACAGATACGATGCCCTGGCCCGGCTAGGGCGGACATATCCAGGAAAGCGCACTCCGGAAAGCTCAATTCGGAGGCAATACCATGGGTAAGTCACACCCCAGCCCGGCTACGGCACTAGACTGCCAGCCACTGACAGAGCAACCGGGTAAGACTTACAGACCATGCACGAAGCGAGCACCCTTGACTGAGATCCACTGCCTCTCCGCCGTCCGTCTCAGGGACGCGCTGCGGTCCGGCGACCTCTCGGCGCGGGAGGCCACGGACCACTTCCTGCGGCGGATCGAGGCCGCGAATCCCCGGCTGGGCGCCTTCATCACAGTCACTGCGGATAGGGCCATGGCCGAATCTGCTGCTGCGGACGAGAGGCACGCACGGCTTCCTGTCCAAGACCTTCCCGCACTCCATGGCGTTCCGGTTGCCTATAAGGACCTGACGGACGTGGCAGGAGTGGTCACCACACACGGCAGCGCCGCCCTGGACCAGCGTCCTGCCCCGGTGGACGGCGCCCTCGCGGCAGCCCTGAAGGCCTCCGGAACCATCTCGCTCGGCAAGACCCAGGTCCCGGAGTTCGGGCTCACGGCCTACAGCGAGAACCGCATCGCCCCGCCGTCGCGCAATCCGCACGCCCTGAGCCGCGGCTCGGGCGGCTCATCCGGCGGCAGCGCCGCGGCCGTGGCCGCAGGACTCCTGCCGTTCGCGCCGGGATCCGATGGCGGAGGCTCCGTGCGGATTCCCGCTGCCGCCTGCGGGCTGCTGGGGCTCAAACCCGGACGCGGCCTGGTTCCCGCCGGGGAGAGCAGCGGCGATCCGGCAGGGCTGGTGGTCGCCGGACCGCTGGCGCGCACCGCCGCGGATGCGGCGCTCCTGCTAGATGCGCTGACCAGGGAGGCTGAGGGCAGTGTGGGAGACATGGGGCCTGTTGGCTCCGGATACCTTGATGCCGCCGGGGAGCTCCCGCCCAGGCTGCGGATCGGCCTGAGCCTGGACAGCCCGTGGTCCGGCATCTTTCCGTTCACACCGGAGCCCGAAGCGCTTGATGCGCTGGCCGTCGGCGTCCGGCTCCTAACGGGGGCCGGGCACGACGTCGTCGAAACGACCATCCGTTACGACAACCGCTATCCGGATGCCTTCACCACCGCTTGGACCGCCGGCGTCGGAGCGGCGCGGATACCACCGCAGCGCGAGGCATTGCTGACCCCGCTGACGCGCACTTTCCGGCGCCGGGCACAGCAGCGGAGTGCCGCAAAACTGAATGAATCGCTGGCCTTCCTGCGCCAGTTCCAGCGGGACACCGTGACGCAGTTCGCGGCTTGGGATCTGATCCTGACGCCGTCGCTCGCCCAGACGCCACGTCCGGTGGGCTGGTTCACGGGTTCCGCACACGGGGACGGCCACTGGCCGGTGTCGGAATGGGCAGGAGATGCCGACGGTGACTACCGGAAGCAGTGCGAGTTCGCTCCCTGGTCATCCATGGTGAACGTCTGCGGCCTGCCTGCCATCAGCATCCCGGTGCACTGGACGGGCACTGGCGGCGGACTTCCCATGGGCATTCAGCTGATCGGCCCGATGGGATCCGAGGCGCTGCTCCTGCAGGTTGCGGCGCAACTCGGGTACTAGCCTGCCTCGCCACGCAAAGACGGTCAGGCGTACGCTGGCCGGATGACCCCAGCCCCACGCCTCCAGGTCGAGCAGCGCCTGTACGTCCCCTCGCCCGGCGAGGAATCCGACGTCGAACTTCTGCCGGCAGGGGATGTCACCGAAGGTGTGCTGCGGGTGGGCGGAACGGTCCGCCGGCCGCACCAGCCGCAAAGCTACGCGGTGGCTGACTATCTGGATTGGCTGGAGAACGCCGGTTTCGAAGGCTCCCCCCGGTTCCTGGGCCGTGACCCGCCCGGCCGGGACGTCCTTACTTTCCTGCCGGGTGACTGCGCCGGCGCCGTGCCTGAACAGTGGGTGCAGCCAGAGGAACTGCTGGTCTCCGTGGCCCGTTTGGTGCGCCGGCTGCACGCCGCTTCGGCCGGCTTCGTCCCTGCCGCCCACCCGTTTCCGCCGCGTCCCCTGCCCGCGGACCATGAAGAGCAGGACGGGCTTGTCTGCCATCTGGATGTGACCCCGCAGAACGTCGTGGTCCGCGGAGGCCTGGCAGTGGGGCTGGTCGACTTTGACCTCGCCGGCCCCGCCACCGGCTTCATGGACTCCTTCAACGCGGCCATGCACTGGGTGCCGCTGCGTGACCCGGCCGACTCGTGGCCGGGGTGGGAGACGGTGGACCCGTTTAGGCGGCTGCGCGTTTTCGCCGACGCCTACGGCTGGACCGAAGAAGAACGACGGCGGCTGCCGGAGTTCGGCGCGGATGCCGCCCTCCTTTCGTATCACCGCATGGAGCACCGCGCCCGCACCCTCGGCGGCGGCTGGGCACGGATGTGGGCCGAAGGCGCAGGGGGCAAGATCCAACGCCGGCGTGCCTGGCTTGAGGCCAACGGCAGCCGCCTCATCCGGGCCCTGACAGACTGACCGGCTCAGGCCGGCCTGGTCACCAGCGCGGCGTCGTGGCCCGGATCCGCGGCTGGCGGCGGCGTGTCGCTAAACACCCGGTAGCCGAGATCGGCGTCGTAGCCGTGGACTTCCCGGGTATCGAGGGCGGCCATGAATGCCAGCGCGTTGGCGGTAATCACCTGGCCCGGCACCAGAATGGGGAAACCCGGCGGGTACGGCGTGACGAAGCCGGCAGACACCACTTCCTTACCGGAGGCGACCATGCGCGCCAGCTCATCCGGGCCAACGTATTCGGTTGCCCCCGGCTTGTACGTCTCGAAATACGCCGCCCGAAGGTTGCCGTCCGGCGTCAGGTCGTCGTTTCGGAAGCGGCGGGCAAACCTGCTGAAGTCCGGCAGCGCCGGCGGCGCGCTGCTCAGTGCCCGCACCCGGGCATCGCGGGCACGCCGCCCCCGCGGCCCGAGCGTCCTCTGTTCGGCGTCAAAGGATTCGGCGAGCTTGACCAGCACCTCCACCAGGTAGGCCACGGCGCTGCGTGACGTCCCGATGTTGGTCATGAAAAGCACGCTGTTGCGCGAGGTTTTGTTGACCTGGATCCCGTATTTGTCCATCAGGTGATCGTGTTTGAACGTGTCGCCGTCGATCCCCGTCAGCGCGATGTTGAGTGTCAGCCGGCTGGGATCGACCACAAATTCGTCCCTCCGCCACGCCTCATCAAGCACCGACAGGCCCTGGCTCAGCGGCATGGAGCAATCCGTTTCCCTGTATGCGGCCGGGATGAGCTCCCGCGAGCCGAGGACGCGGAAGTACTTCTTCAGCAAGGGGTTCCGCGCCACCGCCTGGGCAATGCTGACCGCGAGGTCCGCCTGTTTCTGGACCAGCCCGAACCCTTCCAGCTCCACCTGGCGCCGCCCGATGTCCAGCGAGGCCAGGATCTGGTAGTTCGGCGACGTGGAGGTGTGGGTCATGTACGCCTCACGGAATGCCTCTTCGTTAAGATGCTCGAAGTCCTGGTCGAACACATGGACCATGGACCCCTGCCGCAGGGACGTGAGGGTCTTGTGCGTCGATTGGGTGGCATAGACGCGCAGGCGGGCGCGGGCGGGATCCGGGATGAGCCGTGTCCGCAGCCACACCTCGTCGTCGGCCAACTCACCGGTTTCCGGATCCCTGAGTGCTTCGGCCTGCTCGGCGTGCCGCAGCACAAAGTCGGGGTCCCGGAACCGAGCCTCAAGCTTCCGCGCGGCCGCCATCGCCGTCCGGCGCCGGTACACCGGGTGGAACCCGGCGAACGCGAACCATGCCTCATCCCAGAGGAACACCAGGTCCGGCTTGATGGCCAGGCACTCCTCCATGACCCGTTCGGGGTCGTAGACGATTCCGTCGAAGGTGCAGTTGGTCAGGGTGATCATCTTGACGTCGTCCAGGCGCCCCGCCCGCCGGTAGTCAAGAAGCATCTTCTTGATGCTGGCAAGCGGCACTGCCCCGTAAAAGGAGTGCTGGTCCAGGGGGTACGCGTCGAGGTAGGCCACTTGGGCGCCGGAGAGCATGAGGGCGTAGTGGTGGGACTTGTGGCAGTTGCGGTCCACCAGGACCACATCACCGGGTGCCACGATCGACTGGTGGACGATCTTGTTCGCCGTGGACGTCCCGTTGGTGACAAAGTACGTCTTTTCCGCCCCGAATGCCCTGGCAGCGAGCGTCTGGGCATCCTTGATGGAACCGTGGGGGTCCAGCAGTGAGTCGAGCCCGCCGGAGGTGGCCGAGGTTTCGGCCAGCAGCAGATTCAGCCCGTAAAAGTCCACCATGTCCTTGGTCCAGGGCGAGCTGCCCACGGAGCCGCCACGGGAGATGGGGAGCGCGTGGAACACACTGGCCGGACGCTGGCTGTACTCCTGCAGGGCGGTGAAAAAGGGCGTGTCGAAGCGCTGGGTGACTCCGGCCAGCAGGGAAAGATGAAGGTCCAGGCGGTCCTCGCGCCTGAAGATCCTCGCGAACGGGCGCGTCAGTGATCCGGCCAGGCCTTCGATGCCGACACCGGCCACCAGGTAGATGTCCAGCTCCGGCCGCAGTTCGGCGATGCTCTCGGCGAGCCGGAGGATCCGGTCGATCGGACGCAGCCCCTCCAGTCCGTCGTCGACGTACCGGCCAAGGAACGTTTTCAGGTCAGATCCCAGCGGCCCGTCAGCCCTGATCCCCAGTCCGGGCCGGAGAACGCAGGCCTGGATGTCCGGGTTGATGAGGACTGCCACGAGGGCATCCTCAAAGGAAGGCACAACATTGACGTCATAGCTGAAGGCGTCCGCCGGCCGGCGCTGCTCCAGCATGCCTTTCTTCAGCGTCTCCGCGTCCAGTTCCGTGATGTCATCCACCACCAGCACCTCAAACCGTGGCCGCTCATCCGGCACTGCGGAGGATTCCTGGGCCGCGCCGTCGGCATGGGCGTGGTGTTCCTGCCCCTGCCTGGATAGTTCCGGTCCCGTCCCGGTGCGGCAGCGGGCCTGCTTGACTGCTTCCACCAGCTTCAGGGCCTCGCCGTACGCTTCGGCGTCGATGCAGCTGCGCAGGCGCCCCATGGTCTCCGTCCCGGGCAAGGCCCAAAACTTCTCGATGGAGCCGAGCAGCCCAAGGGCCCGGCGGACCTGGCTTTTCAGCCCGCTTTGCTTCCCAAGCGGCGGTGCCGCCGCCGCAAGCTGCTTCATGGCGTACCCGAGGAATTCCCAGGCATCAGCCCGTACGCGCCAGGCCCGGCTCGGCGTACCAATTTCAGGTCCGAGACCGGATGCCGGGGAGGCGCCGTCGTTGTTCATATCTTGAGTTCTCATGCTTTCTCGTAGTGCGGGTGATGTGGCGAGTGGTCTGTTAGGGGAATCCCTAGGGCGTCTTCTGCAGGCTCGGAGCCGCCGAGGCGGCCTGACGTATCCGCCGGCGCGACGAGTACCAGCCGAGGCACAGCAGTGGAATGAGGACCAGAAGGGATGCCAGCACCCACCGGCCGGTTTCGGAGAAGCCCATCGTCACCAGGACGAAGGCCAGGAAACCGAGGGTGAGGTAGGACGTGTAGGGCGCGCCGAAAAGCCGGAACGAGGGGCGCTGTGCTTTCCCCTGCTTCACCCATTTCTGCAGTTTGATGTGGCAGAGCATGATGGTGCCCCAACCGCCGATGATGCCGACGGCGGATATCTCCAACACGATTTCGAAGACGTGCGAGGGCACCAGGGCGTTAAGGCCGACGCCGATCAGCGTGATGACGGCGGTCAGCAGGATTCCGCCATAGGGCACGCCGTTCCGGCTCATCCGGGCCGTGAACACCGGAGCGGAGCCGTGGACTGCCATGGACCGCAGAATCCGGCCAGTGGAGTACAGTCCGGCGTTCAAGCTGGAGAGTGCGGCGGTCAGGACGACGAAGTTCATGACCGACGCCGAGACTGCCCCGGCCTCCGCGGACCCCAGATGGGAGAAGAAGGTCACGAAGGGCGATTCGCCGGCCTTGTAGGCGGTGAAGGGAAGCAGCATGGACAGCAGCAGCACAGATCCGACGTAGAAGATGGCGATCCGGACTACCACGGTGTTGACGGCCTTGGGCATGACTTTCTCCGGCGCTGCTGTTTCCCCGGCGGCGGTGCCCACCAGTTCAATGGCAGCGTAGGCGAACACCACGCCGCTGATGGCCAGCAGCGGCGCTACCGCGCCAGTCGGGAAAAGCCCGCCGTTGTCCAGGATGACCCCGAATCCCGGTGTTCCGACGTCGGTTTTTCCGCCCAGCACGATGAAGCACACTCCGACAATGAGGAAGGCGACGAGAGCCGCCACCTTGGTCAAGGCAAACCAGAATTCCATCTCGCCGAAGACCTTGACCGAGACCAGATTCAGTCCGAGCACTACAACCAGGGCCACCAGGGCAATGAGCCACTGCGGGACGTCCCGGACGGGCTCCCAGTAGGGAGCCCAGAACTTCACGTACAGGGCCACGGCCGTCACGTCCACGATGGAGGTCATGGCCCAGTTGAGGAAATACAGCCACCCTGCCGTGTGGGCCATCTTTTCGCCGTAGAACTCCCGGGCGTAGGAAACAAAAGACCCCGACGACGGCCGGTACAGCACGAGCTCCCCGAGCGCGCGCAGGATAAGGAACGCAAAGAAGCCGCAGATGGCATAGACCAGGATCAGCGCGGGTCCCGAGCCGTTCAGCCGGCCGCCGGCGCCCATGAACAGGCCGGTGCCGATGGCACCGCCGATGGCGATCATCTGAATCTGCCGGGGCTTGAGGGTCTTGTGGTAGCCGGTTTCTTCCGTGGAGAAGTCCTGAGCGGCCGCCATCCGGTCGCCCAGCAACTCCCGGCCGTTTTCAAGGGCGTCTGCGGGGTCTAACGTCGTGTCTGACTCTGTGGTTTTCATGGCAATCCCAAATTGTGTTGGCGGAGACGAGGCTGCGGCAGTCCGCTCCCAGGCAGGTGAAAGTCCCAGGCAGGTGAAAGTACAGCCACGGACGGCAGGTCCGATGGCTGCAGTGTTGGGTGGGTGCACTGCCCGGTTTAAAGCCGCTCAGTAAAGGCACGGGCGGTCAGCCCAGTCGGCTAACGCACATCCGCTGGCTGAGGGGGTCGAACGCTGTCCTAACGCATTTCCGGCGACTCCGGAGGCGAAGCTTTCACTGTGGGGTCTCCTTTGACTCCTGTATCGCCGGGCTCCTCGCAACGAGGCCAGCAATGAAATGACGGTGAATGATGGTGAAGTGTTCCTGTCGATAACCAGCGCGGCGCTGCGCCGGGGCGACGGTATCCAACTCTAGATCCCGGGCGATAAATTTAGCTTGGCTGCCCTGACAAATTCACGAATTCAGAATTGTGCCCGGCGCCAACTTTGCCGGAACCAGGGACGAGTATTGTTCATGGCTGTGGCATCCGCCATGACAACTTCAATGAAGAAGGGCCTGAACGCTGCGTGAAATCTGAGGAACTCGACGGAGGCGCCGCCAGTGTCACGCTCAGCGACATTCTTGAAGACATCGGCGTGGACAACGGCCAGTTGCTGATAGCGCCGTCGTCCACCAACGAAAGAGTCAGCGAAACCGTCATCCTGGATGCCGAGGACCAGGACTCTGTCCGGCCCGGGGCGCTGGTCCTGCTCATCGGTGCGCGAGGGCGCGCTGCCCTGCCGAAAATCCGGGAGCTGATCCGGGACAACCCGGTGGCGATTGCCGTCAAGGGCGCGGAATCTGATCTTGATGCTGTCCAGGAACTCCTTCGTCCGACCGGAATCGGCCTCATTGCGATTTCGAGGTCGGCGCGGTGGGACCAGATTGAAAGCATTGCGATCGACCGGATCCGGGAATCGCTCCCTTCGGAGGACGCGTCAACGCTCATCCAGCGGGACCTGTTCGGCATCGCGCAGACAACCGCAACGCTGACTCACGGCCACGTTGTCATTGAAGATCCCGCGAACAGGGTCCTGGCCTACTCCCCCGCATCCAACGACGTGGATGAACTGCGCAGGCTGTCCATCCTGGCGAGGCGCGGCCCGGAGCGATACCAAAAGCTGCTCAAGGAGTCCGGTGTCTACAAGCACCTGCAGGCCGGCGAGGGGCCGATCCACATCCCGGCAAACCCGGACGAAGGCCTCCGCGAGCGCGTCGCCATAGCCATCCATGCCGGCAGAAGGGTTCTGGGCTACATCTGGCTTCAGGAAGGAACCGAACGCCTGGCGCCGAACACGGACCGGATCCTCATCGGATCCGCCCGGCATGCGGCGATAGAGCTGGTGCGGCACCGCAACGAACAGTCGCAGTCCATGCGCCGGGACCGCGTTTCAAGCCTTTTGAGCGGCACCGCCCAGATCCATTCGCAGGCACAGTCGGCCGGGCTCGATCCCGCCAGGCCCGCGGCCCTGGTCCTGGTGTCGTCAGGCGGGGCCAACCAGGGTGCCCCCGGCATGCAGCTGCAGCGGGGAGAACTGGCAAACCTCATCTCGATTCACGCCGCTGCATACCGGCCCGGCGCCATAGTGGGCGCATTGGGACTCGAAACAGCGATCATCCTGCCCGACCTCGACCCCATAAAGTCACCCGCGGCGATCAGCCGGCTGGTCAACGTCATCGTCAGGGACGCGGAGGCCCACCTGGACCTGGAAGTCCAGGCGGCCATTGGGCCGGTGGTTGACCGGCTGGACCGCCTGCACACCTCGCTCGAGCATGTCCGGAATGTCCTGAAGGTCCTTGAAGCCACACCCTCGATGCGGGTTGCCGCATTCAGCGAGGTGGAAACCACCGTCCTCGTCAACGAGTTGCTGGAGCTTATCGGCTCCAACGACCGTCTCCGGCACAAGGGGATAGCCCTGCTGTGTGAACGGTACCCGGAATTCGCCGTCACCCTACTGGCCTACCTGGAGTCCTTCGGCGACGTGAACCGGTGCGCTGAACAGCTGCTGATTCACCGGAACACCGTCCATTACCGGCTCCGCCGCTCCTGTGAGGTGGCCGGAATTGACCTTCAGGATCCAGGCCAGCGGCTGCTCGCCCACCTCCAAATCCGGTTGTGGACGGAAACCCAGCAGCGGCAGCAGCAGCCCTTCACCCCTTAACGGCCTGAAACACCAGCAACTGCCCGAAACACCAGCATTTGGCCAAGCGCCGCCATCCAGCCAAGCACGAACACCATTCGCCAACAGCCGGCACCATTGCCGTGCCCTGAAACAGAAGAGAACCCTCCGCCATGGACATCCAAAACCTCCTTGACGACATCGCCGGCTCGGTCACACCCCACATTGGCCAGGGTGAGGTGGCCGGCTATATCCCCGAACTCGGAGCGGTGAGCGCCGGCCAGTTCGGAATTTCGGTGGCCACCGGTGACGGCGAGGTGTTTTCGTCAGGTGACGCTGACGTGCCGTTCTCGATCCAAAGCATCTCGAAGGTGTTTGCCCTCGCGCTGGTGCTCGCCGGGGACGGCGACAGGATCTGGAAGCGGGTCTTCCGGGAGCCGTCCGGCAATCCGTTCAACTCGCTGGTCCAGCTGGAGCATGAAGACGGAATACCGCGCAATCCGTTCATCAACGCCGGAGCGCTCGTGGTCACCGACAGGCTCCTGAGCATCGCCGACAACCCCCATACGGCTGTCCGCGATCTGCTCCGGACCGAAAGCGGCAACGGTTCCATCGGCATCGATGCGGTAGTGGCCGAATCCGAGGCCAGGAACAACAACAGGAACGCGTCGCTGGCGCACTTCCTGGCCAGCTGCGGCAACCTGGACAATCCGGTGGAAGACGTTCTCGACGCGTACGTCAGCCAGTGTTCCCTCGCCATGAGCTGCGCTGATCTGGCCGTGGCCAGCAGCTTCCTTGCCCGCAACGGACTGGCTGCCGATGGCAGCGCGGTGCTCTCCCCGGCCCAGACCAAGCGCATCAATGCCGTGATGCTTACGTGCGGCACCTACGATGCTGCCGGCGAATTCGCCTACCGGGTGGGTCTTCCGGGCAAGAGCGGGGTGGGCGGTGGAATCATCGCGGTAGTGCCCAACAACTGCACCATCTGTGTCTGGAGCCCTGGGCTGGGCCGCTCAGGGAATTCCGTGGCAGGAGTCGCCGCCCTGGACGAGTTCACCACCCGCACCGGCTGGTCTATCTTCTAGCGGCCTCAGGCGTTGGTGTAGGAACTGGTGGCCGCGACGCTGAACAGCAGCGCCAGCCCAATGATTGCCAGCACCGTAAGAGCAAGGCCGATGTACCCCATCACGAGGCCGGCAATGGCGAGCCCGCGGCCAGAGGGTTCACGCCGAAGTGCCATGTGCCCCAGGATGACGGCCGCAACCTGCGGCAGGACGATAAAGCCGAATCCCACGAACACGGCGATGCCGCAGCACAGGCTGGCGATGCTCAGCGTCTTCGGCTCCGCCGGCATCCCGTAGTACGGCTGGCCATAAGGACCGGCGTACTGCTGGCCGTGTTGCGGGTAGTACTGCTGTCCATATTCCTGGCCCTGCCGGCCATAGGGCGTGTACTGCGGCGGCGCGGGGATGTCCGAACCCTGCGGTGGAATGTACGACGGCGGCTCGTAGCCGCTCGGTGTTGGATCGCCGTCCGTTCCGTTATGGCGCGGTTCTGTCATGGGAATCCCCTCTGCAATGTCCTAAACAAAACATTACAGCCGACCAACGGCTTCTAAACCCCGGGTGTTTATTTATCCTAAAACCGCCTGGTCCGCATTGTTTTCGACATTTCAGCGTCATAGGGACCGGATTTCGGACGTGCCGTGTTCCGCCCCCGCCGTCGTCTGGCATGCTGGTGCCATGGCTAGCCGCGCGGGCACAGTTGCCCAACCCCAAGACCTTGTTGACCTGACCGCTCTTCTGGATGCGTACTATGACGTCAAACCTGACCTGACCGATCCCGGACAGCGTGTGGCGTTCGGAACGTCCGGACACCGCGGGTCCAGCCTGAAGGCGTCCTTCAATGAGGCGCATATCGTGGCCATCACGCAGGCGATCGTGGAATACCGGGCAGGGCAGGGCATCACTGGCCCGCTGTTCCTGGCCAAAGACACGCACGGGCTCAGTGAACCGGCGCAGAACTCCGCCCTCGAGGTCCTGGCTGCCAATGGCGTGAAAGTCCTCATCGACGCCCGCCACGGCTACACCCCCACCCCCGCCCTCAGCCACGCCATCCTGACCTATAACCGCAATGCCCCGGCCGGCGCCCCGCAGGCTGACGGCATCGTGGTCACGCCCAGCCACAACCCTCCCGCCGACGGCGGCTTCAAGTACAACCCACCGCACGGTGGACCCGCAGACACGGACGCCACCGGCTGGATCGCCAACCGCGCCAATGAACTTTTGGAAAACGGCCTCCGCGGCGTGAAGCGGATCCCGGTGGCGGAAGCCCTCGAAGCCGAGACCACGGGCAAGTTCGACTACCTCAGCAGCTATGTGGACGATCTCCCCTCCGTGCTTGACCTGAATGCCATCCGCGAGGCGGGCGTCCGGATCGGCGCCGATCCCATGGGCGGCGCGTCCGTCGACTACTGGGGTGAGATCGGCGAGCGCCACCACCTGAACCTGACCGTGGTCAACCCGACCGTGGATCCGCAGTGGGCGTTCATGACCCTGGACTGGGACGAGAAGATCCGCATGGACTGCTCCTCGCCGTCCGCCATGGCGTCGCTCATCAACCGGATGTCCGATGGCGCCAGCTACGACGTCGCAACCGGAAACGACGCCGACGCTGACCGCCACGGCATTGTCACGCCGGACGGCGGGCTGATGAACCCGAACCACTACCTCGCTGTCGCGATCGACTACCTGTACCGGCACCGCACCGGCTGGAACCCGGAATCTGTCATCGGCAAGACCCTGGTGTCCTCCTCCATCATCGACCGCGTCGCCGGAAGCCTCGGCCGCAAGCTCGTGGAGGTGCCGGTCGGCTTCAAGTGGTTCGTTCCCGGGCTGCTGTCCGGCGAGGGCGCGTTCGGCGGCGAGGAATCCGCCGGTGCCTCGTTCAACAAGATCGACGGCAGCGTCTGGACCACCGACAAGGACGGCATCCTGCTGGCGCTGCTTGCCTCGGAGATCACCGCGGTCACCGGCAAGTCGCCGTCGCAGCTGTACAAGGGGCTCACGGACCAGTTCGGCGATCCGGTCTATGCACGCATCGACGCCGCCGCCACACGCGAGCAGAAAGCGGCGCTTGGCAAGCTGTCGCCGTCGGACGTCACCGCCACGGAACTGGCCGGCGAGACGATCACCGCGAAGCTGACGGAGGCACCCGGCAACGGGGCAGCCATCGGCGGTCTGAAGGTGGTAACGGAGAACGCCTGGTTCGCTGCCCGCCCGTCCGGGACCGAGGATGTCTACAAGATCTACGCCGAGTCCTTCAAGGGCGCGGACCACCTGAAGCAGGTCCAGGCAGAAGCCAAGGCGCTGGTGGACGGCGTGATTTCCTAGGAGCTAACCGGGCGCAACAGGTCTAAACTTGGACTGGGCCCGGATGCATGCCTTGCAGCTTCGGCTGCAGAAATACTGCCCCGATTGCCTCCGGAATGTCCCCCATGTTGCCGGAGGCAATCGCGCGTCTAGGGCCGGATCCGTCTGGCCAATCAGGCTCCGGACTAATCAAACGCTGGCTAATCAGACTTAGACGGTACGGACGACGTCCTCGTAGGCGAACTTCGGCTTGGCCTCGCCCCACGCATCGGGTCCGGGCTGGCCGATGTTGACCACCAGGAAGCTCTTCTGCTCTCCGGCCGGGAAAAACTCTTTGTTGATGGCGGCAAAGTCCGCGCCGGTCATGGGGCCTGCGGCGAGCCCGAGGGAGCGCACGGCGAGGATGAAGTAGCCCGCCTGCAGGTGCGCGTTGTTGTTGCCCGTGGCGGCCGCCAGGTCCGCGGAGGCGTCGTACATGGCTTTGGGTGCGTTGTAGCCGGGCAGGAAGTTCTCCCACTGCTCCTGCCATGAGGTGTCGTAGCTGAGGATGGCGACGAGCGGGGCGGAGGCAGTCTTGGCGCGGTTCCCATTGGAGAGAGCGTCCACGAGCTTGGCGCGGGCCTCGGCCGAGCGCACGTATGTGACCCGCAGCGGCTGGGAGTTGAACGCGGTGGGGCCGAACTTGGTCAGTTCATAGATGGCGCGGGCCTGCTGCTCGGTGACTTCTCCGGTGAAGGCATGGGCCGTACGGGCCTCGGCGAAGATCGCGTCCACGGCTGCGGAATCGATCACGGCTTCTTCATGGGCAATGGTCATTCGTTTCCCTCTCGATTGGCGCCGCCCCGTCCGGGCCGTGGCGGTACTGCTTTCCATGGTTGCAACCGGCGGCGGAACCGTGCTCTTCCCATGACGGCCCGTTACAGGGAGTGAGCTTTGGCACACTGCTCCGTTCCCCTGCAGCGACGGCGCCTGTTCAACGGCGCATGCCCTCTCGCGCGGGGCACCAGCGCGGTATTGTTGCACCGGAAGATCCAGCCCCTCCCTCGGGCAACCCCTCGGAAAGGCCCCGGCAATGAGCATGCTCGGAACCAAATGGAAGCTGCACGGCAACGGCAAAGCTGTCCGCCCCGGCGAAGTGGTTGCCCCCGGAGAACGGCTCACCTGGCCCATTACCATCGGTGTGGGCATGCAGCACGTCGTGGCCATGTTCGGCGCGACGTTCCTGGTGCCCATCATCACGGGGATGCCGCCGGCCACCACGCTGTTCTTCTCCGGCATCGGCACGCTCCTCTTCCTCGTGATCACCCAGGGCCGGGTGCCCAGCTACCTTGGCTCCAGTTTCGCGTTCATCGCGCCCATCATGGCCTCCCAGCAGCAGTTCGGCGTCCCCGGCGCCCTCGGCGGGGTCGTGATGGCCGGCGCCGGGCTGGCACTCATCGGCGCGATCGTGCAGAAGTTCGGCGCGGGCTGGATCAACAGGCTCATGCCGCCCATTGTCACCGGCGCAATCGTGGCGCTGATCGGCCTCAACCTCGCGCCCGCGGCCAAGAACAATTTCGACGCCGCCCCGGTGACGGCGCTCATCACCCTCGTCACCATCATCCTGGTGAGCGTCCTGTTCCGCGGGATCGTCGGCCGCCTCAGCATTCTCGTGGGCGTACTGGTGGGCTACCTCGCCGCCATGTTCCGGGGCGAGGTGAATTACGCCAAGATGGACGCCGCGGCCTGGGTCGGCCTGCCCCATTTCCAGACGCCCGAATTCCATCTGGGAGTGGTGGGCCTCTTCGTTCCGGTCGTACTGGTGCTGGTTGCGGAAAACATCGGCCATGTGAAGTCCGTTTCCGCGATGACCGGCCAGAACCTGGACGGCGTTTCGGGCCGGGCCCTCGTTGCTGACGGCGCCGCCACGGTGCTGGCCGGCTTCGGCGGCGGATCGGGCACCACCACCTATGCGGAAAACATCGGCGTCATGGCCGCCACGAAGGTGTATTCCACGGCCGCGTACTGGGTGGCCGGCATCTTCGCCATCCTCCTGAGCTTCTCACCCAAGTTCGGCGAACTGATCGCCACGGTGCCGCCGGGCGTATTGGGCGGCGCCGCCACCATGCTGTACGGCATGATCGGCATCCTCGGCGTGAAGATCTGGGTCCAGAACAGGGTCAACTTCTCCAACCCGGTGAACCTGACCACCGCCGCCGTCGCGCTGATTATTGGCATCGCCGATTACACGTGGACTGTCGGGGACCTGAAGTTCACCGGCATTGCGTTGGGCTCCGCGGCTGCCCTGGCCATCTATCACGGCATGAAGGCCATCGCCAGGGCCCGGGGCACCGCGGCCGAGCCGGAAACCGAAGGGCCGGCAGCACATCAGGGCCTTCCTCCGGCAGCCAAGGCAGCCATTAAGGCCGCGGCCAAACGCCCACCCAAGAAGCGGTAGGCGCCGGCGGGCTGGGCCCCGCGCAGTGATGAGCCCAGCCGGCCGCGTGGGGAACGAAATTATCCGGCGTCGAACGTTTCGTCCTCGTCATTAGGGGACTTCTCCTGCGGCAAATCGTTGCCGCTTCCGTCCGGCAGGCCGGAGGCCTCCTCGGCGGGCTCCGAGGAGAACCGGTCCGAATCCTGCTCATCGGCAGTGCCCTCGCCGATCTCAGCCTCAGTGGACGGCACCGCGGTATCGGTGCCCTCCTCGGCAGCTGGCGCAGCATCAGCGTCGCGGGGAAGCGGGGACTCCCCCGGCGCCGGGTCGAAGCCTGCCCTGCTGATGTCGCCCTCGGCGTGCAGCTGTTCGTCCGTTCCGCCGAACCGGCCGGCACCGGGTTCGCCCGCGCTGTCCTGGTCCTCTTCAGCAAAGTGGCTGAGGTTCGGGGTGCCCGTGTCGAACCTCTCGCCCTCCGGGCTGTCCTGGTTCAGCCCCGCTTCGTCGAAGTCCTCCTCCTCGCGGGGCTGGGCGAACCGCTTTCCGCCCATTTCCTGCTCCACGGTTGGCGTGCCGTAACCTCCGGCTTCCTCTTCAGGGGCTGCGTGCTGGTTGTCCTGGCTCATGTGGTCCTCCTGATTGCTGGAAATTACTGTTGGCTGGAAATCACTGGAAAGCTAGCGTCCCGCATTGCCCCTGCTCACAGCCCCTTGCCACCGGTGACAGGAAGCACCGCCCCGGAGATGTACGAGCCGGCGTCGGACGCCAGCAGGACATAGGCCGCGGCGAGCTCGGCGGGCTGGCCTGCGCGCTGCAGCGGCGTGTCCTGGCCGAACTTTGGCAGTTTGTCCGGCCACTCCGTGGCAGGAATGAGCGGAGTCCAGATGGGGCCGGGCGCCACGGCGTTGACCCGGATGCCCTTGGGTCCCAGTTCCTGCGCCAGCGCCTTGGTGAAAGCAACCTGCGCCGCCTTGGTCATGGCGTAGTCGATCAGTCCCGGTGACGGGTTGAATGCCTGGATCGATGCCGTGGTGATGATGGATGCACCTGCCGTCAGGTGCGGCACGGCAGCGCGCGCCGTCCACAGCAGTGAGTAAAGGTTGGTCTGGAAGACGCGGTCGAACTCCTCGGTGGGCAGGGACTCGAAGCTGTCCCGGTTTTTCTGGTAGGCGGCGTTGAGCACCACCACGTCGAGCCGCCCGAACTCCGCCACGGTGTCGTCCACGATCTTCGTGCTGAACTCTTCGCTCCGCCCGTCGCCTGCAAGAAGGAGAGCCCGCCGGCCCGTCTTGCGGATCCAATCGGCCGTATCCCGGGCGTCCTCTTCCTCCTCCGGAAGATATGAGATGGCGACATCCGCGCCCTCCCGGGCGAAAGCAATCGCCACCGCCTTGCCGATGCCCGAGTCGCCGCCCGTGATAAGTGCGGCCTTGCCCCGAAGCTTGTCACTGCCCTCGTAGCTCAGCTCGCCATGGTCGGGGTGCGGATCCATCGGGGCCGTGAGGCCCGGCTGCTTCTGTTCCTGCTGGGGAAAAGGGCCTGCGTGGTAGGTGCCCCGGGGATCCCTGGGCTGGTCGGGCTGCTTTTCTGAGTCACTCATAGTCCACCTTTCCAAGGCTTTGCCGTGTCCGGCCCTTCGAACCTAACGCAGTGTCGAGGACCAAGTCCACAGCTTGGCAAAACATAGTCAGTAAACTTAGCAGTTGTTGAATTCCGGGATCGCAGAGCCTAGGTTTGGAGCACACAGCAGCCGTCAGGCCAGATGGAGGAGGATGCATGACAGATCCGGACGCCCCCGCTGGCAGCGGAAGGAACGAGACCCGCGAGGAACAGCTCGACCGGAACTGGATGGAGCTGATCCAGGAACTGCGCGTCCTGCAGACCGGCGTGCAGATCCTGGCGGGCTTCCTGCTGACGCTGCCGTTCCAGGACCGTTTCGAGACCCTCGATGACTTTCAGCGGAACCTGTACCTGGTGAACGTGGCGCTGGCGGCCCTGACCACCGCCTTCATCCTGCTTCCGGTGAGCGTGCACCGCCGGCTCTTCCGTAAGCGGCTCAAGGAAACCCTGGTGAGCAGCGGGGATAACATCACCAAGATCGCCCTGAGTGGTGTGGGGGCGCTCAGCGTAGGGACGGCCGCCCTCGTTTTTGACGTCACAGCCGGACGCGCTGCCGGCCTCAGCGCGGGAGCAATCCTGCTGCTCGTGCTCATCGTCCTCCTGGTCTATGTCCCCCTGCACCTGCACCGGAAGGCCCGGAAGTCGAACGGCTGAATGCGCCCCGGACTGGCCCCGAACCAGAAAGGCCGAACCCAAAAGGCCAGACCAGAAAGGGTCAGGCCCCTTCCAGCACTTGGGTAGTGGCCCAGGTCAGGTACTTGCCCGCATTCGCAATGGCTTCTTCCGTACTGGGCGCAACGTCCAGCAACTGCGCCGCGGCCACCACGCCGTGACCGGCCAGGTCCTCGGGCGTGACCAGGATCCGCCCGGCCACGACAATCACCGGAATGCCGAGCTCCCGGGCGGCGTCCGCGAGCGCGATCGGCGCCTTTCCCGTGAGTGACTGCGAGTCCATGGACCCTTCGCCGGTGATGACCAGATCGGCTTCCTTGAGTTGCCCGGCCAGTCCGGTCAGCCCGGCCACGAGTGCGAAGCCGCCTTCCAGCGTGGCCTGGGTAAATGCCAGGAACGACGCCGGGAAGCCGCCGGCCGCTCCGGCGCCAGGGACGTTGACGTCCCGGCCGGTCGCCTCCCGCAGGACGGACGCCCAGTTGCGCAGGCCGGCGTCGAGCTTCTCCACGGCGTCCTCGTCGGCGCCCTTCTGGGGGCCGAAGACATGGGCGGCGCCCGTGTTGCCGAACAGTGGATTCCGGACGTCGACGGCGATCCGGAAGTTTACGGCGGCCAGCCGGGGATCCAGTCCGGAGGCGTCCACTGCCACGACGTCCGCCAGCGCTCCGCCGCCGAGCGGCACCACGTTCCCGGCGGCGTCCAGGGGTTTGAGGCCCAGTGCACGCAGGGCGCCGCTGCCGCCGTCGGTCATGGCCGAACCTCCGACGCCCAGGACGATCTCCGTGGCGCCGGCGTCCAGAGCCGCGGCAATAAGCTGGCCGCAGCCGTAGCTGTGCGCGCGCAGGGCGTTTTCCGGCGTCGGCTCCATGTGGGCCAGGCCTGACGCCTGGGCAGTCTCGATGACTGCGGCGGCCCGGCCGGCGGCGTCTTTCCGGAATGCCCAGGCGGCGCCGATCGGCGCCAGGATGGGGCCAACGACGGCGTTGAGCCGCTCCTCATAGCCGGCGGAGACCGCGGCTTCGAGGGTTCCTTCGCCGCCGTCGGCGACCGGGAACTGCGTGGCCACGGCGTCGGGATAGACGCGGAGGGCGCCTTCGGCGATGGCGGCGGCGGCTTCAACGGCGGTGAGGGAACCCTTGAACTTGTCCGGGGCGATGAGGATGCGCATGGCTCCATCCTGCCAGCATCCCCGGGAGCACGCTTGCCGATTCCGTTATGTGGGCATGCGGCTGCGGCCGCGGGGTGGGACGGCCCGGCCTGACCCGAACCGCCGAGGGGTGGCATGATGGGCGCATGAGCCGAGTCACGTGTGATCTGACCATCTCCCTCGACGGATTCGTCGCCGGCCCGAACCAGACCCCGGAGGACCCCCTCGGCGAGGGCGGAGAGCTCCTGCACAGATGGATGTTCGAAGAACCCGAGTCCAACGCAGCCGAGATCGACGGCATCCTCGAGGCCGGCGCCTACATCATGGGTCGGAACATGTTTGCAGGGCCCGGGGCGTGGGATGAGAAGTGGCGGGGATGGTGGGGTGAGGAACCGCCCTATCACGCACCCGTGTTCGTTCTCACCCATCATCCCCGCAGCCCCCTGGAGATGCAGGGCGGAACCACGTTCAACTTCGTGTCCGACGGGATCGAATCGGCGCTGGCACACGCGAGGAAGGCCGCCGGCGACAAGGACGTGGCCATCGCCGGAGGAGCGCAGACCGCCCGCCAATACCTCTCGGCGGGGCTGATCGACGAGTTGCGGCTCCACACGGCGCCCATGATCCTGGGAGCGGGCGAGCGGCTGCTGGACGGCGTCGGGAACCTGCAGCTTGAGCCGACGGAAGTGAGCGGTACGCGCCTCGTCACCCACGTGCGCTACCGGGTCATCCGCTGAAAACTTGACAATCGTTGGACGTCACTGGTCGGCCGTCACTGGACGGGTTCAGCCGCGCCGTTCCTCCTGTCCGGCGTACGTGTTCAGCAACTCTCCGGCACCGGCGCCGGAGAGGCCCTCCGCTGCGAGGGCGGACCGCATGCCGTCCAGCTTCTCTGCGCCCGCCGGGAAGGGCGGAAGAAGCGGGACGTCAGGATCCGTCAGGACCTCGATTACCACCGGCCGGTCGGCATCGAACGCGCGCTCCCAGGCACCGGCCAACTGCTCCGGGGCATCCACCCGGATCCCCGTCAGGCCCAGCAGTTCTGCGTAGCCCGCGTACGGAAAGTCCGGGATCTCCTGGCTGTCAGCAAACCGCGGCTCGGATTCCGTTTCCCGCTGTTCCCAGGTGACCTCTGCAAGCTCGCGGTTGTTGAAGACGCACACCACAAAGCGCGGATCGGCCCACTGTCTCCAGCGGTGCGCCACGGTCACGAGCTCAGCCACGCCCGCCATCTGCATGGCACCATCGCCGGCGAGCGCCACCACCGGCTGGTCCGGCCGGGCCAGCTTCGCCGCAATCCCGTAGGGAATGGAACACCCCATGCTGGCGAGCGTCCCGGACAGGTGCGCCGGCACGCCCGGCGGGAGGATCAGCTGGCGGGCGTACCAGTACACGCAACTGCCGACGTCGACACTCACCTGGGCGTTCCCCGGGAGCCTCCCGTTGAGCTCGCGGACCACGAGTTCCGGGTTCACCGGCGTGGCCGGCACACGCGAACGCTCCTCCGACAGCGCACGCCAGCTGCGGACCTGCTCCTCCACGTCCGCCCGCCACTGCTTGCGGGCATCATCCCGCCCTGCCCCGGCACGCCGGTCACTCACAGTCCCGCCGCCCAACCGCCCCAGGAGCTCCCGCAGTGTTTCCGCCGCGTCCCCCACGAGGCCCACCTCCACGGGGTAGCGGTTCCCCACTTTCCGCCCATCGATGTCGATCTGCACAGCCCGGGCGGTGCCGGGCTTCGGGTAAAACTCGGTCCAGGGGTCGTTGGAACCGACGATCAGCAGGGTGTCGCAGTTGCCCAGGAGGTGGGCGCTGGCCGTGGAGCCGAGGTGCCCCATGGTGCCCGCTGCAAAGGGGAGCGTTTCATCAACGAAGGGCTTGCCGAGCAGGCTGCTGGTGATTCCCGCGCCCAGCTTTTCCGCGATGGCCACCACTTCGTCCTGGGCATGCTTCGCTCCCTGGCCCACCAGGAGGGCCACCCTGCCGCCGGCGTTCAGCACGTCGGCAGCGCGTGCCAGGTCCTCACCGTGGGGAAGCACCCGCGCCGGCTGCCATTCCGGCGCCGTCACGATGATGCCGTGCTCATGCTCCAGCTCGGGGGCCGGCGCTTTCTGGATGTCATGCGGGACGATGACCACGCAGGGGGTCCGCGTCTCCAGCGCCGTCCGGACGGCGCGGTCCAGCACCATGGGGAGCTGCTCCGGTGCGCTGACCATCTGGGCAAACTGCGCGGCCACATCCTTAAAGAGGGTCAGGAGATCGATTTCCTGCATGTACGCCGAACCCAGCACACTGCGGCTCTGCTGGCCAATGATGGCCACCACCGGGACGCCGTCCAGCTTCGCGTCGTAGAGACCGTTCAGGAGATGCACTGCACCGGGGCCCTGGGTGGATGTCACCACCCCCACGCCGCCGGTGTACTTGGCATGCCCCACGGCCATGAACGCCGCCGTCTCCTCATGCCGGGCCTGGACGAACTGCATGCTGTCCCCGGCCCGGCGAAGGGCCCCCATGAATCCGTTGATGCCGTCTCCGCTGTAGCCGAAGACCCTGTTCACTCCCCACGCTTTGAGGCGTTCCACCATTACATCGGCTACCAGCCGGTCTGCCATTGAACTCTCCCCCTGCTTGCGGTCTATGGGTGCGTCTATGCGTCGTGCCGGGCGGGTCGCCGCCCCGACTGCAGCCTGCGGCGCCGGGCGCTTATTCCTCGTGCCCCTGGTCGCCGCTCATCTGGTCCTCGGCGGGCGGCGTCTCGCCCGGGGGCACACCGCCGCCGGGCTCGAGGCCGCTGATGTTGCCGTTCAGCGGGTCGGGGTTGGGTGAGCTGGCGGAGTCTTCCCGTTCGGTTTCGCGGGGTTGTTCGCGGCCGGCGGCTCCGGGCCGGTCAGGGTTGGCGGGGTCGTTTTCGGGGTGGTAGCTGCTCATGTTTCTGCGATCCTCCGTGGTTTGGGTCGTCTGTGAATGACAACGGACTTCGACGTTCTGAGCCTGGTCCTCCGGATACCCGGTGACACTGGACTAATTGTAAGCATGCTGATAATGCTGGAACAGTCAGATGCCGCGAACTCCGGCCCGAGCCGGGAGACGACTGAAGGAGCAAGCTGATGGGAATCGGCGACAGCATTGGAAAAGCAGCGGAGAACGCCATGGAGGATCTTGCGGGAACGTCCAAGCCAACAGACGATGCGCACGTGCCGGAACCGGGCGCCAGGGACGATGACATCCAGGTCCATTCCTCCATCAGCGAAGGCTCCAACGCCATGGACGACGACGGCGACACGTCACCGGGTGCCGGATCAGGCCGGACGACTTACACGCCCCAGGGGCCCGGTGCGGAAGCGAGCGGCGGACCCGGCACCGCTGGAACCACTGGAACCGCGACCGGCGAAAGCGGCGCAGGAACCGGCGCTGAGGATTCGGGGGGCATCGGCGCGGCGGAGGGCTCTGACGTGCCCCGGGACGTCGCCGGTTCCGCCGGCCTGCCTGACCCCGATCCGGACGAGCTCCGTGCAGACCCCTCCGAAGGCGACCAGGATCCGTCCACCGGACTGGGCCGGAGCTAGCCGGGCGTCCGGGGCCGGCTAAGCCGGTCAGGACCAGGCGCCGCGGCTCTCCAGGACTTCCCTGAGCAGGTCGGCGCGGTCGGAAACGATGCCGTCCACGCCGAGGTCCAGGAGTCGGTGCATTTCGGCCGGCTCGTTGATGGTCCACACGTGCACGTAGAGCCCCAGGGAGTGCGCCCGGCGGACGAAGCCGGGCGTCACCACGGGAATGGCGCGGTACTGGACCGGCACCTGCAGGGCGTCCACATCGCGCAGCACGCGGCCCAGTATCGCCTGCGCCAATGAGCGCAGCCCGGGGACGGCCAGCAGCGGCGACAACGCCACGAAGGCGGCGTTCGCCGCAGTCCCGGCGGACGACGCGGTGCGGCGGGACAGCAGACGCAGGACCGCCCGCCGTCGTCGGTCAGAAAAACTCGCGATGAGGACGCGGTCATGGACTGCGTGCCGCTCTACGGCTTCCGCGAGGCTCCGGACAGAATGCCAGTCTTTGACGTCCAGATTGAAGCGGGTCTCGGGGAACGCCGCCACGAGTTCGTCGAAGGTGGGCACCGTTTCCCGCCCCCCGATGCGGGCCCTGGCCACCTCATCAGCGGTCAGCTCGGCGATCCGTCCCACCCGGTCCGTGATCCGGTCAAGGGCGGCGTCGTGGAAGAGGAGGACCACGCCGTCGGCGGTGGTGTGCACGTCCGTTTCGAGATAGCGGTAGCCATGTGCGACGGCGGCTCTGAACGCTGTCATGGAGTTCTCCAGGCCATCGAGCGAAAAGCCGCGGTGGGCCATCGCCACGGGCTTGCCGGCACCTCCGCCCGGGGCCGAGAAGAAGGGCAGCGTCACAGCCGTCCTTACGGCAGGCTGACGCCGAGCTCGGCGAGCTTTACCTCGAGAACCTGGGCCACGCCGTCGTCGTCAAAATGCGGCGCCTGCTGGCCGGCGGCGCGGATGGCTTCCGGATGGCCGCTGGCCATCGCGTACCCGTGCCCGGCCCAGCGGAGCATTTCGATGTCGTTGGGCATGTCGCCGAAAGCCACGACGTCCGCGGCGGCGATCCCCAGCGAGGCGGCATACTCGGCCAGGGTGACGGCCTTGTTGATGCCGGGCACAGACAGCTCCAGCATGGCGACGGTGGGCGCCGAATGCGTCACGTTGGCGAGATCCCCGACGGCGGGAGCCACTGCGGCAAGGAAGTCATCCGCGGTGCCTTCGCGGACAATGGCAAGGAATTTGACGACGGCGTCATCCGCCGCGAGCGTCTCGGCGAGCGGGGCCGGGCTGTACTCGGACAGCAGCTCGCTCGTGTCGTTCTCGATGAAGCCCGGCTCAAGGTGGAAGCCGGTGAGGGTTTCGGCGGCAAAAAGGGCGGTGGGACGCAGTTTCTTGATAATCCGCCGGACCTCGAACACGTCCGGGAGGGCCATGGTCCGGGCGGAAACCAGCTGGCCGGCCTCGAGATCCCACACGACGGCGCCGTTCGAACAAATGACGGTGCCCGTGTGGCCAAGCTGCTCCTCGAGGGGGTGCAGCCAGCGCGGCGGGCGGCCGGTCACAAAGACGAGTTCGACGCCGGCCTCCCGGCAGGCGTGGAACGCGCGGACGGTGCGGTCACTGATTTTCCCGTCGTGCCCAAGGATCGTTCCGTCTATGTCACTCGCTACCAACCGCATGGTGCAAGTCTACGTGGGCGGGAAATGTCGGATGCCGCGAGGGAGGCTCTGCCAGTACCTGTATCAGCAGAGACTCCCTCAGCCGCAAAAACTCCTGTTGTATGGATGTTGCCGCCCTCCTCCCGCGATAGATTGCCCGGAGGCCACCCATGAAGCAGGGCGCCCTACCAAACCATCCTTAATCAGGAGATCCATGCTTACCGCCAATGCTTACGCCGCCCCGTCCGCGACCGGGGACCTCGTCCCCACCACCATCGAACGCCGTGACGTCGGCCCGCACGACGTCCTCATCGAAATCCGCTACGCCGGCATCTGCCACTCGGACATCCACACGGTCCGGGGCGACTGGGGACCGCAGCAGTATCCGCTGGCGCCCGGCCATGAAATCGCCGGCGTCGTCACGGAAATCGGCTCCGAGGTCACCCGGCACAAGATCGGCGACCGTGTGGGAGTAGGCTGCATGGTCAACTCCTGCCGCGACTGCGAAAACTGCCGCAAGGGCGAAGAACAGTACTGCCGCAACGGAATGACCGGCACCTACGGTGCCGTGGACCGCGACGGCACCATCACCCAAGGCGGCTACTCCAGCCACGTGGTGGTCACCGAGGACTTCGTCGTGCGTATCCCGGACGGCCTCGAGCTCGACGCTGCCGCTCCCCTGCTCTGCGCCGGCATCACCACCTACTCCCCGCTGCGGCACTGGGGCGCCGGCCCCGGCAAGAAGGTCGCCGTCGTCGGACTCGGCGGGCTCGGACACATGGCCGTCAAGCTCGCCTCCGCCATGGGCGCCGACGTCACGGTCCTCTCCCAGTCGCTGAAGAAGCAGGAGGACGGCCTGCGGCTCGGAGCCGGCAGTTACTACGCCACCAGCGAGCCCGCAACGTTCGAGACGCTCGCCGGGACCTTCGACCTGATCATCAACACGGTCAGCGCCCCGATCGACATCAGCTCCTACCTGCAGCTGCTGACCCTCGACGGAGCACTGGTGAACGTCGGCGCACCCGCCGAACCGCTTCCGGTGAACGTGTTCTCCCTGATCCTGGGCCGCCGGTCCTTCGCTGGTTCGGCGATCGGCGGCATCCGCGAGACCCAGGAAATGCTCGACTTCTGCGCCGAACACCAGCTCGGCGCCGAGATCGAAGTCATTCCAGCGGAGAAGATCAACGAGGCCTACGAACGCGTCCTCGCCTCCGACGTCCGCTACCGCTTCGTCATCGACGCCTCGACGCTGGGGTAGCAGGGGTCCGTGGTTGCACCGGATGGGGCGGCGCCGGCCCAGGCCTGCGCCGCCCCACCGGGGTCGTCCTGGACCCAATCCACAGCCACCGACCAACACGTCCTCGTCCCCCGATCCATCAGATATGGTTAGTCCATTCGTTGGTTTTATTGGGGGGACCATGACTTTGAATCTTGATACAACTGCGCGCTCTTTTAGTGGGCGGCTGTTCGAAAGGACAGTCCCTCGGGACCTGGTCCACCGGCTCTCGATTAGCGGGGTCCTCATCACCGGCATCCGCCGAACGGGCGCCCGCCGGTGCATCGCCGCCAGCCAGTGGCCGCGGCTTCACGTTTTCTACAGCAACCCGGCCGGCATGATTGACTCGGCCTTGGTGGCCGAAACCCTTCGGCAGGCGGCCATCGGCGCCGCCCACAGGATTGCCGGACACCCCTCGGGGACGTCATGCTGATGCCCGGCATGACCGTTCACATCCGGCCGGAGTACCGGCGCAGTCGCGAGAAACCGACCTGCGTGAAGGTATCGCTGGAATTCGTCTCATTGGACCACGGCCGGACCGGAGCCGTGGCGTCCTTCGAAGTAGCGGCATCGTTCACCGCTGACGGTGTGGAATTCGCCACCGCAACCACCGGTGCCCGCGTGGTGCCCGCGGGAACCTACCAGCGGATGAGGAGCAACTCCCGCCCGGCTTCCGCGCGGCAGCCCGGTGAGGTTCTCAGCCGTGATCAGGTCGGACAATCGTTTGACTGTAGCGTGACCATCGGCCCGGAGGACAGTAATGGCCGGTGGCCGTTGCGCCCCGAGCCTGGCAGCCCGACACTCTACGACCATGGCCTTGACCACATTCCGGGCATGATCCAGGTCGAGGCTGTCCGGCAGTCACTGCGTGCCAAGACATCCAATCCGGCACTGGATTTCGCTTCCTTCGATGCCACCTTCCTGAAATTCATTGAGCCCGAGGATGAGGCCTTCGTTGTGCTGACCGGATTCGCCATGGCCGGCTCCGAGGAGGGAACCGCCACCGCAGAAATCAGATCCGGGGGGGAGATCTGCATGAGATGCATCGTCTGGTTCAAGACCGGGACCAGCGGCCGCGCACCCGCAGCCCCGGCCCGGTTGCCTAGCCCTACTCCGGAAGGGCTTTACCTGCTTCCGGCATGAGCACGAGACGGACCAGAGATGACATCTCACCAACCCGGTCCATGAGGTCCTTCCGCCCCGTCATCACATTCGAGACCATCTGGACGCCGGTGAAAGATGCCACGAGGAACCGGGAAAAAGCCGCTGGATCCAGGCTCTCCCGGATTTCACCGGCCTCTTGGCCGCGGACCGTCAACTCCTCTACCACCGTCATCCAGTCCCTATAGGGGTCCTGGACGGCGTGGCCAAAAGCGGACGACTCAAGCGTCAGCCGGATTCCGGCCCGCACAACGGGATGGGACGAGAGAAGTTCTGCAAAGTCCGTGCACAGCAGAATTATCGTCTCCAAGGGGCTGTGGCCAGCGGAAACAATACGCTCCGCCGACTTCTGTGTGATCTCATGCTGGGCGTCTATGACAGCGCGGGCCAAGAGTTCCTTGGACTTGAAATGGAAGTACATTGAACCCCGCGTTACACCCGCCTGCTCGGCCACAAGCTGAAGGCTCGCGGGACCGTAACCGGCGGACTCAAAAACGGCAGCCGCGCCCTCAATGATCGAGTTCCGGGTACTGACCGCCCGTTCCTGAAGAGCCACGACCTCATCCTTTCCATACCCGGCAAACGGCAATCCGCCGCGGCCACACCCCGAAACAGCCAGGAGAACCCATGATCCGGACAACATCAAAACCGACCGTGCTCATTGTCGGTGCAAACGGATTTGTCGGCCGGCACATCCTCCAGTCTATGGGCGGAAGCTCACATGCCACCGTCCGTGCCACCTCGCGCAGGGCCGGAGCGACACTGGGTCCCGATATCGAAACGATCCATCTGGACCTCGCTGATCTCGCCTCCATCGCCCAGGCGACGCGCGGTGCCACGGCCGTCATCAACGCGGCAGCCTACGTCGGAACCGACCCGCTACAGGCCGCCGTCACGAACATCGACGGAACAGCCAACCTCCTGCAGATCTGCCGGGACGAAGGCATCACGCGCTACGTGCAGCTGAGTTCCATGGCGGTCTACGGAACCGGCCCACACGCCGGCACCGACCCGGAACAGCTACACCCCCGCCCCCAAAGCACCACGTCACTGACCCGCGCCGCCGCTGACGAGCTGGTTCTGTCATCCGGCGGCGCAGTCATCCGCGCCGGATTGACCTATGGGGCAGGAGACCGCTGGTTCCTACCTGCCCTCGCGCGCATGAACAGCATCCTTGACGGGACGCCGCGAACAGGGAAGTCGCGGCTGTCCGTCATCGACGTCCGTGACCTGGCGGCAATGGCATCCACACTGGCCTGCCGGGAAGACCCGGCGACCGGGATCTTCCATGCGGCCAACCCCACCCCGGAAAGCATCGAAAAACTTCTGCAACGACTTAATGCCGTACTGGGAACGCCGGACCGCGAATCCCGGGTGCCGCCGGCAGAGGCCCACGCCATGCTGCGATCCGCAGGCTTCACGGACCACCAGAGTGCGCTCCTGACAGCCGACCACTGGTACCAGACCGACACCGCGTGGCAGCACGCAGGGCTCCTTCCCCGCGCCTTCGGCCTCACCGGCGACTCCGCGGACTGGTACCGGAGCCACCTCCGCGCCGCACCCTCAAGCCAAGCGATAAACTAAACCGGCCAACCGGCTTGTTTTTAAATCAGGATCCGCTTAGGCTCCTCCTTGGGGGCGGACCTGACCGGTCCCGAAAACAATCTCTCAAGGAGAAATCATGGAAGCAACTGCTCGTGTTTCACGCCGGTCGATCGCCATCGCCGGTGCCCTGAGCGTCAGCGGCCTGGCCTTGGCCAGCGTAAGCGTCATGTACATCGCCGGCATGTTCGGCCTGTCCTCGACGTTCGCCTCACAGATCGTCACCGCAGTGGAAGTTGGGGGCATTGCGTTGGCCATCGTCATGGGGGCGCTTTCGGGGGGCATCGCAACCGCTGTCATCGCGACCGCCCGCTGGGCAATCACCGCGTTCGGCAAGAAAGCGGCGATCGCCTAACCGGCGATAGCCGACCGGCAATGGGTATGAGCGCCAGGAACAGTGAAATGTCGCTGCTTCTCATCGTCATGACACTGTCCCTGGCGCTCATGCTGGGCGGGTTCATCACGGGGTTTCAGACAAACCTCTCCGCCGGAACGACGCCAGCACCGGCACCGGACGGGACCGCTGCCCCCTGGTGGTCGGTGCTCGGCCGGATCCTCCTGGTGAATCTTCCCGCCCTCTGCCTCGCGTTCTCCGGTGTCATCACCGGCGGCATTTCAACCCTGATTGCCTGGCCGCTGACATCGATCTACATCGGCTCCACGATGCGGACCGCCTCGGCACAGCTCGGGCCCGCCGAGGTCTTCGGAACAATCTGGGTCTACGCTCCCGTCGAATTCGCAGCACTGCTGATAGCAGCCGGCGCCGGCCTGATGCCCGCAGCTGCCGCAGTCCGGGCGGCTCTGTCCGAGAAGCGAAGCATCTCACCAGCGCAGCACTACTTGACGGTTTTCCCGCTGGCACTCAAGACCTTCAGTCTCGCCGCAGCCATCCTCGTGCTCGCCGCGCTAATCGAAACCGCCGTCGTGGCCAGTAAAGGAATTTCCACATGACCGCAGTAGACCAAAGGCAGGACCAGACCGTTACGCCCGCCCCGCGGGCAGGCCGGTCCACGTCACCGGCTATCTGGATAGCGTCCGTCGTGGTCCTGCTGGTGCTGCTTCTGTTCAGGACCCAGCAATTGCACGCCACGGTGACAGGAAAGGTCGCCGAAACCGACGCTGCGAAAGACCTGACGGATCCGGCGATGACTGAACTCGCCGTGAACATCGGCTTTTACCTCGGAGTGGTCCTCTCAACCGTGTTCGCGGCGGTGTACTTCTCACTGGCGTCGATTGCGGAGAACACCTTCTTTCCGGGGCTCCGACTTGGGGGACGGCGCGTCAGAATCGGGATTCTGGGGGCCGTTGCCACGGGGTCGCTGCTCAGCGTCCAGCTCGCCAGTCTCGCACTTTCCGTCCCGTCCCCCAAGGACCACTGGGTGACGTTCCTCTACGTCGCCGCACTCGGGCTGGGCATCCCCTGGATGTTCCGCCGCCAATGGGAAGGTGCCGCGCGATCAACCGTGGTGGCCATCTTCGCTGCTTCACTCGCCATCGCGGCCGTATCACTCGCACTCTGACATCAGGAAAAGGTCCGCACATTGATCTACTCATCAGCTCTTCGCACCATCATTACCGGCCTGGCGCTGGCATGCGTCGCTGTCTGCACAGTCTTCGCATTCCTCGACGGACCCCGCAGCCCCGGCTTCGTCTGGGCGTCGGTCGGTTTGGCTGCCGCTGCCCTGCTGACAGCGCTGCTGATACGCAGGAACCCCAAGCGAGACACGGGGCTCTTCCTCGTCGCAGGGCTAAGCGGGGGCGTCTTCTTCGGCGCGTCCGGTTTTGGATTTCCGCAGAACATTCCCGTGTGGATCTGGGTCATTTGCAGCATCGGCACTGCCACGATGGCGCTGGTGACGGACGCGGACGCTGCGCAGAACAAATCCTTGAACCGGCTCTGACGGCAGAGCATGGGTAGTCGAACAGCCGCCTATAAATTCGCGGGCGTAAGAATGCTGTCCGTTCTGGGATGGCGAATGTCCATCCGATCGCTGACCGTTCTGGGCGCCGGGGCCGGGGCTGTCCTGATCCTGACGGTCCTGGCGGGCTCGCTCTTTGCCTTGAGGCTGATCCGCGACGCCCTGTCCGGCCCAGGGGCAGGACCCACAGGCCCCGGGCAGGTTGCAGTCATGGCGTTAACTTTGGCTGCCTGTCTGTATCTGGCAGTCGGGGCCGTGGCACGCGAAGCCTTCAGCTCCCGCCGGTTCGCCGTGCGCTTCAGCCCGAACCGGGACCTCTACCGTGCCGCGGACGTCCAGATGCGCCACGTGTTCTTTTTCGAAGCGGCGCCGCGGGCCGTACTGTTGCTCGGACTCTCAGCCGCCGTGTGTGCCGCCGCACTAATTGTGCTCCACGAGCCCGCCGGCCGGGCTCTCCCCTGGTCCGGAGTCCTCTGGATTGTCCCCTTCGCCGTCGCTGGTTCCTGGCTGGCCCTAAGTTCGAGGCTGGCAGCTGCCGACCCGCCCCGGCGCACCCCCGGCAGGAGCGTTGTTCTCGGCACGCTCGCATGCGTCGCCGTCTCCCTCCCCGGGCTTGCGCTGGGACGCATCCTTCCAGAGCTGCTCGCGGCCAAGGCCGCACCGGTCCTGGCACACGCAGCGGCGGGGGGCGCAGAACACTGGGCCATCCCGGGTGCATCCGCAGCCACGGCGCTCTTCGCAGCCCTAACAGCCCATAGCCTCCGGACCGTGAACCGGCATTCCTTCCCGGTGACCCGGCAAGTAACCGGAGCGACGGCACCCGCCGCGTCCGGAGCCTCCCGTCCGGTTCCCCTCCTCTGGCGGTTTCTGGCAATAAACATCGCCAAAGACAGGTCTTTTGCCTTGTTCCGTGGAATGGGACTCTGCCTGCTGCTGGTGGCTTCCGCCGTGCTCGGCCTCCACATCGGCGGCATGCGTCCGGAATTCTTCAAATCCGTGCCCGGAATACCGGGCGCCGCCGCCTTGGTTGTGTTCATGGTGAGCCTCGTCGGCTCCGAACTGTTGTCCAAAGGGAACAACCCTGTCGGGCTCCTCCCCCGCTTGCGCTACGCCTGGAAATCCGGTGTGCATGCCGGAACGCTGGCCTGGGCAGTCATCCTGACCCAAACGCTGCCGCTGGCATTGCTCGCCGCTCCGGCGCTGGCCGTTATCGTGTGGGTTCTCACCGGCACGGTACCCCATGCCCTGTTTCTCATTCCGTGGGCTATCGCTACCGCCGGCATCATCGGCAACACAGTCAGCCGCGTCACAGCCAAACAGGCGGACGGTTCCATGGAGACCTCCATAGCGGCCGCCTTCATATCAGTTGTCCTGGCAGTTCCCGTCCTCGGGCTCTGCTTGCTCGGAGACATGTATCCAACCATCGCCGCGGGACTCTACGTGGCCGTACTTACAGGAGGTGCCCACCGTTGCCTGAAGCACAGAATCCTGTCCCGGAGATAGCTTTGAGCCGGGTATTGGCCGGTTATAGGGCCGAACGCCCGGTATTTGAAAACGTCTCGTTCACTCTGACCGGCCCTGCCCTCATTCACCTGAAAGGCCGGAACGGGTCAGGCAAATCAACCTTCGTAGAACTAGTCAGTGGCTACCTGGCTCCATGGTCAGGGACGGTGACGGTCTCAGGTCTCAGCGCCAATGACCCAAATTGCCGCAATAGGCGGCGGATCTGCCGCTCGGACCCGGCGCTGTTCGCGCCGATGACCGTCAGGGACCACCTGTTGTTCGCCTGCATCGCGCGGGACAGCGATCCCGCCCCGGAGCTACTTCGTGCGGACAGCCTCGGCATGGCGGAGTGGCTTGATGAAAATGCCGGAAACCTTTCCACTGGCAACGTGCGGAAGCTCTGGTATCTCATGAACACCGTGGGCCGCTTCGACTGCCTGGTCCTCGATGAGCCATTCAACGGAGTGGACGCCGAAGGGGTCGCCTGCATGGCCAACGAGATCCGGCACTGGGCGGCATCAAAACTTGTTGTGGTCATTACCCACTCCCTGCAGGACCTGCTGCCCGAGGCAGTCACCGTCGCGCTGGATGAACTGCGTAACCAGCCCTTCAGGACGGGTGTGCCGGAATGAAAACAGTAGTCACCGACGTCGGAGCCCGCTACGGTGCCAGGCAAATATTGGACGGCATCTCATTCACGCTGGGTCCAGGCGAAATCGTGGGGCTCGTCGGCCCCAACGGGCACGGCAAGACAACGCTGATGAAACGAACGCTCGACCTGATGCCCGGCACCGGTTCGGCCACCTTCGACGGCTCGCCCTACAGCGCGCTGAGCATACCGCAACGACGCGTTGGAACCCTGCTCTCCACGGAGGGATTTCATCCCGGACGTTCAGCCCTGAACCACCTGCGCATGGTCGGCGCTGTCGCTGGCATCTCGCGCGCCCAGGCCCAGAACGCGCTGACGCGGGTGGGATTGGGCGGCTACTCAAAGGCATCCCCCTCCTCCTATTCCATGGGTATGAAACAGCGCCTCGGCCTCGCCGCAGCACTCATGTGCGAACCTCAGCTCCTCATCCTCGACGAGCCCACCAACGGGCTGGACATGGACGGCGTCATCTGGTTCCGAAACACCGTGCGTTCACTAGCACTCGAAGGAAGGACCATCCTGCTGTCCACGCACGTCCTGGCCGAACTGGAGAAGGTCGCCGACCGGGTCCTGATCCTTCATACCGGCAGGCTGCGTGCCGACTGCCCGATGGATGAGATCCGGACGTTCAACGTCAAGCCAGCCGTCACGGTCTGGGTGGAAGGTGCAGAAGAATTCGCCGTCATCTTGCGGCAAGAGTACGGGGCAACAGTCGTCACCACGGGCACCACCCTCACGATTTCTGGACTGACAGCGCCGGAAGTCGGCGCATTGGCGCACCAATTCGGCCACGCCGTCTCGGAATTGCGGACCGCAAGCCCCACCTTGGAGGACAGCTACGCGTCCATCGTGGGACTGAACGAGTACGGCAAGCTCCCGGATCAGGCAGCGTGAGCATGCAAAACACGATGCGTTACGAGTGGATCCGGCTCACCACCACACGCGGCTTCTTGGTTCTGGCGGCCACCGCCGTTCTCGGATCCGCGCTGGTCAGCTGGGCGATGACCCTCATGATCGTAAATGTCGCGCCGGAATTGACAACGGAGTCCTCGGTCGAAGCCGCGACGCTCGCAGCAACCCGGTCCCCATTCCTGCTCCTGGCGGCAGGACTGCTCGGCGCCTTCTCCTTCGGCCAGGACAGACGTCACGGAACGCAGTTCCATGCCCTCTTGGCCACCCCCAACCGGCAAGTCCTGTTCACGGCCAAGACAGCAACGACGTTGCTGGTCACGACGGCATGGACGCTAACCTCGCTGGTGGGGGCGGTGGCGGTGTCGAATCTCGTTCTGGACAGCGGAAACCTCCTTCAAAGCGATCCGGGCGTCATGCTCGGTTGCCTGCTCCTGGCCAACGGGTGGGCTCTTGCGGGTATAGCGGCCGGAGTGCTGCTGACAAGAACGGGGGCCGTCGCTCTCCTGGTCACGGGCTCAACCCTCATCGAGCCGCTACTCGGGCAGCTCCTGGGACGGATCGAGATCTGGGGAACGTCGGGAGCTGCATATCTTCCCTTCACCGCCGGATCGGCTCTGATCAGCTTCGTGGACCCCGACTTCGCGATGGTCCTCTCCGAAACGGCTCCTCGGCTTCCTCTTTGGGCCGGGGCAGCCGTATTCTTCATCTACATCGCAGTGGCACTTGGAGCAGCCTTCAGGCGCGTCCTCACGGCGGCGCACTAATCGCCAACTGAAACACGCCTCGCCACCCGCTCGTCGGTCTGCCAGCAGACTGTGCAGAGAATCAGACCGTCCATACGTCGCCCGGCGAGTTCCATTTTCATTCGGGGCTTTTCGGGCACATAGTTATCCCATGAGTGATACGCAGCGACGCGTGCAACCTAGATTGCTGGCTTTCCTCGTGGCGCTGGGCCTTCTGGTTCCGCTGCTCGGAGGGCTCTACTTTTGGTCCCAGGGAAGCGCCAACAGCCCCGAGACGGCCCCCGGTCCGCCTCCTGTGACGTCGGCGACGCCCACGCCAACGACTACCAAGGCACCGAAGCCAAAAGCCAAGCCGAAACCTCCTGCACCCCCTGTTGACCGCCTCAAAGGACGGCCCGTCAACATCCTGCTTATGGGCAGCGATACCCGGGAGGACAACGCGAAGGCGACCGCGGGCAGGGTTGCCACGGACCAGCGGGCCGATGCCCTCTTCCTGATCCACATCACGGCCGACCGCAAGAACGTTTATGGCATCTCCGTCATGCGCGACCTTTGGGCTGAAATCCCGGGCTACGGCTACTCCAAGATCAACGACGGCCTGGCCTTCGGCGGGGTGCCCCTCATGCGGCAGACCGCCGGGGCGCTGTTCGGGCAGCGCATCGACCACTCGATCCTGATCGACTTCGGCAGGTTCAAGGGACTGGTCGACGCTCTCGGCGGAGTCAAGGTTAACGTCACGACGCCCTTCACCTCGACGCACGACGGGCGCCACACGTTCAGGCGAGGCGTGCAGAACCTCAACGGAGCCCAGGCCCTGGAGTTCGTCCGGGAGCGCTACGCCTTCAGCGACGGCGACTACCAGCGCGTGCGCAACCAGCAGACCTTCCTGAAGGCGCTGATCGCCGAACTCATCAGCCCCAAGACCCTGACCAACCCGGTGACGCTCCGCAAGACGGTCGGCTACCTCTCGTCGCTCGTCCCCGTCAGCACCGGCCTTGACCAGTCGGCCATGGCGGGGCTCGCCTACAGCCTGCGGAATGTCCGGCTGCAGGATGCGGTGTTTTTCTCCCTCCCCACCGCCGGCGTTGGCACGTCTCCCGACGGGCGCTCCGTCGTGTTCCAGGACAGCGTGGCGCTGGCACAGCTCCGGAATTACCTTGCCCGTGACCGTGTGGGCCAGTACATCAGGGACCGGGCAATGAAGGACGTCCGCTGAGGCAGGCGGGGCCCGACATCGGCACCTCCTTTTCTTCTCCGGACGGAGCTTATCGCCGCCCGCGGAAGTAAACTGATGGTGGCAAAGGAGCGGCGGTGATGGACGGAAAGGTTCGTCATTCGGAGCTGGTTTCCCCGGGGCTGACTTGCCCCGCACGGATCATCAGCCGTTGCCCCGTGGCCGCCGCCGGAAGCGGGTGGCCGGCGTGACCGCGGCACGGGCGCTGCGCTTCCTGACCGCGGTCCTTGTCTTCCTGGCTTTGATCGTGGGGGCCGCTCCGGGCGCGCCTCCTGCGCAGGCTGTGTCGCTGCGCGGCCACGACATCTCCTGGCCCCAATGCCCGACGGCGGTGGGCGGTTTCGGCCTGCCCCTTCCGCCCGCTTCGTCCCAGTTCGTCATCATCGGCCTGACGAAGGGGTTACCCTTTACCGAAAATCCATGCCTGGCCAGCCAGCTGAAGTGGGCGAGAGACAATCGCAAGCCCGCCCAGGCGTACACCATGGCGGCCTTCCCCACCGCCGCGCAGCTCGCCACCTACCGGACGCAGGGACCGTGGTCTTCCGCCACCCGTGCAGGGCAGCTGTCCAATGTGGGCTACGCCGAGGCACGCTTCGCCGTCGCCAGCCTGGTCAAGACGGGCTTCGCACCACGCGTGGTCTGGATCGACGTCGAACCCCGGCCCGCCCAGCCCTGGCCAACAGCCTCGGCGGTGCAGCAGCGTGAAAACCGGTACGTCATCGAGGGCCTGATGCGGGGCCTGCGAGATGCGCGCTACTCCTACGGCCTGTACTCGTTCACCTCCGGCTGGGCCAGCATCACCGGCTCGTGGCGCCTGCCCGGCGTGCCGGTCTGGGCAACGGCCGGGATGCTGGACTATCCGAACGAAGCGCTGGACCGCTGCCGCCAGCCCAGTTTCTCCGGGGGGCGCGTCTATATTTCACAGTGGTACGACAACACCCGGGACTACGACCTCACCTGCGATCCCTACGCGTTCACGCCACTGGCCATTCCGGCGTCGACGCTCTCGGGCGCAACAGCCGACTTCAACGGGGACTGGAACAACGACGTCCTGGCCCGGTATCCGGCACGGGGTGAGCTGTGGATGTATCGCGGTACGGGGCAGGGCGGGAGGCTGCCCGGTGTCCTGATCGGAACCGGCTGGAACGGCTTCGCCCTTGAAACACCCGGGGACTTCAACGGCGACGGCCCGCTGGATGTGCTGGCCAGAGAGACTTCCACGGGCGTCCTGTGGCTGTACCGGGGCAACGGCACCGGCGGCTTCCTGCCACGCCTGCGTCTCGGCTCCGGCTGGAACATCATGAACTCCATCGTTGGCCCGGGTGACTTCAACGGCGACCAGCGCGTGGACGTCCTGGCCCGGGAAACCGCCACCGGCCACCTGTGGCTGTATCGGGGGAACGGCACCGGCGGATTCCTGCCGCGCGTCCGCGCGGGAACCGGCTGGAACATCTTCAATGCCCTCGTGGGGCCCGGCGACTTCAACGGCGACGGCGCCGCGGACGTTCTTGCGAGGGAAACCGCCACCGGAACGCTGTGGCTTTACCGCGGGAACGGGACCGGAGGCTGGCTCCCCCGCCTGAGGGTGGGCGGCGGCTGGAACGTCATGACCGCCGTCGCAAGCCCTGGCGACTTCAACGGCGACCGCAGGCCCGATCTCCTGGCGCGCGACAGCTCCGGCGTGCTCTGGCTGTACCCGGGCAACGGTGCCGGCGCCCACCTCCCGCGGGTCCAGGTGGGTCCTGGCTGGAACGGGCTCTCGCCGCTCTTCTGATGTAGCCCTGAGGATCTAATACTGCCCGCGCGGGGACCGTGACCGCGCACGTCTGTTGTCATTACACTGGGACGCATGACCGAGCAGGAACCGGCCCCGTCCACGGCTGCTGAAGCTCCCGACGTCGGCGCGAACCTTTCCGGGGACGCGGCCGCCACGTCCGCGCAGGTCGAGGACGGCGAGGCCCCGCGCCTGGCCGATCCCGACGCCGTCGACACGTCCTTGCGCAGTCCGGCAGAGCGGTCCCGCACCTTTGCCGGGATCCTGGTAAACACCGCCCTCGCCAACATCACGACCAGCTACCTGTGGTTCGCCCTGACGTTCTGGGTCTACCTGGAGACGCGCAACGTGATCGCCACCGGGGTGGTCGGCGGCGCGTACATGCTGCTGATCGCCCTTTCCAGCATCAGCTTCGGCACCTTCGTGGACCGGTACCGCAAGCTGGCCGTGATGCGCTTCGCCGCCGCATTCACAATGGTGATGTTCGTGCTTTCCGGGATCATGTTCCTGCTGACACCAACCCCCCGGCTCCTGGACCTGACGCAGCCGTGGTTCTGGCTCTTCACCCTGATCATCCTGGTCGGTGCGGTGGTGGAGAACATGCGCAACGTTGCCCTTTCCACCACAGTCACCATCCTCATCGAACCCGACCGGCGGGCCAACGCCAACGGGATGGTGGGCATGGTGCAGGGCCTGGCATTTATCGTCACCTCGGTGCTCTCCGGCCTGTCGGTCGGGCTGCTGGGCATGGGCTGGACGGTCGTCGTCGCCGTGGTGCTCACGGCGCTGGCCTTCCTGCACCTGCTCACGCTGCGCATGCCGGAGGAGGTTCGGGTGGCCGCTACCGACGCGCACGGAGCGTTCGACCTGCGCGGTTCCATTGCCGCCGTGCTGGCCATCGCCGGACTGTTCGCGCTCATCCTGTTCTCCACGTTCAACAACTTCATCGGCGGCGTCTACATGGCGCTGATGGATCCCTATGGCCTGGAGATGTTCCCCGTGGAGCTGTGGGGGGCCGTCTTCGCGCTCGGCTCCACCGGGTTCATCGTGGGCGGTGCGCTGATCGGCAAGTTCGGACTAGGGGCCAACCCGTTGCGCAGCATGCTTCTCGCAGTGATCGTGATGGGCTTTCTCGGTGCTGTGTTTACGGTGCGGGAATGGGCATGGCTATACGTCGCCGGCATCTGGCTGTACCTGGTCCTGATCCCCGTCGTGGAGGCCGCCGAGCAGACGGTCATCCAGCAGGTGGTGCCGCTGCATCGGCAGGGGCGGGTGTTCGGATTCGCCATGGCCTTCGAGTCTGCGGCAGCACCGATCACCGCGTTCCTCATCGCGCCGATCGCCCAGTTCTGGATCATCCCGTACGCCCGGTCCGCCGAGGGCGCCGCCCAGTTGGCCCCGCTGCTGGGCGAGGGCATCTCCCGCGGCATCGCCCTGGTGTTCCTGATCGCCGGGATCATCATGATCGTGGCCGCGCTGCTGGCCTTCCTGACCCCGGTTTACCGCCGGGTTTCCGCCTCGTACGCCCAGGCGGCTGCAGACGGGCAGGAAACCGCGAACGCGGACTCCTCGTCCTCTGGTTGAGTCAGAACCCGCTGGGATCACACGCGCCCGGAAAGAAGCCGGCCAAAATGCCGAAAGCTGGCTCCAGGCGTGCTGAGACCATGGAGCCAGCCTTTTCCGGCAAGTGTCCCCAGAGATGAGGCGATTCAAGCCTCCCCCCAACAAGGTTTGAAGAACACTGCCGAGACTCAGGCTATTCGGATGCGGAGAAGCAGGCAACGGGTGCGGGCCCCCGAAACCGAAAGAGACACGGAGTCACGGCGGTTCATGCTGCGTCCGCATCCGTCACGTCACCTGTCCAGCCGGCGCCTGCCGGGCCTAGGCTCGAAACTATGAATCATCACTTCACGGACGAACGGGACAGCTATGGCCGGCTCTTCGTGGACAGGGAGGTGTGGCGGCAGGCCAGTACGCTTGCGGCCGCCGGGGAGCTGACTGCACGCTGGCTTGAGGGCAAGAGCGAGTACCAGGCGGGAACCCTTGCCCCACGCTTTGACGACGAGACCCTGCCCATCGCCGGCCAACTCGCCGACATCAACCGCAGCGGGCTCTTCACGAAGGAATCCCAGCCGGGACTCGCTGCGGACACCGGCACTGCACAGCGGGAATATGTGACGGGATTCTGCTCCGCCGAATCGGCGCGGCGGCTCCTGCAGCTTTCGTCGCGGACGGAGTTCGTTGCCATCGCCCATGCGCCGGGGGAAATGAGCAGTGCGTCCGTTCCCGTGACCCTCGACGGCGATGAGGTGGTCACCGTGCTGGGGACCAGTGAGACGCCGATCGAGTCGGACCAGATCCGGGACTGGGCGGAGGAAAGCAACGAGACCCTTGCCCTGCTCCTTGCTGACTCCTGGTACGTCGAAGTCCTCGATCCGGTGTGGGGACGGAGCCAGCATCTGCTCCCTGCGATCCTCGAGGCGTTGCGGTCGGTCCCGGCCGGTTTTTGACGTAGTGCGGCTTTTGGTGACCCTTTTAGACGTTCGATTAACTCCAAAGAACTCCGGTGAACCCTTGCTACGGCGGGCGTTGTTTTGGGCCGGCGGGCCTACGTAACCTCGGTCCAACAGCCCGACCAGTCACGAAGGAACACCATGTCGAACTCCCAGGACAACCCCGGGTCCACCCGCATCACGGCGGGCGAGACCCGCAGCCCGAAGCGCCCACGGCGGCTCCAGATCGGGATCGCCGTCGGCGTTCTCGCCCTCCTCGGCGCCGGCGCCGCCGTGGCGAACACGGCAGCCAGCAACACCGCCGCGGCAACGGACACTGCCGCTGCCACCACCAGTCCGGCCGCAGAACTGAAGCTGGGATACTTCGGCAATATCACGCATGCCCCGGCCCTGGTGGGCGTCAACGAAGGCTTCATTGCGAAGAACCTGGGCAGCACCAAGCTGTCCACGCAAGTCTTCAACGCCGGCCCCGCCGCGGTGGAGGCACTGAACGCCGGGGCCATCGACGCAACCTACATCGGGCCGAACCCGGCCATCAACTCGTTCGTCAAGAGCAAGGGTGAGTCGATCAGCATCATCGCGGGCGCTGCCTCGGGCGGTGCCCAGCTTGTGGTCAAGCCGGAAATCAAGACTGCAGCCGACCTGAAGGGCAAGACCCTGGCTTCCCCGCAGCTGGGCGGCACACAGGATGTGGCGCTGCGCGCCTGGCTCGCCAAGCAGGGCTTCAAGACCAACCCCGACGGCGGCGGGGACGTCGCCATCAACCCGACCGAAAACGCCCAAACGCTGAAGCTGTTCCAGAACGGAAAGCTCGACGGCGCCTGGCTGCCCGAGCCGTGGGCGTCCCGCCTGGTGCTCCAGGCCGGGGCGAAGGTCCTGGTCGATGAGAAGGACCTGTGGGACGGATCCCAGACCGGCAAACCGGGCGAGTTCCCCACCACCATCCTGATCGTGAACAAGAAGTTCGCCGCAGAGCACCCGCAGACGGTGGAAGCCCTGCTCAAGGGCCACGTCCAAGCCGTGCAGTGGCTCAACGACACCCCGGCCGCTGAAAAGGCCACGAAGCTGAACGCCGCCCTGAAGGAAACGACGGGCAAAGCGCTGCAGCAGGACGTCATCGACCGGTCGCTGCAGAACATCGTGTTCACAGTGGACCCGCTGGCCGGAGCCTTCAAGAAACTCCAGCAGGACGGCGTGGACGCCGGAACCACCAAGCAGGCCGACCTCAACGGCATCTTCGACCTGACCACGCTGAACGGTGTTACGGGACAGAAGACGTCCGCCGCCGGGCTCGGCAAGGAGTGACGGAACCGAAAGCATAAAGGAGATCCGGCGGGAACGTTCCCGCCGGATCTCCTTTTTAATCCTGCACTTACAGCGCGCCCTGAAGTTCGTCGAGGGGGTAGAAGGTGACAGGGTCCTTGAGGAGATAGTGGAACACCACGCCCCCGGGTGCCTCCTCCGAGCCGATGAACTCCGCGAGCGTCCACGGCCCGTCGGCCACGGCGCACGCCCAGGCGTGGGCCTCTTCCCAATGGACGCCTGCCAACGAACGCCCGGCGCCAGGACGGAGGGCGACGGAGACGCCCACTGAAGCCCCGCCGTCGGAGGGCAGCCACTCCGTAAAACCCACGATGTCCACGGTCACGCCGGGCGAGGCCAGGGAGGGCCGGCTGGCCATGGCCGTCGCAGCGCCTTCCAAGCCTCCGGTTCCGATGTCCTGCCAAACCAAAGCGGACACCTGGTCCCTGAACACCCTCAGTTCTCTGCTGCACTGCGTGCGGATGCGCTGAGCCAAAGCCGTGATCATCAGGGTCCCCATTCTGTCGATGCCTGTGCACCAAACCAACCACCCGAACGGTCCGTCCACAATGCTTTTGGACATGCGCGGACTCGGGACGCAATATGGCTTAATGCACCGCAGTACGGCGTAAAAGTCTGGGCCGCTGAACACCTCACACCACAAGAGGACCAGAGGTCAGCTGCTACAGGCTTTGCTCCTCGCGACGGGCCTCGAGCATCGATTCCCGGAGCCGGGACTGGGCCAGTCCCAGTCCCGCATGCGCCGCTCCCCGGGCCACCGATAGTCCGATCACCTGCGGCACGACCCTGATCTCCGGGACGCTGGGAAGGCTATGCGCCAGTCGCCTCCGCACCTCGGGGAGGACTTCGTCCACCAGCGGACTCAAGCGACCAACAAAGTACACGGACTCCGGGTCCAGCGTAACTGCAACGGCACCGACAGCGCTGACGATCGCCGTCGTAAACGCCTCCACCACTTCCGCCCGGGACGCCGCATCCTGCGGCTGGGACCAGAGCGCTTCGATGCCCTCCAGTTCCAGTCCCCGGCTCCCGGCGAATTGGAGGAGACCCTTTATGCTCAACAGCCCATCGAGGGTCTCGTTGCCAACGCCGGAGAAGAGAACACCACCAAGGTCACCGAAAGCAGGGGTCCGCCCCTGGGCGATCTCATGATCAGTACAACTGGCGAAGCTCAGCACTGTACTAAGCATGAACAAAGCAGCATTCCCTATGCTCGCATCATCCTTCAGGATCCCCCGCAGGGATGCACTGGCATCGCTCTCAAGGACCACGGGAGCCTTCAACCGATCTTCAAGAGAATTCTGGAGAAGGGAATCGGTGGGCATCTTCCTTGATTCCGGTGTCCCCGACCACTTAGCGCCATTCCGGACACGGCCGGGCAACGCGGCGACGATTTGGCGCAACGGCCCCTCCGCGGAATCACTGGTCTCCGCAATCAAGTCCACCAGCCACTCGGCAGTCATTCCAACATCGCCGCCCTCGAGGCTGGGAACAATGACGTTCCTAATCTCGCGACCCCTCAGGTCCGTTACCAGGACGCACGTGGTTCGCGCCCCGAGGGCGATCCCGACAATGTGCCCCGCCGTGCCGGGTACATCCAGGTATGTGGAGCGCCGACCGCGGCGCGGAACCGCATTGACCCCCTGCTCGACGACGAAACCGTCAAAACGAAGCTCATCCACCTTCCGGGACACCGTCGCCTGGCTCAAACGCGTCAGTTCGATCAGCCTGTTGCGCGTCAAAGGCGCCTCCGACAGGACCGCATCAAGGACCGAGGCCTTGTTGTAGTCACGTACCGTGGGGTTGCTACTCATAGCACAACCTTAATGAGCTGGATGCCGAAACCGGGACATGACGGAATGTCCCGGTTTCGAGGGAGTGCCTTCACGGTGGAAGGCACTCCCTAAGCAGTTGGTGTCAGCTGTACGCCGACCGGGTTGATGCTGGGCTTTACCGCAGTGCCTTGAAGGCCCGGCCCATTCCTTCGAGAAGGCGATCGGCATCAGTCATGGAGAACGGCATCGGGGGGCGGAGTTTCAGGACATTGCCCTGGGCGCCGCAGGCCGAGATGAGAATCCGGTCCTCCCGGAGGGAGTTCACTATGCCGGCGGCGGCCTCCCCGTTAGGTGAGAGTGTGGATCGGTCAGTGACGAGGTCGACACCGATGAAGAAGCCGCTTCCGCGGACTTCGGCGACCTGGTCCAGCCCCTGGCTGAGGTCCTTGAGCCCGGTGATGATCTTTTCGCCGACCTTGCGGGCATTTTCCATGAGTGATTCGTCGCGGATCACGTCCAGGACGGCCTGGGCCGCGGCGATGGCTACGGAGTTCCCGCCGAAGGTGTTGAAGTAGCGGATGTTCTTGCCGAACTCCACCAGCAGTTCGGGCTTGAAGATGGCTGCCGCGACGGGGATGCCGTTGCCCATGGGTTTGCCGATGGTGACGATGTCCGGGACGATTCCGTGGCGCTGGAAGCCCCACCATTCCTCGCCGGTGCGGCCGAAGCCGGGCTGGACTTCATCGGCGATGTACAGGCCGCCGGCGGCGTGAACTTCTTCGATGATCGGGCGCAGGAAGCCTGCCGGGCCGGCGAAGACGCCGTCGGAGGAGAAGATGCTGTCGGCGATGAAGGCCGCCACTCCAACGCCGTGCCGGTGCAGGTCGGCGATGGCGGCACGGACCTGGTTGCGCAGGTGATCCTGCAGGGACGCTCGATCCGATGAGTACCGCAGGGCGTCGGGGGCGTCGATGACCCGCACGTTCGCTCCCAGGGGCACACCGACGCCCAGTGACGGCGAGAAGGACGCTACTTCGGTGGTCAGGCCGTGGTAGGCGCCGGAGGTGACGATGATGCCCTGGTTTCCGGTGGCGTATTTTGCCACGCGCATGGCGAGGTCGTTGGCTTCGGACCCGGTGCAGGTGAACATGACGTGGCCCAGCTCGGCGGGGAACGTGGAGAGGAGCTGCTCGGAGTAGTCGAGGATGGATTCCTGGACGTAGCGGGTGTTGGTGTTCAGCGTCTGCATCTGCTCGTGGACGGCAGCGATGACGCGCGGGTGGGCGTGACCGACGGAGGGGACGTTGTTGTACACGTCGAGGTAGTCATTTCCGTCGCGGTCAAACAACGTGACGCCCTTGCCGCGAACGATTTCCAGGGGGGTGTCGTAGAAGAGCCGGTATCCGGGTCCGAGGCTCTGGTCCCGGCGTCGGATGCTCTTCTGCATCTGATCCGGGAGCTCGCTAAGGCGGTTGGGATCAAAGCCATTGATCATGGCCCTGGACGGCTTGCGGATGGTTTGGGGAGTAGTGCTCATGATGGCTCCTTGATGGCTAGTGCGTCTGGTTCAGGGTGTGGAAGGCAGTTTCGGTGCCGGCGGCGGCCTTGGCGGCGAGCCGGTCCCAGTCCGGCTTGGAGTGGGAGAGCAGGTAATTCGCGCCTTTGCGGTCATGAGCTGAAACGCTCGGGCCGGACGAAGTCCACGCCCTCGAAGGATCATCTGCCGCTTTTCACCTTCGAAGACGCTTCGCATTAGGAACAGTTCAGAGACCGAGGAGCTTGTTCAGCTCGTCCAGGGACTTCACGGTGGTGTAGTCGTAACCAGGGGTGATGGGGTCGTAGCCGCGGTCCAGCAAAACGGTGTTCCTGAAGCCCAGGTCGTGCATCGGCATCAGGTCGTAGCGTGTGTGCGAGGAGACGTGGACGAAGTCCTCCGGCTTGGCGTTCAGCGTATCGAGCATGTGCTCGAAGGCCTGGTAGCGAGGCTTGTAGGCCTGGGCCTGCTCAGCGGTCAGCACCGCGTGGAAGTCTGCACCGAGCCTCGGAACAGTGGTTTCCAGGAAGCTGTCATCCGCGTTGGACAGGATCACCAGCTGGTAGTTTTCGCCCATCGTCTTCAGCGGGGCCGGCACGTCCTCGTGGGCAACCCAGCCGCGTACGGCATCAGTAAACTGTGCGCCGGCACCTTCGGTCGGGGCCAGGCCCCACCGGTTGCACACACGGTCAAAGGAGTTCTGAAAGATCTGCTCGTAGGGCTTGTAGTCGCCGCATACCTCGTCGTAGCGGAACCCGCGGAACATCGCCTTAAAGGCAGGCCACTGCTCCTCAGAGATGCGGCCATGCAAGAGACGACGCGTGGTGGGATCGATGTTGAAGTTAATGAGCGTGCCGTAGCAATCAAAGGAGACGTACTTCGGCCGGAAGGTTGTGGTTGCCATTTTTCGTCCGTTCGTAGTGGCTTTAGGAGAGGGACTCGGTCGTTGTCAGCCATCTGCGTTCGTTCGACCGAGTTGCCCGTTTTTTGATTCACTATGAATCTAAATCCCTCGATGTCAATTGTCAACAACTTTCTGAGATTCATTCTCAGGAGCCGGGCCGCTGCCTAAGACCGCCGCAGGACCTCTCAACGCATCCGGATCGTCGGCCAGGACTTCGCCGTCCACCCTGTTTCCCGCGATGCCGCGTCGGGGCCTCTAAATGGCAGCGCCCTATTTTGTCTGACCCCTCTGGAACACTGTGTCTATGGACGGCATTGGGGAATCCGATCTGACACTGGCATCGGCGCCACCCGGCGCCGTCGCTCCGGATGCCGCCACCGCCCCCAATGCCGAGATGTCCTGTGTCGCTGTGGAGGACCTGATCGCCTCAGCCGGGTCGCTGCGGCTGGCCGCTGACGGTCCCGGGCTGATCGACCAGTTGCGCGGGCTGGAGGAGCTGAAATCGGCGGTAGCGGGAGTGCAGGCGAGGATCGCCGTCGCCTTCGACGCCGCCCAGCGGCAGGTCGAGGCCGCTGTTGGCGTCCCCGCAGCAGAGCGGGGCCAGGACGTCGCCGCGCAGATCGCCCTCGCCCGGCACGAATCCCCGGCCCGCGGCTCCCGGCTGCTCGGCCTGGCGAAAGCCCTGGTGAACGAGATGCCCCACACGCTGGCCGCCCTGGAGACCGGGCAGTTGAATGAATGGCGCGCCACGCTGCTGGTCAAAGAAACGGCCTGCCTGAGCGCTGCTGACCGATCCGCCGTCGACGAGGAACTCGCCGCGGACACCGGAACCTTCGACGGCGCCGGGGACCGGGCCATCGCGGCCGCGGCCAAGGCCGCTGCGTACCGCAGGGATCCGCGCTCCGTGACCCAGCGCGCGAGTCACGCCGCCGGCGAACGGTGCGTCAGCTTGCGCCCGGCCCCGGACACCATGACCTACCTGACAGCCCTGCTGCCCGTGGCCCAGGGCGTTGCCGTGTACGCGGCGCTCAGCCGGCAGGCCGATACGCTGCGCTCGGACGGGGATGAACGTTCCCGCGGTCAGATCATGGCCGACGCCCTCGTCGAACGAACCACCGGCACCCCCGGCGGGATCAGCAGCGTCGAGATCCAGCTCATCATGACCGACCGCACGCTCTTCCGGGCCGACAGTGAACCGGCCCGCCTCACCGGCTACGGCATCGTCCCGGCCGGCTGGGCCCGCACCCTGATCCAGGCAGGCGAGGCCACCGGCGGTCAGGAGCTGAAGGATGGCGGGGCCACCCCCGGTCAGGAGCGCAACCCAGGTGAGGCTACCGGCGGGCAGGGGCTGAATATCTGGCTCCGCCGGCTCTACACCGCCCCCGGGACCGGAAACCTCATCGCGATGGACTCCCGGGCACGGCTCTTCCCGCCAGGGCTGCGGCGTTTCATCCAGGCCCGCGATGACACCTGCCGCACCCCATACTGCGACGCCCCCATTCGGCACCACGACCACGTTGTCCCGTGGCACGAGGACGGAGCCACCAGCCTGGCCAACGGCGCAGGCCTCTGCGAAGCCTGCAACCACACTAAAGAAAAACCCGGCTGGAAAACCATGCCACGGCCCGGCCCCCGGCACACGATCAAAGTCCAGACACCCACCGGCCACACCTACCACTCCACGGCACCCCCACTCCCCGGAAGCAGCGCCGGAACCAGCCCGGCAGAACGGCTACTCAGCCAACCAGAATGGCTCCCCCGCGCCTCCTAAAACCGTCACAGCGAACCGTCCCCGATGGCCGGCCACAGGAATACTTACGTTCCTGCACGCAGCCCATATCCGGCTACGTCCACAGGAAGACGCGGCCTAGACGTGCATCCTGGCCACGAAGCGGAACCTGTCGCCCCGGAAGACTGAGCGGGTCCACTCGACAGGCTTTCCGTCGAGGGTGAAACCCTGCCGGTGGACCAGCAGCATCGGGGCGCCCATTTCGACATCGAGCAACCGGACTTCATCAGGGCCTGCAAGTTTGGTCTCCACAGTGTCCTCCACTTCGCTGATGCGGATGCCGTAGTCCTCGCCCAGGGCCGCATACAGGGACCCGCGGACCTCCACGTTGCGCGCCAGGTCCGGCAGGTCGCCGGCCAGGAAGGCTGTCTCGTGGGCCAGCGGCTCGCCGTTGACCAGCCTGATCCGTTCAACGCGGTGGACCTCCGCCCCGGGTACCAGCCCGAGCCGCCGTGCAATCGCCGGGTCGGCGGGTACAGGGCCGATGTCCAGGATCCTGGCAGATGCCGTTAGGCCCTGGCTCGCGGCATCATCCGAGAACGACGTGAGCTGGCGGACGTGCGTGACCTTCGGCGGGGCGACGAACGTGCCCCTCCCCTGCGTCCGGTCCAGGCGACCTTCGGACACCAGCTCCCCGATGGCCTGCCGGACCGTGGTGCGGGACGTGGCGTACTGCTCGGCGAGCGCCCGCTCGGTGGGGATGAGGGTCCCGGGGGCCGCGTCCTCGATGAGGGCAAGGATCTGTTCCTTGAGCACGTAGTACTTCGGCAGCGCGGCAGGGCGGGTCTCCATGACTGCGATATTACCTATTGACAGGAAAATTGGTCTACGCCAAAATAGTGGAAATTGGTTTATACCAATTCCGGCGCCCGCCGGAATCCAAAACCACTCCCCACCCCAGGCAGACAAGGACCCAAAGATGTCGTTCCTGCAAGACCTACGCCAGACGCCCCGTCTGGGCCTGCTCGTCGGCGGCACCGCCGCCACCATCGGCATAATTTACGGCTACGATCTTTCGAATATCGCCGGCGCCCTGCTCTTCATCACCAAGGAGTTCCAGCTCTCCACCAGCGAGCAGGAACTAGTGACCACCGCCGTCGTCGTCGGTGAAGTCCTCGGTGCCGTGCTGGGCGGCTGGCTCGCAAACCTCCTCGGCCGCAAGGTCTGCATGGTGGGCGTCGCGGGCGCCTACGCAGCCTTCGCGGCGCTGAGCGCCCTGGCCGCGGACGTCCCGATGCTGCTCATCGCCCGCCTGTTGCTGGGCCTCACCATCGGCATTTCGGTGGTGGTGGTGCCCGTCTTCGTGGCCGAATCCGCGCCTCCAAAGGTCCGCGGCGCCCTGCTCGTCGCCTACCAGGTGGCCACCGTCATCGGCATCATCGCCGGCTACCTGGCCGCGTACGCGCTGTCGGCCACCGAGAACTGGCGCCTGATGCTGGGCCTGGCCGCCATCCCCGCCGTGTTGGTCCTCGCCGTCACGCTCCGGCTCCCCGACACCGCCCGCTGGTACATGATGCGCGGCCGCACTGAGGAGGCCCGCCGCACCCTGGCCTCGATCGAACCCAACGCCGATGTGGATGCCGAGCTGGCCGACATGAAGCGGGCCATCAGCGAGGAACGCGGCGGAGGCCTGCGCGAAATGCTGCGCTCCCCCTATCTGAAGGCAACCGTCTTCGTGGTGGGCCTCGGTTTCTTCATCCAGATCACCGGCATCAACGCCGTGGTCTACTACAGCCCGCGGATCTTCGAGGCGATGGGCTTCACCGGCAACGCCGCGCTGCTCCTGCTGCCCGCCCTGGTCCAGGCCGCCGCCCTGGTTGCCGTCTTCGTGTCGCTCTCCCTCGTGGACAAGGTGGGACGCCGGCCCATCCTCCTGGGCGGCATCGGCATGATGATCGTTGCCAACATCATCCTCGTTGCCGTCTTCATGCTGGGCCGCGACTTCGGCGGGGCCCTGACCGTCATCGGATTCCTGGGCGTCCTGCTGTTCACGGTCGGCTTCACCTTCGGCTTCGGCGCACTCGTCTGGGTCTACGCCGGCGAGTCGTTCCCGGCACGCCTGCGGTCCCTTGGCGCCAGCGCCATGCTGACCTCTGACCTCGTGGCCAACGTCATCGTCGCGGCGTTCTTCCTGACCATGCTGCAGCGGCTCGGCGGAGCGGGCACGTTCGCAGTGTTCGGCCTCCTCGCCGTCGCCGGCTTCATCTTCGTGCACCGTCTGGCACCGGAAACCAAGGGACGGAACCTTGAAGAAATCCGCCATTACTGGGAAAACGGCGCCCGCTGGCCCGAACAGACCGGCAGCACGCCGGCGGCCAAGTAATGCAGCCGGTTCCGGGCAGTGCCACTGGCATGGACCGAGTACTCGGCCTCGACATCGGCGGATCCAAAACCCACGCCATCCTGGCGGCCCGCGCAATGAATCAAAACCCCGACGACGGCGCGCAGCAGGCTTTCGAGTGCACCGTCGGCAGTGCGAACATCGCCTCAGTGGGCGAACAGGCGGCGGCCGCCGCCCTGGACGATCTCGCCGCACAGCTGGGAACCCGCGACGCCGGCCGCGGCATCCAGGCAGTTTGCGCGGGGGCGGCCGGGGCAGATACCCCGGAAAGCCGGAAACGCCTCGCTTGCCTGCTGTCACGGACTTTCCCAGGGGCCCGGATCCAGGTGGTCCACGACACGCGCATCATCCTCGCCGCCGGCGGCCTGGAGGCCGGCACCGTGCTTATCTCGGGCACCGGCTCCGCTGCCTGGGCGCTGAATAAGGACGGACGCGAAGCCCGGGCAGGCGGGTGGGGCTACCTGTTGGGCGACGAAGGCAGCGGTTACGCCATCGCCCGCAGCGCAGTCCGCAACGCCCTCGCCGAGTACGACCGCGGCCAGCCCGCCGGGCCGTTGTCCGCGGACCTCCTGGTACGGGCAGGCGTCTCCGGACCTCCAGCGCTGCTGGACGTCTTCTACCGCAACCCGGAACGGCGGTACTGGGCCAGTCTTGCCGGCACGGTGTTCGCCTCCGCAGCCCGCGGCGACGCGGTCAGTCTTGCGATCGCCGAGGACGCCGCGCAGCAGCTGGCATCGCTGGCCACGGCGGTCAACGATCGGCTGGGCTTCCTGCCCGGAGGCGCCGATTCGGGCGCTGCCGTTTCGGACGCTGACCTTTCGGGCGCTGCCGCTCCCCCCGTCCTGCTGGCGGGCGGGATGCTCGTCAACCAGCCTGCCCTGGCGGAACGCGTCAGCGGGCTGCTGGCAGAACGCGGGCTGGGGGATGTCCGGGTGCTGGACCGGGCCCCCGCCTGGGGTGCGGTGAAACTTGCCTCCGACGCGGCCGCCTCCGCCCGACCTGCTGCGGACCACCCGCCGCGACCCATCCTGTTCTCGGCCTAACCCACTTCCGCCCTCATTCCGTCCGATCCACCAAGCACGCGTCCGCAAGGAGAAACATGACCACCCCGCTGAACACCCCCGCCCCGGCAAGCACCGCCACCGGCACCGCCACCGCGCTGCAGGTGCCGGGATCGCTGATGGCCGCCGAAATCCTCGAGCAGCCCGAGGCGCTCGCCCGGCAGCTGGACCAGGGACAGGCCGGCATCCGGCACCTGGCCGCCACCCTTCGCGGTGCCGACATCCGTTTCGTCCTGCTGGCAGCGCGCGGGACCAGCGACCACGCCGCCCTGTACGCGAAGTACCTCATCGAGACGGTGCTGGGGCTGCCCGCCGGGCTGGCGTCGCCGTCGAGCCTTACCGTCTACGGCGCGGAGCCCCGGATGAACGGTGTCCTCTGGCTGGCGGTCAGCCAGTCGGGCGGATCCCCCGATCTGGTGGACTCCACCGCGGCCGCTGCCCGGGCCGGCGCCGTTACAGTTGCGGTGACCAACGCGCCGTCGTCGCCGCTGGCCGGCGCAGCCCACCACCATCTGGACATCTTGGCAGGGCCGGAACGTGCCGTCGCCGCCACGAAGAGCTACACGTCCCAGCTGCTCGCGCTGTGGCTGCTCATCGACGCCTGGGCCGGCCGTGACGGAACCGAAGCATCAGCCCTGCCGCGTCACGCGGAGGATGTCCTGGCCCGGCCGGAGATACTGGAGGTTGCAAACCGCTACCGCTTCGTGAACCACATCATCACCACCGGGCGCGGTTTCTCCTACCCCACGGCGCGAGAGGCTGCTTTGAAACTGATGGAGACGTCCTACCTGGCCGCCCATGCCTTCTCGGGAGCCGACCTCCTGCACGGCCCCTTCGCCATGATTGACGAGGACCGGCCCGTCATCGCCGTTGCGTCGCGGGGTGCCGGCGGCCGGGCCTTGGAGCCCGTGCTGGAGCGGCTGGCGGAACGCGGGGCGGACGTGTGCCTGGTGGGCGATCCTGCCGCAGCCCGGCCGCTGAACCACACGGTGCCCCTGCCGCACGTCCATGAGCAGCTGGCGCCGATCCTTGAAATCATGCCTCTGCAGCGGCTGGCCCATGCCATGGCCGCCGCCCGCCACCGCGACCCTGATGCGCCCCGGGGCCTGCGCAAGATCACGGAAACTTGGTGAGTACGACGCTCATTTCAGCCGCCCGCGTCATCACGCCCGGCGCTGTCCTTGAGCACGGCTGGGTGGAGACCCGGTCCTCCCAGGTCAGCGCCGTGGGCGCCGGGGCCCCTCCGCGGGTGCCGGACGTCAGCTTTCCGGAGGGTACCCTGTGCCCGGGGTTCATCGACGCCCATGTTCACGGGGGCGGCGGCTTCAGCTTCAACGATGCGGACACGGCCGGGTCTGCCGCAAAAATCGCCGGCGTGCATCTGGAGCACGGCACCACCACGCTCATGGCCAGCCTGGTAACAGCGCCTTTGGCAGAGCTTGAGGCCGCGGTGGCGGCTTTGGCCGGGCTGGTCGAAGCGGGGGCGCTGGCAGGGATCCACCTGGAAGGACCCTGGCTCAGCCCGTTTCACCGCGGCGCGCACGCCAGGGACCTGCTGCGGGCTCCGGATCCTGCCAGCATCGACCGGCTGATGCGGGCAGGCCGCGGAGCGGTAAAAATGGTCACGATCGCTCCGGAGCTCGAGGGAGGGCTCGCGGCGATCCGGCAGATCACCAGCTACGGCGCCGTGGCCGCCATCGGCCATACCGGTGCCGGCTATGACCTGGCCCGCGAGGCAATAGCCGCGGGCGCCACGGCCGGGACCCACGTGTTCAACGCCATGCGCCCCCTGCACCACCGGGAACCCGGACCCGCCCTGGCGCTGCTGGAAGACCCGGACGTCTTCGCCGAGGTGATTGCCGACGGCGTGCACCTCCATCCGTCGCTGGTGCGCTTCATCGCGGGGAGCCCTGCGCGGGCCGTCTTCGTGACCGACGCAATGGCGGCGGCGTGCGCCGCCGAGGGGACGTATCAGCTCGGCGGCCTGGAAGTCCGGGTCGCCGGCGGCGAGGCGCGGCTGGCCAGCAACGGCGCCATCGCCGGCAGCGTCCTGACCCTGGACGCCGCCGTTCGGCATGCGGTCAGTCAGGCAGGCATTCCGCTGGCTGACGCCGTCCGCGCGGCCACGCAGAATCCTGCGGACATGCTGGGGCTGGCGGACGTCGGGCGCCTCGAGCCCGGCCGGCGCGCGGATCTGGTGGTGCTCGGTGAGGACCTGATGGTTGCGGCGACGATGAAATCCGGGGAATGGCTGGCTGAGCCGGTTGGCGCCGGCCCAACCGTCAGCGGCTGGTGAGCGGTACCCGTCAGTCGTCGGGGCTCTGGCTCAGGACCTGGAAGTCCGAACCGACCGCCACTTCGACGTCCGAGCCGTCGGCAAGCCGCACTTCAACTTCGTAGGCGGAGCTTGGGTTCTCGTCCCGCTCCACTTCCGTCACCGTGCCCTGGCCCACCTTGGCCAAGGCGGCCTGCACAGCCTTGTCACGGTCAGCCTGGCTCAGCGGGCTCTGCGTTCCGCCGTCTGCGGTTCCCTCGCTGTCGAAGGGGTTCACTGATGCGGCTGCAACGGTTGCTCCGCCGAGTGCCAGCCCTGCCACTGCGGCTCCAATAAGCCACGTTCTCTTGCGCATGACAAAAGCTCCTCTCACATTTTTTCCCAGTCTCCCCCCGATATTTGGTATGTGCAACGCTTAATTAGTTGATGCCAATGGAGCCGGCCGCGGCGCCCGGAAACCCCGTCCCTGCACGCCTAAAGAGCGCGCGTCCGAAGAGCTGTTTTCAGCGTTCGTAGATTCCGGTCAGCGTGGCCGTGCCGAGCAGGTGCTTCGCGAGTTCGGAGCCCAGGCTGGCCGGACGGGCACCCGCGCGGGTGTCCAGCTCCTCGACATCAAGCGCGTAGACAGTGACGACATAGCGGTGCCGGCCGTGACCCGGCGGAGGTGCGGCCCCCACGTACCCCCGGAAGCCGGCGTCGTTCTTCAACTGGACCGCGCTTGCCGGGAGCTCCGCGCCGGACTCGGCTCCTGCGCCCTCGGCCAACGAGGTGACGTCCGCCGGGACGTTAGTTACCGCCCAGTGCCAGAACCCTCCGGCGCCCGGGGCATCGGGATCGAAAACCGTGACGGCAAAGCTCCGGGTCCCCGCCGGGGCGCCGCTCCAGCTCAGCTGCGGGGAAGCGTCGTCACCGCCGGCATGGAGCTTGCCGCTGCGCTGCGGGGGCTGCAGGGTCTCGCCGTCCTGGAAGGACCGGCTGGTGAGCTCGAACGACGGAACGTCCGGCAGGTCTGCAAAAGGACCGGAGGGTGTCATGGCTGCCTTTCAGATGGTGGGGACTTCTGCTTCCTTTGCTGCTTCTTCTGCCGCTTCTTCGATGCGGTTGAGTTCGGCCCTGGTGGGCGGGTTGGCGCCGGCGCGGGACACCGTGACGGCGGCCGCGCGGGTGGCGTGCGCGAGGAGCGCGGCGAGGCCCTCGGCGGGCAGCGCGCGCAGGGCCCTGCGGTTCTGGGCTCCGTCAAGGCCGCGGTCCACGACGCCGGACAGCAGCGCCGCCATGAAGGAATCCCCGGCCCCGACCGTGTCCGCCACCTCCACTTTCGGCGCGGCGAACTCGGCCTCTCCGGCCGCCGTGACGCCCCAGGGACCCTCGGCTCCGCGCGTGACCACCACCATCGCCGGCCCTTGCGACCCTCCCAGCGACAGCCAGCGGCGCGCGGAATCGAGGACATCGACGCCCGGATACAGCCACGCAAGGTCCTCGTCGGAGGCCTTGACGATGTCCGAAAGGGTCACGAACTTCTCCGCCTGTTTGCGGGCATAGTCCACGTCGCTGATGATGCTGGGCCGGCAGTTCGGGTCAAAGCTGATGGTCGCCGACGGGTGGGAATGTTCGACGGCGGCCAGCACGTCGGCAGCGCCGGGCGCCAGCATCGTGGCGATGGAACCGGTATGCAGCAGCGTGGTGCCCTGCATCATGAACGGCAGGCGGTCAACAAGGCCGGGAAGAACCCAGGCGAGGTCGAAGGTGTAGGTGGCGGCGCCGTCGTCGTCCACCAGGGCGGTGGCCACGCTGGTGGGCAGCCCGTCAGGGGCCTGCGGCAGCATGACCGAACTGGCCCTCAGGTGCGCGGCCACTGAGTCTCCGTAGGCGTCGCGTCCGTAGCGGCCGATGAACTGGACGGGATGGCCCAGCCGGGCCAGCCCCACGGCGACGTTGAGCGGGCTGCCGCCCACATGGGCTTCGATTCCGGAGGAGCGCTGGACCACGTCAACGAGGCCCTCGCCGATAACTGTGAGCATGGTCATACTCTGCCAGAGAACGCGTCCCGGCGCTCCCGCCCTGCGGAGAACCGGCCGGAGAACAGTTGGAGCAGCGTGCGCTCAGGCACGCTGCTCCATGGCGGTTCGGAGGCGGCTAGGACTTCGTCTTGCCCGGCAATGCGAGCTTGAAGACCTTGGCCCATGAGGAGCCCACCTGCTTGAGCAGCGGCCCCGTAGTGTACGGGAGACCGTAGCGCTTGCAGATCTCCTGGACCTTCGGCGCCACTTCGGCGTACCGGTTGGAGGGAAGGTCGGGGAAGAGGTGGTGCTCGATCTGGTGTGAAAGGTTCCCGGTCATGATGTGCATGAACTTGGAGCCGGAGATGTTGGCCGAGCCAATCATCTGGCGGACGTACCAGTCACCGCGGGTCTCGCCTTCGACCATGTCCTCGGTGAAGGTGTCCGCCCCCTCGGGGAAGTGCCCGCAGAAGATCACGGCGTGCGCCCAGACATTGCGCACGGCGTTGGCGGTCAGGGTTCCATAGAGCGCCTGCTTGCCGGAACCGGTCAGCATGGCCACGGCAGGAGTGGCGGCGTAGTCCTTGGTGAACTGCGTAACCACCTTCTTACCCAGCGCCTTGAGGTCCTTCTGCAGGGCTTCCTTGGACTTCTTTCCCTCCTTGTACTCCGCCAGTTCGAGGTCGTAGATGGCGATTCCCCATTCAAAAATGGGTGCCAGGATCGCGTTGTACAGCGGGTTGCCGAGGTTGTGCGGCTTCCAGGGCTGTTCCTCGTCCATGCGGAGGAGGTTGTATCCGACATCGTTGTCCTTGCCCACCACGTTGGTCCAGCGGTGGTGGAGGTCGTTGTGGGTGTGCTGCCACGCCCGGGCCGGGGTAACGAAGTCCCATTCCCAAGTGGTGGAGTGGATGTCCGGGTCACGCATCCAGTCCCACTGGCCGTGCAGGATGTTGTGGCCGATCTCCATGTTTTCGAGGATCTTGGCGGCGCTCAGCAGGGCGGTTCCGGTGACCCAGGCGGCCTTGTTGCGGCCCATCAGGAGCGCGGCGCGGCCGGAGATCTCCAGTCCGCGCTGGATCTTGATGACGCGCCGGATATACGCGGCGTCGGAGGCGCCGCGCTTGGCGAGGATCTCGTCCTTGATGGCGTCCAGCTCGCGGCCGAGTTCGGCCACCTGCTCGTCGGTCAGGTGCGCGGCGGCCGGCGGGCGAACCAGCGGGCTCCCCGATTTAGCCAGGGCGCCCGGACGGGGTTTAGCCGCCGGTCCGCTGATCGACGTCGATTCCACGGCTGTGCGGTCAGATATTGCTGTCATGCTGTGTTGCTCCTCAGATGTCGAGGTTAACGGGCCCGGCGGCTGCCGAGACACACGTCTGGATTAGTTGGCCCGGCTCGCCGTGGACCTCACCGGTGCGCAGGTCACGGACGTGACCGGCGCGCAGCGGCGTCAGGCAGCTGTGGCAGATGCCCATGCGGCAGCCGCTGGGCATCAGGACTCCCGCGTCCTCGCCCACATCGAGCAGCGGGGTGTTTCCGTCCGCCTCAACCTCGCGGTCCGAGGCCTCAAAGGTGACCAGTCCGCCGTCGTGCCCTTCCCCGCCCACGAGGCTGGTGTTGAAGCGCTCGATGATCAGGTTGATGGGGTCGGCAGCGAAGGGGCCCGCCTTCTTGTGGGCAGCGGCCTCCGCGGACCACAGCGCCTCGGCCTCGTCCAGAAAGCCCTCCGGGCCGCAGGCGTAGGCGGCGCGCTGCCGCCAGTCCGGGCAGAGCTCATTCAGCAGGGTGGCCGAGCTGAAGTCCAGGCGGCCCCGTTCGCCCGTGTACCAGTGGGTGACCCGGAAGTTGGGAAACTGGTCCGCGAGCTCGGACAGTTCCTCGTGGAAGATGCTGTCCTGCGGCGTACGGGCTGAGTGGATCAGCACGACGTCGGCATCGGGGCGGTGCGGCACCAGCGTGCGGATCATCGACATGACGGGGGTGATGCCGCTCCCCGCGGTGAGCATGAGCAGCGGCCGCGGATGCTCCGGCAGGACAAAGTCGCCCTGGGGCGGAGCCAGGAACAGCACGTCGCCGGGCTTGGTGTTCCGGACGAGGACACCGGAGACAGCACCCATGTCGCTGACGGTGATGGCAGGGTCCTGCCCTGCCGGCGCGCTCAGCGAATACGACCGCCAATGTCGCACGCCATCGAGTTCCACCCCGATCCGCGCCCACTGCCCGGCCTTGTGGGCCTTCCAGCCGCGGCCAGGATGGAAGTGGATGGTGGCGGAGTCCGCCGTTTCGGGCACCACTTTTGTGACCACGCCGCGAAGCTGACGGGCCGAAAAAACGGGGTTAAAAAGCGCGAGAATGTCCTCCGGCGCCAACGGGGTGGTCAAGACCGTCGCGGCGCGCGCCAATTTACGGAGCCGAATCATGTTGTCCACCACCTGTTGGATTCACCCATATGTATCTCCTAGTGAAACCGGTGATCGTAATATACAAAACTACCCCAACCCCCAGCTACTAGCGTCCCGCATGCCGGTGGCCGGAGCAACCGGAGCGGTGTGGCAGTGGGGTCTGACAAGGGTTTTCCTCCATGGCGGGCGCCTGTGCGTGCGTCGTTGGCTATGAATGGTAAGTATACTTACCTCCCGATGATTACGGGACCTTGGCAGCACATTGGTCAGGGAGGGTGCGCCGCTGCGCGGCCGTGCCGGCAGCGGATTTACTCTCGACCCCATGACTTTGCAACGAACGGACGTCGATGGAGTTCCCGTGGCCTGGGTGGCTAGCTGGCCGGGTCGTACCCGAACTCGCGGAGCTCCTGCGGGCAACGGCAGGCCGCCGCGATCTTCCTCGCCCACTCGACCGCGTCCTCGCGCTTCGGCAACTCCAGCACGGTGAACCCACCCGTGAGTTCGGAGCCCGGATAGATCTCGGGACTCACCGACCCATCGGCGGAGACCAGCACGGGAGCGACTTCCTCCTCGATCCCACCGCCGAATACGTAGACGCCGGCAGCCTTCGCCTCCTCGATCACAGCGTGGGATTCGGCGAAGACTATCGGGAACTCCTCGTCGGTGAGCACCATGGCTTCGCTCGGGAAGGAGATGAGGTATTTGGTCATGTCTCGATGGTGCCTGCGGGCGGGCCGGACAGCAACGGTTTGTGGATAGTTGAAGGCAACCATTCGCGCCCCTGCCCGTCCCCTAGGAACCCAGCAACTCCTGCACGAGCTCGCGGCATTTCCGGTAGGACGAGGCCTTCGGGTCAATCAGCGCGAAGTGGTCGCCCGGAACCTTGACCACCTGGACCGGCGCCCCGGCGGCGCGGGCCGCTGCGGCGTACGCTTCCGACTGGCTCATGGGAACGGTGCGGTCCTCGAGTCCGTGCACAGCATAGATCGGCACGTCCAGCGGAACCGCACTCATGGGGTCGGCATACTTGTGGCGCTTGGGGTATTTCCCGGACGAACCGCCCATGAGGTTGCTGACCGCCCCGTTGCTGAGGTCAAGCCAGTCCGCCTGGGCGAGGTTGAGCAGCCCGGACTGGCTGACCACGCCTGTCAGGTGCACCGCCTCGCCGTTGAGGTTCCTTTCCACCTGCCGGTCAGCATCCGGGGTTCCCAGCCCGGCCAGCCGGTCCCGTCCTGCCGCCCAGACGGCAAGGTGGCCGCCGGCGGAGTGGCCCAGCGCCACCACCTTGGCAAGGTCAAGCCCGTGCTCTTCAGCGACTCCGCGGAGCCTGTCGATCCCGGCCAGCACGTCCTCGAAGGTGTGCGGCCAGCCGCCGCCGTTGCCTGCCCGCCGGTATTCCAGGTTCCAGGCCGCCATCCCGTGGGCTGCGAGGTCCTTCGCCAGCGGTTCGCCCAGCTCGGCCCCGTACTGCGAGCGCCAGTATCCGCCGTGGATGACCACCACGATGCCTCGGGTCGCCGGCCGCTTGCCGTTCCGTGATGAGGATGCTGGCGGCGTTTCCGGCAGGAAGAGCTCGCCCCATTGGCTGGGGTGGTCGCCGTACTGGTACTTCTGCCGCTTCACTGCATCCTCCTTGGGTCCGGGTGGGCAGGAGGCAACAAGTGCCCCCGGCGTCACCACTGCCGTAGCACCCAGCAGTCCAGAGAACGGCAGGGTCCGACGGCGCACATCAGCCATGTCCCGAGCCTACAGGGACGCGGCTCCCCCCGGGCGGAAGAGAGTGGCCGAGGTGGCGCGGCCGGTGTCACACAGGCGGCTGTCGCACGCCCTTGATAGTTTTGGAATCATGGCAAGCAACTGGGATCGCCTGGACGTCAGTCAGCGCGACTCCGTGCAGGAAAACGTGGAACTGTATGAGCGCGTCCGGCCTGCCCTGAAGCTTGTCACCCGCGACGTCCTGCAGATGCTGCGGACCATGCTCAAGGACACCGAGGTCACGCCGCTGTTCGTGACCGGCCGCACCAAAACCGTGGACTCCTTCCGGGAGAAAATCTCCCGCACCGAGGAGCCCCTGGAACCCGGCGGCCCGCGCGTCCTGAAGTTCCCCGACCCGTTCCGCACCCTCAATGACATGGTGGGTGTCCGCGTCATCACCAAGCTTCCTGCGGAAAATGCGGTGGTGGCCAACCTCATTAAGCGGCAGCGGCAGCTGTTCGACTGCCGCGGAGACCGCGAGAAGGACATCGGCTCCATCGAGTCCGGGACGTACGGCTACTCCAGCCGCCACCTGATTCTGCGGACCATCCAGAATGAGGCCGTCAAGGAGTACCAGAAGGCCTTCAACCCCGAAGCCCAGCCCAATGGCAGCTACTTCTTCGAATGCCAGATCCGCACAGTGTTCGCGCATGCATGGAGCGAGATTGAACACGACATCCGCTTCAAGGCGGAGGATCCACGGGCCTGGACCCCGCATTTCGACCGTCAGTTCACCGCCACGGCCGCCATGCTGGAGACGGTGGAGAGCGCCTTCGCGGACCTGCACGAACGCTACGAGGAGGTCCGCGGCTACTGGGACATGGACGGTGAAGGCGCCGCCCCGCTCACACCCAACCGCATCCGCGACGTCTGGCGGACGCTGCTGCCGCACGTGGACCGCAAAGTGGATGACGACTGGGGGTGGGCAGCCGAACTCATGGCAGCCCACGGCCTGAACCAGACCGTCCAGCTCGCCGGGCTTCTCAGCGCCAACAGGATCACCGAGGTCCGCAAGGCCCTGGACCACCGCTACTCCCCCGGCCCGGACCGGCTGCTGGATGACCTCCTCCTCTGGCAGTACGGGACGAAGCACATCGACCTCACCGCCGAGGAGCCTGACGCCGTTCCGCACCCGCGGCGCGACAGCCTCCTGCGGAGGCTGAAACAGATCGAGCGGTACCGCCAGACCAAGAAGTAGGCATCGGCAGGGCTGGTTTTGCCCTGCCAGCACGAACAGCCAGCGCCCGGCGCCGCGACACACCTCCGTTACCTTAATGTGACTTTTGGAAAAGGCTCCCGTACCGTGGAAGACGTGCCTTCCTCACCGGGGAAGGCACTCCCGCGCTGATTGCCTAACTCTGCCGCCGCCCGGGATCCGTTCACAGACCATGCACGGCAGAGACGGGGAAACCAATTTTGGCCCGCACGAACGGGCCTTGGGGTGAAGCCGCGCAGTTCCTGAACTTGTCAGGGCTCCTGAATTTGTCAGGGCGCGCGGCCGGGTGTCTCCCATCCGAATCCGACAGCTCACCTCGCAGGCATCGGGAGAGGCTCCTTCATGTCGTCACGCTTTACCCGTGCCCGCCGCGCAGCGGCCGGCCGTTCGAATCCGTTCGTATCCGCATCGCGTGCTGTTACGGCTAATGCCGGAGGACTGGGACGCCAGGCCGCCGTAATCCTCGCGGCATCGGGACTCGCCTTCACCGGCAGCATGGCAGCGAACGCCGCCAACGCGCCGGCCCAGAAGGACGCCGCCCCCGCGTCAGCGCCCACGGCCGCCAGCCAGGTCCAGGCACCCCTGAGCGCCAGCTCCAGCGTCAAGATCGCTTTCGAGCGCCCCGCGGTGAAGTCCACTCCTGCCCCCGTGGTGCAGGCGCCCGCCGTCGCCGAAAAGCAGGCTGCCCCGGCAGCCCCCCGGGCCGCTGCCGCTCCCGCCGCTCCCGTTGCCGCCTCGAAGGTTTCTGCACCGAAGGTCACCGTCAAGTCCGCACCGGCGCCCGCGAAGGCTCCCGCTGCCGCCGCCGGCGGCATCAATGCCTCGATGGTATCGGCGGCCTACGCCCAGCTGGGCATCACCCAGGACTGCACCGCGATGGTGGAAAAGGCACTCGGCGCCTCCGGCATCCGGGTGGGCGACCTTGCTCCGATGCAGTTCATGAACCACGGCAAAGTCGTGTCCACTCCCCAGCCCGGTGACATGGTGGTCCAGTCCGGCCACGTGGGAATCTTCGTGGGCAACGGCAAGGTGCTCAGCGGCGGCATGAACGGGGTCAACGAGACTGTGGTTCACCCGCTGTCCTGGCTGACCGCCACCGGCCCCGTCACCTTCGTGCGCGCCGGAGCCTGACAACGCCAAAGCCTGCTAACGCCGAAGCCGGTGTTCCGCTGCCTTGGGGGCAGCGGGGCACCGGCTTCTTCTGCTAGCCGAGAACTGCCCGGTTCCGTCCGAGGGATTTGGCCTCATAGAGCGCGGCGTCAGCGGCTGCTATCGGTCCGTCCAGGCTGAGCACCCCCGCGTCCACCGCAGCGATGCCGTAGCTGACGGTGGGCATTTTCGGCACGTCGGGAACCGACCCCTCGGCGAGCCGCCGGCTGATTTCCTTGACGATGATCTTCGCGGAGTAGGGGCTCGCGCCCGGGGCAAACACGATGAACTCCTCGCCGCCGTACCTCCCCACGAGGTCCGTGGAGCGGACCGTTGCACGGCAGGCCTCGGCGAAGGCCTGAAGCGCCAGGTCGCCGGCAGCGTGGCCATGGGTGTCATTGATGGCCTTGAAGTGGTCCAGGTCCGCGAGGATCAGCGCTCCCCCGCTCTTGTTGCCCCGGCCGCGGCGGAGCTGTTCGGACGCCATATCCAAGAATGCCGATCGGTTGAGCAAGCCCGTGAGCCCGTCCTGGCTGGCGACAGTTGTCAGCGCCCGCGTGTGCTGCTCGGTGCTGAGCCCGGCCATGCTGAAGGAGACCACCGCGAGGAGCACCATGGTAACCAGGGTGGTCACGGCGGAACCGAAGTAGGTCACGAACGTTGGGCTGTCGGGGCCTGCAGCGATAAAGACGATCAGCCGGCCCAGATAGAACACTGAAACACCGGCGGCAGCGATCGCCATGGGAATGCGGACCCGTGTGTACCCGGGTTCCAAACGCCACAGCTCGCGTGAGGTGAGGGCAATCATCAGTGACATCGACGCGAGAAAAACGGCGCCCCCGGACCAGACGTTCGAGCCGGGATTGTCGAGGGCAGAAGCCACGCCAGCCACGACGGGAAGGGCGCTGAAAAGCCAGAAGTTGTGTTTCGGCGTCCGCAGCGAACGCGCACCGGCCCAGGCGCTCCCGGCCCCGGCAACCAGCAGGACATTTCCCAACGTATTGGCCCACCACTGGTGCGGCGTGCCGTTGAGGAGAAAACATGCGGAACCGCAAAGAAACAGCAGCAGGGCGGCGCACCACCAGGCACTGTACGGGGAGCGCGTGCTGCGGAAGGCGGAGAAGTAAAAGAGGAGACCGAGCGCGAACGCCATCACAGCGAACGCAATCCGCAATGTTGCCGTGTCCAGCACCATTCCCCACCACCCCGAATCCCCACCCGTTGTGCTGACCAGTATCGCACCGGCCGGTGGTTCACCAGGCAGGGCGCGTGGGAATGTTTCCGCGCACATGGCAGCCATCGATACTGAACTCCATGAGCCCGGGCCGCCCTAAGCTGCCATTCGACGCTTTGCTGGTCCGTCCCACTCTCGTGGCAATAGGCCGGTCCGCCGGACATCACTTGGTCTGGACTCTCTTCCTGTCACCACTGCACCAGACAGAATGGATGCCCTGCCGGGTCCAAATAGACGCGAAACGCATCAGTGCCCCGATTGAGGGACGTCGCTCCAATCGCAAGTACCTGCCGCTCTGCCTCGTCGAGGTCCTTCACCCGCACATCGAGGTGTGCCTGCTGTGGTACCTCCTGCCCCGGCCACTGCGGTGGCCGGTAGTCCTCCACTTGTTGGAACGCCAGCGCAGGTCGATCCTCGGCATCACCGATCGTGATCCAGCCGGAATCATCCTGAACGCGGATCATGCCCAGTAATTGCTGGTAAAAGGTAGCAAGCGGATCCGGATCCGCGCAGTCGAGGACAGTGGCATGCCAGGAACCAATCATGGCCACAATTATGGTGCTGTTGCGTTCACCTGCGCCACGGCCAGGAGGAAATGATCTCGACTCCCTGGGAGGCGGAACCTCTCAAAGGGTGGCCATTCCTCCCGACCGGCGAAGGACTTCTTAGGCGTAGGTCAGGCTTACCAGCAGCGCCTTGAGTTGGGCGTATTCGTCGGTTGCCATCCAGGCTCTGGCTGCGCCCCTGTTGGGGAACCCGGGGTCGTTGAAAAGAACGCGCGTGCTCAGGCCGCCGTTGCCTGTTGGCACGAGGTTGCACCATGATGAGACGCCGTCGCCTTGCTCCAGGGACCGGGGATCGCTCAACCCCATGAAGTAGGCCTCGCCACCGCCATCACCATAGGATTCCACGACGAACCCGAAAACCGGCTCCGTGCCGTCAGGTGCAGTCATTCCCGGAACCACCGCTTGATCGAACACTCGACGCGACACGGGACCGCCAACACAACCGGCGGTGGCGCCATTGCCCAAGGAGAGCAGATCGTTGCCGGCACCGTCGGCGACGATCACTTCAACACCGGGGACGCCGGCAGGTGGGAGAACGGTTCGCACCGTCCACGTCGCCGGGTAGGCGAAGGAGATGTGTCCATCAGGGAATGTAAAGGTCTTCAGCGCCGGAGCCGCCGGCTTCGCCGCTGAGGCGGACAGCACTGACGCCGGGACCGCACTGGCGGAGCGTACCACCGCTCCTGCCGTGGAAGCTGGCGCGAAGGCTGGCATTGCCGTGGATTCGGTCGTGTCACTGATGGCCACGTTCGGGGAGCCGGCGGCAGGATCAGTCCCTGCCTGTGACCCACATCCGGCAAGTACGAGGCTGACGGCAAAGCCCACCACTGTGACGGTCGTGAAGTGTCCCGCGCGGTTGGAATTCATTTCTATCTCCCCCAATGTCTTATTTGACGGCGGGCTGAACATCCCGCTCGATAGCTAAGTTTCCGGGGCACGTGCAGGAGTTACAGTCAGAGCACGGAATTTTCATTCCTGCCTATGCCGAAGCCAGCTCCAGCCTGCTGGACATGTTTGCGATGTCGTCCCTGGCTTGCTGTGGGCGGTTAAAGCAGCATCAGAGCCGGGTTGCCTTCATTGCCCATGTTTGTGAAACTGGTTTTCTCTGTTCCCCAGTGTTAGGGCGATGTTTTGACGGGCATTTCAGGTTTCGCGCAGCTGACCGCGCGCTGACAATATCCTGATGCCCGCATGGGCCGGAAGTTGCAGCGCATCCGCTGAAACCACCGGAGCCCGATGTCCTTTCATGGGACCTTCTGCCCTGCAGTAGAACTTGCCGACGCCAACCCAGCCCCTTTAACAGGTGCCTGGCGTTGCCCCTGCCCTGTAGCTTCCTGGCACCCGGCCGATGCACGGTCCTGCCCGATTACGCCGCCCACAAGAAGTGGCCACCGCGTGTGCTGCCTACCCCGCTGCCTGCATTGCACCTTGCGCGTAGTTTGGCGTCCGCCCTAGCGAAAGGCCGGACAACCCTTTCCAGACCGTTCTTTGTCGGCCTGTCCTTTGGCTGACAGGCCACCTTCACCTTTGGAGCAACATTATGTTTGCAGCAAGAAATCCATCCATTACATTGACCGACCTTGGTCTCCAATGGCCGGACGGGACTACCGCCCTGTCCGGCATTTCCGGGAACTTTGGGCTTGGCCGCACAGGTCTGGTGGGAGCCAACGGCGCCGGTAAATCCACGCTGCTGCGCTTGATCGCCGGCATAATCACGCCGACGACAGGCCGGATCAGCACGAACGGAGATGTAGGCTATCTCCCTCAAACTTTGACATTACGTCGCGGTGCCACGCTTGCTGACCTGCTTGGAATTGGAGCCAAGGTTCAGGCCTTGCGTGCCATTGAGGCCGGCGATGCCGCAGTCGAACACTTCGACGTTTTGGGCGATGACTGGGACATCGAAACCCGGGCGGATGAAGCTCTTCATGAGATCGGCTTCTCAGGTGCCGACCTGGACCGGCAGGTAGGAGAGATCTCCGGCGGCGAGGCAATACTGATCGCCATCACCGGACTTCGAGTCCGCCGGACGCCCATCACTCTTTTGGACGAGCCGACTAACAATCTGGACCGGGAAGCCCGGGCCAAACTCAGGGATCGCCTGAGCTCGTGGCCAGGAACACTGGTGGTCGTCAGTCATGACCTCGCCTTGCTGGAACTGATGGACAACACGGCGGAATTGCACGGGGGTGAACTCACTGTTTTCGGCGGCCCATACAGCGAATGGCGCTCATATCTGGATGACCAGCAGGCAGCGGCAATTCAGGCTGCCCGTGCCGCCGAGCAGACGATGAAAGTGGAAAAACGCCAACGGCAGGAGGCCGAATCGAAACTGGCAAAGCGCGCGAAAACCGGCCAGGCGAGTTATGACAACAAAAAGGGCGCGAAGATTTTGATGAACCAGCGCGCATCTGATGCTCAGGTTTCCGCAGGCAAGTTGCGTTCGGGAATGGACAACAAGGTCAACGCGGCAAAAGCGGCGCTGGACGCAGCGTCTTCCAGGATCCGCGAGGAAGAACGCATCGCCCTGAACCTCCCCGATCCCGATGTTCCACGCAGCAGGCGCATCGCGGAACTGAAGGGAACCAACCGCTCATACATCCTTCAAGGCCCTGAGCGGGTCGCCATCCTTGGGGCCAATGGTGTGGGCAAAACTACCCTGCTCGAGAACCTCGTGAAGGGCACCTCCGGAGAGGACGGCGATACAGCGGGCGGGACTCTCCTGACGGACCGCGCAGGCTACCTGCGGCAGCGGCTGGACGGCTTGGACGAAAACGCCACCATGCTCGAGAACGTACAGGAAGCCGCCCCCACCGTGCCCGTCGGAGATATCCGTAACCGACTGGCTCGATTCCTGCTCCGCGGAGATGCCGTCAACCGTCCCGTACACACGCTCTCCGGCGGGGAGCGCTTCCGTGTGTCCCTGGCGCGGCTCCTCTTCTCCGACCCACCAGCGCAGGTCCTCATTCTGGATGAACCCACCAACAACCTGGATATCCAAAGCGTGGATCAACTCATAGAGGCCCTGACTACCTACCGTGGTGCGGTCATCCTCGTCAGCCATGACGACGCATTCCTCAGCCGACTCGCCCTAGACCTCGTACTGAGCCTCGGGCACGACGGCTCCCTCACTCAACTGCACACCCCGGGCAGGTCGCCGGCTTAAGCCGCGCGAGTCAGGGCCTCACATCCCTTTCAGCGAAATTCCCCCGTCGGATCATGGAACCGATCGGGGTGACCGGACACTATGGGGTATGGGCGAAGAATCGGGTGTCTCGGACGAGGTGTTGTGGTCCCAGGTTGTCAACGGTGACGGTGACGCCTTCGGCGTGCTTTTCGATCGCCATCATGAGCGGGTGTGGCGTCATGCTCTGAAAGTGCTGAGCGTGCCTCACGTGGCTGAGGACGTCACCGCCGTGGTTTTCTATGAGGCGTGGCGTCGACGGGCCGATGTCCGAGTGGTGAACGACTCGATACTGCCCTGGCTGTTGGTCACGGCAAACAACACCCTCCGAAACCACGTCCGCCAGCAACGCCGCTACAGACACTTCCTCAACCAGCTCCCGCCGCCACAGGATGCTGCCGATATTGCCGACGGCATTGTCGAAGCTGACGAATCCAGGATCAAGTCCTCTGCCCTTCGGGAAGCTTTCGCGAAACTAAGACCACCAGAGCGCGACGTGCTGACCTTGTGTGTCATCGGGGGCCTGGGTGCCAAAGAGGCAGGTGCCGCCCTTGGCATCGCGGACGGAACGGTGAAATCCCGCCTGAACAGGGCGAAATCCCGGCTCGGGGCCTTGTACGGCCAAGTAGTGCATGAACAAGAGCCTGAAGCTCAGGAGATTCTTGGACGGAGAACATCATGAGCACCTCCCAGTTCCAGGCCGACAGGCGTGAAGCGCTGCGCAGGCAGCTCGTCGAGCTGCCCACACTCGCCGGCGCCGAGGACCCCACCCGATACAGGCCCGGGAAAGTAACCCAGCACGACAGCTCACGCAGCCGCCAGAACGAGAAGTCCCTGGTCCCGCTGAAGCCCGCCGCGCCGGCCCGGCCTCACCCAACCCGGCGGGTCCTGCTCACAGCGGCGGCGGCAACAGTCGGGGCGCTGGTTGTAGGGCAAATCAGCATTACGGCACAAAGTGCCCACGCAGCAGGGGTCCTGCGGGCAGTGGCGGATCAGTCGATGACCTTCGTCGATCCCGTGCCGAAGCCTGGCGAATACCTGCTGGTCCGCACGCACGCCAACTGGGGTGTTTCCGGGGTGGATGAAGCGGGAAACATGACACACCGCATGAACGTGCAGACCATCGACGTTTTCGTTCCGGGCAACCCCGACGAGGACTGGGTGCTCAGGCGAGACTGGGGCGACGCCGCCCCGGTGCCCATGGGAATAGAGGTCATCCGCGCCAAGGACGGATATTTTTATGGGGGACCGTGGACCCTGATGACTGAGAAGGAGCTGGACGCTCTGCCGCGTGACGGGCAGGCGCTGTACAACCACTTCAACTCCCAATACCAGGGAGGTTCAGCCTCTCGGGATGAGAACAACTTCGTGCGGATCACCGACATCCTAAGAATCGGACTCATTCCTGCCGACCTCCGCGCAGGCCTGTACAAGGCACTGGCCCTGATCCCCGGGGTCACTGCCAGCGAACAAGCCAACTTCGATGGCAAGGTCGGCATAGCGATCGGGCGGACAGAACCCCTGCGCGCCGGCCAAAGGGCCGAAATGATCATCGACCCCGATACCGGGCTGGTCATCGGCGAACGAACCATCATGACCTACGCAGCCTTCGGCTTCGGCTCCAATGAAGTCGTCGGACACACCGCCATCGACTACCGAATCGTCGACTCCGCCCCCAAATGAGGGTCCGCCAGACATGAAAGACGGAGCCACACAGCAGGCGATGATCGGCCCGACGGACCGGCATCTGGCTGAACGAGTTCCGGGGGGTCGGAGCCGCTGAGTGGGCAGCCAGTTGTGCGATTGTGGACTGAGTGCCCCGCGACGCCGGACCAGCTACCTCCGGGCGCGGCCACGGCGGAGCAGGCGTTACCCTCTCCTGGGGCACTGCTGAGCGGGTCCTCGACCTCCTACAGGAACTGAACTGAGCTCGGGCGAGCAGCAGCGAGATGCACTTCCCGAGTGCACAAACCGTCATTTCAAGATCGCGGGAAACGGGTGGACTCGATCGCGATCGCCTCCACCGAGCCATTCTCGGGCGGGACGAAAACCCTCACCAAACCAGCATCGACTCGGGTAGGGGAAGATCAGGCCAGACCCTCTTGACGGGGCGATCAGGGAAGCGTAGATTGTTCAACAACAGAAGGATTGTTCAACAATCTAAGGCCATGTAGGCAGCCCGCACCGGATGTTGGCACTGCTCCACTAAGGCCGAACCGAAGCGGAATGGTCAGGAGAATAAGCCGTGAAGAAGAGGATCCTGGTGGCGGAGAAGCGAGCCTGCGGAACAAGGCGGGCGTCCACACCACGGCAACAAGGAATGCATTGGGAACTGCCCGGTCCCGGGCAATTCCCAATGGGAACATACATCTCGTTGTCCGAGAGCGAGCTCTTTCCCGGTGATTCGGGCCCCGGCTTGCCTCGGCCCAACCAAAGAGCCTGAAAGTGCTTCTTGCTCACTGCTAGTGCTCGAAGGCAAGTGCTTCCGTTCACCACGCCTCGTCAAACTCGATTGGAACAGACCCCCAGCACCACCACGTAGGCCGGGGGCTTGATGAGTCCTCGCGGGGTCTTGTCAGCACGCCTTCAAGCGCCGAAAATTGCGATGGACGGGCACTGCTGTCTGGGGCGCGTCTAGGCGTGTTCCGTGCGCGGCCTCGAGTTCCCTTCGAGGAAGCCGAATGAGTGCTGAGACGTTTGCGATCAGACACTTCTCAGGGCTTACCGGATGCCCAAGACCTATACAACGGGGATTGCCACGTTGTAGGGATACGCCATCAACGAGGGCTGATTCTTGCTCTCTAAGACAATTCCCCAGTAATTGTTCAACAACATCTTGCTTAGATTGTTCAACAGTCAGTAGAGTGATCGGTGACAACCCATTGTGACGCCAGTCACCCACTCCTCCTGGACGGACTCATGGAAACCACGGACACCAACATTAGAATCAAGGCGAGCAGCACCCGCCGCTCCGCTTTGCTCGGCGCCATGTTCCTCATGGCGACCAGCGCCATCGGGCCTGGGTTCATCACGCAGACGGCCGCCTTCACAGTGCAGCTCGGAGCTGCCTTTGCCTTTGCCATCCTCGTCTCGATCCTCGTCGACATCGCCGTGCAGACCAACGTCTGGCGCGTCATCGGCGTCTCCGGAATGCGCGCGCAAGAGCTGGGCAACCACGTCCTTCCCGGCGTCGGCTGGTTCCTCGCCGTACTCGTGTTTGCCGGGGGCCTGGTCTTCAACGTCGGCAACATCGCCGGCACCGGCTTGGGCACGAACGCGATGATGGGCCTGGACCCCAAGCTCGGCGGCGCCATTTCCGCAGTCATCGCCATCCTTATTTTCCTCAGCAAGAAGGCCGGGCTGGCCCTGGACAAGATCGTCGTGATCCTCGGCGCAGTCATGATCCTAATGACGCTGTACGTAGCCATCGTCTCCGCCCCTCCTCTCGGAGAAGCGCTGAAGAACACCGTGCTCCCGGAGGAAGTCGACTTCCTGGTCATCACCACCCTGATCGGCGGCACCATCGGGGGCTACATCACCTACGCCGGCGCCCACCGCATGCTGGACTCCGGTGCTACGGGCGTCCGCCACGTCAAGGAAATCACCCGCAGTTCCATCCTGGGCATCATGGTCACCTGTGTCATGCGCGTACTGCTCTTCCTCGCCATCCTGGGCGTGGTGGCCGGCGGCGTGACCCTTGCCAACAACAACCTGGCCGCCTCCGCCTTTGAAGCAGCCGCCGGCGAAATCGGCCTGCGAATGTTTGGCGTCATCCTGTGGGCAGCCTCCATCACCTCGGTGATCGGCGCAGCGTTTACCTCGGTCTCCTTTGTCACCAAGTCCACCACGCCTGAACGCAAGCGCAACCTGATCACCGTGGCGTTCATTGCCGTCTGCGCCGTGGCCTACCTCCTGATCGGCCAGCCGCCGCAGCAGTTGCTGATCTTCGCGGGCGCGTTCAACGGGCTCATCCTTCCGGTCGGTTTCGCCGTCCTGCTCTGGGTGGCCTGGCGCCGCCGGGATCTTCTGCACGGCTATGCGTACCCGAAGGGACTCCTGATCATCGGTGCCCTGGCGTGGCTGTTGACTCTGTTCCTCGGCTGGAATTCGCTCGCCGGCCTGTCCAAGCTCTGGGTCTAGGAGGCTAAGGTGACCATCTCCCCGAACTCCCCTGCCGCCGTCGTTCTTCCCGAAAATCCGGCAGCACTCCCGCCGGCCGAGGCACGGGCGCTGTTCCGCGCCGGGCTGGTGACGCCAACCTCCGGGTGGAGCGCCGGTTATGCCCAGGCCAATCTGATCATCGTGCCCAAATCGCAGGCGTTCGACGTCCTGCTGTTTGCGCAGCGAAACCCGAAGCCGTGCCCCATCCTCGGAGTGCTCGACGCCGGTGAAACCAGCGGCGCCCTGCTCGCCGGCGGTGACGTGCGCACCGATGTGCCCAAGTACGCCCTGTACGAAAACGGCGTGAAGGTGGACGAACCAACCGACATCAGCGGTCACTGGCGCGATGACCTGGTGACATTCATCGTGGGCTGCAGCTTCACGTTCGAAGCCGCGCTGCAGGAGAACGGCATCAGAGTGGCGCACATCGACCAGGGCGTGAACGTGCCGATGTACCGGACCTCGGTCCGCTGCGAACCGGCCGGCGCCATGGCCGGGCCCCTCGTGGTCTCCATGCGCCCCATCCCGGCGTCACAGGTGGCCGACGCGGTGCGCGTCACCTCCCGGTACCCGGCCGTGCACGGAGCCCCAGTGCATATAGGGAACCCGGCGGAACTGGGGATTCCGGACCTTTCCCGGCCCGACTTCGGCGACCCCGTCAACATCCCGGACGGCCACATCCCCGTGTTCTGGGCGTGCGGCGTCACGCCGCAGGCCGCCGTTATGGAGTCCCGGCCCGCGCTGGCCATCGGGCATGCACCGGGGCATATGCTCATCACCGATGCCAAGGACAGCTCGTACCTGGTGCCGTAGGCTGCCTGCCAACAAGCCAGCGCCGCTGGTCCTGAGGGACCCGCGGCGCTGGCTTGTTGGCTTGTTAGGAAGTGGTCTACGTCGTGCTGGCTTCGGGCTCGGCGGAAACGGCGGCCCCAGCGGGAACGGCCGGCCCGGCGGACTCGGCGGGAACGGCGCCGATGTGTACCAGAAGTTCGTGCTCAGCAGCGTCAAGGTACCGGCGGAGCTCGGCGGCCGCCTCCTCGCGCTTCCCGGCACGGATCTGCGCCACCAGGGCGATGTTCCGCTCTACGTAATGGCTGTGGAAGTCCGGCGTGGTGGCCATGGCATGGAACACCAGGCGCATTTCGGCCAGGACCTTTTCCATCAGCTCCTGCAGTGAAGCACTCCCGGAGAGGCCCACCAGGGCCTTGTGCAGCTCCTGGTTGGCGTCCGCCATGCCCTGCACGGAATTTGCGGCCTTCGCTTCCCGGGCCCTGGCGATGATGGAATCGAAGCTGTCCAGCGCCTCGGCAGAGGCCTCACCCCACAGGACGGCGGCGGGCTCGATCAGCCGCCGCACCCGGTAGATTTCCCGGACGTCCTCGGCCCCCGGCGCGGCAACATAAACGCCCCGGTTCGGAATGCGCTGCACCACGGACTCGCCTGCAAGGACCGTAAACGCCTCGCGCAGGGTGTTCCGGGAGACACCAAGCGCCTCCGACAGCTTCTGCTCGGACAGTTTGGTCCCCGGCGGCAGTTGCCCGGCGGAGATGCGCGAACGCAGCACTCCGGCAACCCAGGCGCCTGTATGGGCGTGGGTGGCGTGGCCGCCCTCGGCGAATCCTTGAAGTGCAGCGTTCATCGGCATCGTTCCAATCTATCTAAATATTGGCCCTTCTACCCGATGCTCGCCGGGCCTACCCGATGCTGGCCAGGACTTCTCCACGTCCGACGGCGGTTCCCGGCGCCTGCTGGCCCCGGGTCAGGGTGCCGCTGCGGTGAGCCGGCACGACGGTTTCCATCTTCATCGCCTCAAGCACGGCGATGGGCTGTCCGGCCTGCACGGCGTCACCGGTCTCGGCGAGCCACTTCACGAGCGAGCCGGACATCGGCGAGGCGAGGTCGGCGTCGTCCTCTGCTTCTGCGTCAGTCGAGTGGTGACCGGCGGATCCTCCCCCGCCGCTCATCAGGGCTTCGTAAAGCCGGGCCGGAAGGCCCAGCTGGACGGCCTTGCCGTCCAGCTCCACCGTGATGGTGTTCCGGGCGGCTTCCGGTGCGCTGCGCGCGATTTCCGGCGATGCGGCAAGGGGTTCAGCAAACTCGTTCTCAATCCAGGTGGTGTGGACGCCCAGGCCGTCCTCCGCCGTGAACGCCGGGTGGCGGACCACGGCACGGTGAAACGGCAGGACGGTGGGAAGCCCCTGGATTCGCATCTCGTCCAGCGCGGCCCTTGCGCGGCGGAGTGCCTGAGGCCTGTCCTCGCCGTGGACGATCAGCTTGGCCAGCAGGGAGTCGTACTCGCCCGGGACCACGGAACCGGAACGGACGCCGGAGTCGACGCGGATACCGGGGCCGGTGGGGGCTTCGAAGACTTCAACGGTGCCGGGGCCCGGGAGGAAGCCCCGCGCCGGGTCCTCGGCGTTGAGCCGGAATTCGAAGGCGTGGCCTCTGGGCTCAGGGTCCGAGGTCAGCGTCAGGACTTCGCCGGAAGCGATCCGGAACTGCTCGCGGACCAGGTCCACGCCGGACGTCTCTTCCGTCACGGGGTGCTCCACCTGCAGGCGGGTGTTGACCTCCAGGAAGGAGATGATCCCGTCCTTGCCCACGAGGAACTCGACGGTCCCGGCCCCGTGGTAGTCAGCCTCCCGGCAGATTGCTTTGGCCGACTCGTGGATCACGGAGCGCTGTTCGGCCGTGAGGAACGGAGCCGGTGCTTCCTCGACGAGCTTTTGGTTGCGGCGCTGCAGCGAGCAGTCGCGGGTGCCGAGAACGACGACGTTGCCGTGGGTGTCGGCGATAATCTGGGCCTCGACGTGCCTGGGCTGGTCGAGGAACCGCTCAACGAAGCACTCGCCGCGGCCGAACGCGACGGTTGATTCGCGCACGGCGGACTCGAATGCGTCTTCCACGTCCTCGAGCCGTCGGGCCACTTTCAGCCCTCGGCCGCCTCCGCCGAAAGCGGCCTTGATGGCCACCGGCAGGCCGTATTCCTGGGCGAACGCCAGTACTTCCTCGGCGTTTGCCACCGGACCGTCGCTGCCCGGCACCAGCGGGGCTCCGGCGCGGACGGCGATGTCCCGCGCCGTCACCTTGTTGCCGAGATCCCGGATGGACTGGGCGGAGGGGCCGATCCAGGTCAGGCCGGCGTCAATGACCGCCTCGGCAAAGTCGGCGTTCTCGGAGAGGAATCCGTAGCCGGGGTGGACGGCGTCCGCGCCGGCCCGGCGGGCCACGCCGAGCAGCTTGGCGATGTCGAGATAGGTCTCGCCCCCGGTCGTTCCGCCGAGTGCGTAGGCCTCGTCCGCGGCCCGGACATGCAGGGCGTCAGCGTCCGGGTCGGAGTACACGGCCACGGACTGCAGCCCGGCGTCAGAGCAGGCGCGGGCGATCCGCACCGCGATCTCGCCGCGGTTGGCAATCAGGACTTTTTTCATGACGGGTTTCCTTCGGGGGCGGGGCCGGCATCGCCGGAGTTAGGGCTAGTGGGGGCTGCGAGGGGTTCAAGGCTCTGGGGGTCCACCACGGTAAAGCGCACGTGGTGGCCCGGCGGCAGTTGCGCGGCTGTCGGGAGATCCTCAGGTATGACGACGGCAATCACCGGATAACCGCCCGTAACCGGATGGTCTGCAAGGAAGAGGACGGGTTCTCCGCTGGGCGGGACTTGGAGCGAACCGACTACCGCGCCTTCGCTTGGCAGCTCGCCGCCGCGGCTGCGTTCCAGGACGCTCCCGTTGCCGGTGCCACTGCGGGGTGTCAGCCGCAGGCCGATGCGATTGGATTGTTCGGTGACAACCCAGTCCTGGCCGGTGAGCGTTTGCACGGCGCTGTTGTCGAACCAGTCGTCACGCGGTCCGAGCGTGACGCGCAGGCGGGCATGGGTTCCGTCCAGGCGAAGAGTCGAGGATTCAGGCGAGCCAACCAGCTGGAAGGGAGGCACGGGGCCCACCGGCAGCCGCGTGCCGACGTTCAACGGAGCGGGTCCTACGCCGGACATCGAGTCAGTGGAACGGCTGCCGAGAACCGGTGGAACGTCCACTCCACCCCGAACAGCGACATAGGTTCGCAGCCCGGTCTTCGGCACACCCAGACTCAGCACCTCGCCGTCGAGAAGGGCGAACGGGGCGCACAGGGAAGGGTGGCGTGTGGTGGCAGGCGATGAAACGCCAGGTGCTCCGGGCGTCAGGGCCCGGCCAGCCGAAATAGTCAGGGGCACCGGAGCGCCGGTGACGGCCAGTACTTGGTCACCGATGGCGCGCAGGGCCAGGCCTCCAAGAACGTTCTCAACGACGGCTGAAGTTGCCTGGTTGCCCACCAGCCGGTTGGCTTGCCGTGCCGACTGTTGATCAGCAGATCCTGCCGCCGACACTCCCAGATCGCCGAGTCCGGGTCTGCCGAGATCCTGGATGAGTGACTGCAGGCCGGGGGCCTCCACCAGGAGGCCCCCGCGCTCGGACTCTGCTGCCACGTCAGGCTCTGCCCCCTGGGTGCCATCTAAGATTTTGGGCGCCCCGAGCGCGGAAAGGTCGATAGCCTGACGCGCGGCAACGTACCGCACGGTGTCTCCGGGACGTACCAGCGCCGGGGATACACGGCCAAGGTCCCACATAACCGCCGTCGTATGCCCGATCAGCTGCCAGCCGCCTGGCGACTGGCGGGGATAGACGGCGGAGAATTCGCCTCCCAGTGCAACGGAACCGGCTGGGACCGCGGTGCGGGGAGAACTCCGCCGGGGCACAGCCAGTCGGCCGTCTTCGCCCGCAAGGTAGGTGAATCCCGGCGCGAAGCCACCGAAGGCCGCGGTCCAGCACTGGCCGGTGTGAGCGGCCACGACGCCATCGACACCTAGGCCCGTTAGCCGCCCCACCTCTGGCAGGTCTTCGCCGTCGTACACCACTTCGATTGTGACCTCTCGGCCGCCGCCGCGGCCCGCCGAAGCGAGGTCCAGTTGCGGGACGGCGGCCGACGCGGCCCTGGCTTCGGCCGCCGTAGCGAATTTGAGCAGCACCGTGGCTGCCGCGGCGACGGCGTCAAGCTGCCCCGGCAAGGGTTCAGCGATCAGACGGGCGTGGAGCGCCAGCACGGAGTTGAGGTCTGTCAGTTCAACCAGGAGTGCGCGGGGCCCTGCCTGACGGATGCCTTCGATGCTCATACGAATGTCCTGATAGCGACGCCTGCGTCTTCCAAGCCTTGGCGGACGGCGCCTGCCATGGCGACGGCGCCGGCGGTATCGCCGTGGACGCAGATGCTCTCCGCGTCCATGCTCAGGACGGAGCCATCGAGGGCAACAACCTTTCCTTCGGTCGCAAGGAGGACCATATTCTCGGTGATGGCCTGATTGTCGTGAAGCAAGGCCCCTGCTTCCCGCCGTGAAACCAATGTGCCGTCCGGGTTGTAGGCACGGTCCGCGAATGCCTCCCTCACGGCACGGAGCCCGCGCCGTTCAGCTTCGGCAAGCGCTACCGAACCTGGCAAGAGAAGCACTGGCAGCCCGGGACTAAACGCGTGCACGGCGTCGACCACGGCTTTGGCGTGCACCTCATGATGGACGATCGCGTTATATAGGGCTCCGTGGGGTTTGACGTATTTGACCTCCGAGCCGGCTGCGCTGGCCATGGCCTGAAGCGCCGCCAGCTGATAGAGGACGTCATCGGCCAGTTCACTGGCCGAACAGTCGAGGAAGCGTCGGCCGAAGCCGGCCAGATCCCGATAACCAACATGGGCACCAATTGTCACTCCGGCAGTCACGGCTTCGCGGCACGTCCTGGCAATCGTGCTGGGATCGCCCGCGTGGAAGCCGCAGGCAACGTTGGCGCTGGAGACGTGGCCTAATATCGCGGCGTCCTCGCCCAAGGTCCAGTTCCCGAAAGATTCCCCCACGTCACTGTTCAAGTCGATGAAAGGCATGTGATCCCCGTCTCAAAATGGATGTTTTATCCATCATGCCTGATTTCCTCTGATTGTTCAACAATCGGAATCCGGCGTGAGGCGATTCTCGACGCGGAGCCCTATGGGAAGCGCTTCCGTGACGGCGCGCGTCCGGCAGGTTCGCGGCCCGTCCCCGACGCTCCCGCCTAGGAGCAATGGTCTACGACACATCGGTGCTCGAAACAGTGCGTCCAGGGCCCGCTCGAATTAGGCCCTTGACGGTGTGATCTATGTCGCGTAGATTACTCCACTAACAGATTGTTCAACAATCTAGTGCTCGGTGAAGTTTCGACTTCCATATTCCGACCCCGCCTATCCGGCCTATGCACCCACTTGCCAGCCCGCGAGCCCGGACAGACGCGGACCCCCAAGCCCATCCGCTCGCGGATGACATCCACTCTTCATGGAGGATAAATAATGGCCAACCAATCCGTACTGGCCTCCGGGCCCGCCACACCCGTTGTGGGGCGCAAGGACATGTACAAGGCATTCGCGGCAAGCCTGACCGGCACCGCGCTGGAGTTCTACGACTTCGCGGTCTACTCCGCCGCCGCTGCCATCGTTTTCCCGCTGATCTTTTTTCCCGCGTCGGACCCGGTCACAGGCACCCTGCTTGCGTTCTCGACGTACGCAGTCGGGTATATCTCGCGTCCCGTCGGCGGCATCATTTTCGGCCGGCTTGGAGATGAGATCGGCCGCAAGAAGATCCTGGTCTTCACCCTGATGCTGATCGGCGTGGCCACCTTCCTCATCGGTCTGCTGCCCACGTACGACAACATCGGCATCATCGCCCCTGCCATCCTTGTCTTCCTGCGGTTCGCCCAGGGTGTGGGCGTGGGCGGGGAATGGGGCGGCGCGGTTCTGCTGTCGAGCGAATTCGGCGACCCAAACCGCCGCGGCTTCTGGGCCTCGGCGGCGCAGATCGGTCCGCCTGCCGGCAACCTGCTGGCCAACGGCGCCCTGGCCGTACTGACGCTTTCCCTCTCGGAAGAAGCGTTCCTCGAATTCGGCTGGCGGATTGCCTTCCTCATCTCCGCGCTCCTGGTGGCCTTCGGACTGTGGATCCGCCTGAAGCTGGAGGACACGCCCATCTTCAAGGCCATGGAAGCCAGGGGAGACAAGCCCAAGGCGCCGATCAGGGAAGTCCTCACCACCCAGCGCCGGCCGCTCATCGCCGCCATGCTCAGCCGCATCGGCCCGGACGTGACCTACGCCCTGTGCACCGTCTTTACCCTGACCTACGGCATTCAGGAGTTGGGCTTCGACCGCGGCCAGGTGCTCGTGGCAGTACTGGTGGGTTCGGCGTTCCAGCTCTTCACCATGCCGCTTGCCGGTGCCATCTCTGACCGCATCAACCGCAGGCTCGTGTACGGCATCGCGGCCGTGGCCGCCGCAGTCTGGGCCTACCTGTTCTTCATCGTCCTCGACGGACGATCCCCGGTCATGCTTGTGGTGGGCACCGTTCTGGGGCTGCTGTGCCACTCCTTCATGTACGGACCGCAGGCCGCCTTCGTCGTCGAGCAGTTCACGCCGCGGCTCCGCTCCACGGGCAGCTCGCTGGCCTACACGTTCGCGGGCATCATCGGCGGCGCCATCGCACCGTTCATGTTCACCCTGCTGCAGAGCACCTACAACAGCTGGGTCCCGGTTGCCATATACCTCAGCGTCGCGTGCCTGCTGACCCTGGTCGGCCTTGCCCTCGGCCGTGACTCCAACGTCACCGAAGACGAAGAATACCTGCAAACCCCAGGCATGGCCGACGTGGGCGCCAAGTGACCGCAGTCAGAATCACGCGGTTGGCTGTTCCGCGGCTCCCCTCCGACCAGGTTGGCTGTGAAGACGGCTGCCATTACTGCGAGGGACCGGAAACCGACTAGCTCCTATCCACCTCGGATATCCGGTCCGGCCAGACTTTGAGTGATTCCCAACAGAGGAAAGAAGCGCCATGAAGCCCTACCGAGGCGTTGACTGCGGCCGCCCAATCGGTGCTGAAGTCGAGATCCACAGGGGCAGTCAGCTGGTCCGGACCGGGGCGATCCGGGACGCTGTGCCATTACGGACAGGCCTGGAGGGTATCGAGGAATACCTCTACACCCGGTACATCGGCATCGCCGACCCGTACGCCGGATAACAGTCCCTTTCCTGCCGTGACAGGAACTTTCAGACCACCAGGGGCCTCTCATCCTCGCAACTGGGAGGCCCCTGGTTTTCATCATTCAGCGCACAGCGAGACAGAATTCCAAGCCATTGTTGCGGCCGGAGACGATGTCCAGGCTGGAACCCAGCTGGCCACACTTGCCTGAAGCCCCAAAAGTCTCCCTGCCAAGAAAGGAAAAGAAACCCATGAGATTCTCACCGACGTTCACGGTGATCCGCTCCGGCGCAGCCCAGACAACCGCCATAGCTGGCGGCGTTGATGCCCTCGCCGTCAGGCGCAAGATCCTGGCCCTTCAAAAATCGATGGAATCATACGGACTTCCCGGCGTCGAAGAAGTCACATCCATCGGCCGCTCGCTCTTGGTCGACTATGACCCCTCCCAATGGAGCCAGGCATCGATGAAGGCAGCCCTGATCGCACTGGAGTCCACCGTGGCCCGGCCGGAAGACTCCCAACCGCTGCAGCACTTTGACTGGCCCCTCCTGTGCGGGGGCGAAGAAGAGAACGATATCCAGCTGGCTGCCACCGCCAACGGCCTCACCGCCGAGGCATTCCTTACCCGCCTGACCCGCAGGACATACATCATCGAGGACTTCAGCATGCCCGGCGTGTCACCGCAGCTGTTCAGGAGGGACTTCCCCCGTCTGCAGACCGGACACCATCCGCGTGAGAGCCCGCGCAAAGTGCCTCGCGGAGCCTTGACGCTCTCAAGCGAAGGCTTCAGCGTCAAGACGCACGAAATGACGACGCGCGATCTGGTCATCGGGCACATTCCGCCCGAGTGCGTGGCGCCGGAAACAGCGTCATTTCGGGTCGGGGACCGGATACGATTTCGTCAGCAGCAGGAACAGGTCCAGTAAGGAGCTGATCCATGCGGAGCCGCGTAACGGCGCTTCAGGAACCTGCAATGCGCACCAGAACGCACGGAATTCTGTCACCCGCAGCCCATTGCGTCGAATGGACACTTGATGGACTCTGCCGACGGCACCGGTTTTGAGGCACTGGACCATCTTTTCGGCGGTCCTGAAGCCGAAGGCGAAAGCCGGGGCTTCGCCCGGGTCCTAGAGGGCGTTGCGTTCGATGCACTGGCCGATGATGCGCACGCCTTCCGGGAAGGCACCCGGGTTCGGTCCCGAATAGTTGAGCCTGATGAACGGGCCCGCCGGCTCGGCCGGGAACCACTCCCGCCCGGCGGCGATGATGACCCCGGCGCTTTCGCAGTCGCGGGTCAGCCGTTCGAGGTCGGTCCCGTCGGGCAGGCGGGCCCAGAGGTTCAGGCCGCCTTTGGGTACCTGCTCGATGTGCGCCTGCGGGGCATGCTCGCGCATGCTGGTGACCAGGAAGTCGCGGCGTGACTGGAGCTGGTGGCGCAGGCTGCGCAGGTGCGTCTGCCAGCCGGGCTGCGTCACGACGTCGAGCGCCGCCGCCTGGAGCAGGCCACTGACATACATCGACTCGGCCGCGCGGTCCGCGAGGATGCGCTCACGTGCCGGGCCGCGCGCGATGACAGCGGCGATGCGGATGGCCGGGGACACGCTCTTGGTCAGCGAGCGAAGGTACACCACGTGGCCGGAGTCGTCGCGGGAGGCAACGGGCACCGGATTGGTGGTGATGCCGAAGTCGTGCGCCCAGTCGTCCTCCACGAGGAACGCACCCTTCGCGCGCACCACATCCAGGACCTCTTCGCCCCGCCCCGCGGCCCACTGCGCACCGGTGGGGTTCGCGTAGTTCGGCTGGGCGTAAAACAGGCGGGCGCCGGTTTCGTCAAAAGCCCGGGCCAGTTCCGCCGGGTCCGGGCCGTCCGGTCCGCTGGGCACCGGGACAACGCGGACCCCTGCCTGCGCCGCCGCCAGGATGGCGCCCCAGTACGTCGGCGATTCCATGAGCAGGGGCTGCCCGCGGCCCGCCAGGGCGCTGAAGATGGAACTCAGCCCGCTCTGGCTTCCCGGCAGTACGACGACGTCGCTCGGGTTCGGCGGCGTGGTTCCGGCCGGCGTCGAGGCACCGAGTTCATGGGCGAACCAGGATTGCAGTTCCGGCAGGCCGGCGGCGGGCGGGCGGGACACCGCCGCGTCGCCGCGCGCTGCGCGGGTGAGGGCGGCACGCACTAGCCGTTCGGGCAGGAGTTCCCGGTCCGGGTAGCCGGCATGGAAGGCGATGGCGTCATTCGCCACGTCGCGCATGGTGGTGGAGGGCGACGGAAGCGGCGTCAGCGGTGAGCGCAGGGCCGCCGTCTGCCAGCCATAGTCCGATGGCCTGGCAGTGCGGACTGCCCGCACGAACGTTCCCACGCCGGGCCGGCTCTCGATCAGGCCCTGCGCGGTGAGGGTCTGCAGCGCCTTCTGCACCGTGACCGGGCTGGCCTGGTACTCAGCGACCAGGGACCGCGTGGACGGCAACTTGGCGCCGGGCGCGGCCTTGGAGATCCATTCCCGCAGTCGCGTTGCAATCCGGGAACTGCTATCGTTGTTCATGAGAGACAATAGTAGCGCTACTACGCTGATTCGCCCAGTGGTATCGTCCAGTCCGCGCAGCGGACTGTGGTGGGGCCTCCTCGGAGTAGCGGCATTCTCGTTCACCGTCCCGTTCACGCGCGTGGCCGTGGCGGGGCTTTCCCCGCTGTTCATCGGCTCCGGCCGCGCGGTGGTGGCGGCGGCCCTCGCCGTCTTCGCGCTCTCCCTCACCCGGCAGCGCCTTCCTCGCAGGGCACAGTGGGCACGGCTGGCCGTGGTCGCCGCCGGAGTCGTCGTCGGCTTTCCGCTGCTTACGTCATTCGCCCTCACCACCGCGCCCGCCAGTCACGGCGCCGTCGTCATCGCCTTGCTGCCCGCCGCGACGGCAACCGCGGCCGTCCTTCGGGCGCACGAACGGCCGCCTGCAGCCTTCTGGGCCGTGACGGCCATGGGCGCACTGGCGGCGATCGTCTTCGCCTTCGCCCAATCCGGCGGCTTCGGGCAGCTGCACTGGGCGGACCTCCTTTTCCTCGGCGCCGTCGCGGCCGCGGCCATCGGATACGCCGAAGGCGGCCTGCTGGCCCGCGAACTCGGCGCCTGGCAGACCGTCTCCTGGGCTCTCGTGCTCGCATCACCGCTCATGGTGATCCTGACGGCGCTCTCCGTTGCCCAGCAGCCCCCATCCGCGACTCCGGCCCAGTGGACGGCCTTTGCCTACCTCGGCGTCGTCAGCATGTTCCTGGGATTTTTCGCGTGGTACCGCGGCCTAGCCATTGGTCCGCTGGCCCAAGTCAGCCAGGTTCAGCTCGTCCAGCCCGTGCTGTCCATCTGCTGGGCCGGACTCCTGCTCGGCGAGACCCTGACCTGGACCACCATCACCGGAGGCGTCGCCGTCATTCTGTGCGCAGCCGCTGCAGTCCGCGTCCGGCTCCGCCCGCAGCCGGCACCACCGCGCCCCGATGATCTGCACCACGTTCCCTAACGAACCACAGGAAGAGACCATGTACATCCCAGCCCACTTCACTGCCGGCCCCGACGCGATACACAACCTCCTCACCCGGCCGTCCGCGGCCAATCTGGTCACCATGACCCCAAGGGGCCTGCTCGCCACCATGGTGCCTTTCGTCTACGATCCCTCGGTCGGTGAACACGGCGCACTGCAGGGACACCTTGCCCGCAACAACCCTCAGGGCTCTGAACCGGCAACCGGGGAATCACTCGTCATCCTCCAGGGCGCGGACGCCTATATTTCGCCGTCCTGGTACGCATCGAAGGCCGAACACGGACGGGTTGTGCCGACGTGGAACTACTCCACGGCGCATGTGTACGGCAGGCTTGCGATCCATGACGACCCTGCCTGGCTGGGCAACCATGTCAGGCAGTTGACCGATCTCCATGAAGCGGGATCAGAGCGGCCGTGGAGCGTGGACGATGCCCCGGAGCGCTACGTTGCAGGACAGCTGCGCGCCATCGTCGGCATCGAGCTGCTCATCACGAGGATTGAGGCCAAGACCAAGCTCAGCCAGAACCGGCCCGACTGCGACATTGACGGGGTTGTGGCGGGGCTCGGCGCCCTTGGGCAGGCGGAGGCCGCCGCCGACGTCGAACGGGCACGGCGAAACCGCCCTTGACGTCCACGGAGTGCACTGGCAACGTCGTGTCCACCGGCCGCGAAGCAGCAGCCGGAATTCGGAGAGGCGGTACCGAGGAATGGGACAGGAGCCGGCGAATGACATCCGCATTGTGCCCGCGAATGAAGCGTCCTGGGATGACCTGAAGGCCGTCATGGGCACGCGCGGTGAGGCTTCCCGCTGCATGTGCCAGTGGTTCAAGATCCGGGACAAGGACTGGAGATCCGTTCCGGTCGAGGAGCTCGCCGCGCGCCTGCACGCGCAGGCAGGGCGCGGGAACCCCGACGCCAGGGCGACGAGCGGTCTCATCGCCTACCTCGGAGGCGAGCCCGCCGGTTGGTGCGCCGTGGAGCCCCGTACTGCCTACATCCGCATGCTGCGCATGCGCGTCCCGTGGGCCGACCGGAACGAAGACAGGACCGACGACGCCATCTGGGCAGTAACCTGCTTCGTCACCCGCACGGGCTTCCGGCGCCGGGGTGTCAGCCGCGCGCTGGCAGGCGCCGCCGTCGAGTTCGCCCGCGAGCGCGGCGCCCGGGCCATCGAGGGCTACCCGATCGTTACCCGGCCCGGGCAGGAGTACTCCTGGGGCGAGCTCTATGTCGGCAGCAGCGGGATCTTCACCGATGCCGGGTTCTCGGAGGTCAGCCGGCCCACTCCGCGGCGCGCCGTGATGCGGATCGACTTCCCTTAGCGGGTTTTCGCGGCGCGCCGCGCCTGTTCGCCGGGGAGCCAAGAGCGGCGCTCCGTTTTGCGCCGCGAATAGTAAGCATGCTTTGCTTACCGGGTAAGCATTACTCCCGCAAGCAGTTCGCGGCGGGGCCCGCCCAAGCCGGCAGCCCCGTGAAAAGCCCAAAGGAATGAACATGATTACCCTGAACGAACGCCCGGACGCCACAAAGAAGACAGCGTGGGCGGGCTGGGCCGGCGCTGCCGCCGGCCCAGGCGATGAAACGCTATCAGCCCTGGACACCGGGCTGATGACCACCTTCAGCTCCCGGGTGCACTGCCGCAGGCCCATGGAGCTGGTGGACCCGAATGAGGTTTCCTCGCGCCAGCCGCTGCACGTGGACGGGCTTTCCTTGGGCCAGCCGGCCCCGGCCGAGCAGCCGGTCACCTACCGCTGCCAGTGCGGCTTCACGATGGACGAAGCCGCCGTCCGCGACTACGCCGCCGCCAGCTGACACATGCGCGCATGGCCGCTGTGGCTTCGAAACCCAGCAGCGCTCAAACGTAGCTCGGAACCTCCAGGCTCCGGAACTCCGAACCCTGGAAGATGAGCGGGTCACGGCTGTTGTCCCGGACGGCGGTCCCGTGGACACGGAGCAGGACAACCGTGTGGTCCCCGGCCGGGACTTCGCTCTCCACCGAGCAGTCCAGCCAGAGGCCGGCGTCGTCCAGGAAAACGGCTCCCGGCTCCGTGGCGGTGAGCCCCACACCGGCGAACCGGTCCGCGGACTTCGACGCAATCTGCCGGCACACCGCGCTTTGCGAAGCGGCGAGGACCGAGACGCCGATCCGCCCGCCGGCCCGGACCAGCGGCCAGGTCCTCGAGATGTTCTGCACGGCAAACATCACCAGCGGCGGATCCAGCGAGACGCCCACGGTGAAGGTGGATGCAACAATCCCCTGCGGCACCCCGTTCACGAGAGTGCACAGCGCTGCCACCCCGGACGGGACGTGCCCGAAGGCTTCCCGCAGGGAGGCCTGGTCCAGGTCACGGCTCAGGACGCTATTCGACGGCTCACGGTTCGGATACAAGGAGCTCTCTTTTCGTCAGGTCTGATGGGGCGGCGTTTTCCGCATGGGCGCCGCCTGCGTGGGCGGGCGCATGGGCGTTTTCCGCATGGGCGTTCTCCGGCCGGGCCAGACCGTAGTGCTCGCGGAGCGTCGTGCCGGAGTAGCTGTGGCGGAAGAGGCCCCGGGTGCGCAGGATCGGGACGACGTGGTCCACGAACGCGTCCAGTCCGGACGGAAGCACGGGCGGCATGATGTTGAAGCCGTCCGCCGCCCCCTTCTCGAACCAGCCCTGGATGGCGTCGGCAACCTGTTCGGGTGTGCCGGAGAAGGTCCGGTGGCCGCGGCCGCCGCCGAGCCGCCCGATGAGCTGCCGGACTGTAAGGCGTTCCCTCCGGGCGAGGTCCACGATCAGGGTGTACCTGCTCTTGGCCCCCTCGATGGCGTCCTCGGAGGGGAGGTCCTCCGGCAGCTGTGCGTCCAGCGGAAGGGATTCCGGGGAAACCCTCAGGACACCGGCCAACTGCTTCCGCGCGTGCTCGGGGTGGATGAGGTCGTCGAGCTGCCGTTCCAGACGGCGCGCTTCGTGCTCTGTGGATCCGATGATGGGGACGATGCCCGGCAGGACCTTGATGGTCTCAGGATCCCTTCCGACGGCGGCGGCCTTCTTTTTCAGGTCAGCATAGAACCGCTGGGCTTCCGGCAGGGTCTGCTGCGCGGTGAACACCGCCTCGGCGTACCGGGCCGCGAAGTCCTTGCCATCCTCTGAAGAGCCGGCCTGAACGATGAGCGGATGGCCCTGCGGCGGCCGCGGCACGTCCAGCGGCCCCTGGACCCGGAAGTACCGCCCGGCGTGGTTTACTGCGCGGACACGGGAGCCGTCCGCCCAGAGCCCGGCAGCCTTGTCCCCGACGGTGGCGCCGTCCTCCCAGCTGTCCCAGAGCTTCCGCGCCACGTCCAGGAATTCGGCGGCCCGCTCGTAGCGGCGCCAGTGTGCCGGCTGGTCCTCCAGTGAGAAGTTCCGCGCCGCCGCTTCGCCGGCGGTTGTCACCACGTTCCAGCCGGCGCGCCCGCCGCTGATGTGGTCCAGCGAGGCGAAGCGCCGGGCAAGGTTATACGGATCGTTGTACGTGGTGGAGGCCGTGGCGATCAGCCCGATTCGTTCCGTGACGGCCGCAATGGCGCTCAGCAGCAGCGTAGGCTCGAGCGTGCCGTACGGGCGCTGGCGCACGTCGCCGTGCAGCACGGGCGAGTCGGCGAAGAAGATCGAATCAAAGGTCCCCCGTTCGGCCGTCTGCGCCAGACGCTGGAAATGCGCCAGCTGCGTGCCCGCAAAGCTGTCGGTTTCGGGCAGCCGCCAGGACGCCTCGTGGTGCCCGGTGCTCATGAGGAAGGCGTTCAGATGCAGCTGGCGCCCGCCGTCGGCCGCTTCACGTTTGGATGCAGTCATGGGTTGGTTCCTTACCGTATGGGAGTGGGCGCCGTTAGGCGGCTTGCGATCCGACAGCGGTGCGCCAGCGGGAGAAGTGGCGTTCGACGGCGACGAGCAGGTAGTTGACCAGCAGGCCGAGCAGCGAGACGGTCAGGATTCCTGCGTACATCTCCGGGATGAGGAAACTCATCTGTGAGTTCACGATCAGGTATCCCAGGCCCGCCTTGGCCCCGACCATCTCGGCCGCGATGAGCACGAGGATGGAGGACGTTCCGGCCATGCGGATTCCGGTGAAGATGGTAGGTACCGCCGAGGGCAGGATGACCTTCTGGAACAGCCGGAAGCTGGACAGTCCGAGCGAGCGGGCCGCCCGGATGAGCAGCGGATCCACCGTGCGGACGCCGGCGATGGTGTTCAGCAGCACGGGGAAGAACGCCGCGTAGGCCACGATGCTGATCTTGGAGGTTTCCCCGATGCCAAGGAGCAGCGTGAAGACCGGAAGCAGCGCCAGGGCGGCCGTATTCCGGAAGACCTCCAGGAGCGGATTCAGGAACCTGTCCAGGGACCGGTACCAGGCAACCAGCAGCCCCAGGGCCACGGCCGCCACCACTGCGATGCCGAAGCCGCTGGCCGAGCGGCTCAGGCTTGCCGCCAGGTGGTTCTGCAGCTGGCCCTTCTCGACGAGGGATGCCAGGGCTTCGAGCACCACATGCAGCGGCGGGAGGAACACCCGCGTGGAGGCGGGTGCCAGATACGTGGGGCCGAGCTCCCACAGCAGCAGGAACAGAAGGATGGCACCCGATGCCCAGAGGATGCGCCCCGCGTGCCGGGCGCCGGAGCGGAACCTGGCGGCGGCCACCTTTGGTGGCCCTTCAACCGGCCGGTTCCCTTGTGCGGCGTCCGCTGTGGCGGCTGAAGGGCCCGAGGTATCGGCCGCGGTCTGCTGGTTTTTGGTCAGGGTGGAAGTGCTCATCATGCTGCCTTTCCGGTGGAGGGGACCGGTGCCTCGTCAGGGGCTGAACCGTCCGGCTGGATCTTCGCGTGGCCGGCCTGCTGTGCCCGCCGGACCTCGTCGTGCAGGAGCGACCAGACCTGGTGCCGGTGCTCGACGAACGCCGCGTTGGAGCGGACGTCCTCATCCCCGGACCGCTCGCCCAGATCGATGTCCACAATCTGTTTGAGCCGGCCCGGACGGGAACTGAGGACCGCGACGCGCTGGCCCAGGTAGACGGCCTCGTCAATGCCGTGGGTGATGAAGATGATGGTCTTGCCCGTGGTGGACCAGATGCGCAGCAGTTCCTCCTGAAGCTGCTCGCGGGTTTGGGCGTCGAGCGCCGCGAAGGGCTCATCCATGAGCAGGACGTCCGGCTCATAGGCCAGGGACCGGGCGATCGCCACGCGCTGCTTCATTCCGCCGGACAGCTCGTGCGGGTACCGGTCCTCAAAACCGCCCAGGCCCACGAGCTCCAGGTATTCGCTGGCCCTGCGGGCACGGTCCCTCCGGCTAAGGCGTTTCCCGTCGCTGCCCGGTCCTTCGAGGCCGAAGGAGACATTCGCGGCGGCGGTCCGCCAGGGGAAGAGGGCGTACTGCTGGAAAACGACGGCGCGGTCCCGGCCAGGTCCCGTGACCTCCCTGCCGTCCACGAGAACCCTGCCGCTGTCCGGTTTGCTCAGGCCGGCAAGCAGGTCGAGGAGCGTGGTTTTGCCTGAGCCGCTCGGGCCAACGAGGGTAACGAATTCCCCCGCGGAAACGTCGAGGGATATTCCGTCGAGGGCAGTCAGGACAGACCCTTCCGGATTCTCTTTGGTTGGCCTGACGGTGAATTTTTTGGTGATGTTCTGCAGGCTGATTTTCGGTATGGGGCCGGTACCGGAGGTCATGGATGGGTTCCCTTCAGCAGGTCGTCTGGCGTCGTCGTAGTGCCGGTGGTTGGCTCGTGTCCACCATCAGAGCAGAGATGAATCCGGGGCTGAAGAGGCTGGTCATGAGGGGAAACCGGACGTAATGCGCCGCGTCAGGAAGCGGTTCCCGCCGCACGGGTGCCCTTCGGTCACACAGCGCAACAGGCCGTAAGAAGGGGTACATATGGCGACGTATTCGCTTCCGCAGCAGGGGATGTATGCCCCTCTGCCGGTCAATGTGTCGCGGACGTTAATGAGGGCTACGGGGCGTGACTGGAGACGTCAGAAGGCATCCCGCAGCAGTGCTGGGCAGAAAAGCTGCCCGGCACTCCCGATTGTTACACCAGGCACTGCGCGGCTAGCCGTTCATGCTTTGATGCGGGCGGCGCCAAGGTGCGGCGACGTCCTAGGTGTGGCGGCGCCTAGGTGCGGCAGGGCTCACGTGCGGGCAATCCGTGAGAAGGCACCGGCGCCGGAAGGAGCCTCGCGGTAAGCGTCGAGGGAGGCTCCTCGCATCGTCAGCCGCCTTGGCGCGGCAACCCGGACACCGTGTGCGGGTGCATTTCCGGCCAGCCGGTCCACGAGCATGTCCACGGCCAGCTCGGAAATCGGCTCCGCCCCCGCGCCGGCCGCTGCAGGATCAGCGACGCTGGGGACCAGTACGTCAAAGCCGGCGGGCTGCATGGCCGCTGAAATGATCACCTGTGCGACTCCGCGCCTGGCGAGTTCGCTGACAGTTTTGTCGTCCGCCGTGTGGGGCGGCAGGGCGCCCACAATGATTCCGTCTGCACCGCCGGACAGCATGAACTGCCGCCATGCGCCGCCTAGAATGATGACTGCCTGGTAGCCGTGCTTCGGAAGGATGACTGCGGCCGCCGCGGCCAGGGCGCGGTCCGGCGGCCACTCCAGGTCGCCGATGGCAATGGCGACGCGGTCTGTCCGGCCCAGGCGCATGCCCCGGGCTGCCTGGTTCGGCACGTACCCGAGCTCGGCGGCGGCAGCGATCACCCGGTCGTGGGTGGCCTGGCTGATCCTGGTCGTGCCGCCGTGCCGTCCGGACAGCACGTAAGACACCGTGGTCAGCGAGACCTTGGCCTGAACGGCAACGTCACGAATAGTCGGGTTTGATCCATTTTTCATAGTTCAGCCGTCATTGTGTGGATGGTCAGTGATGGTTCGAGCAGTGTCCCAGCCGTGCCGTCGGCGTCATCAGGCAAATCCATCGTCACATCCCCGGACGGCCGGCTTTATACGCTGGGGTGTAGAGCGCCCCGGCCCCTGAATCCCAGGCCGGCATGGGCACACACATGGCGGACGTGCCGGAAAATACGCCCTCCGCGGCAAGTATGTGGCTATGGGACCAAGGTGTCCGGGCGGCCATGACTTCCTCCAAGCCTGCACGACTATCTGTCCGTCGAACAGAGTTCATAGTGCGCCGTCGGGGTTCTGAAAACCTTGGAGGAGAGCTCCGGGGCGCCGACCCGCCCACCCGAATTGGTGGTGCGCCGCCACCACGCGTGGGACGCCCATGCCCGGCACTCCCTGGTTATTGCCGTCCTATTTGCCGTTATAGGGCGGCTCCGTTCAGGAGCTGTACGGCACACGCTCCCAGCTGAGCGCCTCTCCGTTTGACGCGTTGGGAGCAACGGTGACCCGCAGCCATTCGTTGGACGCGGCCGCGCCTTCCACCGTCACGCGGCGCAGGTTGCCCACGGTTTCCTGGCCGTAGACCTCAAGCCAGGGCGATCCCGCAGCCAGGGGCGAGTCGTCGTTGTAGATGTGGGAGTCACCGTTGAAGAGGTAGACCTGCCCGCCGAACTGCCGGGAACCTTGCGCGATGGCTTCGACAATCGGCCGGAAGCCGCTGACCAGCTCGGGGTTCTCCGTTACTCCCTGGGAGAGCATGTAGGGATCGAACATATCGGCCTGCGTCATCACCACGACGGCACGGGCGTTGGTCCGCCGGGCGTCGGCAAACGTCTGCTTCAGCTGCGCGACGTCCGCCGCCGTCCGGGACCGGACTTCCGCGAGCTGCTCGGTAGTGGGTTCGTCAAGTCCAAGCCCGGTCCATGGGAGCTGCGAATTGTTCGATCCCTGGACATTGACGACGGAGAAGGCCACACGCTGCTCTGCAAAGGTGACGTTCTCGGGCAGCCCCGCCTCATCAGCCGACTTCACGGGCATGTTTCCGCCGAGTGTTTTGCCAGGCTCGGCAAAGAACAGCTCGCGCAGTTCATCCAGGCGCTCCAAGGGGTTGTAGGAACCGTTGTTGACGCGGTGGCAGTCAACCCATTCGTTGTCGCCCGGCGTGTAGACCAGCGGAGCCTCGAAGCGGTCAAACTGGGCCTTGATGGCGGCGAAGTATTCGTTGCTGCACTCGGCCGATCCTGCCTTGATGTCTCCCAGGTGTGCCACGAAGCGCAGCTCGTCCTGGGTGTTCAGTTCCGTGACCATCTGCGGAAAGCGGTCAACCTGCTCGGCACCGTAAGGCACATCGCCGATCACGCCGAAGGAGAAAGAGTCCGGGTTAGGCTGGCGGCCCTGATCGTCGGCAACGGCGGCGCCGGCGAAAGCGGAGGAGGACAGGAGAGAAAGTGCAGCAGCGGCACCCAGGATTCGGGCAGGTGTAGGAATTGGCATGGCATGCTCCGTCACATCGTGTTGGGTTGGTGATGAGGGCGAAGCTAGCCGCCGCAAGCCACACGCACGGGAAGGCAAGGCGACGCGGAAATGAACACGGTTCCACAAGCGCCACCCGCACCGGCCCTTGGTCGCTACTGAACTGTTCACCATAGTTTCACCAGGGGTCTTGGTACGGGTGGCATGCTTCAAACTATGGATAAGCAGGACGAAACACCCCGCGCTATGGCCGACTCGCAAGTCTGGGAAACGCTGCGCGCAGCCCACACCGCCTACATGGCAGCAACCTCGCCGGCGTACGACGAGGTGCTCACCGAAGTCGCTGATCGAATTAAGGCGACCGCCAGCATCGGTAAGGCAGATATGGGGGCCCTGCTTTTCTGGAAACGGCTCCGTGCGGATACGCCATGGGTCCGGGACCTGATGAAAATGCAGGATTTGGAAGTGCGGGCGGTGACGGAGCGGGCTGTGGCTGCCGTGAACGACCTCTCGCTCTCCGTACCTAAAGCGGCTTCTGCCGGCCGGGGCGCGCTGTCGCCCTTGCCTGGCTTCGAAAAGGGAGACGCCTACGCGTCAGCTCTTCTGCTGGCCGCAGCGCCTTTGCGGATGGCAGTATATGACCGGCGCGCCAACGCCGGGCTGGAGTCCTTGGGCCGTACGCTCACCGCGGCGCCCGGCAGGTACAAGCGCTACATGGAGTTCGTGGAAGATCTGCGGTCGATCGCGAAGCGGCACGGTCACACCTGGACTGCCAGAGATGTCGACATCGCCCTCTACTGGCTCGGCGGCCCGAACCGGCTATCGGCATAAGGCGGGCCCGGCTGAGAGCGTTGGGTGACAGGGTGCGGGCCGTCACCAAAGCCCGGCCTGCTCTCTTGTAGACACCCAACAAAATCCCGTCGTCATGGAAAAACTAGCGTCGGCTGTGAGGCAAATCCGCAGCTAGTCAGCGCAAAGGACCATCAATGACGATCCAGGCAGCACTCCCCGCACAATACGAAATTCTCGAAACCGCCCGCCAACAGGTCCTCGAGGAGGGCCGGGGCCTGACGCAGGACCAGCTGGTGGACGTCCTGCGCCTGCCCGATGAAGCCATCCCCGCTGCGCTGCAGCTGGCCCACGAGGTCCGGCTGCGCCACTGCGGCGAGGACGTCGAGGTGGAGGGCATCATCTCCATCAAGACGGGCGGCTGTCCCGAGGACTGCCACTTCTGCAGCCAGTCCGGGCTCTTCGACTCCCCCGTGCGCGGAGTCTGGCTGGACATCCCCGAGCTGGTCAAGGCGGCGAAGGAAACGGCGGCCACCGGTGCCACGGAGTTCTGCATCGTCGCCGCGGTCCGCGGCCCCGACATCAAGCTCATGAACCAGATCAAGTTCGCGATCGACCGCATCAACGAAGCTGTGGACATCAACATCGCCTGCTCGCTGGGGATGCTCACCCAGCGGCAGGTCGACCAGCTCGCAGAGTGGGGTGTCCACCGCTACAACCACAACCTGGAAACGGCCCGCAGCTACTTCCCGGAGGTGGTGACCACCCACACCTACGAGGAACGTCTCGAGACCTGCAACATGGTCAAGGCCGCGGGCATGGAACTGTGCTGCGGCGCCCTGATCGGCATGGGCGAGTCCCTGGAACAGCGGGCCGAACTCGCGGCCCAGCTCGCCGCCCTCGAGCCGCACGAGGTTCCGCTGAACTTCCTGAACCCGAGGCCCGGGACCCCGCTCGAAAACCAGGGCATCATGGACGGCAAGGACGCCCTCCGCGCCATCGCAGCGTTCCGGCTCGCCATGCCGCACACCGTCCTGCGTTATGCGGGCGGGCGCGAACTGACACTTGGCGATCTCGGCACCCGTGAAGGCCTCCTCGGCGGCATCAACGCGGTCATCGTGGGCAACTACCTCACCACCCTGGGACGCCCCGCCACCGCCGACCTGAACCTGCTGGTCGAGCTGAACATGCCCATCAAGGAACTCCAGAAGTCTCTGTAAACATGGTCTCGCTAAGCTCAACCACCGGTCCGGCGCAGTTCTGCGGGCTCTGCGGCGAGCCGTCCCACGGCGGCGACGGCCCGGCGTCGAACGTTCACCACCGCTGCGCCGAGCGCCTGGCGATGGAACCGCCGCGCTACTGCGCCGCCTGCCGGCGCCGCATGAAAGTCCAGGTGACACCGGTGGGCTGGACGGCGGAATGTTCCCGCCACGGGGTGGTTGCCAGATGACACGGGTTTCGGCGCCGGCGGGACTGATCCAGCGGGACCGCGCACGGCTGTGGCACCCCTACGCGCCGGCTTCCCCGGACCTTCCGCTGTGGGAAGTGGAGGCGGCCGACGGCGTGCGGCTGCGGCTCCGCGGGGACGACGGCAGGCAGCATGAGGTGGTGGATGCGATGTCCTCGTGGTGGTCGGTGATCCACGGCTACCGCCACCCTGTGCTGGACGCCGCCGCGAAGCGGCAGCTGGACAGCTTCAGCCACGTGATGTTCGGCGGCCTCACCCATGCCCCGGCCGTGGAACTCGCCGAGCGCCTGGTGGACATGGCCCCGTCGGCGCCGGGCCGGTCCCGCCTGGAGCGCGTGTTCCTGGCCGACTCCGGTTCGGTTTCGGTGGAAGTTGCCCTGAAGCTTGCGGTGCAGTACCAGACCGCATCGGGTATGCCATCGCGGCAGCGGTTCCTGAGCCTTCGCGGCGGGTACCACGGCGATACTTTTGCGGCGATGGGCGTGTGCGATCCCGTGGACGGCATGCACTCCGCCTTTCCGGGTCTGCTCGCCGGCAACGTGTTTGCGCCCCGTCCCCCTGCCGCTGCTTCCGCGACACCCGAAACGGTGCAGGCGTGGGCGTCGGAGCTGCGGGGCCTCGCGGACGCACATTCCGGGGAGTTGGCCGCGATCATCGTCGAACCGCTCCTCCAGGGAGCCGGCGGCATGCACGCCTACCCGGCCGAATGCCTGACAGCACTGCGCCAGGTGGCGGACCGGCACGGGCTGCTGCTCATCTTCGATGAGATCGCCACCGGCTTTGGCCGCACCGGGGAGCTTTTCGCGGCCGTCCATGCCGGCGTCGTTCCGGACATCATGTGCGTGGGCAAGGCATTGACCGGCGGGTACCTGACGCTTGCCGCGATGCTCTGCACCGCGGATATAGCAGCCGCTGTGTCCGGCGGCCCGTCGGGGGCGCTCCTCCACGGCCCCACCTTCATGGGAAATCCGCTGGCCTGTGCGGTGGCGAACGCCAGCCTCGGCATCATCGACGGCGGCGGCTGGCGTGCCGACGTCGCCCGGATCGGCGCGGGACTGGGGGCCGGGCTGGCCCCCGCTCTGGAACTCGAGGCCGTCCGCGATGTCCGCGCCCTCGGCGCAGTCGGAGTCATTGAACTGCACGACGCCGTCGACGTCACAGCGGTCACTGCCGCGGCCATCCGGCACGGCGTCTGGGTCCGCCCCTTCCGTAACCTCGTCTACACCATGCCCCCATACGTCAGCACGGCGGCTGACATCGAACAGATCACTGCAGGCATGACGGCGGCCGTCGCCGAAATCCATGGGCACGAAGTCCATGAGGCCGAAGTCCACGGGCGCGCCCCGGCGCGGGAGTGCGTCCCAACAAGATCCGGCGGTGCAGCATGAGCACCTCGATGACGCAGTGGCTCCAGCGGCAGGCCGCAGTCCGGGACCGCCGGGGCCTGGTCCGCCGTCCGCTCCCCCGCGCCGCCGGCGAATACTTCATCGACCTGGCCAGCAACGACTACCTGGGCCTGTCCGCGGATCCGCGGCTCGCGGACGCTGCCGCGGCTGCCGCGTCGCGGTGGGGCTCAGGTGCCACATCCTCGCGGCTGGTGGCCGGGACCACGCAGCTGCACCTGGACCTCGAGCAGGAGCTCGCCCGCTTGGCCGGCATGGAGACGGCACTGGTGTTCTCCTCCGGCTACCTGGCGAATGTCGGTGTGATCACCGCGCTGGGCGGGCCGGGGACACTGATGGTCGCGGATGAACAGTGCCACGCCTCGATGATCGACGGGTTCCGGCTCAGCCGCTCACGCACGGAATCGTTCATGCACAACGACCTCGCGGCGGCCGGCCGCCTGCTGGCTGACCGGACGGAGCCCCGGGCGATCATCGCCGTCGAATCCCTGTACAGCGTGCTGGGTGACGAAGCCCCGCTGCCGGACCTGCTGGGCCTGGCCGAGCAGCATGATGCGGTGCTGCTGGTTGACGAGGCGCACAGCCTCGGCGTCATAGGCAGCGGCAGCTTTCAGGGCCGCGGTTCGGTGGCAGGGACCGCCCTGGCCGGGCATCCGAACGTGATCGTCACCGCGACGCTGTCAAAGGCCCTGGGCAGCCAGGGCGGAGCCGTCCTGGGATCCGCCCTGCTTCGCGAACACCTCATCAACCGGGCCCGGAGCTTCATTTTCGATACCGGCCTCGCGCCCGCCTCCGCAGCGGCAGCCCTCGCCGCGGTACGGATCATCCGGGACGAACCCTGGCGGGCGGCAGCCGTCCACAGCAACGCGGCGGCGCTTGCCGCCGGACTCGCCCCTGCCCTTGCAGCGCGCGGCGCCACCGTCTGTCCGACGTCCAGCGCCGTCCACTCCATCGCCATGCCGTCCGCCGAATCTGCCCTGGCAGCGGCCGACGCCGCCCGCACAGCCGGCGTCCGGATCGGCTGCTTCCGCCCGCCGTCCGTCCCGGACGGAGTCTCGCGTTTGCGGCTGACCGCACGCGCCACCCTGACACCCCAGGAAATCGAAGACAGCTGCGCGGTGCTTCGCAGCATTTTGGAGGAACTGCCATGAACCTGCCGGACATCATCCTGGTCACGGGAACAGACACGGGAGTCGGCAAGACAATAACGACGGCGGCCCTCGCCGCTGCCCTTAACAGGCAGGGTCGAAGCGTAGCAGTCTACAAGCCCTGCCAGTCAGGAGCCGCCGTGGGTGATTCCGATGCCGCCGAAATTGTCCGGTTGGCCGGGGCCGTGTCAGCACAAACCGGCGTCGTGCTGCGGGAGCCCCTGGCCCCGGTGGCGGCTGCCGCCGTCGACGGGACGGAGCTCCCCGGGGTGGCTGCGCACGCGGAGAAGATCCGCGACCTTGCCGCATGCCATGACCATGTCCTGGTTGAGGGCGCGGGCGGCCTGCTGGTGAAGCTGGACACCGACGGCGGCACCCTGGCGGAACTCGGGGCGCTCCTGGCAGCGGCATTTGTGCTCGTCGCCCGGCCGGGCCTGGGAACGCTGAATCACACGGACCTGACCCTTGAGGCGCTGGAGGCCCGGGGCCTTCGGACCCTTGGGATCGTGCTCGGCAGCTGGCCCGCCGACCCGGACTTTGTGCACATCGGCAACCGGCAGGTGCTCGGATCACTGGGCGTGCCGTTGCTCGGCGTCATTCCCGAGCAGGCCGCGGCACTCTCCCCGGCCACCTTCCGTGCCGAAGCAGGCACCTGGCTGAACGGCCTGTCCGCATGAGCCCGGCGTTGTCCCCGGCAGGATCCGCGGAGCCGCTCACCGAAAGCCCGGAGCCAGCGGAACGCCAGGAGCCAGCGGAGCGCTCCGGCCAGGCCCGGTGCCCCTATCTGGTGGTGCGTGACCCGGACGTAGTTCGGGAAGCGCTGCACCGACCCTCCGACTTCAGTCCCGCGAATGCCCTGATTGCCGTGACGCCGCTTGCGGGGCCCGCCCTGCGGGTGCTGCAGCGGGTGGGCTTCGCGTTGCCTCCGGTCCTGGCCAGCAACGATACCGACACGCATGCGGGGATCCGGAAGGTCGTGGCGGGCTATTTCACGCCGGCGAAGGTCGCGGCCATGGAGCCGCGTATCCGGGAACTCGTGCGGGAAGCGGCGGGGAACGCTGCCGCGCAGCTGGAGCCGTCCGGCCAGGTGGACCTCGTGCAGGCGGTGGCGGCGTTCCCGCCCGCCGTCGTCATGCTCGAACTCCTCGGGCTGCCCGTACGGGACCTGGAAGCCCTCAAAAAGTGGGGCCTGGACTCCATGGAACTGTTCTGGGGATGGCCCGGCGAGGACCGGCAGCTCGAGCTCGCCCGCAGCGCCGCCGATTTCTACGTCTGGCTGCGCCGGCTCGTCGCCGAGTCCGTGGCTGCCCCCGGACGAAACCTGTTCAAGTCGCTGTCCGAGCACGGGCTCTCCAGGCCGGAAATGTGTTCGCTCGGCTACTTCCTGCTGATCGCCGGCCAGGAAACAACCACCCAGCTGATCAGCACCACGCTGTTCCGGCTCCTGCAGGGATCCGCGCCACTGGAGTGGAAGGACGCGGCCTCGGCGGAGGGCTCGAGGTCCGTTGTCAGGCACGTCCTTGCCACCGAATCGTCGGTTCCCACGTGGCGCCGCGTGGCCGCGGAGGACACACTGCTTGGCGGGGACCTGATTCCGGCCGGCACCGAGATCCTCCTCGAACTGACCGCGAACCACATCACGACACCGGCCGAGTCCTCCCTGCCCGGCACGCCGGGCAGGGACACGCGGTCCCCCTTCGGCCTGGTTTTCGGATCCGGCATCCACCGGTGCCTCGGCGCCAAGCTGGCAGAACTCGAGGCGTCCGTCACCGTCCAGGAAACCGCCGCCGCTCTGCCGGGAATCCGGCTGCTGGACCATGAGCCCGAATGGATCCGGCTCCTGTCCTTCCAAGCGCCACGGACCGTCACGGTAACGAACAGGCCGGGGTGACAGGTTGTAGGTCACGGTCGAGCTGCTTTGGCCATTCTTAGGTACCGCCGCAGCGCTTGAAAACCCCGTGCTGTTGTTCCAGGTTCGCTGGCTAGTCTCCTCGCGCCTTCCGGGTTGCGGCGTCGTTGGCCTTCTGCAGGGCTGTGACCAGCTCGTCCTTGTTCATTTTCGAACGGCCGTCGATGTTCAGTTCCTGCGCACGCTTATAGAGATGCTCCTTCGACGCGTTGGCATCCACGTCACCGGCCGTGGGTTGAGACGAATCGAGTCCCTCCTCCGCGCGCTTGTCTGAAGGTCCCCGCTTCTCCTTCGGCTCCCAGTGGTCGCCCACCTTCTCGTAACTGTGCTTCAGCGAGGCGTAGGCTGCACGGGCAGCCCGGCTCTCATCGTTGTCGTAGGACTCGAGGGCGGAATCATAGGTTTTGGCGAACGTGTCCTGGGCTTTCTGCTCTGAGCGCTGCAGGGTCGAGGGAAGCTCGTCCTTGCGGGCGTGATCGTTCTTGCCGGTCTTAGGCATGTCACTCACTCCTTTATGCGCACGTTGATCGTTCAGATAGCACCAGCTTAATTGCCGATCTGGACGCCTGACTGCGTCGTTATGACCCGGGCAGATCCTGTCTAGCGGCAAGTACCGCCAAGTCGTAGATGAGCTGCTGCACCTCACGTTCATGACCTTGAGGGGGCAATGTCCGCGGCTTTAGGGCGGCTGGATCTGCAGGCGCGGGTCGTGGAACGGGAGCGGGAGGCGAGCCCTTGAACGGCTCGATGGAAAAAGGCTCCTTGTCCACAAACGGATCATGGAAAATTACTCGTGCCATTCGTTGCCCCCATTGCTGTATCTGCAGCTATCCAACAGCGAATCTGAACATCTTTCCAGTCACGCCTCATGCAGCGTCACAGGAATCAGAGGCAGCCTCGTGGAGGGATCGGAACAGCCGCGGGTACCGGATGCGGGAGTCAACGAGGGGTCTTGAACGCTTGTTCAACCTTCGCTACTGTCCTCCATATGACCCTGATCACAATGCACGAGAGGCCGGCCAACAAGAGGCAGCCCATCGACACCCGAGTTTTTCGGGCACGGCGGAACACCCCTACCCATGCTCGATTGTGAAGGGCCAGAAAACGTCAATACAGGTTTTTGCCGATCAAGTTCCATCTTGCTGAACGAGGAGATTCACCTTGAAGAGACCCATGAGCATTGCCTACACGAGTATCGCCATCGTGTCCCTGCTGGCCGCCGCTGGCTGCGCCGCCATCGACCAGGGCGCTGAGGGTGCGAAGAAGAGCCCCAACTCCGAGAATTGTGCGGTACAGGAACACGCGATGGGTCTGCGCTGGCAGCAGCAAAGCGCCGAGGCACAGGCGCTGCAGTCCCAGACCTACCGGATCGCTGGCGAGCGCCTCCAGGAGAGAGTCAAGCAGGCCAAGTCCAAGAACCTCGCGATTATCACCGATCTGGACGAGACCGCGATCGACAACACCGCGCTGTTGGCCCGCGACATGACCGCCTGCCACGACTACAGCGTCTGGGATACCTGGGCCCAGTGGGAGCTCGAGGGCTCGCCGTCCGCTATCCCGGGCGCCGCCGAGTTCTTCAAGATTGCCGATGAGATGGGCGTCTCGATCTACTACATCTCCGACCGGACCGAGGAGAACCTCGATGCCACCATCGCCTCACTGAAGGAGCTGGACTTCCCCCAAGTATCAAAGGACCACGTGAGGTTGCTAGGCCCGTCGAAGGAGGAGCGGCGCACCAAGATCCAGGAGAAGCACGAGGTCATCATGCAACTCGGCGATACATTACATGACTTCGCTGGGGACTATGCCGACGCGGATCTAGACCAGCAGCGGCAGCTCGTCGAAGAAGACGCCAAGCACTTCGGCGACGACTGGTTCATTCTGCCCAATCCCACCTACGGCTCTTGGGAGGATGCCGACCTCGACAAGTGGAACGCCGAGCTGGAAGTCACTAAGTGATCTTCCTGCAGGCATCTCCCGGAGCCTTTGCACTATTAGCGACGAGGACGCGCGGCGGACATGGTGCAGCGGGCGGCCAGCGGAATTCCCAAATGCATCCTCGCCAGCGACTACGGCATCATCCGGGAAACGCTGTACCCATCCCTGCGTGCACGCTTGTGAAGACGACCGCGACGATTTTATACATTCGTTAGATAAACCTCTGGTGCGCTTGGCTACCTACGAGTAATCTGGTTCACCAAGACGCCCCTTCGGGCGCAGGCTCAGGGACTCGCCCCTAGCCGCCGTCAGGGAATATCCCGTTCAGAGGCACGCCGTTATGCCCTTTTCTCAATACCGCTCTGCCCAAAAATCGAGGAAGAAAATGACCTCCACCAAAGCACTTCTCGCACTGCCGACCATCCTGGCCGCCACCCTGCTCACACCTGCAATGCCAGCTGCCGCCGCCGGCCCAGACCAGCCGGAAGGGCCGGCCTACATCCCTGCCGGCTTCGCCTGCCCTGACTTCAACGTCGGCTACACATGGACGGGCGGAGGAAACATTCACTACAAGGAGCTCTTCAACAAGGATGGCTCCGTGCGTGGCACCGTTGTGTCCTCCCTTGGAACAACGGAATTCACATACATCAACTATGGCCCGGACCCCTCGAACCCTGTGCCCGGCAAGACGTTTACTGCAACATCGGCGGGATCGAAGGTCACCACCGAATTCGAAGAAGATGCTTTCACCGTCACGATGACTGGGCGGAACAACTGGTTGACGCTAAACGGCCCTGACATTCCCGGAGGCGTCTCCACCACCCTGCACACCGGGCGCGTCACTTTCGCCTTCGACCTCACTACAGGCGCCGTCAACCTGGTGGGCTCACCAGGGCAGGAGATTGATCTCTGCGCGGAACTCCGGTAGGGCCGGCAGTCGGACCCGTGAAGAGCCGAGTCCTTGGTTCACGCCAGCACCAGGGCAACGAACGGACTTTTGACCACTCATAAACGCAGGAAGCCTGTCAGCTAATGCTGACAGGCTTCCTGCCTTTGGAAACATCCTAAGCCGGCATACGCATGGCAGAGCCGTCAGCCGATGGCCTGCTGTTCTTCTATGAAGCTTGCCCTGGGGCAGCGTCTGCCACGGCAACAAGACCGGGAGTGGCAAAGAGTTTCTCCGCCTCCCGTGCAACCAAGGTTCCCAATTGCTGAGCGGCATCGGAGGTGGTGCGGTAGCTGGGGGCCACGATACTGAGGGCTGCGGCCACCTTGGAGCCCACTATGACGGGTGCCGCCACAGCCGTTACATCCGCCTCGACGCCGTTGGCAACAACGGCATAGGTTCCGGCGTCTACCTGGCCGAGAAGAACCGCACCGGCAGCGCTTCCTTGGAGAGGAAATGTCCGGCCAACCCAGTTGATGTGGCGCACGGTGTGCGTACCCTCCTCGATCGCCAGATATAAGCCATGTGAGTTGTCCACCAGAACGCTCAGGTAAGCGGACTCACCGGTCTGCTCAACAAGGGACTGGAGCGCGACCCGGCTGGTGGCCACCAGTGATTCGTGACTCAGGGCCTGCACGCCGAGCTGCACCATCCTGAATCCTGGACGGTAGAGTCCGTCTTCCGTCCGGGTGGCAAACCCGTTGGCCTCAAGGGTCCGAAGCAGACGCAGCGCCGTGCTTGCAGACAAATCGACTGCCTTGGCTGCGTCAACGAGCTTTACGCCGTCATTCTCGCACACGGCACGCAGCAGCCCGAGTGTGCGGTCTGCGGCACGGGTGGTGGGGTCCTGCGTTGTTCGGGCGGTCATGCTTCCTCGCTAGGGCAGAAGGGGCTGGCTTTCACAACTGTAAAACTTCCATTTCACTGTACGGCAATTATTGTGCCCCAAACCATTGACGCTGCCCAGCGCCACGGAGTAACTTTCATGTGACGGCAGTTACGTTTTACTCTTTGAAACTTTCAACCGGAACATCCTGGAGAACCACATGTCACCAAAATCCCTTCCCGCGTACGTTTCGAGCCGGCGCGCTGTTGTCGCAGCGGGCTCGGCAGTCCTAGCCGGAATGCTTACCCTTACCGGCTGCGGCGCAGGCAGCCCGTCCTCGCCCGGAACGGCAGCAGCCACCCAAGGTGGAGGCGGAAGCGGCAACTTGGAGAAGGTGAGTGTGGGGTTGATTCCGATCACCGATGTCGCCCCGGTTTACTTGGGCATGCAGGAGGGCTACTTCCAGGAGGAGGGCATCGAGCTGGACGTCCAGCTGGCGCAGGGCGGGGCAGCTATTGTGCCTGCAGTTACCACCGGGGAGTACCAATTCGGGTACTCGAACGTTGTTTCCCTGCTGATCGCTCGGGACAAGGGGTTACCGGTGACGGTGGTATCGAACGGTTCAACCTCTACGAACGAGCCGGGAGCCGACACAACCGAGGTGGCGGCAATGCCAGACAGCGGCATCCAGGGCGCGGCCGACCTGGTCGGTAAGACAGTGGCAGTCAATGCTCTCAACAACTTTGCGGACATCACTATCCGAAACTCCGTTGAGAAGGCCGGCGGTGATCCGCAGGGCGTGAAATTCGTGGAGATGCCCTACCCGAATATGCCGGCCGCCCTCGAGCGGGGCGATGTCGATGCTGCATGGACAACCGAGCCCTTCCGGACGCAGATCCTCAAAGCCGGTGGAAAAATCGTGGCCAGTCCCATGACGGACATGGCCGAGAACTTCGATTCGGCCTTCTACTTCACGTCCCAGCAGACGCTGGAAAAGAATCCTGAACTCGTGGAGCGTTTCCGCAGGGCCTTGCACAAGTCGTTCGAATTCGCCTCAGCGAATGAGGACAAGGTACGCACCATCATCCAGGACTATGCAAAGGTCACGCCTGAACTCGCCGAGGCCCTGGTGATGTCCAAGTGGAACAAGGACGTCAACACGGACGCCCTTAAGAAGCTGGGCACCGCCGCCAAGGAGTACGAGGTACTGAAAAAGGACCCGAACTATGAGGCGATGATCGCCAAATAGGCGCCCAAGTGCACATTAGTTTCGTGCACGTCAGTCTCGTGCACGCGATCTCTCGGGAAGAAGAATGGACATAAACAGTAGGGCAAAGATGCCGCAAAGGGCCCGCCCACGGCCCAGCAAGCAACTGCTGGGCGCTGCCGGAATCGCAGGCTTTCTCCTGCTTTGGGAATTGGTACCAAACGTCGGAATCGTTGACGCCCGGTTCCTGCCGCCGGCCTCGGAGGTTCTGCTGGCTCTGGCCACGGACTTCAGTTATACCGCGTTCTGGATTGCAGTAGCTGAAACAATGCTCGCCTGGCTTATCGGCTTGGTGACTGCAGTCCTGGCCGCGACCTTGCTGGGCTTCGTCATAGGGTCCTCATCCTTCCTGCGGAAGTTCACCAACTCCACCGTCGAGTTCCTGCGCCCCATTCCCTCTGTGGCGCTGATCCCGCTGGCTGTTCTGCTGTTCGGAGTCAAGATGGAGTCGTCCCTGATGCTCATCATCTACGCATCGTTCTGGCAGGTCTTTATTCAAGTCCTGTATGGAGTGGCAGACGTGGACAACGTGGCGATGAACACCGCCAAGAGCTACGGGCTGGGCCAGTTCGCACGGATTCGCCACGTGGTATTCCCAACGGCGCTCCCCTACCTGATGACCGGGGTCCGCCTGGCCGCATCGGTCGCGCTGATCCTGGCGATTACCGCCGAGCTGGTCATTGGCTCTCCGGGGCTGGGGCGTGAAATTGCCCTGGCGCAATCCGGTGGGGCCATTGCGGGCATGTACGCCCTGGTATTGGCCACCGGCCTGATCGGGATCCTGATAAATCTGGTCATGCGCTTTATTGAGCGCAAGACCCTTTCCTGGCACTCCTCGGTGCGCGCAGAGGTGATCGTATGAAAATCCTAAAGGGAGTCGCCTATGCCGTGGGATTGCCCGCGATATTGGTCCTTATCTGGGCGGCGGCCACTGCCGGCGACGAAAACTTCTTCGTCCCCACACCCGCCACCCTAATCGGCACCTTTGCTGAGACGTGGTTCGGTGACCGCATCCTCTCCGATGTGCTGCCCAGTCTGGGCCGGCTTATTGTGGGCGTCACTGCCGCCATCATTATAGGAATTGTGGCGGGCCTGCTTATCGGATCGGTGAAATGGCTGCGGGACTTGACGGAGCCGGTCCTTGAGTTCTTTCGCGCCATCCCGCCGCCGGTGCTTGTCCCCGTGCTCATGCTGCTCATGGGCATCACTGACTCCATGAAGGTGGCAGTCATCATCTCCGGTTGCATTTGGCCGGTGCTGCTGAACACCATCGAGGGCGTGCGCGCCGTCGACGGTGTACTGTCGGACTCCGCGCATACCTACGGCATTTCAGGAGCGGCCCGCATTCGCCACCTTGTCCTGCCCAGCGCCAGCCCGCAGATCATGGCCGGAGTGCGCCAGTGCCTGTCCATCGGACTGATTTTGATGGTTATCTCCGAAATGTTCGCCTCCTCCTCCGGGCTGGGCTTCACCATCGTCCAGTTCCAGCGATCCTTCGCCATCCCAGAGATGTGGTCCGGCATCGTGATCCTGGGCCTGGTGGGAGTGGCCTTGTCCTTCATTTTCCAATTCACCGAGCGCCGTATCCTGCGCTGGTACCACGGCCTGCGAGAGGTAGAAAATGCCGTCTGAAACCACTGACAAGAACATCATCGCTGGCCGTGTGCCAGGAGCCGCCCCGGACCGTCAGGCCATGCTCTCAGTACGGGGGCTGAAGAAGGTCTACCAGACCGACGGCGGGCCCGTGGAAGCCGTGCGGAACCTGACCTTTGACCTCCGTGCAGGCGAGCTCGCCTGCCTGGTGGGTCCGTCTGGATCGGGCAAGACGACGCTCCTCAAGTGCATTTCCGGGCTCATGGCGCCGACGGAAGGTCAGGTGCTTTTGGACGGGGTGCAGGTTTCCGGCCCACCCAAGAAAATGGCGGTGGTCTTCCAGGAATATGGCCGCTCACTCTTCCCCTGGATGCGCGTACGCGAGAACGTCGAACTACCACTGAAGAACCAGCGCGTACCGAAGGTAGAACGCGACAGGCTAGTCGACGAGGCCCTCGAAGCGGTGGGCCTGTCCCACGTTCCGATGTCCTACCCCTGGCAACTGTCAGGCGGTATGCAGCAACGCGTGGCCATCGCCCGCGCCGTCGCCTACCAGCCCGAAGTCCTGCTGATGGACGAACCGTTCGCCGCCGTCGACGCCCAGACCCGGGCCGATCTGGAAGACCTGATCCGCACCGTGTGGAAGAAGCTGGGCGTCACAGTCCTGTTTGTCACCCACGACATTGACGAATCCGTGTACCTGGGCGAGCGGGTTATCATCCTCTCGTCCTCCCCCACAGTCATTCAGGAGGACCTACACATCGACCTCCCAGCGGAACGCGACCAGCTCAACACCCGGTCTCTGCCGCGGTTCACTGAACTGCGCCACCACGTTTACGAGCAGATTCAATTGGCCAAGGCTGGTCACCGCCCCGCCGCCGCAACAAAGTAAACACCATCGCCTCTTCTTCTTTCCTCATCTAGGAGTCCCTTATGGCACCCGCCGATTTCACTACCGGTGCCCGCCCGGTCAAAGCAGCCCGCGGCACCGAGCTCACCGCTAAGTCCTGGCAGACGGAAGCCCCGCTGCGCATGCTCATGAACAACCTGGACCCCGAGGTCGCCGAACGCCCGGACGATCTGGTGGTCTATGGCGGCACGGGCCGCGCGGTCCGTTCCTGGGCTGCGTTCGATGCCATCACCCGGACCTTGGAAACCATGGACAAGGACGAGACGCTGCTGGTCCAGTCCGGCAAGCCGGTGGGTGTGTTCCGCACCAATGAGTGGGCGCCGCGCGTGCTGCTGGCCAACTCCAACCTTGTCGGGGACTGGGCCAACTGGCCCGAGTTCCGCCGGCTCGAGGCCGAGGGCCTGATGATGTACGGCCAGATGACCGCCGGCTCATGGATCTACATCGGCACCCAGGGCATTCTGCAGGGCACGTTCGAGACCTTCGCCGCGATCGCCCGCAAGCTCACCGGGGACGAGAACGGCACCCTCGCCGGGACCCTGACCCTCACCGGCGGCTGCGGCGGGATGGGCGGCGCCCAGCCGCTGGCCGTCACACTGAATGACGGCGCCTGCCTGATCGTCGACGTCGACGAGACCCGCCTGCGCCGCCGGGCCGGCAAGCGCTACCTCGACGAGGTGGAAACCGACCTCGACGCCGCGATCGCCAAAGTGCTCAAGGCCAAGGAGGAGCGCCGCGGCTGGTCCGTCGGTTATGTCGGCAACGCCGCCGAGGTCTTCCCCGAGATCCTGCGCCGCCACCAGGCCGGCGAACTCACCGTCGACATCGTCACGGACCAGACCTCCGCCCACGATCCGCTGAGCTACCTCCCCGAAGGCATCTCAGTGGAGGAATGGCACCGCGAGGCCGAGGCTGACCCGGAAGGCTTCACCAAGAAGGCCCAGGCGTCCATGGCCCGGCACGTCCAGGCCATGGTCGAATTCCAGGACGCCGGCGCCGAGGTGTTCGACTACGGCAACTCCATCCGCGACGAAGCCCGCAAGGGCGGCTACGCCCGGGCCTTCGAATTCCCCGGCTTCGTCCCCGCCTACATCCGCCCGCTGTTCTGCGAGGGCCTGGGACCGTTCCGTTGGGTCGCGCTCTCCGGAGACCCGGAGGACATCGCCGTCACCGACGCCGCGATCAAGGAACTCTTCCCGGAGAACAAGCACCTGCACCGCTGGATCGATGCCGCCGCTGAGCGCGTGGAGTTCGAAGGGCTGCCGGCGCGCATCTGCTGGCTGGGCTACGGTGAGCGGGCCAAGGCCGGGCTGCTGTTCAACCAGCTCGTGAAGGAAGGCAAGGTCAAGGCGCCCATCGTGATCGGCCGCGACCACCTCGACTCCGGCTCCGTCGCCTCCCCCTACCGCGAGACCGAGGCCATGGCCGACGGCTCTGACGCCATCGCCGACTGGCCCCTGCTTAATGCCCTGCTCAACACGGCCTCCGGTGCCACCTGGGTCTCGATCCACCACGGCGGCGGAGTCGGCATCGGCCGCTCCATCCACGCCGGCCAGGTCTCTGTCGCCGACGGAACCGACCTCGCCGCCGAAAAGCTCGAACGGCTCCTCACCAACGACCCCGGGATGGGCGTCATCCGTCACGCCGACGCCGGCTACGACCGCGCACTCGACGTCGCCAAAGAACGCGGCGTCCGCATCCCCATGCAGGAAGTCAGCCAGAACGCATCGGTGATTCGTTAGGAGACTTCCTTGCAGTGGTTATGCTTCTCTCCGTCGCATGGCCACTACAGGGAGTAGCTGGTTATGCTCCATACAAAAAGATATGCACCCTCGGACTACACGCAAATGCCGTGGAAAAACGGCGGGGGGCGCACTACAGAGCTAATCCGTGAGGGGCCAAGCGAAGAATACACGTGGCGCCTGTCCATGGCTGAAATCGCTATTGACGGACCGTTCTCCAGTTTCCCGGGTATGCAGCGCATCATCACGGTGATCCAGGGCGCCGGCGTGTACCTGGACCTTGGCGGCTCAAACGAAGCGCTTGTCCCGTTCCAAACGCTAGCCTTCGATGGCAGTTGCAATGTTAATTGCAAGCTACGTGACGGTCCCGTCCAGGACATCAACCTCATCTACTCACCGAAGCACGTTTCACCTCGATGGGAATGGATAGGCCAAGGGCAAGCTCGTGACTTCACAACCTCCGCCGATACAACTCTCATATTCAGTTCTGCGTCCGAAACATCGATCATGTCTGAAGAGTTTTCACAGATTGATCTTCCGAGAGGACACCTCTTAGAAATAAGGAACACAACCGACCCTGGAAACTTCAGACTCAAGGTGGCGGGAGCTCAATGTTTGGTCATCTCTCTCACCCAACGGGGATCTCAACCCACCCCTAAATCAAGGCACACCTAGCTGAATCGAGGACACCTCGTGTGCGCCCAAAACCGTACCCGCACCCAGCCAAGGCAAGCAACGGCGGGATACTAAAGACATCAAACACAGGAACCAAACGGAATCCAAAGCTATGAATACGACGACCTCGAAGCCGCAGGCCCTGCGGCGGCCCTTATGACCGCTCGAGCGGTCATAAGGGCCGCTACTGTTATCGGAACACAGGTAACCGACTAACGGATATTGTGTCCGTTTGTCTCACCCGCGAAAAGGGGCTTGGAGTCACAGTAATCCCTGTGGACCTCTAGTTAGTCAGAGTCCTGGAAGCAGAGATACAGGAACTGCGACGCTCCAAGGGCAAGAAGATGGCCCGCCGATGGGGGACCGACGGGCTCTCAAATGTCGACCGTGCGGGGGAACAGTCTTTAGACATGTCGCCGCCTCGGGGTCGCCAGGACGGCGAGACGGCGAGATGCGACAGCTGGCGAGACTTCCCCAAGGCACAAAAGCGGGATGGCGGCTGCGTTTCACAGGCGCTTCATTCAAGGTCAAAAAGCTGGTTTTCCTCCCTCCGGCGCAGCAGTGCGATGCCGGTCACCGGCGTGATTTCCCTTCTCCACCAGGTCGGCCGCCCATGGTCGAATCCCGTGGTGAAACAACATGCCGTCGGGCAGCCCCTGGACGGTAGCGATGGAATCGGAGATGTCTATGGTGATACGGCTGTTTGCCATGGGTGCGTTGGTGATGTGCAGGTCGCCGTAGGATGCCGGGAGCACGGGATGCAGCCAGAGGCCGCCGCGGCCCACGTCGGCGTAGTAGCCCATCAGGCCCTTGATCAGCTGGATGGGCGTTGTCGCAGCCCAAGCCTGCGGTGAGCATGCCGTGGGGTAGGGAACCGGTTCGTCGTAGTGCTCGCGGCTGAAGCCACAGAACAATTCGGGCAAACGTCCTTCCGAGTACTCGGCGGCCTCAAACAGAGCTGTGGAGATCTGCTGAGCCTCCTTGACGAAGCCGTAGCGCAGGAGCCCGGCAGCGATAATTGCATTGTCGTGGGGCCAGACTGATCCGTTGTGGTAGCTTGCCGGGTTGTAGGCGCCCATGTTGCTTGCCAGGGTCCGCACGCCCCAGCCGCTGAACATTTCCGGGGACATGAGCCGTTCGGCCACCGCTGGCGCCTTGTCCTTGTCGATGATGCCGAACAGCAGGCATTGGCCCATGTTGGATGCGCATGCATCGACCGGCCGCTTGTGGCCGTCCAAGGCGATTGCATAGTAGCCCCGGTCGGGCAGCCAAAACTGTAGGTTGAATTGCCTCTTCAGCTCCGCCGCGCGGTCCCGGTACTGGGCACCCACGTCTATGTCGCCTGCGTCGAAGGCAATCCATGAGCGTGCCAGGTAAGCGCTGTAGACATAGGCCTGCACCTCGCACAATGCGATGGGTGGCTCTGCCATCCTGCCGTCGGCAAAGTTGATTCCATCCCACGAATCCTTCCAGCCCTGGTTGATGAGGCCGCGGTCGCTGAGTCGTGCATACTCGACAAAGCCGTCGCCGTCCTTGTCGCCGTAGTCGCGGATCCAGTCCAGCGCGAGGTCAACGTGTGGCAGCAGGGCTGAGATGGATTCTGCCGCAAATCCCCATCGGCTGACTTCGCCGAACAGGGCCACAAAGAGCGGGGTGGCGTCCACGCTGCCGAAGTAGGCGGACTTGCCGCCCAGCGCCAGCCCGCTGGAGACATCAAGCCGGACTTCGTGCAGGATCTTGCCCGGTTCTTCCTCGCTGATTTCATCCACGACCTTCCCTTGGCGGTCCGCGAGGGTCTGGATGGTGCCGAAGGCCAGGGACGGATCCACCGGTAGCGCCATCAGGGATGCCCAGAGCGAGTCGCGCCCGAAGAGGGCCATGAACCATGGGGCACCGGCGGCAACTACGATCCTGTCCGGGTGGCCGGGATCTTCGATGCGAAGCGCTCCCAGGTCGTCGTAGCTGCGCCGCAGGGTCCGTTCGATTGAGTGGTTGCCGATGTGCAGCACCGGAATCTTGGCCACCCAGTCCTGATGGCGCCGATCGCGGGGAGACAAGTCGCCCTCGTTCGACCGAGCAAGCCGTGCCACGGGACTCCTTCCGTCGACGAGGGGCACCACGCTCACGGTGGTGCTCCATTGTCCGTGTGGCGGGACGATGATGCGATAGGTCAGTTCCTCCGGGGTGATGTCGGCACCGCTCGCCGATACTAGGACGCCCTTCCGAATCTCCTGCCAAGACGCCCTGATAGTTAATGAATCGCCATTCGCTTCGCGGGATTCGTCCCAGCGCCGCTGGATGCGCGCCTCTTTCACCTCGAAGAGATCTGCGAAATCCGCCTCGACCTGAAGGGTGACTACGCACTCGGCAGAGGCCGGTGAGTAATTTAGGACAGTGATCTGCTCCAGGATGCCGGCCCCTACCTCTCGGAGGCGTTCAACAATCAACGGGCTGTCCGCGGATCCGTCCCATTGCGGTACACGTGCGACAAACAAGGCACGATAAGGTTCCCTCGTCTTCGCCGCCAGCGACTCCAGTGGCACACCATTAAGGGTCAGATCCCAGCGGGACAGGACGCGGGTGTCTTCGAAGAAAACCCCGTGCGGGAACCCGGGACGGATATCGCCGTTCGCCCCGGAGATACAAAAGGACGAGCCTTCCACCAAGGTGACGGAGCCTGGCCCCGCAGTCCCGGCAGCAGTGTCAGCATTCCATCCGGCCATCCCGGCTCCTTCTCCAACGGCGAAACACCCCGCGGATTCCCGCTAACGCCCTGTTCAAAATGACGCTACGCCCAAGGGACAAAAGACACCAGCACTCATGCCGCAGGGCCGGCACTGCGTTGACGCGCTGGATACAGGAGGTGGACCAGGTTCGCGAACGGTACCTGAGCCAGCGGCACTGCAATAGCCGTTCCGATTACCGCCAGGATCATTGCGCGGTTGCTCTTTTCGTTCGTTTCGATCCTGTTGATCGCCACCCACAGCAGTGGAACCGCGGTGGTTTAGAGAACCAGCGAACAAGATCACCGAGAAGATAAGTCCGGAACCGGAGAAGACCTGATTTGCGATCCGCGGACGATCGCGATCGCGTCAGTATCGCTGCTGGCGCGGGAAGGGCTGCAGCAGACCTACGCCCCTGATTGGCCAGCAGGCGCTCACGTTGGAGACGGCTGATAGCGGACGTTACGTCAACTGTGCTCTGCGTATCTCATCGGATGAATCACATGCCCTCCCCGCGTGTTTATCCTGGGGCGCGCGCCCAAGGCGCCGTGCGCCGCGGTACCCGGTCTGATAGCCGAGATTACGTAAAGCTTTTCCATGATGATTGGCTCGAGGAGGGCGCAGCTTAGGGGCGTTGGAAATGCGCCGCGGCCTATGTAGCGCACCCGAGTACGGCCCAGCCGTAGCTGGGAAGGCTGACTGCATTGCGGTCCGGCAGGTTTGTTCCCCTGCCGGCCAGGACGGTAGAGGCCGACGACGGAACGGGCAATTGCGTGGCCGTGTCGGACAGGTTCAGGGCGACCGTGATGGTGGCGCCATCGCTGCTCGCCTCGTAAACGAGGTGTTCGTTGCTGAGTGTCACCACCTTCGTGCGGGCATCATGCAGCCATGGGTGCCTGCGGCGCAGCCCAATCAGTTCCTGGTGCAGGTGGTAGACCGGCTGGCCGAGCTGCGCCAACTCCGAGGGCTCGGCAGGAAACGCCGGTCGGACAGCGTCGTCTCCCCCGAGCCGAGTCTCCTTAACCCCACGGAAGGCCTGCTCGTCGCCGTAGTAGATGGATGGCGTACCGCCCACTGTTAGGAGGACCGCCAGGGCGAGCGGGAGCTGATCGGCGTTGGTCAGCTTGCTTGCAAGGCGTGTGACGTCATGGTTGCCCACGAACGTCAAGGGCCGAAACGTCTCGAGGAAGCCGTTATGCCGTTCCAGGGCTGCAGAAAGTTCATAGAAGTTGGCGTCGTTGAGGGAGCTCCAGATCGCCTTCCACAATTCGTACTGTGTCACCGAGTCCAGCGTGCCGGCGTCCGCTTCCCGGGCATAGTCGCCATGGATGTACTCCCCCACGAAGTAGGCCTGCGGGTACTCATGGCGCACGTCGGCCAGCACTGCCTTCCAAAACGCCGGCGGCACGGCGTAGGCGGCGTCCAGCCGCCAGCCGTCCGCGCCGCGCCGCAACCAGTGCTTCATCACGTCAGCAACGAATCCGGCCACTTGGGGCTCCTCATGGTTCAGTGCGACGAGGTGATGGTGGCCCTCAAAGTCCTTATAGTCAGGCTCGCTCCCGGGCTTCCATCCGGTCTCCGGCCAGGTCAGCCGGAACCAGGGCGCCGCGGGTGCGGCAGGTCCTTCATCCAGCACCTGTTGGAACGGGCCGAAGCCGCGCCCGGTGTGGTTGAACACTCCGTCGAGCAGAACCTTCAGGCCGCGGGCATGCGCCTGCCTGATCAGTTCGTCAAAGTCCTGGTCATCGCCGAGACGGGGATCGATACGGAAATAATCCGTGGTGTCATACCCGTGCGATTCCGAGGCAAACACAGGGCCGAGGGCGAGGCCAGATGCCCCAAGTTCCAGAGCGTAGTCCAGCCAGGCGTGCAGCCTGGGGAGGCGGTGTACTGTCGCCTGGTCGGCCAGCATGGTCGGTTCAGCGCCCGTGAAGCCAAGAGGATACACGTGCCACCAGATGGCGTGCTGAACCCATGAGGGCTCTGTCATATTGGTGATCCACCTTTCGTCTATCCCCAACCTACCGGGAACCACGGAGCAGCGACCTCGGAAGTGCCACCGTAGTACTTCGGCAGATTGCCCGGCTGCTTGCCCTGCCGGGCCGGTCCTGGACAACTATTCCTGATCCTCTGCTGAGGCAAGTTCGAGTGTTGATCCACGGGCCTGTTCTCCAAGGCCGTCATCCTCTCAATTGGCCTCAGAATCCGTCGCCGACACCATGCCGTTGAAACAGGTGGCCGACAAACTGCCCCAGGTCAGCGTTGCGAGGTGAGTCAAGCTGGCTTCGAATTTCCCCCTGACTCAGGTTGACGGAAGACCGGTTATAGGGGTTCCACGAGCGCTCTCATTCAACGTGAGAATCGTGCATCTGTCCTTGATTTCTGCGTCCTGCTCCTCGCAACAGCCGCTACGTTTGCCAAGGATGGTGGCAACAACCTTTTGGACAGATCTGGATATGGTTTGGCACGATATGGGAACCGGGATGATCTGGTGAAAAGGTGAGGAGACGAGGCAATGAGTACGCGGGGGACCTTTGCGGTCGCTGCGGCCATAGTGAGCGAGGTGGCCGTCATGGCCTGCAGTGCGCCCGCTGCTGCGCCCAGCTTCCCCTCGACGCGGACCCGTCCCTAGTTCTTCAGGTCACCAACTGACAAAAGACGTAGATTGCGGTCTCTTTCGCGCGCCCGGAAGCTGACACTCCGTGACCCTCCCCGGAAGGGGAACCCACATCGTCGAAAGTGTCAATCATGCAGGCAATCACGCCGCAACAGATCCGTTCATCCTTTATCAACGCCACCCGTTCGGAGGTCGCAAAGCTCACCCTGCCCAAAAACCTCGATTCCCAGGCATGGGACAGCCTGGACTTCCTGGGCTGGCGCGACGAGAAGATGCCACTTCGGGGGTATTTGGTAGTGCCCGGGCCAAAAGGCGTGACCGGGATTATGCTCCGCGCACCCGAGGGCGGTGCCAAGAAGAACCGCTCGGTGCTCTGTGAGCTGTGCCGGGATGTGTTCTCCAAGGAGGATGTGCTCCTTTGGGTGGCCAAACGCGCTGGCCAGTCGGGTCGTGACGGGAACACCGTTGGCACATTGATCTGCGCAGACTTCCTGTGCTGCGAGAACGTGCGAAAGGAGCCTCCGGCCAATGAGATCAACCCGAACCCGGCGGCCGTCGTCCTCCGCCAGATTGAGGGCCTCCAAAACCGCACCGGGCACTTTCTCAATCGGGTCCAGCAAGGCTAGGCGGAGACCAGCCAAGAAGCCGGTCAGGGGCCTGTAGCTCCGGCGCCCGCGAGTGGCACGCGACCCGGGCTACCGAACGTTTATGAGGTCCCGGGGAAGCCTGCGCCAGGCTAACACTGGCAGGCTTCCCCGGGACAAGTCCATCTACCTCTATGCGCTTGTATGCCAACACGTTCCGTGCCTACGGGCGTGAGCACGTGGCATTCTGACTTCGAGTATTTGGCCACCGGCACCGACCAGGGCAGCTCAAAGTTTCGAGGCACAAGCCTGAACAACTCCACGAAAGAGCAGTAGTTCCGGGATACCTCCCGAGACTGGGGCAGACCTCGCGATGGTAAAAGGCACTCCCTCGCCACTGCACGCCCACCCCAAGTGACGGAATCACGCTTATCGGCGTTAAAGCCACGGGAGCAGAAGTAGCTGCGAGGGCCTCCGCGGCCAGCGCCGAATGTGACGCTTTCGGGGCGGAATGGTTGCGTCGCAGCCGAACCTGGAAGAGGTCATCCTGCTGTACCTCGGCCCGCAGTCAAGCTGTAGGTTTCGTCCACCCATGCATGCTCCAGGCCAACTGTGTCACGTCCCCGAGTGAATCGTCCTGACTCACGGAGCATCCGCACGTCCACTTGATTACTTGTTGCTAAGCATGCTTATTATGTTCGTAGCCGAATGCAAGCGGCTGCCAACCAGAGGAGGAAACACCATGGGATTGGGCGACAAGATCGAGAACGCGGCAGAGAAGGCCGGCGGTAAGGGCAAGGAAGCCACAGGTGCCGCCACGGGCGATGAAAGCCTGCGGAACGAGGGCCAAGCCGACCAGGCCAAAGGCGATTTGAAGCAAGCCGGCGAAAAGGTCAAGGACGCTTTCAAGAAGGACTGACCAGACGGCAACGAAGGGCGCACTCCGCGAACGGGGTGCGCCCTTCGCTTTGCCCGGAAGCGTAGGAATCGGGCCCGGCAGACGTGCCCTGACCTCATCCAACGGCGCAAGAGTCTCGCCCGGCCCTATAGGTTGACGAAACATCCGTTATCGGCGTTAAATCCACGGGAGTAGTAGAAGTCCTGCGACACATGCATGTTTCCATGGTTTAGGGGTTGCAGTAAGTGGTGGCATTCCGGGTTGGGCGCCGGAAACTCGGCAGGCATTTACCGCCGCATGCCCGGTCCCGGTTCCAAGTTCTGGGACAACTGAGCAGGACGGGCGAGACTTTAGTGTCCATACCTCACTGAGGAGCTGGCCAGAGACATATCCAGGACATTGTCGTCGAACAACAGCCGGAGTGCGGAAACCCTGAATGGGCCCGCACTTGATGGCTCAGGGTGACCGGGCTGGTCAGGCTGGACATTGACCATGATGGAGAGCAGGTTGCTTAGCTGACCCAGCGCTGCGGACAGGCTGGCTCCTAACGGGCTTGTCAGCTCCGTGAAAGATGTTTCCGCATCCCCTACTGTGCCCAGGATGAGCTCGTCATTGAGCGCCTCGCCGACGATCCCGGGGAGTGCGGCGGCCAGTCCGGACGCGAGCGTATTGAGTGTGGGAATGAGCAGTCCGAGGGGGTTCAGGCCCAGCATCTTTATCGACGTCGTGATCGGAACGGACGGTGTGCCGGGGACGCCGTTGTAAAGATCCAACAAGCTGCCAGTGGAAACCGGTCCAAGTCCGAGCTGTATGTCCGCTAGCGGGAGGCCTGCCGAGAGTACGTGGACGGTGGAGTTGACGGTCACTGATGCCGCACGGATGGCAGTAACGAGGGCCGAGGTCATGTTCTTATGCCAGTCGTTTAGTACGTCGGTAAGGGCTGCGGAAAGTTCATCCATCATCGCCTGGTTCAGAACTACTTCAGTATTAGGATCGAGACCGTTAAGGCCGTTCACGCCACCCGCTGTCTTGGCCAGGTCAACGCGGACGGTGCCGGCTGCAAAATCAACCGTCAGCAGGCCGCGGTTGTCGGTCATTGTGCTATTAAGGAGGGTTCGGACAGGTGTTAGGTCCGCCTGGGTCATGGTCACCCGTGTATCGATGCCGCCTAGGGTAAGTGTGCCGAGGAGCGGAGCTGCCGCGAGGGTCAGGTCCGCAGATATGCGAGCCTCCGAGTCATCCATGGCGGCGTCCAGGCTGGTCTGGACACCATCAAGGAGCTGACCTGTCCCGGATACAGCTGTCCTCAGAGCCGGCAGCGTGGCATTCAGATCGAGGGAGGAAATACTGTACGCACGGTCCAGCAGGGGCTCCTCCAGTGGTCCCCGCCAGCCGTTGCCGAGGTCGCCGCAGTGTGTTAGCCGGGCGATAGAAGATGCAGCCCCAATTTCAAGGGTCATGCCGGCCATTGCCGCCGGCGCCAGAGCTCCAAGGTCGAACGTCGCCATCGTGGGTGGATCGGAGGGGTTTTGCGGCTGCCCAAGGCCAATCACGCCGCCGCTGTCCGTGACCAGGCCGCTCGCCGCCGTCGTATTCCCGTTATCAAGGGTCTGGCCCCACTGGCTGTATACATCTGCCGAACCGACCGGAAGGCCTAGCGGAAGCGAGAGCTGGAGGACGTCGGCGCGCATCAGATCCAGGTCCAGCGGTGCCTTGAAGGTGCTGTCGTCAATGCGGATGGCCCCGGGGCTTGATGTGCTGGTTCCGGCGCCGTCATTTGAAACGCTAACGCCGTCTACTGCGGCCAGATTGTCCAGGTTCGAACCCATCAGGGTCCCGCTGAACTGGCGCGCCGAAGCAGTACTGGGGGTTCCACTGTCCAGCTCGCACTTGCCATCTGTGCCCACACCGCGCGCATGAACGTATTCGTTGTCGACCCAGGCTGCATTCGTTAGGGCTGCGCCGCCCAGTGCAACTGTCACAGCGAGAGCGCCCGCCCCGATCAGGCGGTTCCGCAATCGGCCAGCTAGCGCGTTCATGGCTTGCCAGCCCTTCTGCCGCTTAACTTTGCGAGTAGCCCGGCTCCCAGCAGGATGACCGTCGCGGCAAGCGGTCCGGCTACGGCAAACCCCGTGTCCGCAAGATCGTTGCGCATTTTCGTCTCGTCCCCTATGACGGTAAACCCCAGGGCAAAGGTGAAGGGACCCGCTACGGCTCCCTCGTCCGGCAGGGACAAGGTGAAAAGTATATGGGGGCTTGTTAACGTGGCCACATCCCCGAAAGGAATCCATGCTGTTGGGCCCAATTGGAGAGGGCTATCGGCCAACAAAATGCTGGCGCCGGATGCGCATCCCAACTCTCCGCCCGTGCCGCTTTGTCCGGTCCATTGCGTTTCACAGCGCTGCGCGGTCAGTCGATAACCGGCATTTGGCTGCATGAGCCCGCCGTAGGGTATGAACTGCAAAGTCCCGTCCGCCACCGGCTTATCTATCAGATGGAGTCCGATTTGCCAGCTAAAAGTGTCTCCCGGCTCCAGCCAAGGGATTTCAAGGGGCAGGACTGAGGAAGTCAGGCTCAGCAATCCGGCTTGTCCAGTTTCCGGCACGTCCTGCATCGGTTCGTGGAACTCCGGGGGGGCCGCGTGAGCGGGCGACGTCATTCCTAGCCAAAGGGCCACGGCGCAGGCTGCCAGCATTCTGCACATCCTTCCGGCGTAGCCGGAAGGTTCGGCCCGCCTCACGTTGTGCCTGCCCTTTCGGGAAGCGCCTGATCGGGAAGCGGCTGTTCATTAAAAGTGTGTTCCGCACCCGATGCGCCTCTCCGTGGCCAGAACGTCCAAGTGACAAGGGACGACATGGCAACCGTGCAAAAACCCATGAACCAGGGGCTTTGCAGGCGCATCACCCAATATCCCAGCCCCGGTGCAGCAAACAGGAGCTTCTTGGCGGTTTGGACGTTGTAGCGGACCGGGTCCTCGGATACGTTCGCATCACCTTTCATGGTGAGGAACACTTTTTGATGGTCGGATGGGTCAGGTTCGGAAGCAACGACGCGGTGGGTGACGGGAAGGGATGAGCCCTCACGCTGGACGGTGGCAATGTCTTCCGGTTTAAGGGACGACGCCGGGACCTCCTGGACGACGGCGATGGCACCCGGTTCGATCCCCGGGGACATTGATCCGGTCCGGAAGACGATCAGGCTGATATCCAGCCAAGCGCCAGCCACGACTGCGAGCACGCACAGGCACCCGGCCAGTGCCAGCACGGTCAGGGCGGTTTCCTTCCCGGCCCTCAGCAATCGTCGTGAGAGGTTTCCCTTCTCGCTACTGCCCGACACTGCTGGTGAACCGCCATACGGGCACTGTGTTCAGTCCTTGGAGGTCAGCAGAAGCCGTAGACGGAAGGGTCAGCGCGAAGCACAGGTTTTCAGGCGCACCAGCCGTACCGGCATCTGCTCCCGCAGCCAAAGGAAAGGTCGTGGTTGACGTGGCAGTCAATGCTGATCCCTGAGCTACGACGACGTCTGCCCCGGCCACGGTCCCGGCCTCACAGGCGGCCTTGCCCACGCCCTTGTAGACCCCGTAAGTCAGTGCATTGTACAAAGCGGTGCTATTGTCCGGGCCTCTGTTGAGGGCCGACTGAATGCCTTCGGCGAGGGAAACATCCAAGGGTTCCGAGCCTGCCACAGCCCGCAACTGCATCGGAGAGTACACGGTCTTTCCGGGTACCATCTTTTCCGGTTCCACAGTGAAGGTAAGCGCCCCACCGTTGGCAGCCGGCTCATCAGTCCAGAAGGCGGCTCCGGCCGTTCCTGTCCACGTATTTTGTTGCATTCTGTAAATTCCAGTACCAGGTGTATTCGGCTCCGTGCCGTCGCCGTCTCCTGATCCGCCGAAAACCCATTCGTTGTCCGTCCAGGCCGCCAGGGTAGCAGCGGCTCCGAGACCCAAAACCAGACCTCCGGCAAGAAGCGCCCTACCCTTCGTCCAGCGGCTTGCCTTAGTTGTCATATCCATGAAATCCCCCAGAGGTTATGAATTGGAAAGAGACGGTCAACCCGTCGTCGTGTTCATACAGTTGCTGAGGCAAATCAAGAACCTGCCGGAAAACCTGAAAGAAATGCTCAAGGTTTGGTAAAGCCGCAGGGGGTTACGCAAGATCTCGAGGTAGGAAAGCTTGAGGATTTCCGGGGAAGACCCGATGTTTTCCGGGCCTCCACCAACCAGCCAGTCGAGCACCCCGGTCCAGCGCGGCGTGCTGCGGGTCTATTAGGGCGCTGCGCGCGGAAATTGCAATGGTGTCCAACGCGGTGAGGACCGCCTTGGGCTGGTCCTTGCTCAGGTAGCGGGTCCCGTCTGCCTGCGCCGCGATCACAGCCAGGGAGTGGGCCAGTACGTCGTGCAGGTCCCGTGCAATGCGTGTGCGCCCCTGTTCAACAATTAGATCTATCTCCGTCTCCTTCAGGTTGTTCTGGGCCAGCTCCCTGGCCTGAAAAAGACTGCCCCGCTCCTGGTAGAGCGATAGTAGAAGCCCGGCGCCGACGCATGCGATTGCAATGAGCAGCAGAACCGAGAACAGTGTCCAGCCGTAACTGGTGAACATCCCACGGTCTCCGAAGCCCATGGGATTGAACTTGCCCATGCCATGTCCGTATCGCCAGGAGAGCATCAGGAAAGTCATGGCCGCGACAAAAGCCAGGTTGGCGCCGCAGGCGATGTACCGGACACGTCGAGGTGAGGTCCATACGATGAAGGTCAGGGCGATGAACGAACCCAAGTAGATGGGCCAGTGGTTGGCGTACATTTGCGGGATTATGTAGAAGAACTGTCCCAGCAGAAGCGCAGCGGTCACACCAAGGGAAACGAGCGGCCGCAACCCGGAAACGGCGATAGCCAAGGTCATCATGATCAGTGGCCACGTCCCTGACCATGTCGGCAGGCCCGGCCACGGCCCCATTCGCCCGGCCTCTTGACCGGTGGAAATCAAATGGACGGGTGCACTATGGCAACGCCACCCCCGATTCGTGGTCAAGCGCGAAGGGGCTGGTTCCTGCCGAGGGCGGCGTAACTTCAAAGACGGGAAGGGATTCGTTGTTGCAGGAGGCAGTCTCGTTGGTCCTGGAGCCGGCGATTAGGGGCCAGGACGACCCGTCATAGGCGTAGACGATGCCCCAGTCATTGAGAACCACGGGCCTGTCTCCCCGGGACGTTCCTTCGAGAGCAAAGTTGCCGTCGGCGTCTTGCGGAAGAGATTTGATGGCCGCGGTGTAACCTGCGGGCCAGCGCAGGTAGACCTTTTCGGTGCTGGTCTGGAACGTGAAGCAGGCTTCCGTTGCCGTGACGCGGCCATGCATAATGCCCTCAGCGGTCCCATCCGGGTTCTTGCGTGTTTCCTGGATGACGTCCGGCTGTGAGGAAGCACTGGCGTAGGTAGCGATGGGCACGTCACCAGCCGGTGCGACTGAAATGCGTTGACGCAGGTCGTCGCCGACGTCGACAACTTCGTGCGTGGTGGGATCCGTCAGTGTGCCCTGACGCAGGTTCTGGATTTCCAGCAGCGCCTGGGGTTCCTTCATTAGGTGCATCTCACCGTCCGGGCCTTTGGCAACGAAGGCGAGGAATGTCAGCGGTGCGACATTGTTGGTGTTTCTCCACAAGTCTGGGGCAGCCTCCACATCGAGAGTGGCTTGCCCAGCACTCCGCGAGCCTTTCAGGACCTGCAGAATGTTGACGGGCTCCACACCAAGACTTGGAAACTCGGGGCCTAGCCCACCGGGGGAAGACGCCGCGCTCTGGGATTTCGCGAGGGATTCTTCCCACGCTTTGTTCCAGACGGCCCGGTTGGGCAGGGCCTGGAGAACCAAAACTTCGTCTGCAGAGGCGAACAGATCACTGAGGGGACCCGACGGCGTTTCCTGGACGGGCGATGTTTGGGACGTTGCGGGAGCTGCCGGCTCCATCGGCACCGTTGGTATGGTGGACGCGACCACAACCCCAACAACAACTGCAGCGGCAGCCGCGGCAGCTAACCCGAGTCCAGCCAAGCGCCCCCAATGACGCTTGGCGGGTTGGATGTGGAAATGGTCTATGGAGCCACCGACGGCGATGTGGGTGACATCGGTATCCATGACTGCAAGGCTTCTGGCGCGACTGCGGGCTACCTCATCCTCGGTAACACTTGAGGCCGGGTCAGCTGCGCTTAAGCGTGCGACGGCCGACATGTCTTCCTTGCTCATCGTTGTGCCTCCTCTGACTCTCGCACGGTCCGAAGTAGATCGCTAAGTTCCTTGCGTGCCCTATGCAAACGCATCCTGATCGCCGTAGCGCTGACATTCAGTAGGTCCGAGACCTCATCTGAGGTGAAACCGTCCCAATAAGTTAAGAGCAGTACTTCACGCTCATCCGGCTTAAGCCGGTCCAGTGCGTCCCGGACCGTTGTTTCCGATGGATCCCTGTCATGGGTGCGTTGCCTCTCCAAATGCTGGAGGAGGTTCGCGGAGCGTGCAGCTGAACGCCGGTGGTTCCGCATGACGTTTCTGGCTACACCGAAGACAACCAGCACGGACAGATCATCGTCTTGACGAGATTTTTCCCATGCAATCCGGAAGACTTCCGCGCAAAGGTCCTCGGCCGTCGCCGAGTCTTCCGTTCGGCGGCGGAAGTAGCGATAGACGCGATCATGGCAGGCCGTATGTGCCACCAAAAACCGTTTCTGCCTGCCCGAATCCACGCGTTCCCCCTGGTCTGTCTGCAAGCTCATACCCTGTTAATGTCCGGCAGCCCGGAAAGTGTAACCGGATTCCCAAAGGAATTTTGAGTCGGTTCGAATCGTCTGCCTCCCATACGGTTCAATGCTTGGCAGGTCCAGCCCCGTGTCGAAGAATTGCGAAAGTTGCCAGCCGGTGGATCAGGCCCGCTGGAATGCTCTGCTGCCATATTCTGGGGAACCTTGCACCGTCACTTTTGCGTAAAGCAACTCTCATTTAGGAACCTCTACCCGGACAGTTTGATAGGTCTAGTCCACGAATCGCTGTGAGTGACAGTTCTCATTGCCATTCTTTGCCGAGCAGCATGCAGGTTTGGCCTCTGATTAAACGTTGTCTGGAGAGGCAGGATGCTCCGGGTGCTTGGGGTCTATGCCGCGTTCGCGCCAGTACTCGGCCCGCTGCCACAGCACAAAACGCGTGAGCAAAGCGACCATGACGATGACGGCAGCAATCATGAGAGTCATCTTTATCCAAAGCAATGGCTCAGGATCAGTGGGCAAGAAATTAGCGATTACCAGAACACCGGCGCCGATTATCGAGCTGAAAGCGATGCGGTTAGTTTTGCGTTTGACCTCATCTGCTGATGCCATAGCTGCACTAAATCACGAACTCCTAGCCGGTCGGTAGCCCCTCATGCCGAACGCCCAACGGGACGGTTCTTGGCGGAGAGGACTCAGGGGACCAAACGGAACGGGTGGGCGCCTAGGGGACTGCGTGTTTCCCAAAAGCCCATTGAAATAGAGAATCACAAATGCGGCCACGAAAATCAGCGTGATAATGGGCATCTGCCACTTTCTCATCGCTTGTCCTTCCACGCCCCCTTACGGATGAGAGTACGATTTCCCGCCAGCTGGCAATCGATGCTCACGCTCCCATTGGCGAACCACGATCGTGCCGTTCCTTCGATAACTCCCTTTGACTAGGGTGTTATTGGACTTTCCGGGATTGGTTGAAGTGGCATCAGCAGAGGAGTGGCGCTGCGCATTTGATCCTTGGTCAGTGGAACAAAGCCTGTGCCGCAACTGGATGCGGTCGAAGAGCCTGGGGCCGGGACAATCGGTTCTATTGAATTGGTCGGAAGCTGTCCTTTCTCCGGGCATGGGTCCCGGTCGAGACTGCCACCGACTTCCGGGGACGGCTCTGCAGATGGCAGGGGCGGCTCTTGCCACTCTTCTCCAGCCCCGTTACCGCCGACGCTTCCGCAGGCACTGACAGAGAGAATCAGAGCGCATGTGGCCATGAACAGGCCGATCTCCCTGAAACCTCCCATGCCCTGATTGTCCCCATACTCGCGCCACAAAAATAGGGGCAGGGTATCAACCGCTGGTTCCATCCGGTCGGTATTCCCGTGCTGTGACGATCAGCGGAAAGTGGCCTCTCTTATTGGCGCTGCCACCGTCCCCCGTTTGGGAATCCACAACCGGCGCATGCCGCCACCTACCGCTGACCGACCCACAGCACTCACCGCTGCGATCCACACGCTCGTGGGCTTTGGGGGCCTGTCATTGGACGCGCCCGCCGGACCGCTGCACCGCGAGACGCTCGGTCAAGTGTCGCTGGGGCGAGGACGGGTCGTCAACGGCGACCAGGCCGACGCCTTCCCCAGGTCGACCGCTCGAGACCCTTCATCCAGCGGCGGGACACCCTCGGGGGCGAACTCTCTCCAAGCCGGATTTGCCGGGCTGGGATCAACGGTCGCTAGGAGTGCTCGCACCTCTTCTTCGCCGGTCGACAAGGCGCCATAGGCAGCCGCCTCCGGGGAGCTGATTTCAGCGATCTTCTCGCCGCCTTCCCGGAAGAACGTACAGCGGACAAATCGGCCGCCATCCGGCTCAAGGATAAGATAGGCGCCGTCCTCATGGGCAGCCAGGACAAGGCGGGCGAGGAGAGAGACCTTGGACATCCCCAGTGCCGCGGACACCTGGTCGCCCATCCGCTCGGTGGCCGTGATCGCCTGCCTGACTTCGTCGTCGTCGAGCCGACCAGGGTTGATCTGCAGCTCGGGGAAGCCGTGCTCGCGGGTCCATTCCCAGGCCCCGTCTTCAAAGCCGGCCCACTCGTACCCGCCGGAGTTCCGGAGCTTCACGATCGGCCAGCCGAGCCCGTAGAGACGGGTCTCTGCCCAGAAACGGATCGCCTTCACGGTCGCCCACGGGAGGCTGTAGGCCCATTCCGGGTGGTCCTCGCCGGTCTGGTAGTTGTAGCACTTCGCCGCCAAGTAGACCTGCACCAGATGCCTGGGCTCGAGCGTTCCGGCCAGGATCTCCTCGACCGGGGTGAACGTGTACTCCGGCTCGGCATTCTCTTCCTGGTAGTAGTCGGAGACCGCCACGTTGTTGAAATGGGCCAGTGCTTCCCCGATCGACTGTGCGGTAGCAGTGTCCTCGTAGTCGAAGAAGCGGTCCGGCATCTTGCCGTTGCGGATCCTCCGGGCGGCGGTCGCCAACAGGTCGATCAGATCCGCGCCGACAACGAACGAGCTCAACGTGGTCCCCCTGTCTCGCGAGCCGCGGCCAGCCCGGTTTCCGCAGCCTATCGCCGACAATCGATCCTGGCTAGGGCGGCGACTGCCGCGGCGGTCCTGAGCCCGCTGAGGGAACCAGCAATCCACAGAGAACGAAATCCTCAGCGGCATCAGGCAACTTTGATCTAAGTTCTTCTGCATGCGAAGCGATGGCCTGCCGCTGGTCTCGGGTGAATTTTCTAGCCTGCAGGTCGAGGACAGCCCGGCTGCCCAACTCTCGCACACCCAACAGCTGACCCACCCGACGGATTGCTTCGTCCATGTCCCCTGAATCCTCAATCATCTGGAAGACCTCGTCACGCCGATCCATCGCCTGTATCGGGGCATCGAGGACCATCAATTCTTGCCTTGTCTGCCACTCACCCTCATCCATGCGGCGATTCTTGCGACGGAAGTCATTGGGCATTGCGTCCAGTTGAGGATCACCGAAGGAAGGTTATTCGGGCAGGATGATGCCATGAGTAATGTTCGTGAACTTCTCAGGCCGACGAGGTCGGATTGGGCAGACTTGCCAAGGCGTGGTTCCGGGTTCCGGGTGACGTTGATTACCTGGCTGGCAGGTGTGGGCACGGTGGCCGGAGCCTTCGTGGCTGACCGGGGCTGGGAGGCTACGCCGCCGCCGGGCCCGGACGCAGCACTGCTGCCTTTGGAAGTCGCCGTCATTGCCACGACTCTTGCAGCTGTCTACTTCGCGGCGTTCGGGTGGGCTGTGGGCAGGCGGGCGCCGTTCGCCTCGCTGGTGGTCTTCACGGCGTGCTCGGTGGTGCACGCAATTGGCGGGTCGGTATCCACTCTTGTGTGGGCTGCAGGCGCCTTGGTGGGGTGGCTTTTGGCGGGTAGGGAGATCAGGTCATCGCTCGGGCAACTCAGGGAGGTTCGCTCTCTTGCGGAGCGGCTGAGGGACGGCAGCACGGTGCATGTAGGAACCAAGGCGTTGGCGGCCGAGCGCCGCGCCTTGAGCCGTGGTCGCGGAGTCGTGGCAGCTCTGACAGTTGTGTCCCTTCTGCTGTGGGCGGCATTTACGGTCCAGTTGGCCAACGGCGGCGGTCGAGTCACGATAGCGACCGAAACTATTTTTGCTCCGTCGACGGCCTCCCTCGCAGGCGTTGCAACATTGCTGACGGTCCTCTGGGCGGTCCAGTATGTGTGGCGGTGGTGGGCGCACCGGCAGTTGGCAGCAACCGTTTGGCAGATACCCAGTACAGAGGGACCCGTCTGGACAGAGGACTTTGTTAGGTCCTACGGCGGAGGCCTAACAATTGAGGACAGTGAAACATCCGGATGCATCTGCCTGGTGGAAACAAAGCGTCGGGATCTGGATGAAGGTCCCGACTGGACTGTCGGAACAATACCGGCTGATGATTACTGTCCTGCGCACGGTATAGACGCCGTGAACGCGTTGGATCATGGCGGCTTCCGTGATCTCGCCCGGGCTTCCTGGTTGTGGGACGCCAGTTCTGCGGTTCCGCAGAGCGAAGCTGACACCTCTTATTCTGGTGCAGCGCTGCTGGCCTTCGCTGGGCATGCCTTCCCAGGAATTCCTGTCCTTAGAGAAGCGAACGACGTTGATTCGGTTTCCCCGTTTGTTGAACCGGCCATGGAAATATCCCGAGAGGAACGGGGAGGTCCGCCTCAGGGGGTAGATCCAGACTTCGTGCCACCCGCTGAACGAGGCATCTTGGACGTTATAGACCTGGGGCCCGCCGGCCTCCCGGGTACGGCTGCACGCTATCGCCACGGACGTGCATGGCACCGCCGCCCGTAGCTCCGGGATTGAGCGGGCAATTACGAACAAAACGGTGGCAGTGAACCCAGAATGACGAGGCACCTTACCGTTCTTCGCATTATGCTTGGCGCCGTTAGCGCCCACAGGCGTATCCGTATGGGAACCTGCTACCGGGGCGCTTCTCGATTGGGTTTCGACTCTGCGCTGCGCATTTCCGCTTGCTGGCGTCGGGCAGCGCGAAGCAGTGGGAGGGTTGCCAGAATCAAGATAATCAGGGGAACACCGTACGTGATCCACGGGGACCAACCCGTGGCCCCTCTGAGCAGAGAACCAATGAGTGGAAGTGCGAAGATCCCGACCACGCCAACGATCTTGAATCTTCTTAACAGTGGCCCCTCAGAGGTACTCGCCATCATCCAAATCTAGCCCTGGCTCATGCGAACGTAATGCCCAGCGCTTCAGCCATTTGTGCCGCCTCAACGTCATTCGAGGAGCCTCTAACCAGCCCTGCTGAACGGTATTTGGCGTCCCCGCCTATCAGCGGTTCTATGTGCGGCAGTCTATGCGGACGCGAGCGTGAACACGTCACGTCGGCGTTTTACGATCCAGCGGTGCACGGTGCCAGTTTCATCACGCGCAGTCACGGTCTGCTTAACCTGAAGGATGTCTAGGTCGTCCGGGGGTATTGGGGTGCCTGTGCGCAGCATAAATTCGACGGTCAATCTCTCATTAATGCGCGGAATCAGCTTGTTCTCCCGGTTCCAATAGGCGAGTGTGAGTGCTAATTGCAGTCCGCCAAACACTAGGAGGACGCCCAAGTAAGGGCCATCTCCCATCCCCTGTCTCGTTCCGATGGTCGCTAGTATAAGCATCAGCCAGAGTGCCGAGCTGATCAGCATCCTTCTGACGAGACGGTCCCAAAACTCTTGGATTTCCGGAAATGTGAAGCTGATGGACTGCTTGCCGTGCATCGCGCCCCCTCGGCAGAGCGCAAATTTTGGACGCCGCTATCAATTTCGCACCTGAGTAAGTGGTCGTCAATGGCAACCATGCCGCCCCCTTGTCGTAAAAGCTTTCAAATCGTCCCGAAAGAGGCCCTGTCCGCATAACGCCCCGTTAGGGGGTCACCCATCGAAGTCCGCGGTTCTGACCTTAGAGTTAGCCGGTGTCGACGAAAACGGTGTCCCGCAAGACCAGTCCGAAGGACTGTCCGATGGTGGAGTCCTGCGCGAAACACTATTTAAGGTTGAGCGCAGAAGTAGTCCCAGTTTCTTGGAGGTGTGAAGTGTGCGTCCAGATGGGCCACGCCCCAACCTGACGTCAGGAACTAAGGCGAAAAGTTGTCAGAGTAGGGTCCGATTCTGACATTTCTGGCACCTGTTCGAGGAACTCTTAGATCGCAATCTGACAGTACCTATGTGCCCTGCCGGGCTGCTTAACGGCAGTGCTGGAATCTACTTGGACTACTGGCCCGCCAGCAGCGTCAGTCGCTCAATCTTGTTGCATAGGCAGTGGAGGGCGGAGGTGGCACATCCGCGCGTTAGGTGAACTCCGGGCAGGCTGGTGCCGGCTGAGCGGTTACTACCTGGGTATTCGGATCATGCTCCAGGGCCGGCCTTCCGGCCACGATCACTGTGGCGCGCTCCCATGGCCGGTCTTCAAGCAGGAAGGGAATTTCTTGTTCTTCCCACTCCCTGTGCAGGACTTCTTCTTCCTGGCCATCTCGTGCCCGGAGGCGACGTCGGGCTTCAAGGTTGTCGCACTGCACCCAGATCGAAGCGTCGATTAGGTCGGAGAGCGCTTGGCGTGATGATCCGCTCCCTTCCACCCACACCACGGAACGCCCGGAGGGCAGAGCTATGGCACCTGGGCGTTTTCGGGCCACCCAACCCGGCGGACGGTAATGGACTGCCTTGCCCTGGAGCACGGGTTCCAGGACACCGTCACGGAGTTCATCGGCCCAGTCAAAAAACGAGAGATGCCACGCTACATCGTCCGTGTGAACGACATCTGAATCCGGCACTCGAGCCAGCAGACGATGGACCAGGGTCGTCTTGCCTGCCCCGCTCCTTCCATCTACCGCTACAATCCAGGGGCGGTTCGGACGCTGTCCTGCTGCCGGCACTAGCCGCCGCACCAAGCCTTCCAGTGACTCGGCTTGCCAGGGTCCCGCATCCGGTTCGCCGACTTCCGGTTTCATATCCATGGCTACCTCGACCTCGATAATCGGTCCCGTCCAAAACTGCCTGGTATGGAGTCTCGAGAGTTGCCGTGTTTAGCGCAAGACCCTTTCGGGGCTAAGCCCCTTAGCCCTCACAATCGATGCAGTAGGCGTGGCCGTTCTGTTCGCGCGCGATCTGAGACCGGTGCCGGACGAGGAAACAGGAGTAGCAGGTAAACTCGTCCTGCGCCTGGGGGACGACCTGAACGACCAGTTCCTCGGCGACGAATTCTCCGCCTGGGATGACTGCATCGTCCAAGGCATCTGCCTCGTCCAGCTCGCGGACGACGCTGCGGGCGTCCGGGGCATTGGCGGACTGGAGTGCTTCCAAGGAGTTGTCCTGGGATTCCTTGACGTCGGAACGGACTTCGTCGTAATCGGTGGCCACTTAGATGATTCTCTTCTCTAGCGTTCTTATCTGACGGGTATGCAACCTACACCATCCCCGCCCAAAACGCGCCAGAAGACGGGAACATTGCACCGCGAAAGGAGCATCAACCAGTCAGACCCCCGTGCGGCCGCCATAGTCCAGGCCAATCTGGCGGGCTGCGTCCTGCAGTTGGGGAACCACTGTCTTTTCAATGGTGTCGGCCGGCGCGCGGTGGGTCTGAAGTGACACGTTTACCGCCGCAACGGTGTCCTTCCCGCTCGGCACGGGTACTGCGACGCCGCGCAGGCCGTCCTCGAGTTCCTGGGAGACCATGGCCCACCCCCGTGTGCGGGCCAGGTCCACTTCTTCATGCAGTTTGTCCAGGCTTCCGACGGAATGCTCGGTGAAGCGCTCCAGATTTACGCTCTTGAGGTAGCTGTCCAGTTCTGCCTCCGGGAGTGCCGCCAGCAGGATGCGTCCCATGGAGGTGGCCCAGGCAGGGAACCGGGTGCCCACACTGATGGACACACTGAGCAGCCGCGGCGAAGGCACGCAGGCCACGTATACGACGTCCTGCCCGTCGAGGATGCACAGGGAGGTGGTCTCGTTGAGGTCCGCGGCCAGGGTTTTGAGGTGGGGTTCTGCGATCCGGGGCAGCGCGAGGTTGGCCAGATAGGAGTTGCCGATCTCTAGCGAGCGCGGGGTCAACTCGAACAATGGCCCGTCGGCGCGCAGATACCCCAGGTCTGTCAGGGTCAGAAGGAACCGCCGCGCGGAGGCCCGCGTCATGTCGGAGCGCGAGGCAATCTGGGACACGGTCAGCCGGGGGTGGTCGGGGTCGAAGGCGCGGAGGACGTCAAAGGTCTTCTCAACCGATTTCACGTAATACGCGGGGTTGTCCTCCATGGACCTTTGCCTCCTGAGACTTGGCACCGGACGGGCAGCGCGTCACTGCCTGCCGACGCAGGCTTGCTGACCATAGTATCCAGCCCGGCAGATGAAGGGCCGGGAACAAGCAGGGCAGGGACAGCGGCATCAACCCCCGTGAGCGCTTCCGCAACGAAGGATTGTGAGTCAGTTCACGAGGGAGTATGCTCTTTCCAGTCGCATACCGCACAGCTGTTCGCTATACGCACAAATGCAGAAACCCATCTCCTCAGAAGCACTGTCTTTCAATGTGGAAGGACCATCCATGACAAACCTTGCAGCCACCGCCGCCGTCTCCGCGGAGGAACACCGGCTCAAACGCGCCAAGAAGGCCGCACTTGCTGCCTTCCTCGGCGGCGCCCTCGAGTACTACGACTTCTTCATCTACGCCACCGCAGCGTCGTTGATTTTCTCCCGAATCTTCTTCCCCGCCGGCGACCCGACCATTACCCTGCTGGCCTCCTTCGCCACATTCGGCGTTGCATACGTTGCCCGCCCGTTCGGCGCGGTGGTGTTTGGACACCTGGGCGACAAGATCGGCCGGAAAAACACCCTGGTGCTCACACTGGTGCTGATGGGTTCAGCCACCTTCCTGATCGGTGTCCTGCCGGACTTCAACTCCGCCGGCTACTGGGCGCCCGCGCTGCTGGTGGTCCTGCGCCTCATGCAGGGCCTGTCGGCGGGGGCTGAGACCGCCGGTGCATCGGCCCTGTCAACTGAAGAAGCGCCGGAAGGCCGCCGCGGATTCTTCGCCAGCTTCGCCATGAGCGGCATCTCGGCCGGAATCGTCCTAGCCTCCCTCGCCTTCCTCCCCGTCGCTGCCATGGGCGAAGCCGACCGGCTGGCCTGGGGCTGGCGCATCCCGTTCTGGCTCTCCCTGATCGTGCTCATCGTGGCCTACATGGTGCGCCGCTCACTGGACGAACCGGAAGTCTTCGAGGAAAAGCACGACCACGGCGAACTGGTGAAGCTTCCCTTCGCCAAGATGTTCAAGACCCACCCGGCCCAGTTCTTCCAGGTCGCCCTGATGTCCTTCGAAACCGTGACCAACACCTTCATGCAGTCCTTCGGCCTGGCCTATGCCGTTTCCGTCGGGGTCCCGGCCTCCACCATGCTGTGGGTCAGCATCCTGGGCAATATCATCGCCATTGGCTCCCAGCCTCTGTTTGCCCGGCTCTCAGACCAGTTGGGCCGCCGTCCCGTCTTTATTGCCGGCGTCCTTGGCTCAGGCGCCATGATTTTCGTCTACTTCTCGGTCATCTCCACGGGCAATATCGCGATGATCTTCCTGACCAGCACCCTGATCACCGCCGGCACCTACTCGATGTCCAACGCCATCTACCCGGCTTGGTTCTCCGAACTCTTCAACGTCAAAGTGCGCTACTCCGGAATGGCCATCGGCCTGCAGATCGGCATCCTCTGCGCAGGTTTTACTCCGCTGCTCGGAACCGCCCTCGTCGGCGCCGAGAAGGCCAACTGGGCACCCGCAGCCTGGATCGTCGCAGCCTCCTCCGTGCTGGCCGTGGCCGGTGCTCTTTGGGCCCGGGAAACATCCAGGACCCCGCTTCGGGAACTGGGCAACCCCGTCCCTTAACAACGTGCACGGGTGGGACCGCTGGAACCCGCGGTTCCACCCTGCCTTTGCCGTTACCGGCCCTGCAGAACGCGCAGGAGAGAGAAGGATTGGATTCGGATACGGCCACGGTCTAGCGTGAGTCCTATGTCGGCGGCCGATGCTTCAGCGAAGTCCAACAGCAACCCCTTGCTTGTCCTCGGGAAAATAACCTCGATCCTGGACGCCTTCTCGCTCTCCAGGCCGGTGCTGTCGCTGAGCGACATCCGGGAGTTCACCGGAATGCCGACTTCCACGGTCCAGCGGCTTGTCACCAACCTGACCTCCCAGGGCTTCCTGGACAGGGAGGAGGACGCTTACCGCATCGGTATGCGAATGGCTTACTGGGCTGCTCCGGCCACCCGGGGAATGGAAGTCATTGACATCATCAGCCCGTTGCTGAAGACCCTGCGCGACACCACCGGTGAAACCGCCTGCTTCTTCAAGGCGGAGCAGCATTACCGCGTGTGTGTGGCCATGGCCGATACCCGCCATGCCCTTCGACGCGAGATGCATCTTGGCAAGGTGCTCCCGCTGCACGCCGGCTCGGCGGGCCGGGTTTTGCTGGCGTGGGATCCGGAACTCATGGAGGCCGTCCTGCGGGATCCCCTGGAGCCGATCACCGAGTCCACCATCACTTCCTCGGAGGATCTGGAGCAGGTGGTGAAGCGGACGCGGACCGACGGGTTCGCCATCACTGTGGGTGAGCGTGAAGACGGGGCATCCGGGCTTTCCGCCCCGGTTTTCGATTCCGCAGCCGGGTTGGTGGGGGCAGTCACCATCAGCGGGCCAACGTTACGGATGCCGCTGGAGACCTGTGAGGCCTGGGTGGAACCGCTTCTTGCCACCGCCGAGCACATGACCAGATTGATCGGCGGCCGGTTTCCCGGCGAGGCGTGACGCCCGCCGCTTAACGCCCCGCCAGGAAACCAGCAGGAGAACCAGCGGGAAAACGACAGCGCCAAGGCCTCCATCTAGGACCCGGAGCTGGAATACCCGGCGATCGACCTCCCAGCCGCATGCATCGCCGCCCTGTCCGAGGCCACCAGGACCCCGCTGAAGTTCCCGGCGTACGGGCCGAGGTCATCCGCCACGGACCCCACAACAGCGACCACCGGAACCTTCCGGCCTGTTTTTTGCACCCTTTCCAGGATGGCGGAGATGATCTTGCCCTGGCCGGTCTGCGCATCGAGCCGCCCCTCACCGACGACGACGGCATCGGCTGCGGCCAGGTTCTGGTCGAACTTCACGGCGTCCAGGACGGCGTCGGCCCCGGAGACAAGCTCTGCCTCGAAGTGTGCCCACAACCCGCCGGAGAGGCCGCCGGCCGCACCCGTGCGGGGCACGCCGGTCGGATCGCGGGGATAGGAACCGGCCAGCTGCTTCAGCCGCTGTTCCAACAACGCGATCTCGACAGGACCGGCGCCTTTCTGCCGCCCGAATATACGGGGCGCGTCCAGAAAAGACGTCGTCACGTCGGACAGGACGGTGATCCGGGCCCCCCGGAGGCCGCCGCTGTCCCGGATGGCCTGGACGGCGCCGGCTCCCCCGTCGGTGGTGGCGGAGCCGCCTGCCGCCACCATGATGTGGGTTGCGCCTGCATCGACCGCGGCGGCCACCATCATCCCGGTTCCGTACGTACTGGCCGCAACGGCATCACGGGGCCGGCTGCTGGGTACGGTCAGGCCGCTGGCTTGCGCCAGTTCGACGACGGCGGTTCCGTCGGCGGTCAGTCCGATGGTCGCCGGGAGCGGCTCGCCCCACGGGTTCTGCGCCTCGACCGTCACGGCTGAAGCGGCAAGACTGCGGCACAGCGCGTCGAACGTCCCCTCCCCGCCGTCGGCGACGGGCAGCTCTGCCGCTTTCGCGCCGTTATCCCGGATTCCTCCGGCGATGGCCGCTGCGACTTCCGACGCGGAGTACGTCCCCTTGAAGCTGTCCGGGGCGACCAGGACGGTCATACGCCGGTAAGGGAGTTGACGGGGTGGGGCGGCGTGCGTCCTTCCGCGATGGCGACGGCGTTGAGGGCACTGAGCCGGGCCATTTCGCTGCGGACCGCGACGGTGGCACTGCCCACGTGCGGCAGCAGCACGGTATTGGGCAGTTCGGCCAGGCCCGGGGCGAGCCGCGGCTCGTCCTCGAACACATCCAGGCCGGCACCGGCGATGGTCCGGTTCCGGAGGGCCTCCACGAGATCGGACTCGTTCACCACCGGGCCGCGGGCGGTGTTGATCAGGATGGCACCCGGTTTCATCCGCTCCAGCACCTCAGCGCCCACCAGATGCCGGGTCTGGTCATTCAGCGGCACATGCAGGGACAGGAAGTCGCTGCGTTCCACCAGCTCGGGCCAGGGCACCTGCCGGACCTTGCCGGCGAACTCGCCCAGCTCCGCATCGCTGACCGGCCGGTCGCCGGGAGGCCGCGGCGAGAAGAGCACCTCCATCCCGAAGCCCAGGGCCCGTCGTGCGGTGGCGCGGGCGATCCGGCCGAACCCGGCCAGGCCCAGCACCGCGCCGGAGACGTCCCGGCCCAGCAACAGTTCCGGTTCCCAGCCGTGGAACTTGCCGTCACGGACCAGCCGGTCGGCTTCCACCACGCGGCGGGCGGTGCCAAGGATGAGCACCATGGCGATATCCGCCGTCGCGTCCGTGAGGACGCCCGGAGTGTTGCCCACCAGGATGCCGTGCCGCGTGGCGGCGTCGACGTCGATATTGTTGTACCCCACGGCGAAGTTGGACACGCCCTTCACGCGTGCGTCCGCCAGGAGCGGCGCGTCCACGACGTCCCGCAGCTGGGTGAGGACGACGTCGTACTCGCCCGAGGCGCACAGCGCCGCCAGCGTGTCATAGTCCGGGGGCTCGGGCAGCACAGTGACCGATCCGGCGTCGGAAAGCAGCTGCAGCCCCGGGTCCGGGATCGCTGTGGTGACCAGGAACCTGTTGCCCACGCTCAGTTGCCTCCCTGGGCGCAGGGTGTGGCGGCAGCGGGACTGTCCGAAGGGATGACCCAGTCAAAGGCATCAGCCTTGGACCGGGCGCCCTGTGCCGCCTTGGAGCGGTTGGGTTCGCCCAGTTCCGCGAGCAGCTTTTCGGAGAGGATCACAAGCCCGGCGAAGCTTTCTGTGGTCAGCCAGCCGGGCCGGGTGGCAAAAAGGATGTCCTCGCTGGAGGTGTTGCCGCTGGCGCCGGGCGCAAAGGGGCAGCCGCCCAGGCCGCCGAGTGCACCGTCCACCATGGCGGCACCTGCCTGGATGGCGGCGAGCGTGTTGGCCACGCCCAGTCCCCACGTGTCGTGGCCGTGGTAGACGATCCGCCGGGCCGGGGATTCCTCCCGGACGCGCCGGGTCAGCGAGGACACCTGGGCGGGGAATGCCTGGCCCAGGGTGTCGCAGAGGACGATGTCCGCGGTCCCCTCGGCGCGGGGGTCGTTGGCGATGGACAGCACCCGTTCCTCGGGGACGATGCCTTCGAAAGGACAGGTGAACGAGGTCGCGATACACAGCTGGATCTGTCCGTCGACTGCCTTGGCGTACTGGATGGCCTCGGGCAGCGCGGCGAGGCTTTCCTCCGTGGTGCGGCCGATGTTCGCCTTGTTGTGCGAATCCGACGCCGAGAGGCAGTACTGGAAGTTCCGCGCCCCCGCGGCCGCCGCCTTGGCCACATGGCCCGGCGTGGCCACCCAGATCCAGCATTTTTCCAGTTCCTCGGGCGTGAGGGACTGAACCACCTGCAGGGTGTTGGCCATGGTGGGGACCAGGTCCGGGCGGGCCATGGAGCCCAGCTCGATGGCGGGCACCCCGAGGCGCAGCAGTTCGCGCACTGTCTCGAGTTTCCGTTCGGTGGGCAGGAGCTTCCCGGTGAGCTGGAGCCCGTCCCGCAGGGTGACGTCCCTCAGGATGGTGTCGCCGAAGCTGATGGCAGGCGTGGAGCCGGGGTGGTTTACGTGGTGGGTCATGCCTGGAGTGCCTCCTCGCGGCCGGCGGCCGCACTGATCCCTGCGGGGTCCATGCCGAGGAGCCCGCTGAGGATTTCTGTTGTGTTTTCGCCCAGGTCGGGTCCCAGGCTGCGGATGGGCAGGGACTGGCTGCCGATCACCGGAACGATGCCCGGGAAGCCGACCCCGGGGAGGACCTCTTCTCCGGTGGACACGTCGAATTTCTGGATCATGTTCCGGGCGGCGTACTGGCTGTCGGCACTGATGTCCGCCGCGGTGTAGATGGGCCCGGCGGGAACGCCGGCTGCGTCGAGGGCGTCGAGGGCGTCGGCAGCGTCCAGGCCCTTGGACCAGGCGCCGATGGCCTGGTCGAGTTCCTCGCGCCGGGCCCAGCGGCCGGCATTGGTCTGCAGCGAGGGATCGTCCGCCAGGTCGGGTCGGCCGATGGTCTGCATGTAGCGCTGGAAGATGGAGTCCCCGTTCCCGGCCACGACAATGCTGGCACCGTCCCTGCAGACATAAGCATTGGAGGGGGCGATCCCTTCCATCCGTCCGCCCACACGCTGCCGGTCCACGCCATAGGCCTGGTAGTCGGGAATGAGGGATTCCATCATGGAGAACATCGCCTCATGGAGCGCGACGTCGATGATGCGCTCGGTGAGCGGCACAGCCCCGGCCGCGTCCCGCCGTCGTGCTTCCCGTTGGTAGAGGCTCATCATGGAACCGAAAGCGGCATACAGCCCGGCGATCGAGTCTCCGATGGAAACCCCCACCCGGACCGGCGGCCGGTCGGGGTCGCCCACCAGGTTCCGGAATCCCCCGTACGCTTCGGCGACGGCGGCAAAGCCGGGCCGCTCGGACAGCGGGCCTGTCTGCCCAAAGGCAGAAATGCGGGTAATGATGAGTTCCGGATTGGCGTTGTTGAGCACCTCGGTGCCGAGGCCCCACCTTTCCAGCGTGCCGGGGCGGAAGTTTTCCAGCAGGATGTCCGATTTCGCCGCGAGCCCAAGCACGGCCTGCTTGCCGGCCTCGGTCCGCAGATCAAGGACCACGGACTTCTTGTTGCGGTTGATGGTGCGGTACAGCATGGAGGTGTCGCCCTTGTGCAGGCGCCAGTTGCGCAGCTCGTCGCCGGTACCCGGCCGCTCCACCTTGATGACCTCGGCGCCGAAATCTGCAAGCAGCCTCCCGGCCGTGGGTGCGGCGATGTAGTTTCCGAGCTCAAGGACGCGGACGCCGTCCAGCGGCGCGATGCGTGGCTGTGTCATGGTTTCTTCTTCTTTCGTGGGCGTTCGCCGGATATGTGGGTGCTTGCGTTCCGGTCAGAACAGCAGGCTCATGGGCAGGATCAGCAGTATCGCGACGACGGACGCCACCGAAACCCCGACGGTCACCGACTTCAGCGCACCCCGAACGCTCTGCCCCAGCAGGGACTGGAGCAGCCAGAAGGTGTTGCTGGTGACATGGACCATGAAGAGTGATCCGGCGCCGGCCGCCAGGGCCAGCAGCACGGGGTCCAGGCCGATGGCCGGGGCGATGGGAGCCAGCAGTCCGGCAGCCGTGATCGCGGAGAGGGTGACGGAGCCGACGGCGATATGGAGCACGGCCGCGATGGCCCAGACCACCAGGAGCGGGGCAACCGTGCTGGCGGAGAAGAACCCGCCCAGGATGTCGCCGAGGCCCGCTGCGGCGACGGTCGCGGCGAGCGAGCCACCGACGCCGGTGAGGATCAGGATCTGGCCGCTCTCCTTGAAGCCCACTGCGATTGCTTCCTCGACGCGCTTCTGTCCGATGGCGGAACGCGTGACAAGGCAAGTGCCGATCAGGCCGATCAGCAGTGCAATGACGGGCTCGCCCAGGAGCTGGAGCCAGGGCACGTCGACCTTCAGGATCTGCAGGATGGCCCCTGCACCGATGAGGAGCAGCGAGGTCAGAAGAGGCGCGAACAGCACCATCAGCGGGAACTGCTTCCGTTCGCGCTCGGCCACGGCGACGGTCCCGCCGGCAGGCTGCACATCAGCGCCGCCGGAACCCGATGCGCTGCCGGACAGGGCGGTTGCCGGCCCCGCATCGCCGCCGTTCTCTTCCTCTTCACCTTCCCGGTCTTCCTCCGCGACGAAGGTGTGGTCCTCATCTTTCGCCTCGTTCCAGAAACCGCGGCGGAAGAGGAACGTCATGATGGCAATGGAGATGATGATGGTCGGGATGACCAGCAGCAGGCCGAACAGCAGCATTTTTCCCAGCGGCACGTTCAGCAGGCCTGCCAGCGCAAGGGAGGCCACGCCGGGAACCGTGAAAACTATGCCGCACTCGAGAGCGATGGCCATGGCCGTGGCCATGCGCGCTGTGCCGAGCTTGCCGATTCTGGGTGCCAGCTTGCGCGCCAGCGGGGCCGAGATGACGAGCAGGACGTCCAGAAAGATGGATTGCAGGAGCGTTCCGATGGCCAGGCCCATGGTGTACGGGAGGCGTTTGGCGCCGAACGTGTGCAGCAGGTGCTCCACGAGCCGCCGGATCGCGCCGCTCTGGTTAAGGATGGAGCCCATGAGCACGCCGAAGGCTATGAGCAGGCCGACGTCCACCATGATCTCGCCGAACCCGGACGTGATGGTCTTGACGGTCTTTTCGACGCCGAGGCCCACGGCCAGGCCGAGGTAGACGGAGCTGACCACCAGGGCGATGACGGGGTTGACTCTGAAACGGACGATCAGCACAACGGCGGCCAGGACCGCCACGGCCGTATTGATCAGTACAGCTATGTCTGACATAAGGGGAATCCGATCGTTGGGGCCTTCCACGTTGAAGGCTTGGAACCGATGTGCACCGTGAGCGAGGCCACATCGCTCATCCCATAATATGGGTTTAAGTTCATAATGCAAGACATTGGCGCTTCTTCGCGACGATTCGGGCTATCCGTGTCAGGATCAGTTATGCCCGACCGTCTCATGCTGCTGGACACTGCCTCGCTGTACTTCCGCGCCTTCTACGGCGTGCCCGACACGATCCGCCGCGCGGACGGCACGCCCGTGAATGCCGTGCGCGGCCTGCTCGACATGATCGCGCGGCTCACCACCGACTACGGGGCGACGCATCTCGTGGCGTGCTGGGACGACGACTGGCGTCCGCAGTGGCGCGTCGACCTCATCCCGACCTACAAGTCGCATCGGGTCGCAGAGGTGGTGGCCGGCTCCCCCGACGTGGAGGTGGTGCCGGACGCGCTCGAGGTACAAATCCCGATGATCCGCCGCGTGCTCGACCTCGCCGGGATCGCCATTGTGGGGGCTGCCGACCACGAGGCCGACGACGTCGTGGGCACCTACGCCAGCCACGCCGACCTTCCGGTTGACGTGGTGACGGGCGACCGCGACCTCTTCCAGGTGGTCGACGATTCCCGCCAGGTGCGGGTGATCTACACCGCGCGCGGCATGAGCAACCTCGAAGTCGTCACCGACGCAGTCGTCGTCGGCAAGTACCGCGTGCTGCCCGAACAGTACGCCGACTACGCGACCCTCCGCGGCGACGCCTCCGACGGGCTGCCGGGCGTCGCCGGCATCGGCGAGAAGACCGCCGCGTCGCTGCTCCTGGAGCACGGCACGCTCGACGCGCTGCTCGCGGCGGCAGCGGACGCGGGAGGAGGGATGTCCGCATCCGTGCGGGCGAAGCTCGCCGCGGCCGCCGACTACCTCACGGTCGCCCCCACCGTCGTGAAGATCGTCCGCGACCTCGAGCTGCCGACACTTGAGGAGGCGGGTGCCCGGCTGCATCCTGTCTCCGGTGAATCGCGCGCCGAACTCGAGCGCCTCGCCGCCGAGTGGAACCTCGGCGGTTCGGTCAAGCGCCTCCTCGAGGCGCTGGACCTGCGTCAGTAAGGACTGGCGGTGTGGACTGCCAGTGAAGGCTAAGGGCCTGGTTCTAGCGCTTGCCTTTTTTCCGGGAGCCCTTGCCGCGACCCTTATCCGGGTTCGGGGCGTAGCGCTGGGCCACCTTGGGCTTCTTCACTCCGGTCCCCCGCCGGTCCGGCTTCGGCTCCTTCTTGGGCTTTTCCACCTTGGCGGACGGCTGCCGGGAGCTCTGCGCGGTGCGGCCGCGGACGATGCCGACGAACTCCTCGATCACCTCGTCCGTGGCATCACTGGGCCAGGCCAGGGCAATCTCGGTTCCCGGCGCTCCGGTGAGACGGCGGGCCACGGTGTCCTTGACATTGAAATGCCGGGCCACGGACATCGGCAGGATCAGCAAGCCCGCCCCCGAAGCAACCACCTGCAGGGCGGTTTCCGGGCCGCCAAGTTCGTCGGCGTCGAGGAAGATTTCCTGGGCGAGGTCCTCGAGGGCCACTTCCTCGAACACGGCGATCTCGTGGCCCTTGGGGGCCACAACGACGGGCTGTTCCTCATACAGGGGGATGACGTTGAGGCCCTCGCGGTCCACGGGCAGGCGTACGAAACTAAGGTCCGCCGAACCGTCACGCAGGACCGAAAGCTGCGTCCCGCCGTCGGACATGAACGAGCGCAGCGGAACATGCGGCATCCGCTCTTCCCAGCGCCGGATCCATTTCCCCGGAGTGACACCGGCGACGTAGGCAAAGCGGAGCTGCCGCTGCCCGGGCTCCGGCGGGGCGGGCGCTAACGTGGATTCATCTTCAGCGGACACACGTTCACAGTACGCCAGTGGCGCGCGTGGACGGACGGTGCCGGTCCTGCCGTTGGTGCGCTGCGCGCCGGCAGCCGGATACCCTTGAAGCATGACCTCTGCTAACTCCCAGTCCATGAAGCCGGCCACCGTTGCCAAGAAACTTGGCATCTACCTGCCCGCAACACCACAGGAGTTCCAGGATTCAACCATCACCCGCGAGGAGTTCGCCGAGCTCCAGGCCAATCCGCCGGAGTGGCTCGCCGAGCTGCGCCGCAACGGCCCCCACCCCCGCCCGGTGGTGGCGCAGAAGCTGAATGTCTCCATCAGCGGCCTTGCCCGCGGCGGCGTTGACGAGGCGCTGACGACGGCGGAAATCACCGCACTGCTACAGGCTCCCCCGGCGTGGCTGGTCACCGAGCGGGCCACGCACGCAGCCGTCCGCGCCGAGGCGCAGCGCGTCAAGGATGAAACTGCCAAGAAGGACGCCAAGAAGGCCCGCCAGGCCTGAACAAGGCCTCCGCACCACGGATTCCGTCCCGGCCCTTGAGACACCCGGCATCCTGATCCCCCCACGCTAGGGGACCGCCTTCCCCGCGTGGGGCTCCGCCGTGCCCCGGGGTTTTAAGCCCCCAGCAGGCTGGCAACACGCTGCATTCCGGCCGTCGCAGCGAAAGTTGACCCTCGCACACCCCGCCCCCCTCCCACAGACCCCGGGGGGACCCATGGGCACCTCCAATGCGGTGGTTGGCGGCCCCCAAGCGGCCCGGGAAGCACAGCATTTCCGCAACCCGGCTCACCAAATCTGTGGTTGTGCGCGAAGGTCTTGCGCATCTCTAAGTCGATGGGGTCACCATGAAGCCAGCACATTGCAAGCCGGGTGCATACGCATCTCTTCTGCCCGGCACCCGAAGGGCAGGAATCGTTGCCACCGTTTCGGCCGTGGTTTGCGCAACGTCCGTCTTCGCCATTCCACCAGCCAGCGCCGCCGTACCCACCTTCCCGGACAACATCGTGGTCTTTCCCGACCGGGACTTCATAACCATTGAGGGCTACCAGGACCGCATTGGGCAGTCCGCGACCGTCGAGGTGTCGCGGCCCAATGCCGGAGTCATCGGGTCCGCCCGCAGCGAGATTGCGGCAGGGGATGTGGCGTTCGAAATCAACCACCCCGGCGGGGTCTGCTGGGGTGCCGGCACGGGCGTGAATGTCACTCCGGACATCCGCCCCGGGGACGTCGTCTCGATCAAGTTCGACGGCGAGGCTGCCTCCGCCGGCGAAACCAAGGTCCAGGACACCTACGTGACCGGCAGCTCCGAGCGTAACGGCAACACCGTCACGGTCAAGGGCTACCTTGGCAGCGGCGTCGATCCCGACCAGATGGAACAGCGCATCATTGAGCCTGCCCTGAACGACACAGGAGTGGGCCGCCGGGATGTCCGCGCCCTGCCCGGCCCCCTGACGCCCTCTGACAAGGGTGGCTACTCGTCCGGTCTGGAGATCTCCGGGAACACCTTCACCGCCACCTACGTTTTCGATGAGCAGGCAGCGGCCGAACTGGCCGCGAACGCCGCCGGCGCACGCTCCATGGCATGGGAGCTGACAGACGTAGACGGCAACCGCCAGGGCCTGACCATCTCCGAGTACGGCGAGCCAGGAGGACCCGGGATGGGCGGATGCCCCAACGGCCCGCTGCAGTCCGGCCCGCCTGCGCCCTCCAACATCACGGCCGCCAACGTGGCCGGAGGAATCAAGCTGAACTGGAAGCCCGCAGCGGCCATTCCAGGCACTCCGGCCATCACCGGCTACCGCGCCGTAGCAGTGGGCAGGACCGAGACCCTCAACGAGAAAGAGGAAATCGGCAAGCGGATCTCCGGAGCAGGAGCCACAGGAACCACGATCACCGGCCTCAAGTCCGGGGAGGAGTACGACGTCTACGTCGTGGGGGTGAGCAGCGTGGGCGAGACGTTCCCGGCAGCGCACGCAGTGCCCCGGACGGACGGCACCGCGCCGACCGTCACGGCTTCACCCAACGGACTTACGTCCCCTGTCGCCCAGCAGGTGACGCTGACCGCCAGCGAAACGGGCAGCGACATCTACTACACCGTTGACGGTTCGGATCCCGTCGTCTCGGGCGGCGGCCTCGGGGAAACGGCCCTTCGCTACGAGGGTCCCCTGAACATCACCACCACCACGACGCTGCGCTTCGCGGCGTTCGATCCCTCCGGCAACGTCTCGGAGATCCGCGAGGCGACCTTCACCATCACCAACGATCCCGTTCCGGCAGCACCGACCGCCCCGCTGGCCGTGGCCGGCAAGGGCAGCGCAACGCTGTCCTGGAACGCACCGGATCCGGATGCGGAAGGCCTGACCATCAGCGAATACTCCGTGCAGGCTTACACCACGGGCGGCACCGCCTTCGGCGCAGCAAGGTCTGCCGGCACGGCCACCACCTTCACCTATGACGGACTCGCCGCTGACACCGCGTACCAGTTCACCGTGAAAGCCAGGAACATCAACGGCTGGGGCGCGGAATCCGCCAAGAGCCTGAGCTTGACCGCCGAAGGCGACGTCGTTGCCAAGGCCGGGCCGGACCAGGCAGTCGCCCGGCGCACCACGGCAACGACCGTGGCGCTGGACGGCACCGGCTCCACCACCACCGGCGCCACCTATCTGTGGGAGCAGGTCCTTACCGGGACCACGGATCCGAACAAGGTCACTTTGAGCGGCACCACCACCCTGAAACCGACGTTCAGCCTCCCGGTGTTCAGGTACCCGATGACCAACAGCCCGCTCACGTTCCGGCTCACGGTCACGGCCGGCGGCACGGTGAAGACGGATGAGGTCCGGGTGACGCCCGTTCCCGACCGGGTGACCGTCAGCAGCGCACAGTGGAAGAGCGGCGACTTCCGGATCTCAGGGACCGGCTCTGTCGTCGGCGCCACGGTGACCATCCGGGTCGGCGGACCCACCGGCAGGCTGCTCGGACAGGTGGCAGTCACCGCCGCCGCTGCACCAGCCACGGGAGGCCAGTTCAGCCTGAGGCTGCGCAACGCCGCCGCAGGCACCACCAACCCAGGCTCCATCTATGCCGAGTCCACCGTGGGAGGCACCGCCGGCCCCGTCCTGGTAACCAACAAGTAGGACCAGCCCGCCACGGAAGTCCGGTGGTTCCCTGCGGGGAACCGCCGGACTTCCTTGTTCTCCGGGGTATACTGCGTGCGCGGGAATACTTGGCGTACCAGTAGAGTTGATCCCTGCTATCGAGTGCCATCCCGGCGCTCATGCGAAGGAGTGAAACCACCAATGGCAACCGACTACGACGCACCCCGCGTCAGCCAGGACGAACAGCCCGGGGCCGAATCGCTCGAAGCGATGCAGTCCCAGCGCGGCGGATCCCAGACTGCGCTGCTGGACGTCGAGGAGGCGGACACTGCGGAAGGCATCGACCTCCCCGGCGCCGACCTCTCGCACGAAGAGCTGCTCATCCAGGTCGTCCCTGTTCAGGATGACGAGTTCACCTGCATGTCCTGTTTCCTGGTCCACCACCGCAGCCAGCTCGCGCGCGAAAAGAACGGCAACAAGTACTGCTCGGAGTGCGAAGGGTAACCGCCCGTCAGGAAATCTGCAGCCCCCCGTTGATGTCGTAGGTTGCCGCCGTGATGTAGCCGGCATCCTCGCTCATCAGGAACACCATCAGCGCTGCTATGTCCCGCACGGTGCCTACCCGGCCCACCAGGATGTCGGCGGACATGGCAGCCTTGCGCTCCTCCGTCAGCGTTCCGCCCATGATGTCCGTATCCACGGGACCGGGTGCCACGCAGTTGACGGTGATGCCGTACTGGCCCATTTCCCGGGCCAGCGCCCGGGTGAAGCCGATGATGGCCGCCTTCGAGGCGCTGTACGCCACCTTTGAGTAGGTGCCGCCCCCGCGCTGGGCGGAGATGGAAGAGACGCTGACGATCCGACCAAGCCTGCGCTCAATCATGCCCCTGAGGACGCGCTGGGTGACCAGGAACGTGCCGGTCATGTTGATCTTGAATACGCGTTCCCACGCCTCGAGTGTCTCGTCCATGAACTCCGTGGGTGAACTGATGCCGGCCAGGTTGGCGAGGCCAACGATCGGCGGCAGCGTGGATTCGACCTCGTCGATGGCGGCGTTAACGTTTGCCTGGTCGGAGACGTCAGCGCCCACGCCGAGCGTCTGGACGCCGTAGACGACGGCAATTTCCTCGGCCGCCGTCTTGGCCGCGTCGCCGTCGATATCCAGGATCGCCACCGACCACCCTGCGCTGGCGAGCATCTCCGCCGTCGCCCGTCCAATGCCGCGCGGAGACGCGGCGCCGGTCAGCACCGCAGTCCGCTCGGCCGGGAACGTTTCGTGATGAGTCATGTTCCTCAGCCTCTCGTCGCCTGGATTGTCAGCTCTTGATGTCGAACTCGTCGGCGGCAACAGCTTCCTCACCGACCGTTGCAGGAGTACCGGGCTTCACATGGCCCTCCGGACGCCTGCGCGCGTAGAGATAGGTGGCCACCGCGGTGATGCCGAGGCAGGCCGCCAGGAACACGAGGCCGGAGCGGTTGTCTCCCGTGGCGTCGTTGAGCAGGCCCACGGCGTAGGGGGCCACGAAGCCGCCCAGGTTGCCCAGGGAGTTGACCATGGCCAGGCCGGCTGCCGCCGCGGCGCCCACCAGGGCCGTCGAAGGCATGGCCAGGAACGGCGCGATGGCGGAGTAGATGCCCATGGCCGCCAGAGTCAGCGCGATCATGGCCAGCACGGCATTGACCTGCACGAGGAAGCCGGCGGCCAGGAGGCCGATGGCCGCCATCACCATGCTGATGCTGGCATGCATGACGCGGTTGCCCGTTCGGTCCGAGCGCCGGCCCCAGAAGTACACGAAGACGGCGGCGATGGTGTACGGGATGGCCACGATGAAGCCAACCTCCGTGGTGGTGAACCTGCCCAAGGCCGCAACGATGGTCGGCATCCACAGGCCAAGTCCGTAGATACCGCACACCAGGCCGAAGTACAGCGCCGAGTACGCGATGGTCCGCGGATCCTTGAGCCCGGCCAGGAAGTGGTGCGGCTGGCCCTTCGTCCTGTGCGCGAGCTCATCGTCCATCGTCTTGGTCAGCCATTCGCGCTCGTCCTGGGCCAGCCAGTGGGCATGGCTGGGGCGGTCCGTCATCAGGATGGGGGTGAGCAAGCCGAGGAGGATGGCGGGGATGCCTTCGATGATGTACAGCCACTGCCAGCCGTGCAGGCCCCAGATGCCGTCCATCTGCAGCAGCAGGCCGGAGACCGGGGCGCCGAGGGCATTGGAGATCGGCTGGGCCAGGATAAAGATGCCGAGCACGGTGACGCGCTGCGCGGCAGGGAACCACAAGGTCAGGTAGAAGAGGATCGCCGGAAAGAAGCCTGCCTCGGCCGCACCGAGCAGGAACCGGATGATGTAGAAGGTCACTTCGCCGTTCACCAGAGCCATGGCCGTGGCGAAGATGCCCCAGGAGATCAGGATGCGGGCAATCCACTTGCGGGCGCCGAACTTGTACATCCCGCCGTTGCTCGGGATTTCCAGCAGTGCGTAGCCGAGGAAGAAGATGCCCGCGCCAAGCCCGTACGCCGCCGCGCTCAGGCCGATGTCCTCGCTCATGGTCAGCTTGGCGAAGCCGACGTTGTTCCGGTCCAGGTACGCAATGAAGTAGAGCAGGACGATCAGCGGCATCAGGCGGCCGCGCACCCGCCGCAATGTCCGGCGGCCCAGCTCGTCCAGATGGTCAGCAGGATTCACTGAAGACATGGTGCACCTCGCTACGAGAGACACGCCGCCGGGCTTCCTCAGCGGAACAGTTAAGGTTTACCACTCGGCAACGAAATAGTCACCCTACTTACTAATATTTGAGGAGCTGCTTCCACACCCGGCGTGACCGTGCTACTCCCCTGACCGGAGCCAGTCCAGCAGGCGCTCCAGCGGCCAGGTGGTGATGATGCGCTCTGCCGGGACGCCGTTCCGTTCAGCCCGCTCCGCGCCGTACTGCAGGAAATCCAGCTGGCCGGGAGCATGGGCGTCGCTGTCGATGCTGAACAGGCACCCCGCATCAAGAGCCAGCCGCATCAGGTTGTCGGGAGGGTCCTGCCGCTCCGGACGGGAATTGATTTCGACAGCGACGCCCGCCTCCGCGCACGCCGCAAACACCCGCTCGGCGTCGAACTCCGACTCCGGCCGGGTCCCCCGCGAGCCCTGCAGCAGACGGCCGGTGCAGTGACCCAGCACGTTGGTGTGCGGGTCCCGGATGCCGCTGAGCATCCTCTCCGTCATGGTGCGCCGGTCCGAGCGCAGCTTTGAATGCACGCTGGCCACCACGACGTCGAGCCGCTCCAGCATGTCAGGGTCCTGATCCAGTTCCCCGTTCTCCAGGATGTCCACCTCGATTCCGGACAGCAGCCGGAACTCCGCGCCGTCCTGGCGGGTATGGGCCGCATTGACCGCGGCCACGGCCTCGAGCTGGTCGCTGAGGCGCTCGGCGCTCAGTCCGTTGGCGATCTTGAGGTTCGGGGAATGGTCCGTCAGGGCAAGATATTCGCGGCCCAGGTACCGGGCGGCGTCCGCCATGAGGTCAATGGGCGATCCGCCGTCGGACCAGTTGCTGTGGCAGTGCAGATCGCCCCGAAGCTGCGCGCGGAGCCCGTTGCCGCCGGCGGCAAGCGGCTTGGCGCCGGTCTGCCTGAGCTTGTCGAGATAGTCTGGCACGGCACCGTCAACCGCCTGCAGGATGACCTGGAACGTCGTGTCCCCGATGCCCTTGGTCCGCTTCAGCCTGCCGTCCCGCGCACGCTCCGCCAGGTCGTCCGCGGCGAGGTCCGCAATGACACCGGCGGCCTTCCGGAAGGCCTGCACCTTGAAGGTGGGCGCGGCGCTGCGTTCCAGCCAGAACGCGATCTCATTCAGGGCGTCAACGGCGTCCATTCAGTCCCTTCCGCAGGCCGTGGTACAGCGCCACTGGCAGTGGCCGTCAGTCCTGGTGCAGCTGGATGTAGTTGCCGCAGCCGTCGTCGAAGACGGCCGACGTCCCGGACGGATCCTCCGACGGTTCGCCCTGGAACGGGATCCCGACGGCGGTGAGCCGCTCATACTCGGCCCGCACATCCGGAACGCCGAACACGATCGCCGGGTGCCCGGCGTCGTGAAGTCCGTTCATGTATGCGGCGGCGATCGGGTTGTCGCTCGGCTCCAGCAACAGCCCGACGCTACCGGCATCACCGGGGTCCTTGACGATAAAGAGGTTGTGCTCAGGCATGGCCATAAGCGTTTCGAAGCCGAGCGTCTGCGTATAGAACGAGTGCGCTGCCTTCGGGTCCCGGACGTGGATGCTGCACATTTTTAGTCGCATGCCGCCAACGCTACGCCGCAGGCCGCCGGCTGCAAACCGTTTCCGCCGTCCGGCGGACCATTGACCGGCGGCACCCGAGGGGCTGGAATTGAAGTGGAGCCCGAGTCCCCGGGCCCCGATGCTTGGAGGTGGTGCAGTGTCCGCCGTTATCGAAGCCGTCCCCCTTGGGACGCTGCAGCTTGTCTTCTGGGGTGCCGTGCTCGTGGCCGCCGCTGCCTGCACCGTCTTCGCCGTCCGGCACCATGCCGGAAAGTCCGACGGCGACCCGTCAGATCCGCTGTTCTGGGACGTTTTCTGGGGTTCTGCCGTGATCCTCCCGGCACTCCTCATCCCGGCGGTGGCCTCGCCCTCGGCCGGACTGGCGCTGGCGGCGGCAGCCTGCGTCAGCGGCGTTGCCGCCTACCGGACCAGCCCCAGGGTTTTGGGCTGGTACTCGTCCCGGCGAAGGCAGCGGGAGGAGCTGCCCGCCCTGCAGGCCGCGGCCAACGTTCACAACGCCGTCCTGCAGCGCTGGCAGCGCTACGAACTCGACCCCGCGCTGGCGATTGATTTTCCGGCCATGTCCGATGTGCACCGGCCGGAAACGGCGGCATTTGTGAAGGCCATGCGGGAAGCGGAAGCGCTGCGGGCGTCCCGGCAGCCCGGGTATGCGTCCGCCGTTGCTCACCTGGAGCGGGCGCTGGCGCTGGCGGAAGCCGCAGCCGGGGCGGAACCAGCCGGGTATCCCCCGCACGGAGTCAGCGGGGACATGCGCGCTCTTTCGTGAATCAATCCGGGGCTTCCGCCCCTTGTCCTCGCTGTTTGCCGGGCGGGCGGCGAAGGCACGCCAGGCCGAGCACGGCGCAGGACATCCAGAGAGCACCGCTGGGACCAACCGGCGCCGCCAGCAGGCCCGCTGCAGCCGGCAAGGTCACTTGGCCTGCCCGGTTGCCGAGCAGGCGAAGGGCCAGGGCCGATCCTCTGGACGCAGGCGGAACAGCCTGGGTAACGAGTGTCATGGTGATTGGCTGCCCCAGGCCAAGAAAGAAGCCTCCAAGCGCCAGCAGGCCCCCGGCAGTCCACGGAAGTTCAAAAAGCCATGGCAGCAGGGCCAGTGTTGATCCTGCACCGGCAAGACTGGCGATGACGAGCGAGGGCCGGCTCCAACGGGCAAGGAGAACCGGCAGGAGCAGGCGTGATGCGATCGATGCCGCCGCCCTGGTGGCCAGCAGGATGCCTACGACGACCGGGGATACACCCTTGTCCTCTCCCAGGAGCGGCAGGAAGGCAACCAGGATGTCGGTGGTCGCCAGCAGCGCCAGGCTTGCCACCATGTTGGTCTTCACCGTCGGATAACGCAGCAGTGCAGCCACGGAGTCCCGAGGGGACGAAGGTGGCGGCTTCTCATCCTTCTCCTGGGCGGGTTCCTGTTTCGCAGCAGTGCCAAACGCGAAGGGAACGGCGAGCACAGCGATGCCTCCGGCGATGAGAAGGGCAGTGTTGGAATCAGCCAGCCTCACTCCGGCGGGTACTCCTTCGGCTGCCCCCATGGCGAGGCCGGCCAGCAGCGGCCCGGCCATTTGCCCCAAGGCGAACGAGGCGGTAAACCAGCCGAAGGCAGCATCCATATGGCTGAGCGGCACGAATCTTGCGATCGCGGACTGGCCCGCGATCGTGAAGCAAAGGTGCCCCAGACCCAACACCGCACTGGCTGCTGCGACAACGGGCAGTGACGGAGACGCCGACAGCAGGGCAGGCCCTGCTGCCAGGAGCAGGGTTCCCACAGCCACAATCCCCCGCAGGGAAGTGCGCCGGTCAGATACCCTGCCGAGCCATAACGCGGCAGCGACCGGGACCAGCGCGTATGCCGCTGATGTCAGGCCAATGGTGATCGAATCTCCGCCCAAGGCAAGGACCTTGTACGAGATGAGCGGCCGGGCAAGGTTGAGGGCGATCTGGCAGAGGACTGCGGACGCGATCAGCATCCACAACCACCTGCGCGACCGTGGCCGGCTAGTACTCAAGGGTCCCCCATCGTTTCATGCCCCGCGTCAGCGGAAGTCGGCGCTATTGTCTTTCGCTACGTCCAGCAGCGTTGCCTGGAAAGCTATTTCAGCCGCAGCCCGGACCCGGTCATGCCGATGCGCCAGGAGCACCCGGCGGGACGGGGCAGTCGCTCCCAGGGACACGATGCTGACGCCGGGGTGTTTGTTCACCACAGCCGTTCGCGGCGCGAGGGCAATGCCGAGTCCCACGCTGACCATGGCCTGGGCCTCTTGGTAGTCATTGGAATGGAACGCTATCCGGGGCGTGAATCCTGCCGCCTTGGCACTCCTGTGCAGCACTTCGACGACGGGATGGTCCTCTTCCCGGACAATCCATTCCTCGTTGGCCAGATCCGCCATGTCCACTTGCCTGCGCCGTGCAAGCCTGTGGTCCTTGCCCACGATGAGGGCGGTGGCGTCTTCGAAGACGGTGGTGAGCGCGAAGCTTTCCGGGCTTATCCGGTTCCACTCGTAATCCCAAAGCAGCGACATGCCCACCTGGCCGTTTTCGAGCATCTCAACCAGATCATCGAAGCGGCTGCTGCGGACATGCAGTTCGATCGCCGGGTATTGCTCCTTGAATCTGCTGATGACGAGGGGCAGAAAGGAACCCCCGAGTGTGGGGAAAGTGCCCATGGTGAGACTGCCCCGGTTCAGCCCTGCGATCTCGGCGAGGTCCGCCTCCGCCGCTGCCATCTGGCGCAGGATTCGGCGGGTGTGCGCGGTGAGGACATGCCCGGCATCGGTCGGCACCATTCCGCGGGCCTGCCGCTGCAGCAACGGCTGGCCAACTTCCGCTTCCAGGCGACGGAGCTGCTGGGAGACACCCGACGGTGAGTAGACGTGCTTCTCCGCGGCAGCGGTTATTGAACCCAGTTCGACGACGTCGAGCAACAGTTCGAGCCTTCTGACATTCAGCATGGGGTACTCCTGCCTTAAGAATTAGTTACACCCATTGAAGAATTCTATACCTTTGGTTCATCCAGAGCGCGCCACCGCCGTTCTGCTGGGCTTCGTCAGAAGCGTTCTGCAGTGTTGGCCGTCGAAATTCCGCAAACGCCGCATAGTGAATGAAGTAAAAGTGCAAGCATATGCATTTTTCTGTGATTGTAATTCATGCATTGCCCGCACCACACTGAGGTAGGCCAACAGGGGCTGAAGGCCCGCAGATGGGCTTGAGAAAGGTGTGGAAAGCAAACATGTTCAAGATTCCGGCCACGTGGATGCGGGGGGGAACCAGCAAGTGCTGGGTTTTCGAATGGGATCATCTCCAGGTCCCGGGGAAGACAGTGGACGAAGTCCTGCTGCGTCTCTTCGGCAGCCCTGACCACCGCCAAATCGACGGCGTTGGCGGCGGTACGTCCACGACGAGCAAGGCGGTAATCCTGTCCCGCTCCGTCAGCGCGGACGCCGACGTCGACTACACATTCGCCCAGGTAGGCATCGACGAACAGCGGGTCGACTGGGGCAGCAATTGCGGCAACTGCTCTGCCGTCGTCGCACCGTACGCCATCGAGCGCGGATGGGTCCCGGTGGGACAGGACAGCACCGCGGTCCGGACGCTCAATACGAACACTAACCAGCTCATCCTGCAGAAAGTGGCCACCCCCCATGGTGAATTGGGATACACCGGCACACAGATGATCCCGGGCGTTCCGTTCCCTGGCATGTCCGTAGGGATGGGCTTCTTTGACCCGGCCGGACGGACGACCGGCAAGCTCCTGCCCACCGGGGAGCCGGTAGACAAGCTGAGCTTCGACGGCCGCCATGTGGCTGCAACGCTCATCGATGCGGGTGCTCCCGTAGTCATCGTGGAAGCTGAGGCTGTCGGTTTAACCGGTCATGAGACTGCCGCGGAGATTGACAACCGGAAGGATCTCCTGGGGCACCTGGACGACCTGCGACGGGACGCGGCCGTGCGGATGGGAATTGCTGCAAGCCGGATCGAGGCCGAACGCGCCATCCCTAAATTGGCCCTGGTGGCCCGGGCCGAACCCGGCGACGAGGCCGACGTCGTCGTCAGGATGCTCTCCATGGGCCGCCTGCATCCGGCCCTCGCCATCACGGGCAGCGTGGCACTGACCATGGCCGCACAGCACAAGGGGACCGTGCTGGCCAACCTGATATCAACCGACGTCTCTGCAGGCGTGAACATGCGGACACCCGCCGGCCTCGTCCAGACGTGGTCGGAAATCAGCGACGGCGTCACAGTCGTAGGCGCCCTGCGCAGTGCACGTCGGCTTGCCGACGCCGAACTCCTGCTTCCAGACACCTGGTAAGCGCCACAATAAAAGCAGACGCCTCCATGACACTGCGGTGCTCACCAGGCGGCACGAATTAAGGACATTCTCAATGACGAGTCAGAAGTCAGCCTTGGAACCCCCCGGCACCAGCCACGAGGCACCCGCCGAACAACCGGATCCGCCGGAACACTCCCGGCGCAGTGTCCTGGCCGTTGTGGCCTCCTTCGCCGCGCTCGGCGTCGCAACCACTGTCCTGGGCGGAGGCCTGCTCAATCCGCCTTCCAGCACCGAAGACGGGAACTTCAGCGGCGAAACGCTGGAATTCCTGATTCCGCTGGCCTCGGGCGGCGGCACCGACACCTGGGCCCGCTTCATCGGCACTGAACTTACCAACTATGTTGCCGGCCGCCCAGGGTTTGCCCCCGTCAACGAACCCGGCGGCGAGGGCATCTCCGGCACGAACAAGTTTGCCCGGTCGGCCAAGACCGACGGCACAGAAATCCTCGTAGGGACAGCGTCCACGGTAGTGCCCTGGGTCCTCGGACGCTCGGCGGTAAAGTACTCTTTCGACGACCTGAAACCCGTGGTGGTCAACGGCACCGGCGGCGTCATTTACGCCCGCACGGAAGCCGGCGTCAAGAACGTCAACGACCTTATCAACAGGGACAAGCCCCTCGAGTTCGGTGGCATCAGTGCCACCGGTCTGGATATCACCACTCTGGTGGCCTTCGACCTGCTCGAAGCGGACGTGACCTCCACCTTCGGCTTCGAAGGCCGCGGCCCGGTCAACCTGGCCCTGCAGCGCGGTGAAATCGATCTGGATTACCAGACCACGTCCGCGTACGGCTCCGCCGTCGAAGGCATCGCCAAGGAAGGCAAGGCAACCGTGCTGATGTCCTTCGGCCAGCTGAACGAAGCCGGGGACGTCATCCGCGACCCCAACTTCCCCGACGTCCCCACCGTGCCCGAAGCCTACGAGGCCTTGCACGGCAAGAAGCCCTCGGGCGAAAAGTTCGAGGCCTACAAAACCCTCCTGGGCCTGACCTATACGTACCAGAAGGGCCTCTGGGTACCGCAGGACACACCGGAAAAGGCGATGACGCTGCTGCGTGAATCCAGCGAAAAGCTGGGGGCCGACAAGGAGTTCCAAAAGAAGGCCGCCAAAGTCCTCGGCGGCTACCCCCTCGTAGCGGATGCCGGCATGGCCGACCGCGTCAGGGACGCGTACACCGTCAGCAGCTCCGTCAGGTCCTACGTCAAGGACCTGCTCGAGAGCAAATACGACATCCACGTTGAGTAAGGACCATCATGCTTGATTCCGCTATGGCAGCGCTGGCATCACTCGCTGACCCTTCCCTGCTCCTCATGCTCCTCATCGGCACTGTTGCCGGTCTGGTCATGGGCCTCATACCCGGTCTGGGCGGCACCGGCGCCGTCGCCATCCTCCTGCCCATCACGTTCGGCATGGAACCGCCCCAGGCCCTCGCGCTTCTCATCGGCGCGCTGGCTGTTGTCCACACCTCCGACACCGTCTCGGCAGTGCTGCTGGGCGCACCCGGGTCAGCCTCGGCCAGCGTGACCATGCTGGACGGCTACTCGATGGCGAAAAAGGGCCAGGCAGCGAGAGCGCTGACGCTCGCCTTCCTGTCCTCCATGGCCGGCGGCATCATCGGCGCCATCGGGCTGACGCTTGCCATTCCCCTCGCCCGGCCCCTTGTGCTTTCCTTCGCCAGCCCCGAACTGTTCATGCTGACGGTCCTTGGCGTCGCCCTCGCCGCCGTTCTGTCCCGCGGCAACATCATCAAGGGCGTCTCGGCCGGCCTGCTTGGCCTTGTGCTCGGCATGGTGGGCACCTCGCCCACCACGGCCGAAGAGCGCTTTACCTTCGGCAGCCTCTTCCTCGGTGACGGGCTCTCCCTCGTCGCAGTTGCCCTGGGCATCTTCGGCCTTGCCGAAATCGCCTCGCGGGCCAGCCAGCGGCGCGGTCAGAATGCGAACATCAGCCTCGGCGGCGGCTGGGGCAGGGGCATCCGTGAATGGCTGTCCCACTGGACCCAGGTGATCCGCGGTGCACTCATCGGCATCTGGGCGGGCGTACTGCCCGGCGTCGGCGCCACCGCCGGAACCTGGCTGGCATATGGCCAGGCTGTGGCCACCGCGAAGGACAAACGCCAGTTCGGAAAGGGAGATCCCAGGGGCATCGTAGGGCCGGAAAGCGCCAACAACTCCGTGGAAGCGGGGGACCTCATCCCGACCCTCCTGTTCGGCATCCCGGGCGGCGTCCCCTCCGCCATGCTCCTGGGCATGCTCCTGACCTACGGCATCCAGCCAGGCCCGTCCATCATCACCGAGCACTTGGATCTGATGTACCTCATCGTGTGGTCCTTCGCGATTGCCTCCATCCTCGGTGCCCTGTTCTGCTTCCTCAGCGTCAAGCAGCTCGCCAGACTCACCAAAGTGCCGTTCGCGGTCCTGGCGGCCGGCCTGGTCGCGATCATGCTGCTCGGCTCATTCCAGGAGGGCGGCCAGCTCGGCGACCTCTGGGTCATGATCATCCTCGGCGTTTTCGGCTGGCTGCTGAAGTCAACCGGGTTCCCTCGGGCACCATTCCTCATCGGCTTCGTCCTGGCCATCCCGCTCGAGCGCTACTACTTCCTCACGGACAGTCTCTACAATGGCCTGGACTGGATGGCACGCCCCGGAGTTATCGTGTTCCTCGCCATCCTGGTCCTGCCCATCGTCTGGTCCCTCATCAAGTTCATCCGAGCCCGGAAACAGGCCAACCTGGACGACGGCCACCGCGACGAGCGCCCTGAGGATGACGAAAGCCCGCTGAAGAACTCCACGTGGTCCCTGGCCGCCGCCGGCATCTTTACCGCAGCCTTCGCCTCGGCGCTGATAGCCTCGGCGTCGTTCTCTCCCGAGGCCCGGCTGGTACCCCAACTGGTCAGCATAGGAGGCCTGGTCTTCTCCGGAATCCTGCTGTTCACCGAGGTCAGGGGGCGGCTCCGGGCGAGGACCGCCACCGCTGGCTGGACGCTGGATGCAGGTTTTGCCCTGAAGACCTTCCTCTGGATGACAGGCTTCCTCGCCCTCACAGCTGCCTTCGGCTACCTCGTCGCGGTGACCATCTTCATCCCCGCGTTCCTGCTGATCGTGGCCAGGGCCCGCCTCAAAGTAGCCATCGCCTACACCCTGGTGCTCTACGTCGCACTCTTGGCCCTGCCGTCCCTGCTGCCCATTGATCTGCCGCAGGGCTGGCTCAACACGCTCGTCTAGAAAACCACTGCCTGCCCTCATCACTACTGGAGAGAAGCAAGAACATGACCGTTCTCGTTGCCTATGCCCCCGCCGCCGAAGGCAGGGAGGCCCTGACCACAGGGATCACGGAAGCACTGCTCAGAAAAACAGACCTGCTCATCGTGAACGTGGGGCGCGGCCACCACGACCTGGACCCTGCGGAAGTTCAGGAGCTCGATGCCCAGCTGCGGGCGGCGGGCCTGACGCTGACGCTCGAGTCCTCGGTGCTTTCCGACCCCGGTGACGCCGTGATTCAAATAGCCCAGGACCGGAATGTCGACATGATCGTCGTAGGCCTTCGGCACCGGTCCATGGTGGGCAAGCTCATCCTCGGCAGCACCGTTCAGCGCATCCTGCTTGACGCCACCTGCCTCGTGCTGGCGGTCCGCCCGGACAAGCTGTAACAGGCGCCAGGCTCTAAAAGCTGCCGGTCCTTCCGGCAGGCGTGGGCCCCTCCCCGCACTCCATCGCAACAGGTAGCCCGAAGGACTGGCGCGGCGGAAGGGTACGCACGGTGGCCGCGGTGCCACCGGGGCTGGTCCAGTATTCCGCGGAGTCGGAGTCGACCCGCAGCAGGACCACCTCGGGGGTGTCCGGCCCGTCCGGGAACCATGCCTCAACCGCCTGGTTCCACAGTTCACGGATCTTGGCCCGGTCCCGGACAACTTCGGCGGTCCCGGCCACCGAGACCCACTCGGTGCGCTGGCCGAAGGACACGTTGACGCGGGGATCCACGCGGATGTGGGCCACCTGGGAGGTTCCCTCCCCCGTGAAGAACCACATGTCGCCGTCGTCCTTCACTTCCTGCACAACCAGCGGCCGGCTGACCAGCGCGCCTTTTTCGTTGATGGTGGTGAACATCCCGATGTGGGAATCGTTGATGATGTCCGTGACTTTGCTGATGTTGGCGGTTTCCGGCATGCTGTCACCTCATTCTGTTCAGTACGTGCTGTTCAGTGTGGGAGCTTCCCCTCGGACCACCTTATTAGTAAGTGTGCTTACTTTCCACCCGCTGCCACAAGAGGGGCATCACCGCCCCCGGGCCAGAACCTCACCCCTGAAGAAACCCGGCCGGATCCTGGCCATCACCAGCATGACCACCACGCCGAGCAGGATCACACCCATGCCCAGGATGAAAACCATGCCGATGCCTCCCACCGATGAGCCCGAGCCGTATGCCGGATCCATGGAGTCATAGGCCGTCTTGACGAACATGACCAGCAGGATGACCCCGCCGAGCAGCGGCGCCAGGAACTTGAAGAAGAACGCCCGGGCGTTGCTGAAGGCCAGTGCCCGGAAGAACCAAACGCAGGCCAGTGCCGTGATGCCGTAATAGAAGCAGATCATCATGCCGAGGGCAGTGATGGTGTCCCAGAGGGCGTTCTCCGAGGTGGTCCGGGTGATCACGTAGAACCCGGCGGCAGCGACGGCGGCCGCAACCGTGGCGTAGCCCGGCGACCTGAAGGCCGGACTGACCCTGCCGAACCTCGGGGGCAGCGCCTTGTAGTGCCCCATCGCGAGCAGCGTCCGGGCAGGCGACACAAACGTGGACTGCAGTGAAGCCGCCGAACTGCTGAGGATCGCCAGCGACATGAGGATAGCGAAGGGACCCATGACCGGCCCCGCCAGGACCGCGAAGATGCTGGACTGGTTCTCCGGGTTCCCGGCGCCCAGCCCGCTCTCCCCCACTCCGGCGAAGGACAGCGTGGCCAGGGCGACCAGCATGTAGATGGCCATAATCACGACGACGGTCACGGTCGCAGCCCGGCCCGGCGTCTTCTCCGGGTTCCTGGTTTCCTCGTTCATCGTCAACGTCACGTCCCAGCCCCAGTAGATGAAGATCGAGAGGGAGACGCCGGCCGCGAAGGACGAGAACGAGTCCACGGCGAACGGGTTGAACCAGTCCGGCGAGATGGCCGTGGCGTCGAAGGCGGAGCCGTTGGCCACATGCAGGAACGCGGAGACGGCGAACCAGCCCAGCACAAGCAGCTGGAACCCCACCAGCACGTACTGGACGGCCTTCGTGGTTTCCATGCCCCGGTAGGAGACCCAGCAGGCAGCGGCTATGAACACCAGGGTGGTGGCGATATTCAGCGGCAGGTTGCCAGTTAGCTGCGCCAGTTCGGGATTGCCGAAAAGCTGCGCCAGCATGAGGTAGAAGAAGTCGACGGCGACGGCCGCCAGGTTGGACAGCACGATGATGGTGGCGGCGATGAGCCCCCAGCCGCCCATCCAGCCGATCCACGGACCGAAGGCGCGGGTTGCCCACGTGAAGGAGGTTCCGGCGTCGGGCATTGCGTTGTTGAGTTCGCGGTACCCGAGCGCCACCAGCAGCATGGGGATGAACCCCACCAGGAAAATGGCCGGCAGGTGCACGCCCACCTCGGACACCGTCGGGCCGAGTGCCGCGGTGAGCGTGTACGCCGGCGCGATGCACGAAACGCCGATCACCACTGCGCCGAGCAGCCCCACAGACCCGGCCTTAAGGCCCTTCTCACTGAGTTTCTTGTGCTCGCCCTGGGCGACAGCGTCCTTGGTGCTCATGGGATTGCCTCTCCGGATAGTTCATTCGCCGTTGAATGGGTTGGGTACAGCCGGCGTCAGCCGACGGCGGCCGCAGCCTCGGCCAGCCGGCGGTCACCGAATGCACCGGGTGCTTCTGCGGCTGCTTTGGCTGCCGCGGCGATGCGGGCAGCGGTGGCCTGCCCCATGCGGACTGCCCCGTCCACGTGCTGGTATCCCTCGGCGGCGAGGTCGGACGAGCACCAGTAGATGGGGCCGACCGGGGTGTGCTGGTCCTTGCCGTAGCGGTGAAGGCCCCCGAGGTCGTAGCTGGAGGCGTAGGCTCCGCGGGTCCATTCCTCGGAGCCCCAGTCGGATTCGTAGTAGACCTCCGGGTCCAGAGCCTTCTCGCCGAGGAACCCGGCGATGGATTCCAGGATCGCCTGTTTGCGCGCCGCGGCATCCAGCTCGAAGACGGCGTCGGCCTTCTCGTCTGAGACGAAACCGACGAGGGTGCCGCGGGTGTCGCCGTGGTTGGTGTTGTCGTAGACCTCCTGGACCAGGGATCCTGCTCCGAAGCCGGTGCCGGAGAGGCCCTCCTCGCGCCAGAACGGCGTCCGGTAGACGGCGTGCACCTTGATCACGAGGCCCAGCGACTGGTGCTGGTGCATCTGGTGCTGCCGGCGCGGCAGCGGCGGGTTGAAGGAGACCCGGGAGTACAGGTTGGGCGGCACAGCCATGATCACGAAACGGGCGTTGACGGTGGCGCGCTCGGACACGGCCGTGACGCGGTGGCCTCTGCCGCCGTCGGCCTCCCAGTGGATGGTGCGCACCGGGCTGTTAAGGACGACGTCGTCCGCCAGTTCCGCTGCCTGCAGCAGGGAGACCTGCTGCATCCCGCCGATGACCCGCTTGTCCAGGATGAAGTCCTCGTCCGTCAGATGGGTGAACGATCCGGCGGAGGCAGCCATCAGCACCGCCTGCAGGGCGGAGAAGGCGTGGGCGGGCTTGGTGAGCATGCCGCCGGCGATGAAGAGGCCGATGTTGTTGCAGGCCTCCTCATCGCTTGAGTGCTGGCGGAGCCAGTGGTGGAAGGAAACGGTATCCAGTTCCCGGGCCTTGGGGTGGTCCCACGGCGCGGTGGGGCCGATTTCGGCGGCGAGCGCATCGAGCAGGCTCACGAGCTTGTCCATCTCCGCAGCAGTTGACGCGCTGACGGGGAAGGAATCCCCCGTGTAGCGGACAGGAGTGCCGTCGGCGCCGATGTAGACGGATTCGCCCTCACGGTAGCGGGAGTAGGTTTCCAGGCCCAGTTCGTCCAGGAGGGCCAGCAGGGCGGTCTGGTCCGGTGAGACCCACTGCCCGCCGATTTCGAGCATGGCCCCGTCAACGGTGTCGGTCCACGTCCGGCCGCCCACACGGTCGCGGGCTTCCAGCACGGCCACCGTGAGGCCCGCCTTCTTCAGTTCACGGGCCGCTGTCAGCCCGGAGGGGCCCGCGCCCACGATCACGACGTCGCGGTCAAAATTCAGCATGATGTCCTCTCTCTGTGGCCGCGCAGGTGATGCGTACCACTAAATGAATGTCATTCATTTATGAGAAACTATAGCCGTTCCGTCCGTGTACGGGAAGAGGCTGATGGAATACTGATGGAGAACCCGCCCCCAGAAAGGCCACCAATGCCGGCATCACCCGCCCCGGGAAGCACCGCCACGGGAGAGACTGCCGTGGAAGACGCGGCACGACGCAGCCCGAAGGCCGGACCGGACGCCCGGCGGCGCGCAGGCCGGCCGGTCGGCGGGGTCCTCGACAAATCCGGCATCACCCGCGCTGCGCTCGAACTCGTCGAAAAAAAGGGCTATGACGCCCTCACCATGGCCGCGCTGGCCCGCGCACTGAACGTCGCGCCGTCGGCGCTGTACAACCATGTGAAATCCAAACGCGACGTGCTGCTCCTGGTCGAGGACCACCTCGCCGCCCTGGTGGACCTATCAGCCTTCGACAGGGATCCGTGGGAAGAAGCGGTGCGCAAATGGGCGTGGAGCTACCGCGACGTCTTCTCCCGGCACACCCCGCTGATCCCGGTGATCGCCGTGCTGCCTGTAACGGACGCTCCGCAGACCCTGGCCATGTATGAAACAGTCAGCGCCGCCTTTCGGGATGCCGGCTTCCCCGAGGAGCGGATTGTCTCCTCCATCGTGGCGCTGGAGTCGTTCATTTTCGGTTCGGCCTATGACGTGACCGCGCCGGCGGACATCTTCGACGCCGGTTCCATGGCCGATGCGACCCCGAGCTTTACCGCTGCCGTGCACAGCCTGGCCGAGCAGGGCCATGAGCGGCCCGCCGACGTGGCCTTCGCCCTGGGCCTCGAGGCGCTGATCTCCGGGCTCGGCGCACTGCGGAGGTAGGAGGGCCGGCGGGGACACGCGGACCATTGCCGAGCGGACAGCCCGCTGCCATTCTTGGTGAATCCGCACTCCCGACTGCGAACAAAGGGGACGAAATCATGCCGCTCTACCTGTCGAAGTTCAGCTACACACCGGAGACCTGGGCAAGGTTGGTCAGCAAGCCCGAGGACCGGAGGAAAGCCGCACAGGAATACATCGAAGCCGTCGGCGGGAAACTCCACGGCTTCTGGTACGCCTTTGGTACGCACGACGGCTACAACCTGTGGGAGGCTCCCGACAACGTCTCCATGGCCGCGGTCGCGGTGGCCATCAGCGGGGGCGGCGCACTGAGTTCCATGGAAACGACAGTGCTTCTGAGCGTGGACGAAACCCTGGAAGCCCTCGAGAAAGCCGGCCAGATCCAGTACCGGGCCCCGGGCACCCTCCCCGAGGACTAGGTTGCCGTGCTGATGCCCCCGTCCCATTGCAGACGGGGGCATTACACGATTGCCTTCTGGTTGGGGACTGCTATCCGAGCAGGGTGGTGATGAGGCGCACTGAGGAGGCGATGATGGCGATGAGTCCGATGGCGCCAAACAGGTTGTGCCACCATTTGTTGCGGAGCTCTCCCATGACAGCGGTTTTGTTGGCCATAACGGCGATCAGGATGCCCAGCAGTGGTGCGATGAGGACGGTGAGGGACTGGGCGATGACAATCAGACCGACGGGTGATGACTGGAAGGACAGGGTGATGATCAGTCCAAAGGCCAGGATCACCCCGGTGACGATGCGGGCTACGGGTGATCCTGCCTTGGCGCCGCGGCCGAGGGCGTCAGAGAGCATGGTGCCGCCGGCGGTGGCGTTGGCGATCATGGACGAGAAAGCGGCGCCCGAGAGTCCCAGTGCGAAGAGCATCGCTCCGACAGGGCCGGCGAGGGGCGTGAAGATGGAGGCGAGGGCGTTGATGGTCCCGGCCTCGGCTCCGGTCTTGCCGAGCACGGCGGCGGCGACCATGATGACGAGGGCGGTCATGATGCCGGGTGCGACGATGCCGGGGATGGTGTCGACGAGGGTGATGTCGCGGTAGTCGGCCCGGGTGCGGCGGTGTTCCTTGACGCCGTAGGAGGTGTAGAAGGCGGCGTTGATGGAGAAGTTTGTTCCGACGAGTGCCACGATGAGGATTTCGCTGCCGGCGGGCAGTTGCGGGACCATGCCTTCCATGGAGCGGTACCAGTCGGGTTGGGCGACCACGGTGCTGGCGATGAAGGCGATGCCCATGAGTACGACGATAACCAGTAGGGCTTTTTCGACGATTCCGTAGACATTTTTGAAGGCGAGGACGAAGCCGACGGCGGCGGTGCAGACGACCGTCCAGAGGACCGGTGACCCGCCGAATATCAACGAGAGTCCCAGGCCGGATCCGACGGCGTTGCCGACTGAGAACATCAGTGTGATGCCGAAGACGCCGAAGCCTGCAAGGACGCCCACCCATTTGCCGAGGTGGTCTTTGATGGAGGTGATCAGGGAGATGGGTGTGGCGATGCCGAGCCTGACGCTCATGTCGGTGAAGAAGATCATGAGGATGGTGGAGACGGCGATGACCCAGACGAGGCTGTAGTCGAATCGGCTGCCGGCCTGCACTGCGGTGGTGAGGTTGCCGGGACCGAACTGCCAGGCTCCGACGACGAAGGCCGGGCCCATGAGCGCGAGGTAACCAAGGAAGGTCCGCCGCTTCGGAGCGTCAGTTGTCAGTGAATCGGATGCAGATGAAGCTTGTTCGTTGCTGACCGCATGCCCCGGCAGGACCTTTACTGCGTGGGCGGTCTTGTTGTGCTCGCGCATGGGCGAGTCCTCCTTCTCCAGCTGCGTTGCTGGGGTCCTCTTTGACCGGTGGGAGCGTGAAGCTTATGAGAGGAGTGGCGGGCCGTTGTCGACCCGCCACCCCTGAGTTGCGATGTTACGCAGGTACGGTGACGTTGCCCAGATTGGCGGACTGCAGGGCCTTCGCGATCTCCTCTCCTGCACCTTCGGCCAGGGGAAGCAGCGGCGGCCGGACGGTGGAGTGCTCGAGGATGCCGCGGGCAATGAGGCCTTCCTTGAGGGCGACGGTGCCTTCCATGTGAGACCCGCGGTGGTACACGTTCTTGGTCACGGGCAGCAGGCGGTCGTGGATGGCGCGGGCGGCTGCGTAGTCCTTGGCCTTGCCGGCGGCGATCAGCTCCACGAGCGGTTCCGGGGCGAGCCCGCCGTAGCCCACCAGGGCGCCGTCGACGTCGAACATGGTGTGAAGCAGATACTCGTCATGGCAGGTCAGAATCTGCAGATCGGGGTAAGTTTCGCGCAGGACCGGGATCTCGGTGTCCCAGCGCTTCATGTTGCGGACGCCGTTCTTGGTAGCGAACACGCCCTCCATGCCGGCGATCTCCAGCTGGGTTTCCAAGTCGTAGGTTGCCTTGGTGGCATCCGGGTACTGGAAGAGGATCAGCGGCAGGCCTGAGGTTTCGTAGATTTCCTTGTAGCGGGTCTGCGGGGCGCCCTTCTGGTAACCGAAGCGGAGCCAGCCGTGGGACGGGTAGACCAGACCTGCCTCGGCGCCTGCCTCAACGGCACGCTTAGCTTCCAAGGCAGCAACGGTGTTGCCCTCACCGGTGATGCCCGCGATGATCGGGATCTCGCCGTTGACGGCGTTCTTGAACTCGCGGATGACCAGGGCCTGCTCATCCTGGGTCAGGAATGTCCCTTCACCGGCATGCCCGAGAACCACGAGGCCCTTGACGCCCTCGACGCTGGCCAGCCAGCCCCCGAGGCGGTGGATCGCGTCGACGTCGACGCTGCCGTCCCGGTTGAACGGCGTTACAGGTGCGGGAACCAGCCCGCGGAGGTCCATGGTCATAAGAGCTTCCTCTGTCTTGTTGGTCGAAGTCCCGCTAGGATGTGAGAACGTTTGCGGGAACGTTTTCATTCTGCGGTGTGGTTCAGCTCACTGTCAAGGGGCAAGTTCCGAACGAGGAGGAAATAGAGTGTCTACTAGGACAATTCCGAACAGGAGAATTCACATGGAACCGGCTGCCCCAGGCACGAACGTCACCTTGAAGGACGTTGCGGCGGCCAGCGGAGTGAGTCTTTCCACGGCCAGCCGCGCACTGGACGAACGGGGCACCGCATCGCGCTCGGCAGCTGCGGCGCATGTCCGCAAAGTGGCGGAGGAACTCGGATACCGCCGGAACTCGTTCGCGTCAAGCCTGCGCAGGGGTGAAACCCGGACCCTCGGAGTGCTCGTCCCCCGCCTTAGCGACACCGTGATGGCCCTGATGTTCGAGGAGCTCGAGCGCGCGGCGTCGGACCGCGGCTATTTCGCGATGGTTGCCACCAGCGGTGATGACCCTGATGATGAACGCCGTGCCGCAGAGACCCTGCTCGACCGCAACGTGGACGGGCTGATTCTGGCCACGGCCCGAATCGATGACGAACTCCCCCGCCGCTTGCGCGAACGGGGCGTGGCGCACGCGCTGGTGCTGCGCACCGACGGGGTCAGCCCCTCTGCGTTAGGCGACGATGAAGTGGGCGGTTACTTGGCAGTCCGCCACCTCATCGACCTCGGCCACCGTGACATCGCTGTCGTGACCGGCCCGGCCTTCACGTCCACCGGAACCGCCCGCCTCGCCGGTGCCCGGAGAGCCTTGGCGGAAGCGGGCATCACGCCCCCGGAAGAATGGCTGCTCGCCGTCGGCTACGGCATAGAAAACGGGTTCTCCGCCGGAGAATCACTCCTGGGCAGCCCCACCGGACGGCGCCCCAGTGCAGTGTTCGCGGCCAACGACAACCTGGCCATGGGCCTCATCGCAGCGGCCCACCGCTTCCATGTCACGGTCGGGGAAGACCTGGCCTTGGTTGGTTACAACGACATACCCCTCTCGTCCCGGCTCTCCACGCCGCTGTCATCGGTGCGCGTGCCCTTGGACCAGATCGCCGGCAACGCGATCGACCTCATCGTGAATCCCGACAGGGAACCAAGAATTCGAAAATCCATGCCAACACTCATCCCGCGCGAATCGAGCGGCCCCCCCGGGCACTCCACAACACCGGTTCGTTCCTAGCCGCCTCTGCAGGGTGCCGCAAGCTTTCTGCAAGGCGGGGCTGCCACACTATGGGCATCTGGCCGGAACGGGTGCCCTTCCGAATGGCTCGGCCAGTATGCCGGCCCGGCACCGCACTCCCCAAGGCGGTACCGGGACCGGCAGTTCCTTGTCCGTCACTCTCCGTACCACCTGAGCACGCGCAGCGCCCTGAGGGTGTTCCACCTGCTGGGGCGTCCGTCGCCGTCCTCCATTGAGAAATGAATCCTCCCGGGGTGGGTGTTCTCCAGCAGCCAGGTGCCATCGGCCTGCCGCCTGGAACGGAGCACACCGACCGCCTCGGCCATACGCTCGTCGGGCGGACCGCCCACTGCCCGGAAGTACTCGAGGCCCCGAAGCACGTCATAGAACCAGCGGGTCGGGTACGAGAAGTGCAGCCACTCCGCGTTGATCAGCTCGCCGGTGGATTTCCGGCGCAGGAGTCCGCGCTCCAGCAGGTACTCCTCAGCGCGCTTCCTGGCCGCAACAGTCGCCGGCGACCCGCCCGTCGCCCGTTCGTGCTCGAGCAGCCCCTCGAGCACGTTGATCGTGCTCCCGAACGAGGACCGTGTGGAGCCGTTTTCCGCCTCGCAGTTCCAGCCGCCGTCGGTCAGCTGATCCCCGAGCAGACGCGACACCACGCCGTCGACATTCTGTCCGAAATAAGCTCCGAGGGTGACCGCCATGCCGTTGACGCACGGCTCCACTTCCCCTTCGAAGAAGGGCTGGTCCCCCTCCTCCCACCGGCTGTTTTCCCGCACGAGTGCGACGGCGCGGCGGGCCTCATCACTGTCGGGGTCAAGTCCGAACTCACGCAGGAGCAGCAAGCTGTAGGTCGTCGCGGTCCAGGGCTGGCCGGGCGCCGAATCGTCGTACCGCGCCGGGTAGTACGTGCCGCCGTCCCACTGCCCGTCCGCACCCTGCAGCGCGAGCAGGCGGGCGCCCCAACCCTCGCTGGCCACGCGGGCACGCTCGGCGGACACCTCCTCGGGCGGCGCGGTCGCAAGGTCGCGCAGCACCTGCCAGCGGATCGAAGGGTCGGAATCGAGCAGCCAGTCGAGGACCTCCATCCCCTCAAAGTACACCCGGGTACAAAGAATAGGACGACGGCGGCGCCGTCGCCCTATTCTTCACATGCAGCAGTTCCGGTTCAGGAATTTACGGTCAGGAGAACCGCCCCGGCCGGAACGTGGCCAGCATCGGGTGCCTGTTTCCGGTCAGAATCTCCCCCGCGAGCAGCTCGCCGGCGATGAGCCCCAGCGTGGCACCGGAATGGGTGAAGGCCACGAAGCAGCCCGGCACTTGGCCCAGTTCGCCGAAGACAGGTTCGCCGTCGCCAGGGATGGGCTTGTATCCGATCTTCCACGACGCCGGCTTCAGCTCGGGGTTTCCGGCGATGAGCTTGGATGCTTCATCCGCAAGTTCCTGGACGACGTCATCAGGGATGCTGAAGGTGCCGTCCGCGTGCTCCGTGATGTGCTCTTCGTACCAGTCATGGTCCAGCGCAAAGGTGCTGCCCGGGTTGGGCCGCACGGCGGCACGCGGCGTGTTCATCACAGCCCGCACGTCGTGGTCCACCGGCTTGGTCACCACGAGCATGGACACCGGTGAACCGTTCGGGATCTCCACGCCCAGGGGCGCGACGACAGCGGGTGTCGCCGCTCCGCACGCCACCAGCACAGCGTCGGCGTCGTACGTCTCGCCCCCCGCCGTTTCGACGCCGACCGCCCGCCCACCATCGGTCACGACGGAGGCCTTGCCGACGTTCACGACCAGCTTGCCGCCGCGATCGTGGAACTCCTCCATCAGGAATTCCACAAGGTCCGGCAGGCTGACCCAGCCCTCGCCCGGGTTGAAAATGGCATTCTCCGGAATGGCCCCGGCGTCGATGCCGGGCGTGGCGGCGGCAACGTCTTCCGGTGCCAGCAACACTGAGTCGTACCCCACGGACTTCTCGTACGCGTGGCGGGCCTCAGTATCCTCCCGCTGCCCGGCCGCGTTCCACATGAGGCCGCCGCCGAACTGCAGCCACTCGCGGTGGGGATCTGCGGCGAAGAGCGTGCGGTACCGGTCAATACCCGCGAGGCGCAGCAGGTGGTACGGCGTTGACCGCTCGCCCGCCGAATTGAGCCAGGACAGCGAGCGGCCGCTGGCCTCGCTCGCGAGGCCACGCTCAGTCAGCAGCGTCACGGACGCGCCCTCGCGGAGCAGGTGGACAGCGGTGGAGACACCCAGGATGCCGCCGCCGATGACGGCGACACGTTTGGTGGTGGAGGACATGCGTTGTCCCTTTCTTTGTGTTCTGGTGCTTTTGGCCGTGCGGCCAGGTAAATGCGGGCGGGCTACGCGAAGGCGTGAATTTTTTCGATGATTCTGAGGGTTTCGAGCGGCTGCGCGGGGTCCACCGGCAGCGGCCCTTCACCCCGGAGCGAAGCAGCGAGCCGGGCGTAGAAACCGGGGTACCCGCCTTTCGCTGCCGGCACCGGCACGGCAGCACCGTCCACTCCCAGAAGCCCCCAAGACTCCTGGGCGTCAACGCCGTACCCGGGATCCGACGGCGACATGCCCGCCGCCAGTGCTGCCTCCTGGCTGTCCAGGCCCCATTTGGTGTAGCCGGCCGTGGAACCGAGAACGTGGAAGCGCGGGCCGACCTGGGCCGCCATGCCGTTCATCCACAGCCTGGACCGGACGCCGGATTCATGGCGCAGTGACACGAAGGCCTCGGTGTCGGCACCATCCGGATGCCCGTAGTTTGCTGTCTCCCCGTAGCTTTCCCCAACGGGGCCGAACAGCTGGATGGCCTGGTCGATCAGGTGGGCGCCGAGGTCGTTGAGGATGCCGCCGCCTTCGGTCAACCCGGCAGTGTCCCGCCAGTTTCCAAAGCCGTCCGGCCGCCACCACTCGAAACGCGACTCGAAAGTGCGGACTTCCCCAAGGGCGCCTTCGTGTACGAGCTTTTGGAGCGTCAGGAAATCGGCGTCCCACCGCCGGTTCTGGAACACCGTCAGCTGCACACCGCCGTCGGACGCCCTGGCGATCAGCTCTTCACCGTGCGCCGCCGTTGTGACGAACGGCTTGTCCACCACCACATGGAGGCCGTGGGCAATGGCCGTGGCCGCGAGGTCGAAATGCGTGAGCGGCGGAGTGCCGAGGACGACAAGGTCGAGATCGGCGGCGAGGGCGAACAGCGCCTCGGGTGTGGGAACCACCCTGGCCCTCGGGTAGAGCCGCGCGGCCTCAGCGGCGCGCTCCGGATCCGACGTCACAATCATGTCCAGGGAGTAGCCCGGATCGGCTGCGATCAGCGGCGCATGGAAGACCTTCCCCGAGATGCCAAAGCCGACGACGGCTGTGCGGATGGGTGCCGTTGTCACGGTTCGCATCACAGCACCTCCGAAAGGAAGCGCTGCAGCCGTTCACTGCGCGGGTTGTCGAAGAGCTCGGCCGGCGTGCCGGCCTCCACCACTTCGCCCTCATCCATGAAGACCACCTGGTCCGCGACCTTGCGGGCGAAGCCCATCTCGTGCGTAACCACCACCATGGTCATCCCGCGGCGGCCCAGTCCGGCCATGAGGTTCAGCACGCCCTTGACCAGTTCGGGGTCCAGCGCACTGGTGGCCTCGTCGAAGAGCATCACCTCGGGTTCCATGGCCAGGGCCCGGGCAATGGCGACACGCTGCTGCTGTCCGCCCGAGAGGTCCCGGGGCCGGTGGTCGGCGCGTTCGGCGAGTCCCACCTCGGCGAGGCGGCTGCGGGCACGTTCCCTTGCCTCGGCCTTGGGCATTCCTTTGACGCTCCAGAGAGCCAGGGCCACGTTCTCGAGCGCAGTGTGGTCGGGAAAGAGGTTGAAGTGCTGGAACACCATGCCGATGCGGGCCCGAAGGATGTCGGGCTTGACCTTCAGGGCGCTCTCCCCGGCCAGCAGCACGTCACCGCTTTTGGGTTCATGCAGGCGGTTGATCCCGCGCAGCAGCGTGGACTTGCCTGAGCCGGACGGTCCGATGATGCACGTGGTGGTGCCGGGGGCCACCGTGAGGCTGACGTTGCGGAGCACCTCAATGTCCCCGTAAGCCATGGTCAGGTTCTTCAGTTCCAGGCTTGAACCGTGGAACGTGCTGCTTTCCGCGGCAGTATTGGCCGTATTGCTTGCGAGGCTCATGTGTTGCTCCCGGTAATCAGCGGCGAGGCCGCGTCGAGTTCCTTGACTTCCTTCAGCCCGCTGGTGGGTGCGGACGGGCGGCGGCGGCCGGTGCGGAACCTGTTGTCGAAGTAGTTCACCAGGTGGGTCAGCGGCACCGTGATCACCAGGTAGAAGATGCCGGCCATGACCAGCGGCGAGAGGTTGCCGGACAGCACGGCGGCGTCCTGGCCAACCCGGAACAGTTCACGCTCGCTGACCAGCAGGCCCAGGAAGTAGACCAGGGAAGAGTCCTTGACGATGGCGATGAACTGGTTCACCAGGGCGGGGAGCACGCGGCGGATGCCTTGCGGCACCACCACCAGGGCCATGGATTTGGCGTAGCTCATGCCCAGTGCGCGGCAGGCCTCGCCCTGCCCCTTGTCCACGCTGAGGATGCCGGCGCGGAAGATCTCGCCGATGTAGGCGCTGGCGATAAGGCTCAGTGCGATGATGCCGAGGGGGTACGGCGACGGTCCGAAGACGGACTGGCTGAACCTCGCGAAGCCTTGTCCGATCAGCAGGATGGTGAGGATTGCGGGAAGGCCCCGGAAGAGGTCAGTGTAAATCCGGGCCGGAACCCTCAGCCACTTGGACGGCGAGATGCCCATGACGGCGATCACCATGCCCAGCACCACACCCAGAATGGTGGCGGCGATGGAGATGATCAGGGTATTGAGGAGGCCCACGCCCAGTAGCTGGGGCAGCACTTCGGCCATTGCGCCGAAGTCAAAGAAAGTTCGGATGATGGTGTTGAGCCAGTCCATGGTTGCTCTCAGACGTAGTTCGCTTAGGGGTCCCGGGCGGGCCGCGCAGGGCGGCCCGCCCGGAAAGCCGGTTGGCTTGGTTGCCCTTGGGGGCTTACTTGCTGGGGGCCGGGGACGCGGTCTGCTCGGCCTTCGGCAGGTACTGCTCAGGCATCGGCGAACCGGGGAACCACTTCTGGTAGAGCTTCTTCCAGGTCCCGTCCTCCATCGCTTCCGCGAGGCCCTTGTTCAGCGCCTCCTTGAGGGCGGTCTTGCCCTTGGCCACGGCAAAACCCGCAGGGGCGTCGAAGGACGGGATGTCTGCGGCGCTGACCAGGCCATACTGCTCCTGGTACGCCTTGGCTGCCTCGTAGTCCAGGAAGTGGGCGTCCACGGAGCCGCTGTTCACGGCGGAGATGGCGGTGTTGTTGTCAGGGAAGCGCACCAGGTTTGCCGACGTGAAGTTCTTCACCGCGTAGGCTTCCTGCAGCGTTCCCTGGACCACGCCCAGGCGCTTGCCGGAAAGACCGTCAACGTCCTTGATGCCCGAGGTCTTGGTGGTGATGACCGTCAGGTATCCGGCAAGGTAGCCCTCGGAGAAGTCAACGGTTTCCTTGCGCTTGTCCGTGATGCCGATCGCGGCCACGCCGACGTCGAACTGGCCGTTGGCCACCGCGGCAAGCAGTCCGGAAAAGTCCTGGCCGGTGAAGACCGCATTGTCTACGCCTGCACGGTGGGCCACGTCCTTGAAGAGTTCGACGTCGAAACCGGTGAAGTTACCCTGCGCGTCGGTGAAGGTATACGGCTTCGAATCGCCCAGGCTTGCCACCCGGATGGTGCCCGGTTCGATCAGGCCATACGGGTTCTCGGCAGGCGTCGAATTGGCCGATGACGATCCGCCGCAGCCTGAAAGGGCGAGGATCGCCGCCAGGGCTGCCGCAGCAACGGCTGCCGGGCGGAAGTTCAGTTTGATCACAGCGTTTGTCCAATCGTGGGAGGGAAAGCGGTGCTGTCAGGGCCGCCAAAGGATTTGGTCGATGAAGCTCTTGCTGAGTCCGGTCTCAGTCCCTACGATTGAGACCGGACTCACATCGATTGAATGAAAATGTAGCGGAACTCACAGGCCGCGTCAACAGCCCTCCTTGGAAAGGTGAACATGAGCAGTGACGGAGCCAGACGGCGGGACGTAACAGTCGCCGACGTCGCAAAGGCTGCCCAGGTATCCAAGGCCCAGGCCGCCCGCGCCCTGGGCAACTACGGGGCCGTGAGCGAGGACGTGCGTGAGCGGGTTCTCGCGGCCGCGGAAGAGCTGGAGTACCGGCCGAACGAACTGGCCCGCAGCATGAACACGGGAAAATCCCACACCATCGGGGTGGTGGTGGGCGACATCGAAAACCCCCATTTCGGACTCGCCACCAGGGGCATCACGGACACTGCCAAGAAGAGCGGGTTCAACGTCATCCTGATCAACACCGACGAGAACACGGCGGCGGAAGTGGACGCCGTGCGGGTGCTCCTGGACAAGCGGGTCGACGGCCTCATCGTTGCCCCCGCGTCCTCCGTGGAAACCCAACATCTGCGGCGGGTCCACGATTCGGGGCGGCCGCTGGTTCTGCTGGACCGAGCCGCGGAGGGCCTCAATGTGGAGACGGTCGCCGTCGATATGGCAGCCATCGCGTACGAGTCCACCCGCCACCTCCTTGATGCCGGGCACAGGAGGATCGCCTTCATCTCAACGCTGCGCACCGACGCCCCCTACAGCGTGGACATGCGGTTGGACTCCTCCCAGATCGCGGATCGCCTGGACGGGATGCGGCGGGCCTTTGCCGATGCCGGATGTGCGTTTCCGGAGGACCTGGTGCGGCTCAACGCCGGCGCCGCCGAATCCATCCGGAACCTCACACGCGAGGTCCTCCTCGGCGACGACGCGGCCACCGCCGTCGTCGCCTCGGACGGACTGATCGCACTGAGCGTCGTGGAGGCCATCCAGGAACTGGGGCTGGCTGTCCCTGGCGATGTCTCGTTCATGATGTACGACGATTTCGCGTGGACGCGCCTCACCACGCCGCCCCTGACGGTTGTGGCGCAGCCCGTTTACGAGATGGGGGCCGCGGCGGCGACCGCCCTGATCCGGCAGATCGAGGGCCGCCCGCCCGTGGCCCCGGCCCCGGAGTTCAATGCGAAGCTGATCCATCGGGGATCGGTCGGTATAGTGCCGGCCGCAGCCGGGGACTCTGCCGCCGTGCCTGCCGTGTAGTGACGAAGTGGCACCGCCCGCTGGAAATGCGTTCAACCCAATAGCGGGACCGCCTGCCGCTGAGACTTCAAAAACTTTTCGTGCCTGTGTCGATTCCCGGCAGCCCCGTTCGACGGGATAGTAGAAGGACGCACACGGCGTCCTCATCCAGTCAAAGGAGAAATCCCATGAAGTACATGTTCATCATGCGCGCCACCGACGAGGCAATTGAGGAATCGAAGAAGGTCCCGTTCGAGGAGATCCTCAACAAGATGGGCGCCTACAACGAATCACTCATCAAGGCCGGTGTCATGCTGGCCGGCGAGGGCCTCGCTGACCTTTCAGAGGGCTCCGCCTTTGTGGTCGACTTCTCCGAGGAGCCCCCCGTGGTCACGGACGGCCCCTACGGTGAAACGCACGAGCTGTTCAACGGGTTCTGGATAGTCCAGGTCGCCTCCAAGGAGGAGGCTGCCGAATGGGCCAGCCGCTGCCCGCTCGGACCGGGCTCGAAGCTGGAGGTCCGCCGCGTTGCAGAAGCTGATGACTTCGCAGACTTCGCGGACAACGAGTACATCCAGAAGGAGGCGCTCTGGCGCGAGGAGCTGGGCCAGGCCTGATCCCCGGCCGGCGAAGCGGCAGTGAGCCAGGAGGCCCCGGTGAATGAGGAAGCCGCGATCGAGGCGGCGGGCGCGGCAGTCCGCCGCCGGATCGATGCGCTGTGGCGCATCGAAGGTCCCCGCATCATCGCGGCCCTCGCCAGGGCCACCCGGGATTTCGGTCTTGCCGAGGATCTGGCCCAGGAGGCCGTGGCCGATGCCCTGGCCCAGTGGCCCGGGACGGGCGTCCCGCGAAATCCCGCCGCCTGGCTCACCGCCGTCGCCAAACGCAAGGCCGTCGACGCCTGGCGGCGGGCCGAGATGCTGGATGAGCGCTACCGCACCATCGCCCACGGACTCTCGGACGTTGAAGGCCTGTCATGGGAGCCCGTGGACGACGACGCGCTGCGGCTCGTCTTCACGGCATGCCATCCCGTCCTCTCCCGCGAGGCGCAGATGTCGCTGACGCTGCGGGTGGTGGGCGGCCTGACCACGGACGAGATCGCCCGCTTGTTCCTCGTTCCGGTGGCCACCGTGCAGCAGCGGATCGTGCGGGCCAAGAAAACCCTGGCGGCAGCACAGGTGCCCTTCGAGGTCCCCGAACCACACGAATGGGGCGGAAGGCTGGGCGCGGTCCTGGGGGTCGTGTACCTCATGTTCACCGAGGGCTATTCGGCCACCTCCGGAGACCGGTGGATCCGCCCCGATCTGGCGAACGAGGCCTTGCGGATCGGTCGCGTTCTCGCCGGGCTGGTTCCGCGCGAGCCCGAAGCCCATGCGCTCGTGGCACTCATGGAGTTCCAAGCCTCACGCTTCGCCGCCCGCACCCGTCCTGACGGCACGCCCATCCTGCTGGCGGACCAGGACCGCACCCGCTGGGACCGTGGCCAGATCGGGCGGGGCCGTGCAGCCCTTGCCCGGGCCGACGGGTTCGGGCGGGGCCGCCGCAGCTATGCCCTGCAGGCCGCCATCGCCGAATGCCATGCGGTGGCGCCAAGCGTTGAGGAGACGGACTGGGCGCGCATTGTCTTGCTCTATGAGGTGCTCGGCCGTGTGGCGCCGAGCCCCGTTGTGGAACTCAATCGGGCCGTGGCCGTGTCCATGGCGACGGGTCCCGCCGCCGCCTTATCTATTGTGGACAGGCTCGCCTCGGACGGCGCCCTGCGCGGAGGGCATCTGCTGCCCAGCGTCCGCGCCGAACTGCTCGTCCGGCTGGGACGGACCGACGAAGCCCGCGCGGAATTTACGACGGCGGCCGCCTTAGCCAGGAACGACCGCACCCGGGCCGTCCTCGAGGCCAGGGCAGCCGACCTCTGACCTGCTGGTTCAGGCCTTGAGTCCGCTTTCTTGGCGCCAGCAGCACCGGCCCGCAGAAATCAGCTGCAGAATCTGCTGTACGTGCTGCCCGCTTCCTGGTACGCGGCAGTAAGCTCGGTGAGCTTTGCGTTGTCAGGGTGCTCTTTCACGGACTCGTCCGCGTACTCCAGGATTGCCTGCAGGGCCGGCTTCAGGTCGTTCGAGGACACGGCCTCGATCGGCCGGATCTGGTTGGCAAGCTTGATCATGCCGGTCTTGCCCATGTTTCCCGTGGGGCTGGAAACTACAGTCCTGACCCGGTCGCAGGTTTCCGCCGTGGAAAGCTGCGGTGAGCCGCAGGCGGAAGCGGACAGGAGAAGCCCTGCGGCCAGCAGGGCGGTGGTGAGTTTCTTCATGATTCCCTCAGTGGTTGACTACTGTCGATTCTAAGCCGACGATGCCCAGGCACCCACAAATCCCCCACATCCGGGAAGATTGTTGTGTGACAGTCACCTACAGTTACGACGTGGAGATCCTGCATCTGCTGGTGTCGCCGGCGCACGCGTACTTTGGCCGTGCACGCGAGGGAGCCGCAGACGTCCCGACGACCGACGCCGACCGGGTGGAGCTGGTAGCCGGCAAAGGCATTGTCGGTGATCGGTTCTTCGGCAAGGCCGCGCATATGGATGCAGCAGTAACCCTGATCGCGGTCGAGGCCCTCGATGCCATGGCCGTGGAACTGGGAGTCGCACCATTCGACCCGCTCCTGACGCGACGCAACGTAGTCCTCAGGGGCGCCCACCTGGCTCCGCTGCTTGGCAAGGAGTTCGCGCTGGAATCGCGCGGTGATCTGCTGCGGCTCAGGGCCGGGCGTCCTGCCCACCCCTGCGCCTGGATGGATCAGATGCTCGCTCCCGGCGCCCACAAAGCCATGCGCGGGCGGGGAGGCATCCGCTGTCAACCCCTTTCGGACGGCAACCTGCACCGCGGGCCGGCCGTGCTCATCAGCCCTGTGCCGCTCGACCCCCAAAGCGCCAGCGCCCCCACCCTGCTGCGGCCGACGCGGCTTCCTTAGGCGTTGCTTCGTTAAAGCTGGTTGAGCAGCCGGGCCCGCTTGGCGTCGAACTCCTCGGTGCTGATCAGGCCATCACGGTACCGACGCTCCAGGTCCTCGATCTGTGACGCCACCGACGGAACGGCAGAGGCGGCCGTGAACCGGTTGATCGCGACAACCCGGATGATCACCGCGGTCAGGACCATAACGATGCCCGCGGCGATCAGCATCCAGACGGGAGCCGCAGCCTCATCGATTTTTCGGTAGCACTCACTGGCCACCCGTGAGCCGCTTCGAAGCGCGTCGAAAATTTCAGCCTGACGGCTTGGCGGAATCAGCGGGCTGCCACAAAGGGGGCCCACCTTCTGCAGGCCGACGATGATGCCGGTGACCGAGACAGCGAATCCGGCGACAATAGGCCAGATCCAGCCGCGACGCGTCCTGGGGTCGTGCCGCACGGTACCTTCCATGTCTCCCCCTTGGAAAACGCAAGTGATTGAGGGAAATCATATCTGCCAAGAACCCGGGCGCCGGGACCCCAGTTCGCATGGGCGTCCCGACGCACCGGCCACGCCGGGCCCCGGTCGGCGCTAGTAGCGGTTTGGAAGGTCGCGGTAGCTGTTTTGACACAGGAGTGTGCCGTCGACGTCGCGGATGAGGTGGTCGACCCTGTCGCGCACAGCGGCTCGCCTTCCGGCATCCAGCGCCTCGGACTGATTCGTGCTCACGACGAGGGATTGAGCGCTCCCTTCACGGCGGGTTTTCCACAACAGGTCTTCGTAGAACGTCTCGACATTGCTTCCGGCCATCACAGATCCTTCCCCAAGAATCATCGGTGCTACACGCCGGCCGCGACGCTGCTGCACGGCCGCCGATCACAGTCTCACCCCGGAGCCTCAAGACCCGGACAGAGTCAACGCAAGATCGGCTCAAGAAAATGGGGCAGACAGCACGCGTCCGCAAGGAGCTGCGGCTAGCATGAATCCCATCCACATCACACCGTAAGCACCGGGTCGAATGGGGCCCAGGACCATAGGAGTGACCATGACCGACTCTTCCACCCAAGGAATCAAGACCGTCCTGCATCCCGTGTCCGACCTGGCTGCGGCCAAGAGCATGTACACGGCCCTCCTCGGCGTGCCGCCGCAGGCCGACGGCCCCTACTATGTCGGCTTCGACACCGCGGGCCAGCACATCGGGCTGGTGCCGGGCGGTGGACCGCAGGGCATGACCTCACCCGTGGCCTACTGGCATGTGCCGGACATCGAAGCCAAGCTTGCCGAGGTGACCGCTGCCGGCGCCACCGTGAAGGAACCCGTGCACGACGTCGGCGGCGGCCGCCTGGTGGCCACCGTCACCGACCCCGATGGAAACGTCCTGGGGCTGCTTCAGGACAGCTGAGCCTGGTACTCCCCTCGGCACTCGAGCCGCTACGACGATTGCCGCCCCGATCAACAGATGGAGACACGATGAGCATGGCCACCAGTATTGACACGCAGGAGCCCACGCAGCACGTCGCCGACGGCCATGATCTGATCCGCGTCCAGGGCGCGCGGGTGAACAACCTCAAGGACGTCAGCATCGAGATCCCGAAGCGCCGGCTGACGGTGTTCACCGGCGTCTCCGGATCGGGCAAGAGCTCCCTGGTGTTCGGCACGATCGCCGCGGAGTCGCAGCGGATGATCAACGAGACCTACAGCGCCTTTGTCCAGGGCTTCATGCCAACGCTGTCGCGGCCGGACGTCGATCTCCTCGAAGGCCTGACGACGGCGATCATTGTCGACCAGGAGCGGATGGGGGCCAACCCGCGCTCCACCGTCGGCACGGCGACCGACGCCAATGCGATGCTGCGCATCCTCTTCAGCAGGCTGGGACAGCCGCACGTCGGGCCACCCACGGCGTTCTCCTTCAACGTCCCCACACGCAAGGCCAGCGGGGTGATGAGCACCGAGAAAGCAGGCGGCCGCGTCGAGAAGAGTGTGGTGCAGGGCGCTGTGTACCTGGGCGGCATGTGTCCGCGCTGCGAGGGCATGGGCTCGGTTTCCGACTTCGACCTCACTGCGCTGTACGACGACAGCAAGTCGCTCGGCGAGGGTGCCCTGACGGTCCCCGGCTACAGCATGGACGGCTGGTACGGACGCATCTTCAGTGGCGCCGGCTTCAACATGGACAAGCCGATCGCGAAGTTCACCAAGAAGGAGATGCACGACCTCCTCTACAAGGAGCCGACCAAGATCAAGGTCGAGGGCATCAACCTGACGTATGAGGGCCTGATCCCGAAGATCCAGAAATCAATGCTTTCCAAGGATGTCGACGCGATGCAGCCTCACATCCGGGCCTTCGTGGAGCGTGCCATCACGTTTCAGGCCTGCCCGGAATGCGATGGCACGCGGCTCAGCCCGGAGGCGCGGTCCTCGAAAATCCAGGGCAAGAACATCGCCGACCTGTGCGAGATGCAGATCAGCGACTTGGCTGGCTGGGTCCGCGAGCTGAAGGAGCCGTCGGTCGCACCCCTCCTCAAAGGACTGCGGCACCTGCTCGACTCGTTCGCCGAAATCGGGCTGGGCTACCTCTCATTGGACCGCCCGGCCGGCACGCTGTCCGGTGGAGAGGCGCAGCGCACCAAGATGATCCGCCACCTCGGGTCCTCCCTCACTGACGTCACCTACGTGTTCGACGAGCCGACCATCGGCCTCCACCCCCACGACATCGAGCGGATGAACCGGCTGCTGCTGCAGCTGCGTGACAAGGGCAACACCGTACTCGTCGTGGAGCACAAGCCGGAGACCATCGCGATCGCTGACCACGTCGTCGACCTCGGCCCCGGCGCCGGCACCGGGGGCGGCACCGTCTGCTATGAGGGCACCTTGGATGGGCTGCGGGAGAGTGACACCATCACCGGCCGCCACCTCGACGATCGGGCACGGCTCAAGAACTCGGTGCGTTCATCCTCCGGCGCGCTGGAGGTCCGCGGCGCATCGACGAACAACCTCCAGAACGTGGACGTCGACATCCCCCTCGGGGTGCTCTGCGTGCTCACGGGCGTCGCCGGCTCCGGCAAGAGCTCGCTGATCAACGGTTCGGTCGCCGGCCGCGAGGGCGTGGTGGTGATCGACCAGGGTGCGATCCGCGGTTCGCGACGGAGTAACCCGGCGACGTACACTGGCCTGCTCGAACCGATCCGCAAGGCATTCGCCAAAGCCAACGGGGTAAAGCCGGCGCTCTTCAGTTCCAACTCCGAAGGTGCTTGTCCCACCTGCAACGGCGCCGGCGTCATCTACACGGAGCTGGGCGTCATGGCCACAGTCGAATCTACCTGCGAGGAGTGCGAGGGGAAGCGGTTCCAGGCGGCGGTGCTGGAGTACACACTGGGCGGCCGCAACATTGCGGAAGTGCTCGCGATGTCGGTGGCCGAGGCCGAGGAGTTCTTCAACGACGGCGAAGCACGCACACCGGCTGCCCACAAGGTCCTGGACCGGCTCGCCGACGTCGGCCTCGGCTACCTCACCCTCGGCCAGCCGCTCACGACACTGTCCGGCGGTGAGCGGCAGCGGCTCAAGCTGGCCACCCAGATGGCCGAAAAAGGCGATGTCTACATTCTCGACGAACCGACCACCGGGCTCCACCTCGCCGATGTCGAGAATCTGCTCGGCCTCCTCGACCGCCTGGTCGACTCCGGCAAGTCGGTGATCGTCATCGAGCACCACCAGGCGGTGATGGCCCACGCGGACTGGATCATTGACCTCGGTCCCGGTGCCGGGCACGACGGCGGCCGGATCGTCTTCGAGGGCACACCCGCCGATCTCGTGTCCGCCCGGTCCACCCTGACCGGAGAGCACTTGGCGGCCTACGTCGGCACCTGATCGAAGTCTCGCGGAAGAACGTCAACCGCCAAGAACTGGGGACAGAACAGAGGCGGGCCGGCAACCGTGTTGGATTGCCGGCCCGCCTCGTTCCATGCGGTGGCCACAAACTAAAAGTGGCCGTCGCCCGCCTTGACCGCGAGCACGGGGCGGTCGGCCTGCATCAGGATCCGCTGCGCGTGGCTGCCGAGGATGAACTTGCCCACCTGCGACCGGTGCCGCAGGCCAATGACGATCAGCGAGGCGTTGGCTTCACGGGCGACCTCAAGGAACTCGTCTGCCAGGTCGTGCTGGTAGGGCGGCTGGATCACAGTGGCCTTCACGCCCGCCTCCGCCGCCCGCCGGGAGGCCTGGGCAAGCACGTCCACCGGTGCCACGGACTTATCCACCAGCGCGCCCTCGCGGGCTGAGTTGACGATCACGAGGTCCTGCTTCCGGAGCTGCGCCTCGGCAATGCCCGCACTCAAGGCCGCCTCACCGGCGGGCGTGGGGACGAAACCGACGATGATGCTCATACCTTCTCCTTGATTTGTACGGTACCGGGCTCTGGCTCGCCGGAAGCAACTGCCCTGCGCTTGACCAGCATGCTCCGGATCCCCGGCAGCACGGCCACCAGGACGAACACTGCGAGCAGCGTTGCCGAGATCGGCCTGCCGAAGAAGCCGAGCGGATCGCCGCCGAAGACCAGCAGCGAGCGGCGGAGCGAACTTTCGAGCAGCGAACCCAGCACGAACGCCAGGACCAGCGGACCGGGCTCGAAGCCGAACTTCTTCATCAGGTAGCCGATGACGCCGAACACCACCACAAGCGTTACGTCGAACATGCTGTTATTGATCGTGTAGGCGCCGAGCAGGGTGATCAGTGCCGTGACGGGGGCCAGGATCGCGGCGCGGACGCGCAGGATCTTCACGAAGAGGCCCACGAGCGGCAGGCTCATGATGAGCAGCAGGATGTTGCCGATATACATCGAGTTCACGACGCCCCAGAAGAGGTCCGGGTTCTCCTCCACCAACTGCGGGCCTGGGGTCACACCCTGGATGAGCAGCGCTCCGAACATCAAAGCCATGGTGGCGTTGGCCGGGATCCCGAGCGTGAGCAGCGGGATGAAGGAGGAGGTGGCAGCTGCATTGTTCGCCGTCTCGGGCCCGGCAACGCCCTCGGGTGCTCCCTTGCCGAAGCGTTCCGGCTGCTTGGCCCGCTTCTTTTCCATGGCGTAGGAGGCCATGGACGAAATCGTGGCGCCGCCGCCCGGCAGAATGCCAAGGAAGAAGCCCAGGATGGAGCCGCGTCCTATCGAACCGGAGGCCTGTTTCAGGTCGCTGCGTGACGGCCATACATTGGCGACCTTGGACGGCGCTTTGGCGGCACGGTGGCGTTCCTCCAGGTTGTACAGAATCTCGCCAAGGCCGAAGATGCCCATGGCGATCGGCACGAAGTCGATCCCGTCGGCCAGCTCCAGGCTGCCGAACGTGAAGCGGCTCTCGCCGGTGAAGACGTCGCGGCCGACGGTGGCCAGCAGCAGTCCGAGTGCTGCGGCGATGAGCGCCTTGGTTTTCGCGCCGCTGCTGATCGTTGCCACCAGCAGGATCCCCAGCAGGGCCAGGGCGGAGTACTCCGGCGCGCCGAAGTCCAGGGCAAAGCTCGCCACGATCGGGGCGAGGAAGGTCAGACCGATGATGGAGGCGGTGCCGCCGACGAAGGATCCGATGGAGGCCAGTCCCAATGCGGTGCCGGCCTTGCCCTGCCGGGCCATCTGATAGCCGTCGAATACCGTCACCACCGACGAGGCCTCGCCGGGAAGCCGGAGCAGCACCGAAGTGATCGTTCCGCCGTATTGCGCGCCGTAGAAGATACCCGCCAGCATGATGATGGCGGTCACCGGCTCCACGTTGTAGGTCAGCGGGAGCAGAATGGCGATCGTGGCAGCCGGGCCGAGGCCCGGCAGCACACCGATCAGCATGCCGATCACGACGCCGATGAGGCAGTACAGGAGGTTTGTCGGCTCCAGGACAACCGCAAATCCGTTGATCACGGGATTCAGAAAATCCACGGGTGTCTCCTAGAAGAGATGGGGGATGGAAGTGTTGAGCGCCAGGACAAAGAGCCCGTAAAACGCGCCAACGACGACGGCACTCACCACGAGCGTGGAGCGCCAGGTTTCACTGCCCAGGAACCGCATCCAGACGATGCACAGCGCCAACGCCGGCAGTTCGAATCCGATTGTCGGCATCAGCGCGACCATGAGGGCCAGTGTCACCAGGCCGGTCAGGGGCGCCATGGACATGCGGGTGAACTTCTCCGCGTCCCGGTTGCGCCGGCCGATAACCAGCTGAAAGAGGCCCAGCGCCACCATCACGCAACTGATGATGAACGGCCAGAGTCCGGGTTGCGGGGCTGCCGGCGTGCCCAGTCCCATCGCCAGGGACAGCATGATGGCACCGGCGCCCAGGCCGAGAACCACCAGCGAGGAGGCCGCGTTGGCCAGAGCCCCGGCGGCGGGCGGCTTTTCCTCTTCCCATTGGGCCGCCAGCTGTTCCGGCGTGAGATCGTCCAGGTCGACCCCGGGGAGCGCTCCGCCGTCGGGCACTGGGGGTGTTGGCTTCACAGAAATCACTTCGTTCCGCTCAGGCTGATGCTGTACTTCTCCACCAGTGCCTTGTACTTCGCGGCGTAGTCCTTCCACTGCGTGACAACTTCCTCACCGGAGATTTCCTTCGGCGTCAGCAGGTTCTGCTCATTGAATGCCTTGTAAGCGTCCGACTTGAAGGTCTCCCGGAACGCTGCCGCCAGCTTGTCCTTGACCTCCTGCGGCGTGCCCTTGGGCGCGGCGACTGCCCGGTACTGGGCTACCGGAACGTCGTAGCCCGATTCCTTGGCGGTGGGCGTATCCGGCAGGAAGGTGTTGCGCTCCTCCGAGAAGACCAGCAGCGGAGCAACCTTGCCGGCCTTGATCTGGGGCATTGCCTCGCCGAGCTGGATGGTCGCCAGCTCCACCTGGTTGCCAAGGACAGCAGTCAATGCCGGCTTGCCGCTGTCGAAGGGAACGTCGGTGCCCTTGACATTCGCCTGCTTGAAAAGCACGGTCTGTGCCAGCTGGCTTCCGGTCCCCACGCCGGTGGTGCCGAACGTGATGTTGCGGCCCGCCCCTGTCACGTCCTTGATGGTTTTGAAGCCGGATTTCTCGCTGGCCACCAGCACGTAGTCATCCTGGGATAAACCGGCGATGACATCGAAATCATCAATGTTCACAGCCTCGTCCGCGGTCACGGCCAGCGGCGTGATGGTGATCAGGGAGGCGTTGAGCAGGATCAGGTTCTGGCCGTCAGCCGGCTTGCCCGCCACCTCCTTGGAGGCCAAGGCACCGTTGGCACCGGGCTTGTTGACTACGGGCATCGGGGCGCCCAGGGTCTTTGAGGCGCCTTCTGAAATGGCGCGGGCAATAAGATCGGTGCTGCCGCCGGGAGCCTGGCCAACGGTGAGGTTAACCGGTCCGCTCGGGTATTTCGATGTATCGGCGCCGCCGCCGGCGACATTGCCGCAGGCAGTCAGGGCCATCAGCGCTACGGCGGATGCTGCTCCGAGAATGGAACGGCGGGAGGGGAAGTGCGTCATTGAAACTCCTCGTTTGCACTGCGGGCGGGGGGTGCCCGGTAAGTAGTGTGAACCGGGTCACGGCCGGCTCGCTTTCTCGAGTGTAGGGAGCCGGTATGATGCGTGTCTAAGCCCAAATATGCATCGGGTAATACCGGGAAGGCATCATGTTTACGTTCGACCAGCTTGCAGGATTCATCGCAGTCGCCGAAGAGCTGCACTTCGGCCGCGCAGCGGAGCGGCTCAACATGACGCAGCCGCCCCTCAGCCGCCAGATCCAGAAGCTTGAGAAAATAGTGGGCGCCGAGTTGCTTGAGCGTGACAACCGGAAAGTCGAGTTGACTCCGGCGGGCCGGGCCTTCCTGGACGAGGCCCGCCGGCTGGTCGCACTGGCGGAACGGGCACCGGTCACGGCCCGCCGGATAGCGTCCGGCCGGTCAGGGCATCTGCGTATCGGCTTTACCGCCGCGAGCGGGTTCAGCATCCTGGGACCCTTGCTCGAGGAGGCCGCGGAAATCCTTCCGGACGTCGACCTCGATCTGCAGGAGCTCGTCACCGGCGAGCAGATCATGGGACTTCAGACCGGCGAACTGGATCTTGGCCTGGCCCGCCCGCCCTTCGACAGCGAAATCTTCGATTCCCACCTCCTGTACCGGGAAGCCATGGTGCTGGCGGTGCCCTCAGGCCACCCGCTCGCTGACCTGGGTCGCGACATCACTCATGAGGACCTCAAGAACGAACCTCTCATCATGCACTCGCCAACGCAGGCCCGGTACTTCTATGACCTCGTGGTCCGCATGATTCCTGTGCAGCACGCGAATGTGGTCCACACGGTCAGCCAGATCCTCACCATGGTCTCGCTCGTCGCCGCAAAACGGGGTGTGGCCTTCGTTCCGCACTCCGCCACGCTGCTGGGCATCCAGGCAGTCGAGTTCCTTCCGTTGAAGAGCAGCGTGGAGGATCCCGTGGAACTCCATGCCATCTGGAACCGCAACATTCGAAACCCCGCGCTCTCCCGCCTGCTGCATGGGCTGGAGTTCCGCGGTAACTGAGCGCCGAAGTCCGTAGTTTGAATGATGCAGGGACGGTATCAGTGCATACAAAAATGAACTTAGACAGGCATCAAATGCCTCCCTAGTGTGGAAGGAACGAACTCATTCGCCGCACCGAAGCGGCGCCGACATGGAGGACCACCCCGTGGCCAAATACTCACCCCAGGAACTTGCCGACACACTCAAGAACGGGCTGCTCTCCTTCCCCGTGACCTCCTTCGATGCAGAACTGCAGTTTGACGAGGAAAACTACCGCAAGCACCTCGCGTGGCAGGCCAGCTACCCGGTGGCCGGGCTTTTCGCCGCCGGCGGGACCGGCGAAGGCTTCTCCCTCACGCCTGCCGAGTCGGAACGAGTCGTCCGTGCCGCCGTCGAGGAAGTCGGCAACACGGTTCCGGTCCTGGCGTCAGCCGGCGGGTCCACCGCCCAGGCCATCGAGAATGCAAAGGCGGCCGAAGCGGCGGGCGCCGACGGCATCCTGCTCCTCCCGCCGTACCTCACCGAGGCGGACCAGGGCGGCCTGGTTGAGCATGTCAGCGCCGTCTGCCGTGCCACGTCGCTCGGCGTGATCATCTACAACCGCGCCAACGCCATCTACAAGGACACCACCGTGGCCACCCTGGCCGACCGGCACGAAAACCTGATCGGCTTCAAGGACGGTGTGGGCGACCTTGAGCACGATGCCCGCGTCTATGCCAAGCTCGGCGACCGCCTGTTCTACCTCGGGGGCCTCCCCACCGCGGAAACCTTCGCACTTCCGCTGCTGCAGCTGGGCATGAGCACGTACTCCAGCGCCATGTACAACTTCGTCCCGCAGTTCGCCCTGGACTTCTACGAGGACGTCCGCAACAACGACCGCGTGGCCGTCAACAAGAAGCTCAACGAGTTCGTTATCCCGTACCTGGACATCCGCGACCGGGTCAAGGGATACTCCGTTTCGATCGTCAAGGCCGGCCTCGACGTCATCGGCCGCTCCGCAGGTGGTGTCCGCCCGCCGCTGCAAAACCTCGCCGCGCAGGACCTCGCCGACCTCAAAGCCCTCATCGCCACCGTCTCCTAGGAGCAACCATGACACTCAACGGACACTCACTGATCGCCGGAGAGCCCGTCCCGGGCGCAGGCAAAACCGCTTTTGGATTCAACCCGGCCACGAATGAGCGGCTCGAGCCCGCCTACACGCTGATCACTGAAGACCAGCTCAAGGAGGCAACCTCCGCCGCGGCCGAGGCTTTCCCGTCTTTCAGTACCCTGGATCCCGAGACGCACGCCGCGTTCCTGGACGCGATCGCGGACAACATCGATGCCATCGGCGAGGAACTGATCATCCGCGCAGGCCAGGAAACCGGCCTCCCCGCGGCCCGGCTGCAGGGCGAACGCGCCCGCACCACCGGCCAGCTGCGCCTCTTCGCGACCGTCGTCCGCCAGGGCGACTTCCGCGGCGTGCGCATCGACCCCGCCATTCCCGACCGCACCCCGCTGCCCCGCGCGGACATCCGCCAGCGCCAGATCCCGCTCGGCCCCGTCGCGGTCTTTGGCGCGAGCAACTTCCCGCTGGCCTTCTCGACGGCGGGAGGAGACACCGCCTCGGCCCTCGCCGCCGGCTGCCCCGTCGTCTTCAAAGCCCACAACGCCCACCCCGGCACCGGCGAACTCGTCGCCCAGGCCGTCGTCAAGGCCGTCAAGGACACCGGGCTGCACCCCGGCGTCTTCTCCCTGGTCTACGGCCCCGGCGCCAGCATCGGCCAAGCCCTCGTGTCCGACCCGGCCATCAAGGCCGTCGGCTTCACCGGCTCCCGGGCCGCCGGCGTCTCCCTGATGCAAACCGCCGCCGCCCGCCCCGAACCGATCCCGGTCTACGCCGAGATGTCCTCACTGAACCCGGTCTTCGTCTTCCCCGGCGCCCTCAACGGCTCCACCAAACACATCGACGCGCTGGCCCAGCAGTACGTCACCGCCGTCACCGGCAGCTCAGGCCAGCTCTGCACCTCCCCCGGCCTCCTGTTTGCCCCGGCCGGTGAGGCAGGAGACAAACTAGCTGCCGCCGTCGGACGCGCCGTATCCGGCTGTGCCGGGCAGACCATGCTCACAGAGGGCATCGCCGACTCCCGGAACGCCGGCGCCGAAGCGCTCGGCGCCGCAGCCGGCGTCGATCTCGTGGGCCAAGGCACCCAAGGTGGCACCGAGAACGCTCCCGCACCGGCCATCTTCGGCACCGAGATCAGCACCTTCGTGTCCAACCACGTGCTGCACGAGGAGATCTTCGGCGCGGCGTCCCTGGTGATCCGCTACTCCACCACCGAGGAACTCCTCACCGCCATCAGCCGGCTCGAGGGCCAGCTCACCGCCACGCTGCAGCTCACCGAAGAGGACTACCCGACGGCGGCACCCCTGATCCCGGCGCTGGAGCAGAAAGTCGGACGCATCATCGTCAACGGCTGGCCCACCGGCGTCGAAGTCGGCCACGCCATGGTCCACGGCGGCCCCTTCCCCGCCACCTCAGACAGCCGCACCACGTCCGTCGGAACCCTCGCCATCAACCGCTTCCTCCGCCCCGTCGCCTACCAAAACCTCCCCCAGGAACTGCTCCCCGCACCCCTCCAGGACACCAACCCCTGGCACCTCAGCCGCCGCGTCGACGGCACGGTTGTCCAGACGGACGCCGCTCAGGCAGAGAAAGAAGAGGTCAACGCATGAGCGCCCAGCCAACCGTCGCCCGCGTGGAAGTGGTCCCGGTTGCGGGCCACGACAGCATGCTGATGAACCTCAGCGGCGCCCACGGGCCGTTCTTCACCCGGAACGTGGTCATCGTGACCGACTCCGACGGCCGCACGGGACTCGGTGAGGTTCCCGGCGGGGAGAAGATCCGCACCACCATCGAGGAAGCAGGCACCCTAATCACCGGCAAGCCGGTGGCCCGCTACCGGTCCCTGTTGCGCGAGATCGCCGCCGAGTTCGCCGACCGCGACGCCGGCGGCCGTGGCCTGCAGACCTTCGACCTGCGCACCACCGTCCACGCAGTCACCGCCGTCGAATCAGCCCTGCTGGACCTTCACGGCCAGTTCCTGGGCGTTCCCGTCGCGGAACTGCTGGGCGACGGGCAGCAGCGCACCTCTGTTCCCATGCTCGGTTACCTCTTCTTCATCGGCGACCGCCGACGGACCGACCTGCCGTACCTCGTGGAGGATGCGCCGGCGGACCGCTGGGAGAGGCTGCGCCGGCAAGAAGCGATGACACCCGCAGCAGTGGTGGCCCTGGCCGAGGCCGCGCAGGAGCGCTACGGCTTCAGCGACTTCAAGCTCAAAGGCGGCGTGCTGTCCGGCGACGCCGAAGTGGACGTCGTCACGGCACTCGCCAAGCGCTTCCCCGAAGCCCGTGTCACGCTCGACCCCAACGGCGGGTGGCTTCTTGAGGAGGCCATCCGGCTGGGCAAGCGGATGCAGGGCGTGGTGGCTTACGCCGAGGATCCCTGCGGCGCGGAGGGCCGCTTCTCGGGGCGCGAAGTCATGGCGGAATTCCGGCGTGCCACCGGCCTGAAGACGGCCACCAACATGATAGCCACCGACTGGCGCGAAATGTCGCACGCGATCCGCAGCAACGCCGTCGACATTCCACTGGCCGACCCGCACTTCTGGACCATGCACGGTTCAGTACGCGTGGCGCAGTTGTGCAACGAGTTCGGCCTCACGTGGGGCTCGCACTCGAACAACCACTTCGACATCTCGCTCGCCATGTTCACGCACACCGGCGCGGCCGCACCGGGCGAGATCACGGCGCTCGACACGCACTGGATCTGGCAGGACGGCCAGGGCCTCACCAAGGACCCGCTGCAGATCAGGAACGGCGCCATCGAGGTTCCGGATGCACCCGGCCTCGGCATCGAACTGAACCGCGATGCCCTCGACAAGGCGCATGAGCTGTATCTGCAGCATGGCCTCGACGCCCGCGACGACAGCATCGGCATGCAGTACTACATCGACGGCTGGTCCTTCGACCCGAAGCGCCCCTGCCTCGTCCGCTAATGCAAGTGCGCTAGACAAGCACCAAAATCTTCCACACGGCCGGGCCTCCCTGCAAGAGGAGCCGGCCGTGCGGAACCCACTCATTATGTTGAATAGAGATACATAGAAGGGCTCAGCTTGGGCGGCGTCGTCTCCGGAATCCTCATAGTTTCCGCCGTCATAGCCGTGGGCTATGTCGCGGCCCGCCTGCGGATCCTCGGTCCCGAGATCCAGGGTGCGCTGACCCGCACAGCCTTCTACATCACCAACCCGGCACTCCTCTTTACTGTGGTGGCCGGAAGTGACATCCGGGCGGCGCTCGGAACGGACGCCCCACTGGCGCTGCTGTCAGCAGCGATAGTGGGGCTGCTCTATTGCCTGCTGAGCTTCCTGTTTTTCCGCCGACCCGTTGCTGAGACCGCTGTCGGAGCAATGGCCAGCAGCTATGCCAATGCCAACAACATCGGGATCCCGGTCTCGCTCTACGCCGTGGGAACGGCCCAGCACGTGGCACCGGTGCTGCTGGTGCAGATCCTGGTCATGGCACCCTTCTACCTGACCGTTCTGGGGCTGTCCTCCGGAGCCAGAATCTCGTGGAAAAAGATGCTGGTCCAGCCGTTCGCCAACCCGATGATCATCGCCTCCGCGCTCGGCGCCGTTGTAGCGCTTACTAGCTGGAGCGCCCCGGACTTGTTACAGAAACCCATCGATATGCTCGCGGGCGGCGCGGTTCCGATGGTGCTGCTGGCCTTTGGCCTCTCCCTGGCCGGGAAGGCACCCCTGCAAGCAGAGGACGGGCGCACGGAAACCCTGGTGGCGACCTTCCTAAAGATTGCAGGCATGCCACTGGTTGTTTGGGTATTGGGCCGGTTCGTTTTCGGCCTGGAAGGCCAGCATCTCCTCGCGAGCGTCATCATGGCAGCCCTCCCGACCGCACAGAACGTGTTCCTCTTCGCCTCCCCCTACGGCAGGGGCATGTCCGTGGCCAGGGACGTGATCCTCTGCACCACGCTGCTCAGCGTCGGGGCGCTGCTGGTGGTCGCCTGGGCGGTCGGATAAGTTCCTGCAGCGGGCGTGCCTTCCGCAAAAGTGGCCGCCGCAAGCAATGGCGGCCCGTCGCAAAAATGTCACACCCCTCTGACAAAGTTTTCCTATGGAAGCCATGGGGGACAACGCAGCGGATCACACCGCAGGCCGGTCGGTAACGTCCGGCTGCAGCGCGGCTTCCCTGCTGCGGAGCCGCAGGCTCCGCAGCGTTCCCGTTTCCGTGCCACATGACGGGCGTGCGGACCGCCTGGCGTTCGACGGCGGTGCTTCGGGCGGGACTGACGCGGCTAGCGCCGTTGGGGACTCTTCTTCGTCCGACGGCGGCGCTTCGGTTAACCTGCACGCCTGCCTCGCGCTCGTGGAAGCGGCGGTGGAGTCCGCACCGGGAGACCTAGCCCTGGCCGGTTTCGGGCAGGCTGCGGATTTCGCCGACCTGGCGGAGGAGCTGTCCCGCCGGGTCGAGCACCTCCAGCTGCTCGCCGCCGCCGCGGTCGAGCGGACACGCACCGCAGCGATCAACACTGCTGCGATCAACACCGCCGGCCCGGCCAGCAAAGCCACGGGCTGGACCACTGGCTGGGGCACCGAACAAGGGCCCGAACCCGCTCCCGCGGTTTCCGCTCTCCCGACCGCAGCGGCCGGGCTTGGGGCGGTGGACCGGCCGATGACGGGTGCCGGAACGCCGCGGAGTTCCTGCGGATCCGGCTCCGGATCAGCATCGGCGAGGCCCGCCGACGCCTCGCCCTCGCCGGCTCCGTTCTCCCCCGTACCGGCATCGGCGGAACGCCCCTGCCCCCGGCCTGCGAACGCACCGCCACCATCCTGGCCGCCGGAACCATCGCCTCCCGCGCCGGGACCATCATCACCACCGCCCTGGACAAAGCCCGCCCCATCGCCGGGCCCGCCGTCCTGGAGCACATGGAAACCATCCTGATCCGCACCGCCGTAGAGAACGACCACGACTTCCTGACCCGCATCGCCCACCGCTGGACCGACGCCATCGACCAGGACGGCACCGAACCCACCGAAGAAGAACTCCGCCACAACCAAGGCGCCTTCCTCCGCCGTCCCCGCCGCGGCCTGCACCACCTCGAAATCTTCGCCACCACCGACCAGTACGAACACCTCCTCACCGTCATGAACACCGCCACCAACCCCCGCACCACCACCCACGCCAGCACTGCCGTCTACACAAACGACAGCGCAGACGGGGACCGGGCCGGGCAGGACACCGCAACCACCGGCTGGGATTCGCCGCCGGACGTTGAGCTGGACCGCCGGACCCGCCCGCAACGACACCTGGACGGACTCGTCGGCGCCTGCAAAGCAGCCCTCACCACCGATGCACTCCCCACAACCGGCGGGCTCCGACCCCAGGTCATGGTCACCATCGACTACCTCGACCTCCTGGACCGCCTCGAACACGAAACCAGCCAAGGACCCCGCTACCGCACCATCAACCGCAGCAGCGCATCGAACCGACCCACGGCCGTAGCCGCCAGCGGGCACGGCGCCCCGGGCGGCACGGGGTCGTTCACGTTCACTGGACCCATCAACGCCGCCACCGTCCGGAAAATCGCCTGCGACGCGGACGTCATCCCCATCCTCCTCGGCAGCGAAGGCCGCATCCTCGACGTCGGCCGCACCACCCGCAGCTTCCCGCCCCACATCCGCAAAGCCCTCACCGCCCGCGACCAAGGCTGCGCCTTCCCCAACTGCACCATCCCCGCCCCCTGGTGCGAAGCCCACCACACCACCTACTGGTCACACGGCGGACCCACCAACACCGACAACGGCGTCCTCCTCTGCACCCATCACCACCACCTCATCCACAAAGAACACTGGCAGATCCAGGTCAACACCGGCATCCCCTGGTTCATCCCCCCACCCCACATCGACCCCCACCAAAAACCCCGCCGCAACCACCACCGAACATAGGCAAGGTGCTCGGCCCATCCCGAAAGCAGCAGCCTTCGTTTGGACTTGTAATACAAGTTTGCTACTTGTATCCTAAGAAGTGCGGGCGACGTCGCCCCGTACCGCTTCCGAGGAGAACCTATGAGCACCGTTGACCTGATCCGGCACGTCAAACTTTCCACCGCGCGGCTTCCGCTGGCCGTTCCGATCAGCGACGCCAAGGTCTTCACTGGTCGCCAAAAGCCCATGACCGAAGTGGTCTTCCTCTTCGCAGAAATCACCACCGAACAGGGTCACACGGGCCTCGGCTTCAGCTACTCCAAGCGCGCAGGCGGCCCCGCCCAGTACGCCCACGCCAAGGAAGTCGCAGAAGGCATCATCGGTGAAGATCCCAATGACATCGGCAAGATCTACACCAAGTTGCTCTGGGCTGGCGCCTCTGTAGGCCGCTCGGGCGTGGCCACGCAGGCCCTCGCCGCCATCGACATCGCGCTCTACGACCTCAAGGCCAAGCGCGCCGGCCTCCCGCTCGCCAAGCTGCTGGGCTCCTACCGCGACTCCGTGCAGACCTACAACACCTCGGGCGGATTCCTCAACGCCACCCTGGACGAGGTCAAGGCCCGCGCCACACAGTCGATCGAAGAGGGAATCGGCGGCATCAAGATCAAGGTAGGCCTCCCGGACAGCAAAGAGGACCTGCGCCGCGTAGCCGGCATCCGTGAACACATCGGCTGGGACGTCCCGCTGATGGTGGACGCCAACCAGCAGTGGGACCGTGCCACCGCCCTGCGCATGGGCCGCCAGCTGGAAAAGTTCAACCTCGTGTGGATTGAAGAGCCGCTGGACGCCTACGATTTCGAAGGACACGCCCATCTCGCCCACGTCCTGGACACCCCCATCGCCACCGGCGAAATGCTCGCCTCCGTAGCCGAGCACAAGGGCCTGATCGCCGCCGACGGCTGCGACATCATCCAGCCTGATGCCCCGCGCGTCGGCGGCATCACGCAGTTCCTGCGTCTCGCGGCCTTGGCGGATGAACGCGGTCTTGGCCTGGCCCCGCACTTCGCCATGGAAATCCACCTCCACCTCGCCGCTGCCTATCCCCGCGAGCCCTGGGTGGAGCACTTCGACTGGCTGGACCCGCTGTTCAACGAGCGCCTCGAAACGAAGAACGGCCGCATGATGGTTCCGGACCGTCCCGGCCTTGGCGTGTCGCTCAGCGACCAGGCACGCGCCTGGACCACGGAGACCGTGGAATTCGGCGCGTAATCTTGAACCCATGAGCCGGAACCTGACCACGGACCTCGCCGCCGACCTTCGCAACCGCATCGTTGACGGCGTCATCCAGCCCGGGGACAAGCTTCCGAGCGAAAACACCCTGATCAACGAGTTTGGTGTGAGCCGCACCGTGGTCCGCGCCGCGCTCACGCGGCTCCAGGCCGAAGGACTCGTGGAAACCGAACGCGGGCGGGGCAGCTTTGCGCTGACCCCGCCCCCGGAAGGTCCGACGGCGGGACAGGCCAGCAGGCCTGTTGTCACCATGGAAGACCGTCTCCACCTGCTGGAGTTCCGGATCGGCGTGGAGGCCGAAGCCGCCACCCTGGCTGCCACCAACCGCACGGACCGCCAGCTCAAGGTCCTTCAGAAAGCGCTGGATGACTTCACGGCCAGCGTGGAGCATCCTGCGCATGCCATGAAATCGGACTACGACTTTCACCGCGCGGTCGCCGCAGCTTCGGGAAACCCCTTCTACTCGGATTGCCTCGCATCGCTGGGCCAGACCATGATCGCCATGCCGCGGACGCGGCTGATGACCGGCGTCGAACACTACGCACGGGACCATTTCGAACAGGTCGTCCACGAGCATGGCTCGATTTATGCCGCCATTGCCGAAGGAGATGCGCCATCGGCTGCCGCGGCCATGCGCAGCCATCTCGCCAATTCCCGCCGCCGCCTTCGCGCAGGACGGTGACAGAGGACGGCGACGAAGGACGGCGGTGAAGGCCTCAAGCAGGAGGCATGCGGGGAATCGGTCTCCGCAGGTATCACGCAATGCAATATTCGTGTTGGACGTGCATGAATCCGGCTGTTTACAGTTAACGGGTGCTGTGGCGAGGAGCACACGGCGTGACCGTCGTCCCCGCAGCGTGAGCTTGCTGATCTATCAAAGAGGATTCCCCCAATGCAGTCTGTAGACACCGCTGTCTCGGATCTGGCTTCGGCCACGAAGAAGTTCTTCAGGCGGGTGCTGCCCATCATGCTGGTCATGCTGGTCTGCAACCAGCTGAACCGGTCCAACATCGGCTACGCCCAGGACCACCTGCAGGCGGATGTCGGCATCGGCGCTGCCGCCTACGGATTCGGTGCGGGACTCTTCTTCATTGCCTACGCCATCTTTGAACTTCCCAGCAACGTGATGATGGAAAAGTACGGCGCAAAGGTCTGGCTGACCCGGATCATGATCAGCTGGGGCACAGTGTCCTTCCTGATGGCTTTTGTCCAGAACGACACGATGTTCTACGTCCTGCGCTTCCTGCTCGGTGCGGCTGAGGCAGGATTCTTCCCCGCCGTCATCTTCTACTTCGCCCGCTGGGTACCCGCAGGCCAGCGCGGCAAGGCCACGGCCATTTTCATTGCCGGTTCGTCGGTCGCCGCCGCCCTGTCGGGGCCGATTGCCGGCATGCTGCTCAGCCTCCACGACGTCTTGGGTCTGCGGGGCTGGCAGTGGCTGTTTGGGTTCGAAGGCCTGCTGTCGGTGGTCGTGGGCATCGTGGTGTTCTTTCTTCTGGATGCCAAGATCCACGACGCAAGGTGGCTTAGCCCCGGCGAAAAGTCTGCCCTCTCCCGTGCAATTGAGGAGGAGGACGCCCAGCACTCCGCCGGCAACGGTACCGGGTCACATGCCGGAGGCAATGCGAAGATCAACCGTTGGAAGATGCTCCTGAACCCCCAGATCCTCCTGCTTTGCGGCATCTACTTCGCCGTGCAGCTCTCCATCTATGCCAACACCTTCTGGCTGCCCAGCATCGTCAGGCAGATCCCCGGCACCACCGACCTGAGCGTCGGCTTCCTCTCCGCCATTCCGTGGGTGTGCGCCGTCTTCGCCATGTACTTTGCAGCCAAATGGCAGGACAAGGCAAAGTCCAAGCGTCCCCTGCTGGTGGTTGCCCTGCTGGTGGCCGCCGTGGGAACGTTCGCGGCCGCCATCGCCACTCCGGTCCTGGCCCTGGTGTTCCTCGCCGTCGCCGCCATGGGCTTCAAGAGTGCTTCTCCGCTGTTCTGGACCATTCCGCAGTCCGGCCTGCATCCGCTGGTCCTGGCCCCGGCCATCGCCATCATCAATTCGCTGGGGAACCTGGGCGGTTTTGTGGCCCCGTTCGGCTTTGGCATCATCAAGGAGCAGACGGGAAGCGTAGTGCCGGGACTCTTCGCGCTGGCCGCGGCATCCACCCTCGCTGCCGGCCTCGTGTACTTCTTAAAGGAGCGCAAGGTCCCCGGGGCAGTAGCTGCTGCGGAGCCGCGTCCTGACGAAGAAGCGGCTACGGAAGCGCAATCCCAGCTCGCCGCCGTCGGGACGAAATAACGTCCGGCTGGCTGTCCACGTCCCGGCTGGCTGTCCACGTCTGGGCCAAGCCGGTGGGGCCAGGCCCAGCACAAGCCGTTTGCCAATAAAGGCCGCCTAGCGTGCCTGCAGGCGGCCTATTTTGGCGAATGGAAAAGCTTCAGGGCTAGCTGTCCTCGCGGGGACCGGCCAGTTCTGCGGAGTCGGACACAGCCAGTCCGCCGGAGTCAGGCCCGGCCAGCCCGGCGGAATCGATCAGCTCGAGGAGCCGCCTTACCGCTGGGTTGGCTGTCTCTTCATTCCACGCAATCTCCAGGTCCACCCGGTTGAGCTCCTGAATGCCGTGACTCCCGTCGATTTCGTGGAATTCGACCCCCGCCGGCGCCGAGGCCATGGCGGACGCCGGCACCAGCGTGACTCCCAGCCCCGCCTGGACAAAGGCGAGGAGTGCCGGGATCTGGCTGGCATATTGGGTGATGTTCGCGTGGGCACCGGCACTGGCAAACAGGCGGAGCACGAGATCGTGGAAGTACCTGGCTTCCTTCGTGGAGTACATCAACAGGGGAAGGCGGTCCAGTTTTCCCAGGGGCAGCGGGGCGCCCTCCTTCATGGGCATGCTTCCAAGCAATGAGCTCCCCACGGGCAGCGCCACGACCAGACGGTCCTTCATGAGGGGCCGTGACACTATGCCCGGGCGGGCCACAATCGGCCTCAAGAGGCCAAGATCCACGCTGCCCTTCACCAGTCCGTCCATCTGGTCCGTGGACACGAGCTCCCTCAGCATGAACGAGACCCCGGGCATGCTGTCGGCCGCGCGGCGCAGCATGAGCGGCAACGCACTTTGGCCGGCGATCGCCGTGTAGCCCACGGTGATGGCTCCAACCTCCCCCGAGGAAACCCTGCGCACATCCAGCTCAGTTTTGATGCACAAGTCCAAGATCTGCCTCGCCCGGGGCAACAACATGGCGCCAGCCGGTGTCAGCTCGACCTTGCGGCTGGTGCGGCCGAAGAGTTGCGTGCCCAGCTTCTTCTCCAGGATCTGGATCTGCCGGCTCAGGGGAGGCTGCGTCATGTTGAGCCTTTCCGCGGCGGCACCGAAATGCAGTTCTTCAGCGACGGCAACGAATGCCTCCAGCTGGGGCAAGGTGAACATCGATACCTTTCATGGATGATCGGGTGCAGAAATTGGCTTGGACGTGGATCGATTCGTCCCATTATGTTCATGTGGAGGGCAGTTGCGAAACCATCCCGCACGGGAAAACCCCGACTTCCCCAACGAACGAACCTACTGGGCAAGCCCACTGACCGAGCCCCCACAGACCGAGCCGCACTTAGGAGCACACCGGAGTGAACCCCGTGAACGAGCACGCAGAACACCTGAAGCAAGTGGTCATCACGCACGTCACCATCACGCCGGTGGCGTTCAAGGATCCGCCGCTTTTGAACACTGTTGGCGTCCACGAGCCCTATGCCCTCCGGGCCATTGTGGAAGTCCACACTGATTCCGGCATCAGCGGGGTGGGCGAAACCTATGGAGACGCCGGCCATTTGGCACGCCTGGAAGCCGCAGCCGCTGGCCTTACCGGCACTGATGTCTTCAACATCAACGGAATCCGAAGCCGCATTGCAGCTGCACTCCAACACGACACGGTCCGTGGGGGCCACGGCATGAGCGGAATGGTCACCGGTTCCAGCACCACGGACCGGGTCCTGTCGGCCTTCGACGTGGCCGCCCTCGACATTCAGGGAAAGCTCCTTGGCCGCCCCATCAGCGATCTTCTTGGCGGCGCTGTCCGCGACACCGTTCAGTTCAGCGGGTACCTGTTCTACAAATGGTCCGGACACCCCGGCCAGGACGACGATTCGTGGGGTGCGGCGCTGGATCCGGCCGGAATTGTTCGGCAGGCCCGGAAGATGGTGGACGAGTACGGTTTCCCTGCACTCAAGCTCAAGGCGGGCGTCTTTCCGCCCGAGGAGGAAGTGGGCGCTGTCAAGGCACTGCGGGCCGAGTTCCCGGCCATGCCGCTCCGGATTGATCCTAACGGCGCCTGGACCGTGGACACATCCATCCGGGTGGGCAAGGAGCTCGACGGCATCCTGGAGTACCTCGAGGATCCCACGCCTGGCATTGAGGGGATGGCTGCTGTCCGGCGCGAGGTAGGGATGCCGCTCGCCACGAACATGTGCGTGGTCAGTTTCTCTGACGTGGCCCCGGCCGTTGCGGCAGGTGCCGTGGATGTCATTCTCTCGGACCACCATTTCTGGGGAGGCCTGCGCCGCTCCCAGTCCTTGGCCGGCATCGCCGACACGTTCGGCCTGGGTCTGTCCATGCACTCGAATTCCCATCTGGGCATCAGCCTCGCGGCCATGGTTCATCTGGCAGCAGCGACGCCGAACCTCGACTATGCGTGCGACACACACTGGCCGTGGAAAGACCCGGAAGAGGATGTCGTCACTGCCGGCACGTTCGCCTTCGAGAACGGGGCCGTCAAGGTCCCCACCGGGCCCGGGTTGGGCATCGAACTGGACCGCGACGCCTTGGAGCGTCTCCACCGTCAGTATCTGGAATGCGGCATCAGGAGCCGGGACGACACCGGGTACATGAGAAAGCTGAACCCTTCCTATGAGCTTCAGAGCCCCCGTTGGTGAGCTCAATGAAGAGCCTGAGGATCGTGGTCACCGACCCCATCATCAGCCGTTTTGAGGACGAGTTAAAGCACGACGGCGGCGCACACCACTGGGACATGGCGGCGGCTTGGACCCCCGACCGCCAGCTGGACGCGCTGGCGGGTGCCGACGTCGTCGTTTGTTCGTCGCTGAGTCCACAGCAGGCGGCCGCCGCCGTCAGGCTGCAGCTCGTGCACGTCACGGGTGCCGGCTGCGACAAGATCTCCTTTCCGGGGCTGCCCCCGGACGCCGTGGTTGCCAACACCTTCCATCACGCGCGGCCCATCGCCGAACATGTCCTGATGCTCACTCTGATGCTGTCCCGCAATGTCCTGGCGGCCGACCGTGCTGTGCGCGGCGGCAGCTGGAAAACCATTGCCACCGATCCGGACGTTCCTTTCCACCCGACCCTCGGCGGAATGACCCTGGGACTCGTGGGCATGGGCTCGATAGGGGCCGAGGTGGCGCGGATGGCCGGCGCACTGGGCATGGACGTCCGCGCCGTCCGCAGGAACCCGGACGCCGGCGTCCCCGACGGTGTCGCGCTGAGCTGGATGGGCGGCAACCACCAGCTGCGGGAGCTGCTGGCCGAGTCCGACGTCGTGGTTGTCACCGTGCCCTTGGACGCTTCGACGGAGGGGATGATCGGAGCCGCGGAGTTCGCCGCCATGAAGCCCACGGCGTTCCTTATTAACGTTGCGCGGGGACCGGTGGTGGACCAGCACGCGTTGTTCGACGCCCTGGAGTCTCAGCGCATCGCCGGGGCGGGCATCGACGTTTGGTGGGGCTTGCCTGCCGATGGCGTGGTGCCTCCGGCGGAACTGCCGTTCGCGTCCCTGCCTAATACCGTTCTCACCCCGCACCACTCCGGACATGCGAGGATCACGTTCGAGCGCCGGGCAGCGGACATTGCGGCCAACATCAGGAGGCTGGCGGAAGGCCGGGAGCTGTTCAACCTGGTGCCCAGGTCCTAGGGCAGCGATCTGCGGCGAGTCGTTCCGACCAACTCATCCGCTCAGGGCTGCAAGGCGGCCAGGACCAGTTGCCCCATCAACAGCAGGCTTCCGAGCCCGGATGCCCCCATCGCCAGCAGCCTCAGGCGTGCGGCGTTCAGGAAGCGGTTCACGAAGCGTGAGGCCAGATAGCCGCCGAGCACCGCAGGCACCATCCAGAGGGCGAGCGTCAAGGTTTCAGCTGTCACGGCGCCTGCTACTCCCAGCGAGACCAGGGAAATGGCGGAGCCGACCATAAAGAACGCGCTCATGGTGCCCCGCAGCCGCGGTCCCCGATGGCCTTGCCACACCAGGGCCATGGGAGGTCCGCCAATGGATGTTGCGGTGCCCATGATGCCTGAAGCTGCACCGGCCGCGATGAGGTTGACCCGGACCGGCCGGGGCGCCCACCCCCTGATGGCAAGCACCAGGCCGGTGAGCACCACCACAACCACAGCCCAGGCAAGTCCTTCCGTGGAGATCACGGCCACAAGCCACGCCCCCAGAAAGCTTCCGGGGATCCGGCCAACGAGGGCCCAGCCGGTGCCGCGGAGATCCAGGTGCTGCCGCTCACGGACCGTCACGAGGATGGTCACGAGCAGTGCCAGGAGAATGAGCGTGGCCGGCAACAGCATCGGATCCACCATGGCCACCACCGGCGCGGCGAGCATTCCCAGGCCGAATCCCGTCGAGGCCTGCAGACAGGCGGCCAGGAAGATCACGCCGGCAATGACCGCATACTCCGTGCCTGTCACCCGGCAGCGGCTGTGGCGGCGGTAAGGCCCTTGATGGTTTCGAGTGGAAAGTGGCATTCGGCCACGTGTGGCGCGCCGGCGGCGGCTGTTGTCACCCGCGGCTCGGGAGCCACCTCGGCGCAGATGTCCTGCGCTTTCCAGCACCGGGTACGGAAACGGCAGCCCGACGGCGGATCCAACGGGGAGGGCAACTCGCCTTGGAGGACGATGCGCTCCCGCTTGGATTCCATCACGTCCAGCCTCGGTGAGGCGGACATCAGCGCGGCTGTGTAGGGGTGCCGTGGATGGTCGAAAACTTCCTCGGTGTCTCCCGTTTCGATGATTCTGCCCAGGTACATCACGGCCACGCGGTCTGCCACGTGCCGCACGACGGTCAGGTCGTGGGAGATGAAGATGTAGGAAACGCCGAGTTCCTGCTGGATGTCATTGAGCAGGTTGAGGACCTGCGCCTGGACGGAAAGGTCCAGGGCGGAGACCGGTTCATCCAGGATGATGACGTCCGGGTTGAGGGCCAGCGCCCGGGCAATGCCAATGCGCTGCCGCTGGCCGCCGGAAAACTCCTGCGGCGATTTACGGGCATCCGATGGCCGCAACCCAACCATGTTGAGAAGCTCGCGCACCCGGGCTTCGCGCTCACGCGGCGTCGGGTAGAGGCTCCGATGGGTGGCCCAGGGCTCTGCAATGATGTCGCCGGCACTCATGCGCGCATTGAGGGAGGCGAACGGGTCCTGGAACACCATCTGGACCCTGCGCCGCCAGCTGAGCAGTTCCTTGCCGCGGAGGCCGAACGGGTTCGTTCCCTCAAACGTCACGGTCCCCTCATCCGGCGTCTCGAGCATCATGAGGGTCCGGGCCAAGGTGGATTTTCCGCAGCCCGATTCCCCCACGAGACCGAGGGTCTCCCCGCGTCCGACCGTCAGGCTGATGCCGTCCAAGGCCTTGAGGCGGGTGTTGCCGCTGGCGCTCTTGGCGACGTGGAATGTCTTGCACAAACCATCGATCTGCAGAAGCGGCTCAGACATTGTTTAACTCCTTGCTGAAGTGGCAGGCTGCGGACCGGACCGGCCGCGGCGGCTGGGTCCCGGGGTAGGTCTCGGTGCGGGGGCCATTGTCGGCAGCGTGCTGCTTGTCCTGGCCACTGTCCATGACAGGCAGCAGCCGGGGACGCTCGGCCCTGCAGATGTCCTGCACGAGCGGGCATCGGGACTGGTAGACGCAGCCGGCCGGAATGTCGTGGAGTTCCGGGGGGCTCCCGGCAATGGACTTCAGATGGGAGCCGCGCTCCACGTGAACAGGCACGGACTCGAGCAGCCCCTTGGTGTAGGGATGCCGTGGATCGCTGAAGACCTCGGAGACCGGTCCGCTCTCCACCACGTTCCCGGCATACATCACCGCCACGGAGTCCGCTTCCTCGGCAACAACCGCCAGGTCGTGGGTGATCAGCACGACGGCCATCTGTCCCTCCTCGCGGAGCTTCCGCAGGAGCTGCATGATCTGTGCCTGGACCGTGACGTCCAGGGCTGTGGTGGGTTCATCCGCTATCAGCAGGCGCGGGTTCAGTGCCACGGCCATGGCGATCAGGATGCGCTGGCGCATACCGCCGGAGAACTGGTGCGGATACGAATTTACGCGGGACTCGGGTTCGGGAATTCCCACCCGCTTCAGCAACTCAACTGCCTGGATCTTGGCCTGCTTGGCGCTCATTCCCTGATGGATCCTGAAGGCTTCGCCGAGTTGTGTTCCCACCGTATAAACAGGGTTGAGCGCTGTCAGCGCGTCCTGGAAGACGATCCCCAGCCCCGGGCCCGCAAACTTGAGCCGCTCCTTCGGTGTCAGGGCCGCCAGATCTGTTCCGTTGAGGAGAATTTCCCCGCCGGCGAGGTCACAGACCGGGTCCATGATCCCGGCGAGGGCCTTCGCCGTCATGGACTTTCCGCAGCCGGATTCTCCGAGCAGCGCGAGGGTCTCCCCCGCGCGGGCCTCAAAGCCCACACCATTGACGGCCCGGATCGTTCCCCGGTGGGTGCGGATGTCCACAGCCAGGTTCCGGACAGTGAGAACGGCATCTTTCACCGGGGACTCCTCGGTGAGCACGGTTTGGGCGGCAGTTTTCACGGCTTGGCCTCCTTTACTGGAATACGGGCAATCAGGCGCTTGCGGGGAAGTGCGAGCCGCCAGCGCTGGGCCGGATCAGTGGCGATGCGCAGCCAGGCCGCGAGGACGTTGGCGGCGATGGTGGTGACCACGATTGCTACGCCGGGAAAGATGGACAGCCACCATGCCGTCTGCAGGTACTGCCTGCCCTGCGAGACCATTAGTCCCCAGCTGACGTCCGGCGGTTGGATTCCGATGCCGAGGAAGCTCAGCGACGACTCGGCCAGCATGACGTAGCAAAATTCGAGCGTGGCAAGTGTGAGGAGCGTCGGCAGGACCACGGGGATGACGTGGCGGCCGATGATGGCGTTCGGCTTGGCGCCGAAGGTCCGGGCAGCGTCCACGAATGTCCTGCTTTGCAGCTCCGCCGATTCGGCCCGGGCCGTTCGCAGATAGATGGGGATCCGGGTGAGGGCGAGGATCAGCACGATGTTTCCTGCGCTCGGGCTGAACACATACAGCACGACGACGGCGAGCAGCAGGGACGGGAAGCTCATGATGACATCGGCGATCCGCATCGACACGTTTTCACGCCAGCCGCGGTGGTAGCCAGCCCAGACTCCCCAGAGAGAACCAATCACGAGGGCAATTGCCACGGCGGGCAGCGCCACGGAGAACGTGGTGCGGCTGGCCACGACGAGGCGTGCGAGCATGCTCCGCCCCAGCGAATCACTGCCCAGGAAGTACTCCCAGCCATTGGCGAGGGTAAAGGGTGCCTTATTGGCGAAGAGGAGGTTCTGTTTGGTTGCGAGGTCGCCCATGAGGGCAGGGCCGACGACGGCGGTCAGCCCGATGGCGATCAGGAGCAGCGCGGACGCTGTGGCAAAGGGGTCCTTCAGCAGAAGCCGGAAAAGGTGGAGGTTCGCCTCCCTCTTTTCCTTCACGGGCTTCGGTTGCTCGGCTGCCGGCAGCTGATCCTGCCCCGTCGGCTCAGTCAACGAAGTCTTCATGGCTACTCCTAGGCCTTTGCCGTGACGGGGCGGACACGTGCATCAAGCAGCGCATAGCCCATGTCAATCAGGATGTTCAATGCAAAGATCGCCACTGCCGTGAGAAGCACCGCGGCCTGCAGCACGGCGAAGTCGCGTTGCAGAATGGAATCGATCATGAGCTTTCCGATGCCGGGCCAGCCGAAGATGGTTTCCACCACCACTGCTCCGTTCACCAAACCCACAGTCAGGTCACCGGCCACAGTCAGGGCCGGAGCCGCGGCGTTGCGCAATGCGTGATGGGTGACCACCCGCAGTTCGCCGGCACCGCGGCTGCGTGCCAGCTTGATGTACGGCTCCGACAGTGCCGAGACCATGGAGCCCCGGACGATCTGGACCAGGACGCCGAATGGCCGGAGCAGAAGGGTTGCGATCGGCAGAACCCAGGCGCCGGCCCCCGACACACCGGATGTCGGGAGCCAGCCCAGCGTTATGGCGAAGACCCAGATACCCACGATGGCGAGCCAGAAGTCAGGAATCGAAGCGGCGGCCATGGAGACGAAGCTTGAGATGCGGTCGGCCACGCCGTTGGGCTTCAGTGCGGCCCAGCAACCGACTACCAGTGCAAGCAGAACGGCCAGCACCATGGTGGTGGCCGCGAGCTGCAGGGTTGCAGGGAAGGCACGCAGCGCCATGGCGGCGGCATCCTGCCCGGTGCGGAGAGACTGGCCGAAGTCGAGCTTGAGCACCCCGCCGAAGTAGTCCGCCATCTGCACCAGCAAGGGCTGGTCCAGGCCGTTGCGTACGGTGAAGTCATCACGCATCTGCTGTGTGGCGTTCAGGGGCAGATACAGGCTGGCCGGGTTTCCGGTCATCCGGGCGAGCGCAAAAACGCCGACGATAACCACTACCAGCGGCAGCGCACTGGAGGCTATCCGCTTTCTCAAGTAGATCAGCATGGCTGTCCTTTTTTCCTGGAGCCCCGGGCTAGCTTGCCGGGGTCATTTCCGAGACACGCAGCTCGTCGCCGCTGGAGGAGTTTGGCGTGTAGTTCACGGACTTGGACTTGCCGATGATGCCGGTCTGGTGGGAGATGTGGGCAAACTGGACCACCTTGTCGTTTTGGTAGGCGAAGATGTCCTCGAAGGCCTTCTTCCGCTCCTCACCCGATGCCGCGTCCGCCTTCTTGATCATGGCGTCGAATTCCGGGGTCCCGAAGTAGCTCTGCGCGCCGGTGGACAGCATGTACTGGTCTACGGTGAAGGCCGCATCACCGGCCTGGTTGCCGTGCTGCGTCATCAGGGCAACTGCACCTTCATCGTCAGCGAACGGGCGGACCTGGTAGGTCAGGTGCTGGCTGGTTTCCAGCATCTTCAGCTTCACGTTCAGTCCGGCCTGGCTCAGCTGCTCCTGGAGTACCTGCCCCAGTTCGGTGATCTTGGGGAATTGGGCGCTGCGGACAACGAGCGATATCTGGGCGGAGGTGTCCACGCCGTCGGCTTTGGCCTCGGCAACGAGGGACTTGGCCTTGTCCAGGTCGAAGGCCCACCCCTTCAGCTCCGCGTTATGGCCCACGATGCCTTCAGGCACCAGCTGGGCAGCCACTTTGTGCTTGCCTTGGTAGAGGGAGTTGACGATTCCCTCCTTGTCGAGGGCGTAGTTCACCGCCTGGCGGATGCGGATGTCGTTCAGCGGCGCCTTCGTAGCCTCAAGCCGAAGGGCAACCGTCTCATTGTTCGGGTAGTCGATGCCAAGCTCGCCCATGTTGTCGTCGGGGCTAAGACCCATCGCCACATCGGCCTCCCCGCTGGTAATCATGGCCGCCCGCACCGAGCTCTCGGAGCGCCACTGGTACTCGGCCTTGGCGTAGGCCGGCTTATCGCCCCAGTAGCCATCCCAGCTGCTCAGCGTAATTTTCTGGCCGGCGTCCCACGCCTCGATTTTGTAGGGGCCGGTGCCGACGGGTTCACGAACCTTCGCGGTGGTGCTCGTCGACGTCGGCACCACCTCGAGGAAGGAGAGCCGCAGCGGGAGGATGGGGTCCGGCTCCGCCGTGGCGACCGTGAGGGTTGTGTCGTCCACGGCCTTTACTTTGAGGTCGGCGTCCCCGAACACGTAGCCTTCCACGTTGCAGCCGAGCTTGGAGTTGACGGCTCTGTTGATGGTGAAGGCCGCGGCTTCCGCATTGAATGGGGTGCCGTCCTGGAACTTCACGCCTTCGCGCAGCTTGAAAGTCCATTCGGTGTCCGATGTGGCTTTCCATTCCGTTGCCAGCAGCGGGTCAAGTTCGCCGGTTTGGGGGTTCCGTTCGACGAGCGGCTCAGTCACGTTGGAGCGCACCACCACACCGGTCGACGTGAGGTTCGATTCGCAGGCCTCCAAGGTGGGCGGCTCCTGGCCGAGGACCACGCGGAGCGTGCTTCCGGATGCGGGCGCGGCGTCGGAATTGGCGACAGAGCAGCCGCTCAGCGCCAGCAGCGCTCCGGCCGCAAGGGCAGGCCATTTAGCCGCTGATGCGCGGAATTGGGGTGTTGAAGAAGACATCATTGGATCCTCCGGACTAGTGGAGCGCGGCAGGCTGCAGCTTTGTGTGAGGTGTGGATAAGGAGCTGGGGGCCGCGCTGGACTCAAGCTAGTTGAGCCTCCAAAAGCACCACAAGAGGAGGGGCATGCCGCAGAGCCGTGCGTCGTGCGCTTCACGGCGGAGCCAAGGCGTGTGACCGGCGCCACGTGGCCCCGTCGGCCGCGGTATTCCGCGAAAGTCGGCACACCAATACACATCGGGCATCGATCAATGCTATTTGCATGTTGGACGCATATAGATGCCCGAACCTACTGTGCAGGGTATGAACAACAACGTCGCTGTCCTGCAGGTAGGACCTCTCATGCAAACTGTCCAGGACACGGTGGCCGACGTGTACGGCGCAGTCCGGCTGCCCGATTCCGTGGCAGACCAAACCGAGTTCCTGGAACGCCATGGCCACACTTTTGAGGTCGCCGTCACCTCGGGGCGCTTCGGTGTGGGAACCGAGCTGATGCGGGCCCTGCCTAATCTGCGGGCTGTCGTGAACTTCGGCGTTGGGTACGACACCACGGACACCAAGCAGGCCGCAGAGCGTGGGATCGCCGTCAGCAATACGCCGGACGTCCTGAATGACTGCGTGGCTGACACCGCCGTCGCGCTTTACGTGGACGTGCTGCGCCGCACCACTGCCGCAGACCGCTACGTTCGCCGGGGCGACTGGGTCCGAAAGGGCAATTTCCCGCTTGCCACCAAGGCAAGCGGCAAGCGGGTGGGGATACTGGGCCTTGGCCGGATCGGAAAGGTGATTGCGCGCAGGCTCGAGGGCTTCGATTGCACCGTCAGCTACCACAACCGCAGAAGGGATCCGGGGGTGACGTACGACTACGCATCCTCACCGGTGGAGCTGGCACGTAATTCGGACGTACTCATTGTGGCAGCGGCCGGAGGGCCGGAATCTGTGCACGTAGTTGACCGTGAGGTCCTGGAGGCACTCGGACCCGGCGGTTACCTCATCAACATCGCCAGAGGTTCAGTAGTGGACGAGCAGGCTCTCGTCGCGGCCCTGCTGGCCGGAGAGCTGGGCGGAGCAGGCCTTGATGTCTTTGCCGATGAGCCGAAGGTCCCGCAGGACCTGCTGGCCATGGATAACGTGGTTCTTTTGCCGCACTTGGGCAGCGGGACGCATGAGACCCGCGCCGCGATGGCGGAACTCACGCTTGCGAACCTGGCGCAGTTCGCAGCTGACGGAACCCTGGTTACCCCGGTATCCTGACGCGCCCGCGTTAGGCCCTCGTTCCAACAACCCAAAAACCCCGCCGCAGGACAAACGAAAACACCCCGGTCTAAAAGACCGGGGTGTTTCATTTGCGTGCGCGAGGGGGGATTTGAACCCCCACGCCCTTTCGGACACTGGCACCTGAAGCCAGCGCGTCTGCCGTTCCGCCACTCGCGCGCAACTTCTTCCACTGAATTCCAACCCCGGACCCCGGAGTTGCAACCTCGTAAAAGCAGCGAGATCAAGCATAACGGACAATTGCCGCAAAACGCCAATCGGCCGGATTGGGGCCCGTTGACAGGCAGACTGAGGTCCGCGTTGCCCCCATCGGCTCCAGGCAACCCGCCAGCGCTCCGCACGCCAATCCGTGTGATGGCGGCAACAAAAGAGGGTCCATCATGAACGAATCTGAGCCCCGGCACGTTGTGGATTAAGGTCATTAGCAGGGGTGGCAAGTAGTATCGGATGTATAGGCGCCCGCTTTCGGCGGGCTCACTGTTCTGTTGTGACGCGCACAGCAGATGGAGCTTCACGAGGCGTACTGCCCGCCGTGGCAAGGAAGGAGAAGGACCATGGGTTTGCTGGACAAAGTCGAGCGCGGCATTGAAAAGGCCGTCCGCGGCGTCTTCTCCACCGGTTCCAAAGCACAGGTCGAGCCCGTGGAAATCGCCAGCCGGCTCCGCCGGGAAGTGGACCACAAGGCGATCACCGTCGCCGCCGGCCGGACTCTGGCGCCCAATGTCTTTGACGTACTGCTCAGCGACGATGACTTCCAGCGCGCCCAGGAGTGGGGAACCCCGCTGGCCGAAGAATTGTGCGATGTGGTGATTAACCACGTCCGCAGCCAGGGCTACACCCTTCAGGGGCCGGTCCGGATCTCGTTCCGGAACGATGAAGCCAACCGTCCCGGCGACTTTGAGATCACATCCAAGACCGAGAAGGCGTCGGGCGCTGCTCCAGCCGCAGCGCCGCGCGCCAACGTACCTGCAGCGCCCAGCCGCCAGCCTGTCCGCCTGCAGCCCGTCCTGGACATCGACGGCCAGCGATATTCACTCAATGCTCCTTCGATCGTTCTGGGACGTTCATCAGAAGCTGACATCCTGGTCGACGACACCGGAGTTTCCCGTCGACATCTGGAAATCCAGACGGCCGGCGGCACTACGACTGCCGTGGACCTCGGTTCCACCAACGGCAGCTACGTCAATGGACACAAAGTGGCTGGCAGCACGGAGCTCACCGACGGCTCCACCATCACGATGGGACGGACCAAAATCATCTTCCGCCTCCTGCCCGCCAACACTGGCGGCCGCCCATGAGCGAACTGACCATAACCGCCCTCCGCTTCGGCTTCCTGCTGCTTCTCTGGGTCCTGATCTTCAGCATCGTCTCCGCCATGCGCCGCGACCTCATGATCGGCCGAAAGGCCGCGACGGGCGCCCCCACGGCGCGGCAGGTGCGCAAGAACCCTGAACTGGCCGAACCCGCCCCTGCCCCGGTCAAACAGCAGGCCCGCCAACTGGTGGTCACCGAAGGCCCTCTCAAAGGGCGCACGGTTCCCCTCGCAGCCAGCCCCATCCTGCTGGGCCGGGCACAGGAAGCCACTCTCGTGCTGGAGGACGACTACGCCTCCGGCCGGCACGCACGCCTGTTCCCGCAGGGAAGCCGCTGGTTCATTGAGGACCTCGGCTCCACCAACGGCACGTATCTGGCCGACCAGCAGCTCACCCGGGCCCTTCCCGTGGACCTCGGTGTACCCGTGAGAATCGGCAAGACGGTCATTGAATTGAGGCCATAGCCATGGCCGCTCCGGACATCCCCGTGGAGAAGGCGCCAGCCTCCCCGCGTCCCCTGATCATGCGCTATGCCGCGCGGTCCGACGTCGGCCGCGTCCGGGCGAAGAATGACGACTCCGCTTACGTGGGCCGGCACCTCGCGGTCGTGGCGGACGGCATGGGCGGCCATGCCGGAGGGGACGTGGCCTCCGCGGCCACCGTCCTGGACATGATCCACCTGGACACTGACGATTACGACGGCGACGCCGAAACCGTTCTGGCCGACGAAATCCAGACGGCAAATTCCCTGCTGTCGGAGCTCGTCCACATCAATCCCAAACTTGCCGGCATGGGCACCACTGTGACGGCCCTGCTTCTCGCCGAGGGCAAGCTGCACTTTGCACACATCGGCGATTCGCGTGCTTACCGGCTGCGTAACGGCGAGTTCGAACAGGTCAGCGTAGACCACACGTTCGTCCAGCGCCTGATCGATGAAGGCCGGCTCCGCCCTGAAGAGGCCGAAACCCATCCCCACAAGAATGTCCTCATGCGCGTCCTCGGCGACGTCGATGCGAGCCCCGAACTGGACCTGGCCACCTTGGAGGTGCAGCCCGGCGAACGCTGGCTGCTGTGCTCCGATGGCCTCAATTATGTGGCCGGGCACGTCGTGGAGCGGACAGTCCGCGAAACCAAGGACATCCACGAATGCGTGGAAACCCTGGTCGACCTCACCCTGGAGGCAGGCGCCCCGGACAACGTCACCGTCGTGATGGTGGAAATCGTCGAGGAGACGCTCGACGACGTCAAAACAGCCGCCGTCGACATCGTGCCTTCTGCGGAACTCGCCTCGCCGGACGGCGCCGCCAAGCCCGCTGCCGCCGCGGCTGGAGCCTCCGCCGCTGCGGAATCGGGTGCCGGGGCCGAATCGGAACAGGCAGCCGCGCGCGCCACTGAAGCACCAACCCCTGTAGCACCCGCCTCTGAAGCCGCCACCCCCGGCCCGAAGGCCGACGATTCAGATACTGTCCCTTCCTCCGAGGAAGGCAAAGCCGCAGTCGCGGACCCCGAGCAGCCTGAGTCCAAGGAGCCCACCACAAGTACCGACCCGCACCTGGGTGAGCACCTCTCGGCAGAGGTGCTGCGCGAGGAACTGTCCTCACGCCCCCACCTCCTCGTCGGTGCTGCCGTCACGGCGGCGGAGACCGGCTCCATCCCCACGATCGCCGGGCGCACCGTGGCCCGCCGGGCAGCCACCGTGCTGACGCACAAGGCCGAACCGGCCCGGGACGAGGCGGAGGATCTCGGAGCCGAACGCCGGCCGCGCCGCTGGGTCACTATCGGCATCGCCGCTGCGGCCCTCATGGTCCTCGTCGTGGGGCTCTGGCTGGGCTACGCCTGGACGCAGACCCGGTACTACATTGGCGAGTTCGACCAGCGGGTGGCGATCTTCAATGGCGTTTCGCAGCGCCTGGGCCCCATCCAGCTTTCGACGCTTGAGGCCGTCACTGAAATTCGGATGGAGTCCCTGCCGCAGTTCTCGCAGCAGCGCGTCCGCCAGACGGTGCCTGCACGCGACCTCTACGACGCCCAGCGCATCGTGAAGAACCTTGAGCGGACCGGCACGACGGCCCCGTCGGATGAATGCATTTCGGCTTCACCCACGTCCACGGCGTCCCCGACTCCTCGCGCTACGTCGGCCAAGCCCACGCCCACGGGAACCGCGGCCGCAAAGGTGCCGGCTGCCAAGGCTCCTGCCGCGAAAGCGCCTGCCGCCACGGCCAGCCCCAAGCCCACAGCGTCGCAAACCGCCGCCGCCGGTGCGTCCCCCGCGCCGTCCCCAACCGCAACCTGTGAGGGGGGCCAATGAGCCACGCCGACACGATGCCCAAGCCCCGGCGAAACGTGGAGCTGTTGTTGCTCATGCTGGCCCTCGCTGTCAGCATCGGTGCCAACGCTCTGATCAGCATCGATGACCAGAACGCCTTCGACGCCGACTTCTGGTTCCAATCCAGCCTTCTGGCCGTGGCCGCTCTCGCCTTCCACGTCGTGCTTCGGATCCGGGCCAAGTATGCAGATCCGGTAATACTTCCGCTGGTCGTCGCCCTCAACGGGCTCGGCCTGGCAATGATCCACCGTCTCGACGCTCCCGGCGAAGACACCGGCAACAACCAGATGCGCTGGACACTCATCGCGATGGCCGTGGCCATCGCCGTGATCTGGCTCCTCAAGGACCATCGGATCCTTCGCCGCTTCACCTACATCTCGCTGGCCGTCAGTGCGCTGCTGCTCATCCTTCCGCTGATTCCCGGCATTTCCGCAGGCGAGATCCTCGGCGCCCGCGTCTGGATCAGGCTGGGACCCATGACCTTCCAGCCCGGTGAGGTCGCCAAGATCACGCTGGCTATATTCTTTGCAGGCTATTTGTCCTCAAACCGCGATCTGATCATGCTCGCCGGCCGGAAGATCGGGCCGCTGCAGTTCCCGCGCTTCAAGGACATGGGCCCCATGATCACCGCCTGGCTCGTCAGCATCGGCGTGCTGATTTTCCAGCGTGACCTCGGTTCCTCCGTCCTGTTCTTCGGCCTGTTCATTGTGATGATCTACGTGGCAACCAGCCGCATCAGCTGGGTGGTCATCGGCGTTTCGCTCATCCTGGGCGGAGGTTTCATTGCGTCGCAGGTCTTCTCACACGTCGCGCTCCGCATCGACTCCTGGCTCAATGCGTTCACGGAAGAGGTCTTCGGACGCTCGCCCGGCGGCAGCGGCCAAATCGTAGAGGGCCTCTTCGGTATGGCCAGCGGCGGACTCGTGGGGACCGGGCTTGGCCAGGGCCGCCCCAACCTCGTGCCGTTTGCCAACAGCGACATGATCATCGCCTCATTCGGTGAAGAACTTGGCCTTATCGGGCTGTTCGCCATCGTCATGATGTATCTGCTGCTGTTCACCCGCGGATTCCGCGCCGCACTGGGCACGAGGGACGCCTTCGGCAAGCTGCTGGCATGCGGGCTTTCCTTCGCTGTGGCGCTGCAGTGCTTCGTCGTCATCGGCGGCGTCACGCGGCTCATTCCGCTGACGGGTCTCACCACCCCCTTCCTGGCAGCAGGAGGATCGTCCCTCCTGGCCAACTGGATCATCGTGGGCCTCCTGCTGATGATTTCGCACACTGCCCGCGGACCGGTGGACACCACACCCATGCAGCCGGGCAGGACGCCCGAGTCCCAGCGGACTCCTGGCCTGCCAGCGGCAACGGGCAGGCCGGGCAAAAACGCCACCCAGACCCTTCCGGACGCTCCCACCGAGGCGGTGAAACAACTGTGAACCAGGCCATTCGACACTCGTGGGTTGCCGCGATCGCCATGTTCGCCCTGATCTTCGGTGCCCTCAGCTACGTCCAGGTGGTCGGGGCCGACGAGCTCAAGGCCAACGCGTGGAACAAGCGTGCCATTCTCCAGAACTACTGCAATGACCGCGGCGCCATCCTCGTGGCCGGCACCCCCATTGCGGAGTCCGTTGAGGGCAACGAAACCTGCAAGTTCCAGCGGACCTACACCCAGCCTGAGCTCTATGCCGGCATTACGGGCTACTTCTCGAAGAACTATGGCGTGACCGGTCTTGAGCGCGCCATGGACGCCCAGCTGGCGGGAAGCTCGGACCAGCTGTTCCTCGACCGCATAGGGCAGCTCTTCCTGGGCAACCAGCCCAAGGGTGCGTCCGTGGAGCTGACCATCGACCCCAAGATCCAGAAACTCGCGTACGACCTCATACCGGACGGGCAGCGGGGATCGATCGTTGTCACCAATCCCAAGACCGGCGACATCCTCGCCATGGTCAGCAAGCCGTCCTATGACCCCAACCTCATTGCCACCCAGGACGCGGCCAAGGAACAGGCGAGCTACAACGACATCATCAAGGTCCCCGGAATCAACCTGAACCCGTCCGTCAGCGGACCTACCGGTGCGCTCTTGGCGCCGGGCTCGGTCTTCAAGATCGTGGACACTGCGGCTGCTCTGGGATCTGGAAAATACAACGCGGACAGCCAGCTTCCGAATCCCGCGGAGATGTCCTTCCCCGGCATCCAGTACCGGCTTCCGAACTATGCCGGTGGCAACTGCTACACCCGCAACACCGCCGACTTCGCGTTCGCGCTCCAGCAGTCCTGCAACACCCCGTTTGCAAGCATTGCTGAAAAGCTCGGTGAGGATGCTATCGCCGCGCAGGCAGCAAAATTCGGCTGGGGACAGGAACTGGGGGACCAGCTCAAGCTCGACTACGCCGAAAGCATCTTCCCGCGGGACCTGGACGCCGCCGGGCTGGCCCAGTCGGCCATTGGCCAGCGCGACGTCCGCGCCACACCGCTGCAGATCGCGCTGATGACCTCGGCCATCGCCAACGGTGGAGTGCAAATGACCCCCAACCTGATCAAGGCCGTGCGGTCGCCGGATCTGCGCGTTCTCGAAGAACCACAGCCGGTGCCGCTGCGGACCTCCACCACCCCGGAAATTGCCGGTCAGATCACCGAATGGATGACCAGCGTGGTCAGCCAAGGCATCGGTGCCGGCGCTGCGGTGCCCGGCGTGGAGGTGGCCGGCAAGACCGGCACCGCCGAACTTGGTACCGATGGCCTTAACAACTCGTGGTTCACCGGGTTTGCCCCCGCGAATGACCCGCAGGTGTCTGTCACGATCGTCATGCAGGGCGTGGACATCACCACCGGCGCACAGCTAACCAGTCCGAACGCAAAGAAGATTTTTGAGGCGGTGTTGAATAAGTGAGGCCTACATCAGGAATCACCCTCGGCGGCAGATTCCAGTTGACCACGCGTATTGCGATCGGCGGCATGGGCGAAGTCTGGAAGGCCAAAGACCTCATCCTCGGGCGGATCGTGGCCATCAAGGTGCTCAAAGAGGAGTACACGGGCGACCCCGGCTTCCTCCAGCGGTTCCGCGCAGAGGCACGCCACACCGCGCTCCTGAACCACGTCGGCATCGCCAATGTCTTCGACTACGGCGAGGAGGAGGGCTCCGCCTACCTCGTCATGGAACTGGTGCCCGGCCAGCCGCTGAGCAGCATCATCGAGCACGAGCAGGTCCTCTCCCCGGACCGCACGCTGTCCATGATCGCCCAGACCGCGCGCGCACTGTCCGTTGCCCACGCCCAGGGGCTGGTGCACCGTGATATCAAGCCGGGCAATCTTCTCATCACTCCCGACGGCAGGGTCAAGGTGACCGACTTCGGCATCGCCCGCCTTGCCGATCAGGTGCCGCTCACGCAGACCGGCCAGGTCATGGGCACCGCGCAGTACCTTGCCCCCGAACAGGCCACCGGGCAGACAGCCACCGGAGCTTCGGACATCTACTCGCTGGGCGTCATCGGCTACGAGTGCCTAACAGGCCACCGGCCGTTCTCGGGCGAATCCCAGATCGCCATTGCCCTTGCCCAGGTGAACGACGCCCCGCCGCCCCTGCCGGACACCCTTCCGAAGCCGGTCCGCGCGCTCCTGATGTCCATGCTGGCCAAGGATCCGAAGAACCGGCCCGCCAATGCCATCAAACTTTCGGAAGCCGCCGAGGCCATCCGGAACGGGGACATCCAGGCGGCGCACGCGGCCGTCCCCGGCATGCTGCTCTACGAGGGTGCCACCGGGCCCATCACGGCGCCGGTCAATATGCACACGGCCCCCACCGGCGTCATCGGCACCGAGAAGAGTTCGACGGCGACTTCCGCCCTGCCGGTGCTCGGTGCGGCGGCTGCAGGCGCTGCGGCGGCCGGCGCCGCCGGCGCCGGAACAGAGGGTGCTCCCACGCGTGCCGGCAGTACGCTGTCGCGGGCCGACGCCCTCGCTGCGGAGCGCAGCTGGGTGCAGGAGGAGGAGCAGTACGACGACGAACCGGCGGATGAGCCGGAGCGGCGCGGACGCAGCCCCTGGACCTGGCCGCTGATCGCCCTGATCCTGCTGGTGCTCTTCGCCCTTATCGGTATTCTCCTCACCCAGGCGGGCCTCCTGTTCCCGCCGCAGTCACCTGCCGGTACCACGTCAAGTGCCGCTAGCAGCGCGACCTCAACGAGTGCCAGCCCCACGCCCACCACCACGTCGCCCACCCCCACGCCCACGCAGACCCCCACACAGAGCACCCCGGAAACGGTCAATGTCATTCCGGCTGCCTATCTGGGCAAGCAGTTCACCGACGTGCGCGACGAACTGAACGCGCTCGGGCTCCAGGTGGACGGGGAACCGGTCTTCAATGCGGCGCCTCCCGGCACGGTCACCGAAATCAACCCGACCGGCCCGGTCCAGCCTGGGGAGACCATCAAGGTCACGTACTCGAAGGGACCGGAGCAGTCCACTGTGCCCAACCTCATTCCCGGCAGCACCGAGGCCCAGGTCCGGACCGCAATCGAGAACGCCAACCTCCGCTGGGTCAAGGGGCCCGATGTGGATGGTGAGCCCGGGCAGGAGCCCGGGACGTTCGTCAGCTCCGAGCCGGGCAGCGGCAGCAAAGTCAGTGCCGGTTCCACGGTGACCTACCATCTCGCCAAGGCCCCGACCACCACCCCGCCCACGACCAGCCCCAGCGTCACTCCAAGCGTTCCCCTGGGCCAGGGATAAGCTGTGACTACGCCGCCACGATCGCCGTCGCACCGGGAGGACCGCATCCCGGTGACCGCCCAGCGCATCCTCAACGGACGCTATGAGCTCGGTGAGCTCATAGGCCGGGGAGGCATGGCCGATGTACACCGCGGCGTCGACACCCGGCTGGGGCGCACCGTGGCCATCAAGCTGCTGCGTCCGGACCTGGCACGTGATCCGCAGTTCCAGGCCCGGTTCAAACGTGAGGCGCAGGCTGTTGCCGCCCTGAACCACCCGTCCATCGTGGCGATCTACGACACCGGTGACCACGCTTTGCCGGAGGACGCCCACGACCATATCCGAGTGCCGTACATCGTGATGGAATTCGTGGACGGGGAAACCCTGCGGGATCTCATCCGGGCCAAGGGCATCACCATCAGCCAGGCCATCAGCTACACACTGGGGGTCCTGTCCGCGCTCGAGTACAGCCACAAGGCCGGCATCGTGCACCGGGACATCAAACCGGCCAACGTGATGTTCTGCAGGAACTCAAGCATGGTGAAGGTCATGGACTTCGGCATCGCCCGTGCCATGGCGGACTCCGCGGCCACTATGACGCAGACGCAGGCGGTCGTGGGCACTGCCCAGTATCTGTCGCCGGAGCAGGCCCGCGGCGAGACCGTGGATGCCCGCAGCGACCTGTACTCCGCGGCGTGCCTGCTGTACGAAATGCTGACCGGTCGCCCGCCGTTCATCGGTGAGAGCCCGGTTTCCGTGGCATACCAGCACGTGCGCGAGATTCCTGAACCCGCCAGCAGCCTCAACCCGGACGTTTCCGCAGCCCTGGACAGCGTCCTGGCGAAGGCACTCCAGAAAAACCGGGTGGACCGGTTCCAGGATGCCGCGGCATTCAGGCGTGCCCTGCGTGCGGCGCAAAACGGTGTCCCCGTCCCCGGCGTGTCCGCCAGCGAAGCGCCGACAGACCCGAACGACCACGTCCCGCAGCTCCACCGCACGCCTGCCACGGAAGCCTTCTCCATGACAGGCGCCAGCTTCCTGGACGATGCCCCGGGCGGCAGGCTCCGTCCTGCCCATGAGCCGCCCGGCACCGAGTCCGTCCTGCCTGCGGAGGCCGCCGCAATGTATGAGACGGCCGAACAGGAGGACCTTCCCCTGGGTCTCCCGCGGGAGAGGGAGCGCACACGCGTACAGAAGTCCCGCCGTCGGGCGTGGATCGCCACGTTTGTCATTTTTACCCTGCTCGTGCTCGCAGGCGGCGGGCTCTGGCTGTACAACACCATGAACCAGCCGCCGGCGGAGCCAGTGAAGGTTGCCGTGCCCTCGGTGGAAGCCCGCACAGAATCAGAAGCCCTGCAGGTCCTCTACGACGCCAAGCTGCGGCCCCAAATCAAGCGCGTCCAGCACGACACCGTCGCCAAGGGGACAGCCATCGGAACTGTGCCCGCGGCCGGATCATTTCTCACTCTGGACTCGGAAGTGACGCTCAACGTTTCCGCCGGGCCAAGCGCCGTCAAGATCCCCGAAGCGTTGCCTGGCCGGACGGAAGCGGCGGCCCGTGACATCCTGAGACAGGTCGGACTGGTGGGAGCGCCCTCCACCACCATGGCCAACAGCCCAACGGTCCCGGGCGGCCTGGTGATCACCACCAAGCCCGCTCCGGGCCAGCAGGTTGCGGTGGGAAGCACCGTGGAGATCATCATTTCCACAGGTAAGGTGCCCGTGCCCGAACTGCGGGGCATGACACGCGCCGAAGCGGAGGCCGCCCTGAAGCGGCTGCATCTGCCGGTTCTCGTCACCGAAGTGGAGAATTCCCAGGTGGCTCCGGGCAAGGTGACAGGCCAAAGCGACCCCCTGAACACCCTCGTGGAACAGGGAAGAACCATTACCATCACCGTGGCCAAGGCGCCGGCGCCAAAGCCGACTCCGACCCCCACTTCCACTCCCAAGCCAACTGCCTCGCCCAGCGCCTCCGCGAAACGCTAGTCCCGGATGGGCGTCTAGTGCTGGATGAGCGGGCTGAGCTTGGCCGCGCGTTCGGCCGCGCCCTTCATGCCGAGTGACTCAAGCCAGTTGCCCAGCATCTGGTAGCCGCCCTCGGTGAGGACCGATTCCGGGTGGAACTGGACTCCGCACAGCGGCGCTGTGCGGTGCTGCAGGCCCATGACCACGCCGCTGGCTGTTTCCGCCGTGATCTCGAGAACGTCCGGAATGGACTCCCGCACAGCTGCCAGCGAGTGATAGCGCGTTGCGGTAACGGGGGAGGGCAGGCCGGCGAACACGCTGACGCCCTCATGCCGGACCAGCGACGTCTTGCCGTGCATCAGTTCAGGAGCATGCGTCACAATGCCGCCGTAAGCCTCGGCGAGAGCCTGATGACCCAGGCAGACGCCAAACATGGGCTTCGGGCTGTCTCCGCACCACTTGATCAGCTCAATGCAGACGCCGGCCTCGGACGGCGAGCCCGGACCGGGCGAGATGAGTACACCGTCGCGCGTTTCAGCCATTTCGATCGCTTCGGCGAGCGTGACGTCGTCGTTGCGGACCACTGTGGTCTCGGCGCCCAGTTCCTGGAGATAGCCCACCAGGGTGTAGACGAAGCTGTCGTAATTATCCACGACGAGGATCTTGGTTGTGCTCATGGTTTACTTGCCGCACCAATCGTTGAGTCGGTGAATTGTGTGAACTGTGACATCCAGGGGAACAGGAACTCGACCATCAGGAACAGTGCCCCGGCAATCAGCGCCGCCGAGGTGAGGATGCGAAGCCAGAGCGGGCCGGGGAGGTGCCGGAATATCCAACCGTACAAGTCTCAGCCTTCCCCTCGGGCCCGTGCCACCTGGGCCGCGATTTCCGGCGGCGGCCCCGCGGACACCGGTTGCCAGTGGTCCAGCACTGAATAGGCAATGATCCGCTCCTGCGAACCAAAGCGGGGGTTGCAACTGGTCATGGTCAGGAATCTTTCGGTCGGCCTGACACCGGGCCGCGAGGGCACCGGGAGCAGGACGTCAGCGTTAGAGGGCATCACGATCTGGTTGTTCCGGAAAACGTACACGTAGTAGCCGTCCCTGGTCTGGACGTAGATTTTGTCTCCCGGAACGAGGGTGTGGATATTGTCCAGCACGGCACCGTGCGTCTGGCGGTGTCCGGCCACCGCGAAGTTCCCTACCGCGCCCGGCATGGCGGTGCTTCCGTAATGGCCCAGGCCAAGGGTGTCCAGCACATCGGGGCTGGTTCCTTCAACGATGGGGCGCGTATAGTTCTCGCCAAACCTGGGGATGTACATGATGCCGATTGTCCCGCCGTGGCCAGGTGCCTGGGCCACCGGAGGAGTTCCATAGTCACGTGTCCCCGACGCTGCTGCCGAAGCTCCCGGGCTGGGGGCGGGCGCGGGAACCACCGGTCCGCCCAGTTCCCGGGCAAAGTCCTTGACTACCTCGCCCTGCCTGGCATCGGACGCGACGTTGGTCCACCACAGCTGCCATGCGACGAAGAGCAGGAGCACAATGCCGGCCGTTATCAGCAGCTCACCCATGACCTGGACAGCCCTTCGCAGGATTACGACGCCGGATGCCGGCGCGGCAGGGGGTCTGACCTTCTCCTGCAGTACCACGCGATCTCCTCCAAGGCGGGTGCGGTGGGCGATGGTGTGGCCTGAAGTACAGCTAGAATTGGCTGCTAGTAAGACTTCAGACTTGACCAGGAGCGCGCAGACCGCCGGCAATATTCCTGCTAGCAGGATATCAAGCCGGGAACGCCGTTCTTGATTCAGCCCGCCAAGGAGGACATGTGCCCGAGTCAAAGCCACGTAAGAAGACTGCCCGCGCGTCCGAGTCCGTCTCCGCGACGCAGGCGTACAAGCCCAATCCCGTGTGGTTCAAGCCTGTTATGTTCGGGCTCATGATCATCGGTCTCCTCTGGATCATCACCTTTTACATCAGCGAGGGAACACTTCCCGTGGGTGCATGGGGCTCGTGGAACATCGTGGCCGGGTTCGGCATTGCGATCGCTGGCTTCCTCATGACCACGCGCTGGCGTTCCTGACGGCCGTCCCGCTGCCATGACCCCGGACGGCATCATCATCGGCGACGACGGGCTCGCCCGTCCGGTGTGGGCCTCCGCCGATCCCCTCATGCGGGAGTACTACGACACCGAATGGGGACTTCCTGTCCGGGACGAACAGGGATTGTACGAGCGCATCAGCCTGGAGGCGTTTCAGGCCGGGCTGTCGTGGGCCACAATCCTCCGCAAGAGGCCGGCCTTCCGTGCGGCCTTCGCCAACTTCCATCCCGATACTGTGGCCGCTTTCACCGAGGCCGACGTCGAGAGGCTGCTCCAGGACCCCGGCATTGTGCGGAACCGGCTGAAGATCCGGGCCGCCATTACCAATGCCAAGGCCACGATTGCCCTCCGCGACGAGGGCGGGCTCGTGGATTTTGTGTGGAACTTTCAGCCCGCATCCACTCCTGCACCTGTGACCTACGCGGATGTTCCCACCACGTCGCCTGAGTCCATTGCACTCTCCAAAGCACTCCGGAAAAAAGGGTTCGCCTTCGTCGGGCCCACTACGATGTTTGCCCTCATGGAGGCCATCGGCATGGTGGACACCCATCTCATCGACAGCCACCGACGCGGAACGTCCGGCGTCTGGCACTGACAGCCCCGCTTCCGGCGTCCCACTCCCTGTCCACAGATGTTGGTAAGGATATCCACAGTGTTGATAAAGCCGGAGCCGGTTCCGGGCTCAAGAGCGGCTCAAGGCCTCTAGCGCGCCCTTTCCTTCGCGAAAAGGGCTGCTCAAGTTATTAACAACTGTGGAAAGTCTGTGGATAATGCGGCAGCCTAGTCTCTTTGCCGGCGGACAGGGTGCTGGCTCGTGATCGAAACCCGGTTGAACGCGTTCATCGTGATGGCCAGCCAGCTGACCGCGGAATACTGCTCAGCTGTCAGGTGATCGCGCGCATAGGCTTCCTCGGCTTCGCGGGTTCGCGCGTCAGGGAGGTTTGTGATGCTCTCGGCAAGTGCCAGGGCCGCCCTCTCAGTACCGTCAAAGAGCTCGGTGTCGCGCCATGCGGGGAGAACAGCCAGCCGCTGGCTGGATTCGCCACCCTTAAGGGCGTCCGACACGTGCATGTCCAGACAGTACGCGCAGCCGTTGAGCTGGGAGGTGCGGACGTACAGCAGTTCGATGAGCTTAGGATCCAGCCCAGCTTCAATAGCCGCTTCCCGCACTTTGAGTCCCAGGCCGTTGAGGGCACGCCATGATGCGGGATGGTATTTGTCCAGGTAGATATGTTCAGTGGTGCTCACGGCGTACTCCTCGATGAATAGGCCCGCCGGAAGCCACCGGCGGGCCTCAGCGCTGGCTGGCGGTCAGTCCGAGACTACACGCGGCCCGGACCGGCAGGCGGCACGTTGGCCCACATGCCGCGACAGCCACGGTGCGCGGGGCGAGGGTAAATCCAAGGTGAACCTGTGGGGCTTATCCACTTAACAACAGTCGAGTACCCACAACTTATCCACAGGTGGGGATAACCTGTGGGGAAGAAACTCCGAAATCGCCGCCATGTAGGCTTCAGGACCGTCTCCCGTCGTCGAACTACACGGCTGTAAGTTATTAACAAATGTGCATAACCCTGTTGAGAATAGGAGCGTGCGCCTGCCTGCCGCGTGTCAGCGGACCAGTGGTTCCGCTGATTTTCCGGGGATATCCGGCACTCCGTGAGTTTGTTGCCAGACGATCGGCACATATAGGATCCAACCCCTCCTGGAGCCGGAAAGTTGTCCACTTAACCACAGGAGGCCCCCACAGAGTTATCCACAGGTGTGGACCCAACTGTCGACAAAATGGGGAAAAGCGCCCTGCTACGGGGATTTCAAGACGCCAATTGGGGAACTACAGCAATGTAAGTTACTCACAGTGTGGATAACTCCTGTGGAAAAACGTGAACTCCAGGATTCCGGCCATGGGTTCAGGAGGCCACCGGTCCATGAGGTTACGGTCCTTGATGCCACGGACTACAGAGGCCAAAGCGTTCCAGAGGCGTGCGTCTGCGGCTACGGGAGGAACAGCCGGACCCGGGCCGATCCTCACCAGCCAGCCGGAGCGAGGGCGCAGGGTGCAGTACAGCGCGCGTCCCGGGCTGGAAGGTTACGGGAAGCAGGCTACGAGCTTCGGCCGGCCATGTGGATGGCGGGCAGGGGAGCTGCAGGGGAAGCGGTGAGGAAACCCTCAGCCGGCGATGATGCGGGACCAGGAAGCGAGGGCCAGCAGCGCCAAAACAGCGGCCAGACCGGCAAACTGCAGAAGGTGTTGGCGCGGGCCGCGGGGGACGTAAGCGATGGCGGCGGCGCACAGGGCACCGGTGACGAGGCCGCCAAGATGGGCCTGCCAAGCGATCTGGGGCACCAGGAATCCGATGACGCCGTTGATGGCAATGAGCACCCAGAGCTGTTTGGTTTCACCGCCTCTGTGACGCTGCACCACCAGCATGGCCCCGAAGAGCCCGAAAATTGCGCCCGAGGCGCCCACCACTCCCGTGAGGGGTTGGCCGGGGATGTAGCCGGGGGTCAGCAGGAGGTAGCCGACGGAGCCGCCGATCGCGGACAGGATATAGACGGCGAGGAAGCGGACGCGTCCGAGGAGCGGCTCCAGCGCCTGGCCAAACATCCACAGCATGTACATGTTCAGCACGATGTGGAGGATGAAGCCCTGCGAGTGCAGGAACGCCGACGTCAGCATGCGCCATGGCTCGAACACCCCGTACTCCGGGGTGGCATAGACGGTTGCGAAAGCCAGGTTCTGATAGACCTCGTCACCGGGGATCAGCCATTGCAGCACGTACAGCACCGCACACAGGGCGATGATCGCGAACGTCACCATTGGCTTGCCCGTCGCCACGGCACCGCCGTAGACCGTCCGGACTGCCGGCGTCGTACGTTTTGTTTCATTGACGCAGTCAATGCATTGGAATCCGACGGCGGCCGCCCGCTGGCATTCGGGGCATGCGGGACGCCCGCAGCGCTGGCACCTCACGTAGGAGGGCCTGTCCGGGTGCCGGGGGCACACGGGGACCTGCGCGGACGGCTCGACCGACGGAATTCCGTAACTCATGGTGTGGGTTAGAGCTGCTCGATATCGATGCTGTTGATCGTTACATCTTCGACCGGCCGGTCGCCCATGCCGGTGCGGACGCCTTCGATGGCGTCGACGACCTTGCGGGAATCCTCGTCAGCCACTTCACCGAAGATGCTGTGCTTGCCCTGCAGCCAGTCGGTGGGGATGGTGGTGATGAAGAACTGGGAGCCGTTGGTTCCCTTGCCCATCTGGATGCCGGCGTTGGCCATGGCGAGCTTGTAGGGGGCGTTGAAGGTCAATTCGGGGTGGATCTCGTCGTCGAAGCGGTAACCCGGTCCGCCGGTGCCGCGGCCCAGGGGATCGCCGGCCTGGATCATGAAGTCTTTGATGATGCGGTGAAAAATGGTGCCGTTGTACAGCGGCGTGCCGGTCTTTTCCTCGCCGGTCTCCGGGTGCGTCCAAGTCTGTTCGCCTGTGGCCAATCCAATGAAGTTCTTGACAGTCTTCGGCGCGTGGTTGCCGAAGAGGTTCACGACGATGTCGCCGAGGCTTGTGTGGATGGTTGCTTTTGCAGTTGCTGTGGCAGTCATACGGTCATTCTTTCACGGAGGGTCAACGCCGCACGGGGCAGCAAACGCAGTTCCGCGTTGGGTGAAATCCGCCCGCAATCCCCGGGAACGATAGCAGCACGGGTCATCCTCCACGTAGGCTAGCGACAGAACCGTCACATTAATCGGGAGGTAGTTGTGAAGAAAACGGATCGTATTGCCCACGAACTGGAGTTGTCAGTCAGTTCCGCAGTAGAGAACGCAAAAGACCGGGTGGAAGCCGCAGTGGACTGGGCTGTTCCCCGGCTGCAGCACGGCATCGACACCGCTTCCCCCAAAATCCAGGAAGGGCTCAAGTCCGCCGCCTACAACCTGGCTGACGGAGTTGCCGTCGTGACGCCGCGGATCCAGGACGGACTGGCGCACTTGGCACCGAAGATTCATGACGCCGTTGAGGGTGCCACACCGCGGCTGCACGAGGCCCTGGACAAGGCCACCCCCGTCATCACACAGGCCCGTGACCGCGTAGTGGTCGAATACCTGCCCCGGCTCTCCGACCAGATCGGCACGGCATCGGAAGTGGTCCACCGGACGCTGGAAAACGCTCCGGCCCGCGTCGACGCCGTGGCACAAAAGCTCGGCGACGTCGGCATCATCCACTCCCTTCAGGAACAAGCGCAGGTTGCCGGCACGCAGCTGAAGTCAGCCGCCTCGGAGGCGGGCCGTGCAGTCACAGGGAAGCAGCTGATCCAGCCGGAAAAGCCGAAGAAGCGCGGGCTGCTGATTGTTGGAGTGATCGCGGCTGCCGTTGCTGCCGGGGTTGCTGCCTGGAAGGCGTCCAAACCGGTCGAGGATCCGTGGAAGACCCCGGCTCCCGTTACTCCGGCTCCGTCCACCCCTGCCGCTGAGACTCCGTCTCCCGTGCCGGCCACTGCGGTTAAGGAGCCCACCACGGCAGAGGCCACGCCAGTGGCGGCCGCAGGCGCAGACGACACCGACGCAGGGTCAGCGGACAAGGCCAAGCACGTTGCCGGGGATTCCGGCACTGACACCGACGCCGGCACGGTGGCCGCGGACGCAAAGACCGCCGTGAAGAACATTGCCGCCAACATCGAAAACGGTGCCAGCAAGCCGGCTGACAGGTAAACAGCAACGTCCACGCCCAAGGGGCGTGTACCTGGAGGGGTCCCGCCTGACTGGCGGGGCCCCTCCTTTCTTCTGCCACGCATCTTTTCCGGGCACGTCTTTGCGGGGCGCGGTCACAGGGAAGGGGAAGAAAATCGATCGGTGCTAAATTTGAGGTGATGTCAGCCGATAGATCCTTTGAGGATGCCTCGCATGACGCTCCGCAGCTGCCGGGCGTATCCATCGTCATACCGGCGTACAACGAGGAAAGCGTCATCCGGCAATGCCTGATCGCCGCTGTGTATCAGTCGGTTCCGGCCCACGAGATAATCGTTGTGGACAACATGTCCAAGGACCGTACGGCGGACATCGTCCGGCAAATGCAGCAGGAGTATCCCGAGAGCCCCATCATCCTGCTGAGCCAGGACATGGAACAGGGCCTCATCCCCACGCGCAACTTCGGTCTTGACCACGCAACCGGGGATATCCTCGGCCGCATCGATGCCGATTCAGTGGTGGAACCTGACTGGGTGGAACAGGTCCAGAAGGCCTTTGCGGACCCGTCCACGCAGGCAGCCACCGGGCCTGTGGTCTATTACGACATGCCCATGCGCCGATTTGGCCTCAAAGCCGACGACAAAATGCGCCAGCTGATGCTGAAACTGGCCAAGCACCAGTACCACTTCCTTTTCGGATCCAACATGGCACTCCGTCGCGGGGCATGGGAGATCATCCGGGACGAAGCCTGCCGGGATGAAAAGGATGAGATGCACGAGGACATTGACCTGTCCCTGCACCTCGCAGAGCATGATCTGAGGATCCAGTACTGGCCTCAAATGGTTTCAGGCATGTCCGCCCGGCGGCTCGAAGACTCACCCCGCGATTACCGCTACTATGTCACGCGCTTCGACCGCACGTATAAGGCTCACAACGTGAAGAAGATGGCCCTCAAAGCGCCCATGGTGGTCTTCTTCTCGGTCTACTTTCCCGCCAAGCTGCTGCGCGCCATCCACACCGTCAACACCAGCCAGCCCGTCCGCCGCGGCGGCCAGTAGCTGCGGACCGGCGGGCCGCGCGGGAGGCTGTCCTCAGTCTGTCCCCAGCTCCGCCAGCGGCCGCTCTGCCGGCGGTTTTCCGCGCCCGGCTTTGCCGCCTCGCTGCCCTGCCACGACGACGGCGAGCCCCACCAGGATCAGTGCCAGGCCACCGTACGTCCCCGCTGGCAGCGTTTCCTCCAGGAAGATGGCAGCGAGCAGCGCCGCTCCCGGAATCTCCAGCAGGATGATCATGGAGACGAGCAGCGGACTCATGGTGGCCAGCAGGTGGTTGAAGGCGGTGTGCCCGATCAGCTGCGCGCACACGGTGATGGCTATGATGCCCATCCACCCGGCCGCCTCGAACCCTACGAGTGGCTGGTTGGCAAAGAGTGCCATCACCCCCACGAATGCCGCGCACATTCCGTAGCACAGCGTTGTGTAGGTTCCCGTTGTCATGCTCTGCCTGGCCCTGCCCCCTGCCAGCGTGTAAATGCCTGCCAGGAGGCCTCCAGCCACGGCCAGCAGGTCGCCCAGCAGTGCTTCGGGCGATGTTCCCATGTCAAAGCCGGTGATGGCTACGACGCCGCCGAACGCGATGCCCAGTCCGGCGAGGACCTGCCACCGGTGCTTCACGCCGCGGAACAGCTGTATGACGGCGATCCAGGCGGACTGCAGGCAGACAAGGGCCGTAGCGGCGGCGACGGAGGTCAGCTGGAGGGAGGTGATGAAGCAGGCGAAATGTAGTGCCAGGGCGAAGGCCGCCACGAGCGACCAGCGGAACTCCCGTCCGGTGACGCGCCCGAACTGCGCGGGTTCCCTGACCAGCGTGGGAGCTGCCATGACCGCGGCCCCCATCGCATTGCGCCAGAAGGCAATGGCCAGGGCAGTCACAGTAGTGGAACCGAGGGTCGCTGCGATGAGCGGTCCGGAGGAAGCCACGCCAAGGACGCCCAGGGCGGCGAGGAAGAAGGTCACGGTTACAGCGTAGTGTGCTGCTGCGGCTGCTCCGGAGCACCTAACGCCCCGGATTGGGAGGGACTTAAAGCAAAAAGTCCCGGCCATCTCTGGCCGGGACTTTCCTTATGGTGGAGGCACGGGGACTCGAACCCCGAACCCCCTGCTTGCAAAGCAGGTGCGCTACCAATTGCGCCATGCCCCCATAAGAAGCAACCCGTCAATCATACCCTAGTTCGGAAGGCTGTCTGACCAGCCTGCCTGCGGGTGTCCGGGCTATTCAACCGTGTCCGTTGAATCGCTCCAGACTGTTTTCCGGGCTTCGGACTCCTGCACTTTCCTGTAGAGCAGGACGCCTGCGATCGCAGCTGCAATTGCCAGCAACTTCTTCACACGCACCCCGTTCCGGTCAGTTTTACCTGATCCTTTACTTGAACCTGTGCAGGTTCCGTGGGCGTACCAGGACTTGAACCTGGGACCTCTTCGTTATCAGCGAAGCGCTCTAACCGCCTGAGCTATACGCCCCGATGCCTCATCGGGCCGAGACATGACTCTACAGCACATCCCGGCCCGATCTCAAATCGAGGCATTCCGTGGTCCTACATCCGCGGAATCACGGGGATTTCTAGTCGTCCGTCAGGGTGACGCCGATGCCGCCCACGAGGGTGGCGGAGATGTCGTACAGGACGGCTGAGAGCATGGACAGGGCCGTCAACAGCACCACGTTGACCACGGCAATGATGGTGGCAAAGGACGCCACCTGACCGAGGGAAGCAACCTTCTTCAATTCGAATCCGCCGCCTTCGGAGCCTGCGAGCGTGCCGAGCAGGCTGTCCACCTGGTCGAAGATGCCGGTCAGGTCCAGCACTGTCCAGAGCACGATGGCCGCCACCACGGTGACGATCCCGAGGGCCACGGAGAGCAGGAAGGCCATCTTCAGGACGGACCAGGGGTCCACCTTGCTGACCAGCAGGCGCGCACGGCGGACCTTGGCCTTCGGCGCCGGCTTGACGAGTCCGGGGGCACCTTGGCCTGGACGCTGGCCGGGAACGGCGGGCCGCTGGCCAGGCATCTGGGGACGTTGCCCCTGGGCTGGCCCTTGGCCCGGACGCTGGCCGGGAGCGGCTGGGCGCTGCCCCGGGCCGGGCTGTGCCGGTGCCTGTCGGGGAGCTGCCTGGCCGGGAGCGGCGGGCGGCTGTCCCGGAAGCCCCGACGCCGAGCCCGGGCTCTGAGCGGGACGCACCGGGGCGTTCACTCGTGGAGCGGCCGCCGGCTGCCGCATCCCGCCGCTACCGCTACTGCTCGGCTTGGGAAATGAGTCGGAATTACTCACTCGTTACCTCCGGTGTTGTCTTCGTTCAGCTCGGCATCGTTGTCCGCACCTAGGGATGCTGCGGGCACTGCCGACTCTGCCTCTGCTGTTTCTGCTTCTGCGGACCCGTGTGCTGATCCGGTATCTTCAGCCAACGTTACGTCATCCTCCAGAGATTCCTCTCCCTCGAGTCCGCGTTCGCTGTTCCGCGCCACCTCAATGATGCGGTCGTTCTTGTCAGGTTTCGCGAAGATGACGCCCATGGTGTCGCGGCCTTTGGCGGGAACCCCCGCCACGGCCGAACGGACCACTTTGCCGCCCTCCATGACCACCAGGACTTCGTCCTCTTCCTGGACAATGAGGGCGCCAACCAGGTCGCCGCGTTCCTCGGCAAGCTTGGCGACCTTGATGCCGAGCCCGCCGCGTCCCTGCAATCGGTACTCCTCGACTGCGGTCCGCTTGGCGTAACCGCCCTCCGTGACGATGAAGACGTATGAACCGTCGGTCACCACATTCGCGGCGAGAAGCTCGTCGTCCTCACGGAACTTCATACCCGTCACGCCGGAGGTGGCGCGGCCCATGGGACGCAGCGCGTCATCCGTCGCGGTGAAGCGGATGGACTGGCCCTTGCGGGAGACCAGCATGAGATCGTCTGTTTCGGAGACGAGCTGTGCGGAAACCAGTTCATCCCCGTCACGCAGGTTGATCGCGATTACGCCCGCGGACCGGTTGGTGTCGTAGTCTTCCAGCCGGGTCTTCTTGACGAGGCCGCGCTTGGTGGCCAGCACCAGGTACGGCGAGTGCTGGTAGTCCTTCAGATCCAGGACCTGGGCGATGTGCTCGTCAGGCTGGAACGCCAGCAGGTTGGCAACGTGCTGGCCCTTCGAATCACGGCTGCCCTCTGCGAGTTCATACGCCTTGGCTCGGTAGACGCGGCCAAGGTTGGTGAAGAAGAGCAGCCAGTGGTGCGTCGTGGTGACGAAGAAGTGTTCCACGACATCATCGCCGCGCAGCTGGGCGCCCCTGATGCCTTTGCCGCCCCGCTGCTGGGAGCGGTAGTTGTCGCTCCGTGTCCGTTTGACGTAGCCGCCACGGGTAATGGTGACCACCATTTCCTCTTCAGGAATGAGGTCTTCCATGGACATGTCGGTGTCGTATCCCATGAGGATCTTGGTGCGGCGGTCATCGCCGTGCTTCGCCACGATTTCGGCAAGCTCGTTGCTGATGATTTCGCGCTGGCGCTCTTCCGAAGCAAGGATCGCGTTGTACTCAGCGATCAGCGCTTCGAGTTCAGCGTGGCGGTCCTGAATCTTCTGGCGTTCCAGTGCCGCCAGCCGGCGCAGCTGCATGTCCAGGATGGCCCGGGCCTGAAGCTCGTCGATGTCCAGGAGTTGCATCAGCCCGTCACGTGCGGCCTCGGTGGTGTTGGAGGCCCGGATCAGCGCAATGACCTCGTCCAGCATGTCCAGGGCCTTCAAGAGGGCACGCAGGATATGCGCTTCCTCTTCGGCCTTGCGCAGCCGGTAGCGCGTGCGGCGTGCAATGACATCCAACTGGTGTGTGACCCAGTGGCGGATGAAGGCGTCAAGGCTTAGCGTCCGCGGCACGCCGTCCACGATGGCCAGCATGTTGGCGCCAAAGTTTTCCTGCAGCTGCGTGTGCTTGTAAAGGTTGTTCAGCACCACCTTCGCCACGGCGTCACGCTTCAGGACGATAACCAGGCGCTGGCCCGTGCGTCCGGAGGTTTCGTCGCGGAGGTCGGCGATTCCCTGGACCTTGCCGTCCTTGACCAACTCGGCAATTTTGATGGCCAAGTTGTCCGGGTTGGCCTGGTAGGGCAGTTCGGTGACCACCAGGCACGTTCGTCCCTGGAGTTCCTCGACGTTGACCACGGCACGCATGGTGATGGAGCCGCGGCCCGTGCGGTAGGCATCTTCGATGCCCTTGTGTCCGAGGATCGTCGCCCCAGTGGGGAAATCGGGTCCCTTGATGCGGAGCAGCAGCTCTTCCAGCAGCTGCTCCCGGCTGGCGGTGGGGTTGGCCAGGTACCACTGCACGCCGTCGGCCACCTCGCGGAGGTTGTGCGGCGGAATGTTGGTGGCCATGCCGACGGCGATGCCTGAGGAGCCGTTGACCAGCAGGTTCGGGAACCGTGCCGGGAGAATCGTGGGTTCCTGGTTCTTGCCGTCGTAGTTGTCCTGGAAGTCGACGGTTTCCTCGTCGATGTCCCGCACCATTTCCATGGCGAGAGGCGCCATTTTGGTTTCGGTGTAACGCGGTGCAGCCGCACCGTCGTTGCCGGGAGAACCGAAGTTGCCTTGTCCCAGTGCCAGCGGGTAGCGCATGGTCCAGTCCTGGATCAGGCGGACCAGGGCATCGTAAATGGCCGTGTCACCGTGCGGGTGGTACTGGCCCATGACTTCGCCCACGACGCGCGCGCACTTGTTGAACGAGCGGTCCGGGCGGTAGCCGCCGTCGAACATGGCGTACAGCACGCGGCGGTGCACTGGCTTGAGCCCGTCCCGGACATCCGGCAGTGCACGGCCCACGATCACGGCCATGGCGTAGTCGAGATAGGACCGCTGCATCTCGGTCTGGAGGTCCACCTGCTCCACGCGGTCGATCAGCAGGTCCCCCTCCAGCACTACCTCGGGGGTCTCCGCCGAGTCCGAAGGAACCTCAGGGGTTTCGTCACTCATAGTCTATGTTTTCCGTTTCAGGTATATGTCGGTTCAGGAATATCAGCGCAAATTGGCGCTAGATATCAAGGAACCGGACGTCCTTGGCGTTCTGCTGGATGAAGTTCCGGCGGGACTCGACATCCTCGCCCATCAGCACCGTGAAGATCTGGTCTGCGGCGGCCGCGTCCTCCATGGTGACCTGGAGCAGTGTCCGGTTGTCCGGGTCCATGGTGGTGTCCCACAGCTCCGTGTAGTCCATTTCGCCCAGACCCTTGTAACGCTGGATGCCGTTGTCCTTGGGGATGCGGCGGCCCGCGGCCTGCCCGGCCACCAGCCTGGCGTCGCGTTCACGGTCGCTGTAGACGTAGTCGTGCGGCGCGTTGGACCACTTGATCCGGTAGAGGGGCGGCTGCGCCAGGTACACATAGCCGTTTTCGATCAACGGGCGCATGTAGCGGAACAGCAGCGTCATGAGGAGCGTGGTGATGTGCTGGCCGTCAACGTCGGCATCGGCCATCAGGACGATCTTGTGGTAACGCAGCTTGGCGAGGTCGAAGTCCTCCCCGATGCCCGTGCCAAAGGCCGTGATCATGGACTGGACCTCGTTGTTGCCAAGGGCCTTGTCCAGCCTGGCCCGTTCGACGTTCAGGATCTTGCCCCGCAGGGGCAGGATGGCCTGCGTTTCCGGGTTCCGCCCGCGCTTGGCTGAACCGCCGGCGGAGTCACCCTCCACGATGTAGACCTCGCACTTTGACGGGTCCTTGGAGGAGCAGTCCGAGAGCTTGCCGGGCATGCCGAAGGACTCCAGCGGGCTCTTGCGGCGGGCATTATCCCGTGCCTTGCGTGCGGCCATGCGCGCCTGGGCGGCCGAAATAGCCTTCCGGATAACGTCCCGGGCAGGGCCGGGGTTGCGTTCCAGCCAGTCTCCCAGCTGGTCAGTAACCACGCGCTGGACGAAACCCTTGACCTCGGAGTTTCCCAGCTTGGTCTTGGTCTGGCCCTCGAACTGCGGCTCGGCGAGCTTCACCGAAATGACGGCGGTGAGGCCCTCCCGGATGTCATCACCGGTGAGGTTCTCTTCCTTTTCCTTGATGATGCTCTTCTCCCGCGCGTAGCGGTTAATGAGAGACGTCATCGCAGCCCGGAACCCCTCCTCGTGGGTACCGCCCTCATGAGTGTTGATGGTGTTGGCATAGGTGTGGACGCTCTCGGAGTACGCACTGGTCCATTGCATTGCCATCTCCACCGCGATGCGACGGTCCGTGTCCTCGGTCTCGAAGGCGATGACGTCCTCGTGGACCACATCCACTTTCTTGCCCGAGTTCAGGTGCTTGACGTAGTCCAGCAGGCCGTCGTTGTACTGGTAAACCACCGTGCGGTGGTCCGCATTGACTTCACCCTCGGTGGCCACGGCGTCGAGGTCGAGGTCCTCGTCGTCACTGGCAACAGCGGCGGCACGCTCGTCCGTGAGTGTGATGCGCAGGCCCTTGTTGAGGAAGGCCATCTGCTGGAAGCGTGCGCGCAAAGTCTCGAAATCGAATTCCACCGACTCGAAAATGCTCTCGTCCGGGTAGAACGTCTGGGTGGTGCCGGTGGTGTCTGTTTCCTCGCCCTTGACCAGGCTGCCCTGGGGCTTGCCTCCATCGGCAAACGACATGCGCCAAACGTGGCCCTGCCGGCGCACCTCGGTTTCCACCCTGCTGGAGAGCGCATTGACAACGGAGATACCCACGCCGTGGAGGCCACCGGAAACGGCGTAGCCGCCGCCGCCGAACTTGCCGCCGGCGTGCAGGATGGTCATGACCACTTCAACAGTGGGCTTGCCCTCGGTGGGATGGATGTCCACCGGAATGCCTCGGCCGTCGTCCGAAACTTTTACGCCGCCGTCGGCCTGAAGAACAATTTCAATGTGGGTGCAGTAACCGGCCAGAGCCTCATCCACAGAGTTGTCCACCACCTCGTACACGAGGTGGTGCAATCCGCGCAGGCCCGTGGAACCGATATACATGCCGGGCCGTTTCCGCACGGCCTCAAGGCCCTCAAGTACCGTGATGTCGCTGGCACCGTACTCCCGCGGAGTCACCGCTTCAGGGGTCACCGCGTCCGCCGGTGTATCAGGCGTTCGGGCATCCTCCAAGATGGTTTCCACTGCCTCTGCATTGTCGTTAGCCACGGGCGCTCTCGACTCCTCTGTATTTGATAATGGCCGGCCGATGCCGTCTCCCTAGGGAAAGGCTTCCGCCAACAGGCACGTCACTGATAGCGCCGGCTACTCGGTCGACTCGCGGAACCGTCTTCCGCTCGCTGGGGAAGCGTCGGAAAACGGACTCAGTCAACGTTTCACCGGCGCCCAGTTATCTACAGCGATTCTATCGTGAAACAGGGCTGATTCCCGCATTCCAGGGCCGCGAACGGCGGTCAATGTGCCTCTCGCTGGCCATTGGCCCCGCCTGCAAGGCTCCAGTGGTACCGTCTTCAGGTTCCTATACGGGTCTCGGCGGTTTGAACGGCCTACACGCCGTTTGAGCATAGTTCAAGAGATCCGTCGGCAGGCTGATGCTCCAAGGCCCCCCGGCCGGTGCCTACCCGTAGGTATCGCGGGGCCCGCGGCCGTTGACGGCACGGCCGCCCTTCCGCCAACTGGGAGCTGCCGGCCCCAGCACCTGGATGCTCGTGACCACGCCGTCGCCGAGTTCGACCCGGAACTTTTCCAGCAGGCTGATGCTCAGCAGGCGAAGCTGGGTGGCCCAGGCCGTGGAATCGCAACGCACATGCAGCGTGGTGTCAGTGAAGCTCTCGGGAGTGCAGTGGGCCGCAATTTCGGGGCCGACAAGGGTGGACCATTCTGCCATTACGGATCCCACGGCCACGGGTGAGGTCCAACCGCGTTCGGCAACAAGCCGTCCCACGACTTTTCCCAGCCCGAGCGGATCACGCCCGGTGGCGTGGAACTGGCTGAAGCCGCGGGTGCTCCGCCCAGAGGTGCGCTGCTTTTGGGTACCGCCCGTACGGGGCGCCGCGCGCCGCACTTCGCCGCGGGCGGCCGCGGCTTCGCGCATGCGGTTCAGCGCAGCCTGTGCGGCATCGATTTCGTCAGGGTCGCGGCCCGGCTGGAGGCCTCCGCCGGTGTTATTCATCGAGATTCCGCATCATCGATTCCTCCCGGGATGACCTTCACCCGCCGCCCAGCCAGTTCCTCAGGAATATCAGCATCGACGGCGGCCGTCACCAGGACCTGTTCGGCACCGGAGACTATTGCGGCCAGTTTACGCCGCCGCTGCACATCAAGCTCGGCAAAAACATCGTCAAGGATCAGAATGGGTGCCGAACCGCCTGTGCGCGCATCATCGAGCATGACGTAATAGGAGGCCAGGCGCAGGGAAAGGCACATCGACCAGGTTTCGCCGTGCGAGGCATAGCCCTTCGCCGGTGCGTGGCCGAGGACAAGCTCCAGTTCGTCGCGATGGGGACCGACCAGCGAGATGCCGCGTTCAAGTTCCCTGCGGCGGGACGCCGCGAAGGCCCGCACATAGCGTTCAGTGAGCTCGTCCACGGAAAGCAGCCGAAGGTCCTCCGCCTGGTCTCCGTCCCCGGAAAGTTCCGCGCCCGCACCGGCCGGTGCGCCGTCGTCGTCCATTAACGTCTGGAGCGTTGAGCGGTACGCGGCGCCTGCCGCCTTGGACCCATCCGTCAGCTGCGCGTACGCACTGCTGAGGTGGGGTCGCAGCCGGTCCACGAGCTCCAGGCGCGCGTGCAGCAATTCCGCTCCGGCGCGGGCCATGTGCTGGTCCCAGACATCCAGGGTTGCTTCATGGCCTGCAGTGAATTTACCTGCCCGGGCGGATTTCAGAAGGGCATTGCGCTGTTTCAGAACGCGGTCATAGTCACTTCTCGTGGCGGCATGCCTCGGGATCAGGCTGACGAGCAGCTCGTCGAGGAAGCGCCTTCGGTTCGACGGATCTCCCTTGACGAGGGCAAGGTCTTCAGGCGCGAACAGGACTGTGTGGCAGATGCCCAGCAGATCCCGTGCACGGACCGGGTTGCTGCGATTTATGCGCCCGCGGTTGGCCCGGCCGCTGTTGATCTCCAGTTCCAGCACGGTGGACTGTTCCCCGCGGACCAGTTTTGCCCGGATCAGGGCGCGGTCCGCACCGAAACGAAGGAGCGGACCGTCGGCGCTGACACGGTGCGAACTCAGGGTCGAAAGGTAACCGACGGCTTCCATCAGGTTGGTCTTGCCGATCCCGTTGGAGCCGACCAGGACTGTGACGCCGGGTTTCAGGCGGAGGTCCACCTGGGCATAGCTGCGGAAGTCGGTCAGGGACAAGTGTTCTAGGTACACGCGTTCTTCAGGATTCTCGGGACTCTCGTCCGGGACCCGCAGGCCCGGTGCGGATGCTACTTGGCCGGACGGGTGGAGTGCCCGCCGAACTGGTGGCGCAGCGCGGACACCATTTTCATGGCCGGCGAGTTGTCCTCGCGGGAGGAGAAACGGGCGAAGAGCGCGGCCGTAATGGCGGGCGCCGGAACCGCGTTGGCGATGGCTTCCTCCACGGTCCACCGTCCTTCACCGGAGTCCTCGACGTAGTCATCGATTGAGGCCAGTCCCGGATCCTCGTCCAATGCCTTCACCATCAGGTCAAGCAACCAGGAGCGGACGACCGTTCCCTTCTGCCACGCGCGGAAGGTTCCGGGAAGATCGGTGACGATCTCCTTGGCGGCGAGCAGCTCATAGCCTTCCGCATAGGCCTGCATGAGACCGTACTCGATGCCGTTGTGGACCATTTTGGCGTAGTGGCCGGCGCCCACGCCGCCCACATGGACGAAGCTGTCCGCCCGGTCACCTGCGGGGCGGAGGGCATCAAAGACGGGCAGGGCGCGCTCGATATCCTCGGCGGATCCGCCGGCCATGAGGCCATAGCCGTTCTGAAGACCCCAAACGCCGCCGGATACCCCGCAGTCCACGAAGCGGATTCCCTTCTCGGCCAGGGCAGCGCCGTGCTTCTGGTCCTCCGTGAAGCGGGAGTTGCCGCCATCGATAACGAGGTCACCGGGCTGAAGCTTGTTGCCAAGTTCAGTAATCACCGTGTCAGTGATTTCACCGGCCGGGACCATAACCCAGACCAGCCGGGGCGCCGGGATGGTGGCAATGAGCTCATCTACCGAGGAAACATCCGTCACATCCGGATTCCGGTCAAGACCCGTAACTTCGATGCCTCCCTTGCGCAACCGTTCGCGCATGTTGAAGCCCATTTTTCCAAGGCCGATCAGTCCGATGTGCACGGTGAACTCTTTTCTGCGCTGGGGAGTTGGCGGGCCGGGAGCCGGATCTAGTTGGGGAGGCGGACAGGCATCACGAGGTAGCGGTAGTCGTCCTGGTCTTCGCCGTCCGCGTCTGCCTGCGCCGTGATCATGGCCGGTTTCGGCGCGGTGGTGAAGGAAAAGCGGACAAACTTTGTTTCGATGACGCTTAGGCCTTCAACGAGGTAGTGCGGATTGAACGCCACGGTGATGTCGTCGCCGGACAGCTGGGCTTCGAGCTCTTCGGAGGCCTGCGCGTCTTCGCCGGTGCCGGCGTCGAGGTGGAGCTGGCCCTGCGTGAAGGCCAGGCGCACAGGGGTGTTCCGTTCGGCAACGAGCGACACGCGGCGGACCGCTTCGACGAGCTCCTGGGTCTGCACGGTGGCATGAATCGGTGTTGAGTCCGGGAACAGGGAGCGGATCTTGGGGTAGTCGCCGTCGACAAGAAGGGACGTTGTGGTGCGTCCACCGCTCTCAAACCCGATGAGCCGGGAGTCGTCGTCGGCGATGGCGAGACTGATGTCGCCGCTGCCGCCGAGGGTCTTGGCCACCTCGTTAAGGGTCTTCGCTTTGACGAGCGCACTGGTGGAAATGCCCGGGTTAACAGGCTTCCACGGCACTTCACGCATGGCGAGGCGGTAACGGTCCGTGGCCAGAAGCGTGATGAGGTCGTCCTCGATTTCCATCCTGACGCCTGTGAGGATGGGGAGCGTGTCGTCCTTGCTGGCAGCAATGATCACCTGGGACACGGCTTGGGAGAAGGAGTCCCCGGCCACAGTGCCACTGATCGTGGGCAGTGCGGGCAGCGGCGGATATTCGGCCTCGGGCATGGTGGCGAGGTGGAAACTGCTTCGGCGGCAGGTGAGTGTCACCTTGCTGCCTTCCGTTTCGATATCCACCGGGGCGGACGGAAGGCTGCGGCAGATGTCGGCGAGGAGCCGGCCGGAGACAAGGATGGTGCCTTCATCCGTGATGTCAGCCGGAATCTCAAGCCTGGCTGATGTTTCGTAGTCGAAGCTGGAGAGGCTAACCGTTCCTGCTTCGGCTTTGAGCAGCAGGCCCGAGAGGACGGGTACTGGCGGCCGCGGAGACAACGATCGGGCTGTCCATGTGACGGCTTCTGCCAGGACGTCCCGTTCGACTCGAAACTTCACGGAAGGGTGCCGCCTTTCATTGCTGCTGCCAGTTGCTGAACGGGAACTCCCGCAGGGAGTTCACAAACCTGTGCCCCCAAACCCCTGAACCTGCATGGTCCTCGCCTGCTGAATCACAGGAAGACCCAAGGATGGGAGCGCTGCTGACAGCTTAGCCCGAAGATCGGGGAATTCCCCATCCCCGCCGGCGGGATGCTCCGTTCCTGGCCCCGGCCAGGGGTGCCGGGTGGGCAGGGAAGCGAGATTGTTGTTTGAGGGATTTCGATTTTTTGGGATTAGTAGTGTTAATAACTGCTGTGGAAACTGTGGATAACTCCCGCTGGCGGCAGGAATCCGGGGTTAAGCCCTGTTCATGGGCTGTGGGCGGAGCAGGTTTTAAACAGCCTGTGGATGGGGAAAACTTTTTCGGCCGTTTCGGCAATCCACAGACGCCTTAAGGGTTTTAAGCCCATGAACCGCGGTTGTCCCCTTAACTGTCCACAGGGTTATCCACACGCCCCTGTTAATAAGGTTAAGAACCTTGGCTCAGGAGTCCCGCTGCTGCTGCTTGATCCGGTTGGTGAGCTCGGTGACCTGGTTGTAGATCACACGGCGTTCGGCCATCAGCTCGCGGATCTTGCGGTCCGCGTGGATGACCGTGGTGTGGTCGCGGCCACCCAGTTCCTGGCCGATCTTGGGCAGCGACATGTCCGTCAGCTCCCGGCAGAGGTACATGGCGATCTGCCGCGCGGTGACCAGAGTGCGGGTGCGGGACTTGCTGCACAGCTCCTCCATGCTGAGCTTGAAATACTCCGCGGTCTGCGTGAGGATCTGGCTGGACGTGATCTCCTGCGCGTTGTCATCGGTGATGAGGTCCTTGAGGACCATTTCGGCCAGGGCCACATCAACGGGTTGGCGGTTCAGGCTGGCAAACGCTGTGACCCGGATCAGGGCGCCCTCGAGTTCACGGATGTTGCTGGCGATCTTGGACGCGATGTACTCCAGGGCGTCGTCCGGAGCGGAAAGGCCTTCGCTGAGTGCCTTCTTGCGGAGGATTGCGATGCGGGTCTCGAGCTCTGGCGGCTGGATATCCGTCAGCAGGCCCCATTCGAAGCGCGACTTCATGCGGTCTTCGAAGCCGGCCAGCAGCTTGGGCGGCTGGTCGGAGGTGATCACCACCTGCTTGTTGTTGTTATGCAGGGAGTTGAAGGTGTGGAAGAACTCCTCGAGCGTCCGGTCCTTGCCGGCCAGGAACTGGATGTCGTCGATCAGCAGAACATCGACATTCCGGTACGTGGTCTTGAAGCTGGCGCCCTCATCGTCACGGATCGAGTTGATGAAGTCGTTCGTGAATTCCTCGGAGTTCACGTAGCGGACCCGGATGCCGCTGTAGAGCCGGCGGGCATAGTGGCCGATCGCATGCAGCAGATGGGTCTTGCCGAGTCCGGAATCCCCGTAGATGAACAGCGGATTGTAGGCCTTGGCCGGCGCTTCGGCCACGGCCACCGCGGCGGCATGGGCAAAGCGGTTGGAGGAACCGATGACGAACGTGTCAAAAACGTACTTGGGGTTCAGCCGGCCGAACTCGTGGGAAGTGCTCGGCAGCATCGGCTGCGGCTTCAGTTCAACAGACAGGTCAGTTGCGAGGGAAAGTTCGACGGCGGGTTCGGGCTCTTCGTAGAGGGGCACCAGATCGGTGTCCACGTCGATCGCGCACCGGATGTCGTCCGAGAAGACGTTGTGCAGGGCGTCGTCGAGGGCATCCTTCACCTGGGTCTGGAGCACTTCGCGGGTGAGTTCGTTGGGTACGGCCACCAGGAGCGTCGATCCGATGAGGCCCTGTGCCTGGGCGAGGATAACGAACCCGCGCTGCCGCGGGGAGACCCGGTCGTCCTGTTCGAGAAGGTTCACCACGCGGCGCCAGGAACTTCCGACAGTATTGGCGTGGTTGGCTTCGTCTACTGTCATGTATCGGGTTCCTCAAAGCTTGCTGACCTGCATTACATGCAGCCGCAAGCCCGAAACCAGGGTGCTGGCCCGGCTTAATCCACAGGGTTATGCACAGTCCGTGGATAATCGGCTACTGGGACACTCTAGGGGATGAAAAGGCTAGAAGATAGCTGGTAAGCAGCTTGTGGATAATTACACGGTTGTGGTTCGAAAAGAGCGCTTGTGAGCCACTTCATCCACAGGCTGGACACAGTACTTAGCCACAGCTGGGGATAGGTGCTGGTTTGACTCACCATCGCGGTTTGAACTAACGTTGTGGAGTCCTTTGTGCCTGCTTTCTGACCCCATTTTGGATCTTCGAACGCCCAGCGTTACGGAAACCGGGGGAAGCAGACATATACAAAACTTAGCGTCGGCCAGTTCTTCCCCTTTGATCGGGTGGGCGCACCTTTGATCCACTGGAGTAACTAACGTGAGCAAGCGGACTTTTCAGCCGAATAACCGCCGTCGGGCCAAGAAGCACGGCTTCCGCCTTCGTATGCGCACCCGTGCCGGCCGCGCCATCCTGGCTGCACGCCGCGGCAAGGGCCGCGTCGAGCTGTCGGCCTAAATACTGACTCGTCGGTAAACTTCCCTTCGCGACTTTAACGGTGCTTGCCGCCAGGAACCGCCTGAGGACTTCAACCGATTTTTCAAAAACTGTACGTTCCGGCGTCCGCAATGGACGCCGGAACGTAGTGTTATATACGGCAACTATTGGGGCCGATGAACCCAGCAGAATCGGGTTCATCGTTTCCAAAGCTGTTGGGAACGCTGTTGCCAGGAACCTCGTTAAGAGGAGACTTAGGGAAGCCGGTGCTGTCTCGCTGCGCGAGTACGGGACCGGGTTCGCTATTGTGGTGCGTGCGTTGCCGGCATCGGCGACCGCCAGCTGGCATGAACTGCTGGCGGACTACAACGCTGCCTTGGAAGCCACCATGAAGCGGCTGCAGGGCCGCGATCAAAGGTTGGCTGGACCAGGTTCGAACGGAACCGGTCCGAACGGAACAACACAGGAAGGGACACAGCGTGCTTGACCTGACTGCCGCCGTCGTCCGTTCCGTAAAGCCCGCAGCAGCGGCTGCCGGCAGGTTCGTCTGGAACCTGCCCCGCAATATCCTCATCATTCTGCTCTTGGCCTACCGCAAGGTGATTTCACCCTTGTACGGACAGGTCTGCCGCTTCTTTCCTTCGTGCTCGGCATATGCGCTTGAGGCGATCACCGTGCACGGTGCAGTGAAAGGAAGCTGGCTCGCGGCGAAGCGACTGGCGCGCTGCCATCCTTGGAATGCCGGCGGTGTGGACCACGTCCCCGCTGGCCACCGGGAATGGCCTGAAAACCAGACCCCCACAATTGTTGTGATGAACAACCCGGACAAGTACCTGGCTGCTCGGACTGATGGAGAAGGCCGCGCTGCGGCCTAACGAATAGGGATATCGTATGGACTTCTTTGAAACAATCATGTTTCCGTTCAAATGGCTTGTGTCCATCATCATGGTGGGCTTCCATGAGGGCCTGAGCAGCATTGGACTCCCCGAGGCCAGCGGCTGGACGTGGACGCTGTCCATCATCGGGCTGGTGCTGGTGATCCGCGCCGCCCTGATTCCTGTGTTCGTCAAGCAGATCAAGGCGCAGCGCGGAATGCAGCTGCTGCAGCCGGACCTGAAGAAGCTGCAGGACAAGTACAAGGGCAAGACCGACCAGCTGTCCCGCCAGGCCATGGCGCAGGAACAGATGGCCATGTACAAGAAGCACGGCACCAACCCGTTCTCCGCCTGTCTGCCCATGCTCATCCAGATGCCGTTCTTCTTCGCGCTGTTCACGGTGCTGTCGGGCATCAGCACGGCGCGTGACCAGGGCAACGGCATCGGTGCGATGAGCCATGACCAGGTCGTGCAGTTCGACGAGTCCACCATCTTCGGTGCCACGCTGTCCGCATCCCTGCTGCACGGCGGCGAAGGCAACCTCACGGCTGTATGGATCCTCTCGATCATCATGATCCTTGCCATGACGGCCTCGCAGTTCATCACGCAGAAGCAGATCATGGCCAAGAACATGTCTGAAGAGGCCATGGCCTCCCCGTTCATGCGCCAGCAGAAAATGATGCTGTACATCCTGCCGATCGTGTTCGGTGTGGGCGGCATTAACTTCCCGATCGGTGTCCTCATCTACTGGACGACGACCAACCTGTGGACCATGGGTCAGCAGTTCTTCGTCATCCGCCGGATGCCGACGCCGGGTTCCCCCGCAGCCAAGGCCCTCGCCGAGCGCCGGGCCGCCAAGGGCCTTCCGGCCCTCCCCATCCTGGGAGGCAAGAAGGTCGACGTCGAGGCGGAGGCCGCCGCTGCCGCTGCGGTAGCGCAAGCCAAGAGCCAGCGCATCCAGCCACAACGCAAGAACAGGAAGAAGAAGTAATGTCTGTTGAAAGCTCAGAACAAGCACTTGCCGCTGAAAACAGCGAAGACCAGGACAACACCGCCGAGGCCGTGTCCACGGACAAAGGCACTGCAGTAAGCCGCCTGGAAGAAGAAGGCGACGTCGCAGCCGACTACCTGGAGGAACTGCTCGACATCGCCGATATCGACGGCGATATCGACATCGAGGTCCGAAACGGACGCACCTACATCTCCATCGTTACCGAGGAAGAATCCGCTGGACTGGAGAGCCTGGTGGGCCGCGACGGCGAAGTCCTCGAGGCGCTGCAGGAACTGACCCGGCTCTCTGTGCTGTCCGCGACCGAGAACCGTTCCCGGCTCGTTCTGGACATCAACGGGTACCGCAAGGAACGTGCCGGCCACCTGCAGAAGATCGCAGAGGACGCTGTCGCCACCGCCAAGGAAACCGGCGAGCCCGTATCCCTTGAGCCGATGAGTGCCTATGAGCGCAAGATTGTTCACGACGCCGTTGCCGATCTGGGGTTCGTGAGTGAGTCCGAGGGCGAAGGCGCCGGCCGCCACATCGTCGTTTCCGTCGACTGACGCGCGGACTGACTGACTGATGGTTGAAATTACGGCCGCTGAGCGCCAGGCGGCGGAGAAAATCTTCGGCGACCGTTTGAGCCTGGCGGAACGCTACGTCGAGCACCTGGCAACTTCGGGAACCGAGCGCGGACTTATTGGTCCGCGGGAAATACCGCGCCTGTGGGGGCGGCACGTGCTGAACTGCGCTGTCATCGAGAGCGAGATTGCGCGGGGCAGCCATGTTGCCGACGTCGGAAGCGGCGCCGGACTGCCGGGTCTCTGCCTGGCCATAGCCCGTCCGGATCTGGAACTCACGCTCATTGAGCCGCTCGAACGCCGGGTGATCTGGCTCCAAGAGGTTGTTGACGACCTCGGCTTGGACAATGTCACCATCATGCGCACCCGCGCAGAGCTTGCCGTGGGCATGGTGAACGCGGATGTCGTCACGGCTCGGGCAGTGTCTGCACTCAGCAACCTGGCAGGGCTGACCATCCCCCTCCTTGACGGGGAGGGTGAGGTCGTCGCCATCAAGGGACGCAGTGCCGCAGAGGAAATCGAGAAGGCCGCCAAGGTGATCCGTAAGCTTGGCGGTGTACAGACTTCGGTCGTAACAGTAGGGCAGGATCTGTTGGAGGAACCCACCACTGTGGTGCGCATCGTCGTGAAGAAGTCCCAAAAGATCGCATAGCCCAGGCCCGGTGCCGCAGGTCTTGACTGCGGAACGGTTAGGCTAGAGAGCGGCAGCAAAAGGCCGAACGAGAGTGAGTGTGTCCCAGTGACCAGTAGCGAAACCTTCACACAGCGGATACCCCCGTTCGTGACTCTGGGGTCGGCACGTGCCGTTGCTGCGCCCTCCGTTGCTGCAGCCTCCAGTCACCCGAATCCGGTTGCAGGCACGGTAGATATGGCCAAGGTTTCACGTGAAACGCCGGGGCGGACAAACGTGCTGGACACCCTGGATGACTCGAGCCCCATAGCCCGGGAGCTTGCCCACGAGAACAGGCGCCGCGAGCGGCTATTGGGCCGCAAGCTCCCGAAGCCGGAGAAGACCCGCATTTTCACGGTTTCAAACCAAAAGGGCGGCGTTGGCAAAACCACCACCACGGTCAACATTGCGGGCGCACTGGCGGCGGCCGGACTGAACGTCATGGTCATAGACATCGACCCGCAGGGGAATGCCTCTACGGCCCTGGGCATTGAACACCACGCGGACGTGGACAGCATCTACGACGTCCTGATCAACGATGTTCCGCTGGAAGATGTTGTGGCCCCGTGCCCCGACATCGACAATCTCATTTGTGCACCCGCAACTATCCACCTTGCCGGCGCTGAGATCGAGCTCGTGTCCCTGGTGGCCAGGGAGCAGAGACTTCGGCGCGCGATCGACGTCTACGCCAAGGCGCGCGAGAAAAAGGGCGAACCGCGGCTGGACTACATCTTCATCGACTGCCCGCCGAGTCTTGGCCTGCTGACGGTGAACGCGTTCTGCGCTGCCGGTGAAGTCCTGATCCCGATCCAGTGCGAGTACTACGCCCTTGAGGGGCTGAGCCAGCTTCTGAAGAACATCGAGATGATCCAGAAGCACCTGAACGCAGATCTGGTCGTCTCGACGATTTTGCTCACAATGTACGACGGCCGCACCAACCTCGCTGCACAGGTGGCAGCTGAGGTGCGTCAGCATTTCCCCAATCAGGTGCTGGGAGCTGTTGTTCCCCGCTCCGTACGAATCTCCGAAGCACCGAGTTACCAGCAAACAGTCATGACGTACGATCCGTCCTCCAGCGGTGCACTTTCCTATCTGGAAGCCGCAGCGGAAATCGCTGAGCGTTAGAATTTTCCAAACACTGCAACAGCCGGAGCCTGGCACAGCCGGGCTCTTCCAATGGAGGGATTTATCCATGAGCGATAAGCGACGCGGGCTCGGTCGCGGTCTTGGCGCACTCATTCCAAGTTCCGCCGCCGCAAGCGCTTCCGGCAACGGGGCTGCGCCGTCACGCCCAGTGGATCTGTTCTTTCCTGAAGCCCGCAAAACCACACGCCCCGACGCTGCTGATTCTGACGCTGGTGATTCAGGCGTTGCCGGGTCTGAGGTTGCTTCGGCTGAGGCTGCCGCAGCCAAGGGCGGGAGCGCAGAGGAAAGTACCCCTGAATCGGAGGATGCTGAAACGGCACCCGCCAAGCGTGCCGCCCGGAGCAAAGCAGCTTCTGTAGATGCTGAAAAGTCTGCCACGCCTGCCGGTCCTCGACCGGGCAGCGCCAAGCCAGGGGCGTCTACCAAGACGGGTGCCCAAGAGGACTCCGGAGTGCCGGAGGAGCCGGGCTCGCGCGACGGCGGCAGTACAGTGACATCTAACGTTGAGCTCGTCGAGGTACCTGGCGTGCGCTTTGCCGAAATCCCGGTGAGTGACATCCATCCAAACCGAAAACAGCCCCGCACTGTCTTCGATGAGGACGACATGGCCGAGCTCGTGCACTCTGTTCGCACAATAGGCGTCCTCCAGCCAATTGTTGTACGTACTTCAACCGAAGAAGGTGGAGAACCGTATGAGCTGGTGATGGGTGAACGCCGCTGGCGGGCAGTCCAGGCCGCTGGGCTTGCCACCATCCCGGCGATTGTGCGCGACACCACGGATGACGACCTCCTCCGGGATGCGTTGCTGGAGAACCTTCACCGTAGCCAGCTGAATCCACTGGAAGAGGCAGCGGCGTACCAGCAGCTGCTGGAAGACTTTGGCACCACGCATGAGCAGCTGGCTGACCGCATCGGCCGCTCCCGTCCGCAGGTGTCCAATACGCTCCGCCTTCTTAAGCTGCCGCCGCTGGTGCAGCGGCGGGTAGCTGCCAACGTGCTGTCCGCCGGCCACGCCCGTGCACTCCTGGCCCTGCCGGATGCCGCCGCGATGGAACGCTTGGCCCAGCGCATTGTCGCCGAGGGTATGTCTGTGCGGGCCACAGAGGAAGCAGTCACGCTGCACCGCGAGCCCTCGAGCCAGCCAAAGAACAACATTCCGCGTCCTGGTGCCCGGCATGAGCGTCTCGACTATCTCGCCTCCTCATTGTCGGACCGTCTGGACACTAACGTGAAGATCTCGCTTGGGGCACGCAAGGGACGCGTCAGCATCGAATTCGCCAGCGTTGAGGATCTTAATCGCATCATGGACGTCCTGGCACCTGGGGCGGAGAGCTAGATCCCCAAGCTTTAACCTCAAGGGGCCCGTTTCACGTGAAACGGGCCCCTTTTTTCTGACAGAATTGCAGTTTTGCGCCCATTGGCCGCTGTCGTGGTGCCACCTAACGAGCTTCCTCGGTCTACGCCGTGCCTGCGCCGTGCCTGCGCTGTGGTGCTCAAGGGCTAGGACGGGCGGCAAATAGTGCTTGTATGGGCTAGGACGGGCGCCCAACAGTGCTTGTTTGGGCCGGCACGAAGGGTTGGCAGTGCTGGTTCGGGGATCAAGCCCGAGGGTCGGGCCGTACTCCTCTGAAGGACAACGCGCCAATCAGCCATTGCCGCGAGGACCTACTCGTCCAGCTCTCATATCTCAGCCATAATCGGTGGCCGATGGGCGCATGCTACTCATTCGGCATGGGACCGGTTCACGAAACTTGATCGGACTGCAACTGGTGAGGGTGGCGATCCCTAGTTCCTGCGTCGAGGTTTGATGGGGTCCTTCGCGCTGAATGCCGGGAGGGTACATTTCTGGCTCCGCTCACTCCGCCAAAACATCTCTGGCTGCTCCCTAATGCGGCACGAGCTGTGCCCTGTCGGCTGGTCAGCGCTGCCCTCGCACGGTGGGGAACACCGGTTGTTCAGCGCGTCAGCTTGCCTCGGAAGCTACCTACGTGGCTCGTTGTAGGCTGCCAGGGCGCTCCCATTCTGTAGCAGAGCATTTGTTGCCGCGCGGATTGGAGTTTGGAGTTGTCTCGAAGGCCTTTTGCTCGTTCTATGTGGATTCCGGCGTAGTCCCATCCACCGAAAATGCGGCCAGTCCATGCGGTAGCTGCATTCGAAGTCGGGGCCTGCCATAGCTGCGGATTCTCCCTCACTGCAAGACCGGGTCTCAGTGGAGCGCGTCTTCCGTCTCCTTCCTCCCCATGGCTGCGGAATCTACCGCTCTTAGGTCTAACGCGTGGATGTGACCTATTCATGGACATGGCTTACCCATGGATATGACTCTGTTTTGGCCGATTCTCTTCCCTCCCTCTCGCAGTTCAGTGGCCGTTTCACGTGAAACCATCGAGGGAGAGGGGTGCTTCAGCTGTCTCTGCCATCTCAAGCGAAGGAGCCCTTTCACCCCACCAGTGCAGTTGCCGTTTCACGTGAAACGGGTTTAAGGACGTGCCAGCCGCTCCGGCCTGTATTCATCGAAGTCTGCCGCTTTTGGGAGCCGAATCCGCGTTCCCGCCACTGGTGCGGCCGTCCCATCACTGGTGTGAACATCGAATGCTTGAGACGCATGCGGCGACGACTATTCCGGCACAAGCTGAGCGCACCCAGGCGGGGCTAGCCCTGCGAACTTGCGCGGGCCTTGCCTGAGTTCACACCACTACTGGCGTGTGTAGCCAGCTCGATGCCTCGAACTGCTTGCTGTATTTCGCCTGCGTTGCTGCCATCCACTCGCTATCCATCTTTTCGCGCCAGCCACCTCGCGAGTTCGATGGACAACTGCGGATCATCCGCCTGGTTGCTCGGAGGCGCGCCGATTGGCCTAGCAGCGAATATGGAAGACAGAACCATTCATCTTCAAATCCCTTTTGCCATCTGAAGACTCCCCGCCTGTCGTACTCGAGGCCAGGGTGGACTTGGTGGCCGCGACCAACGTGGGCAGGACCACCGCCTGCCTGCTTAGGGAGCACATCATCCCTATGGACGACGGAGCCTGGACGGCTAGACAGATAGGTGGGCACGTGCCTCCTCCTTGCTGGATTCTGGAGCATGATGGGTGACTTGGTCCTCCCTGCGGGGACGGAGGGAACTGCGTGGCGGGCAGCGGTCGCTGTTATCCCCCGTGCCCAGTCCGTTCCCGTATGGCAGGCATATGAACTGGAACCGTACGATGGCCGGTCCCTGTTTCACGTGAAACAAGGACCGGCCGTTTCACGTGAAACAATCGCCCGGAACGATCGTACGGACGAGTCGGCGCCATCCCCAGCCGCGAGATCCCCAGCCGCGCGGACAATTTCCACAGGCGGCGAGGTCGGCCGGACAGCGTACTGTAGCGGCACAGCCTGCCAAAGGAACCGTAGGCGACGAAATGACGCAATGGGTGCGATAGCGAGGAGTGCTTGCCGGAAGCTTTCTGTGGCTTTGTGGAATCAGCCTCGGCCAGCACGCGGAAAATTCGCACCATCTTTCGTCCCCTCTTCCTCTCCACGAGAGAGCAAGGGATTCCGCATCGCAGCGATGAGGAGCAGTGGCCACCAGCATCCTGACTATGCCCACAAGATGGGTATTCATCCGCGCTCCCCCAGTAAAGCTCTAGCGCACATGCACCTGTCGTCTCCTGGAGCCTCGTATTTCTCAGCCCTCCATGCCCTTCAGGCTCAGTACATACCGGTGATGTGGAGGCTGGGGCATAGCCCCCAAGGACACTGATGGAACCGCGTTCTGGGGAGGTGCACAGTCCGCAAGCGACGGGATGCGGAACCCGTTGGCATCTTGGGGGCCGTTCCCGGCGGCAAGGGTTCCTTGGTAGTTGGGCGTCGTATCGACTTTTCTATTCCTAGATGCGCCTCGGTGCCTTGTCATAGTCGGTATCGTCAGCCACCGACTGTTCCGCGGGTCTGGTGATTTGATGTGGATAAACGTGTGGATATCGCTGTGGAAACGCCTGTGGATAACTGTGGGGATAACGAGAGGCCTGCGGAGGGAAGCGGATGTCTTGGCCGAGCCATTCGGCAGAGCGACTCAGTTGCGGGCCAGGCAGGCACGCCTTAGCTGGCACTCAATGTTTCACGTGAAACGCGTCACGGGAAGCGCACCTCGTTTTGGCGCTCTCGAAAGGCAGCGCTGAAGCCCAGTACTGGAGCAAAATCGGTTTCTTGCAGTGATCTCGCGCTCACTAATGCGCGTGTGCTCTCCTGGCATAACAGACATCCGCACGGACCGGCCACTGCCTGGTCGCAGGCTGGAGTTGCCGTGTACGCGCACCTCCTCACGCGGGTGGTGCCGAGAGGCATCAGAGACAACTGTGAAAAAGCCTGTGGAATAAGCTGTGGATAACGGTGTGAATAATGTCACTGAACAGGAGGCGGCCTGATCGCTGGAGGGTGATGCTTCGTTGCCGACGACCCCGTACCCGAGTGTGGCACGCGCGACTTCAGTACCTGATTAACCGACGCAGAGGCTACTGGTCTTTCGCGTGCAACTAGGACGAGGAAGTCTTCTGCGTCCATAGTCGGGCAGACTTGGCACGCGCTGATACAGCTACACCGATGGGCAGAATCACGCATTTGCTGACTGCCGGCTTTCAGCATGAACCGACAGTTCTCTAGTCGTCTTGTCGGCGGCACCTGGTGTGGCATCGATGCATTAGGCAGCTAGTAGGTGGTGCCTGAACGGCTACGGCCGGATTTCGGTCGTCTCCGAGAAACCTGGAGACTGTGGGGCCTCTTGATCTGAGAACGACCCTAAGGTGCCTCCGGGACCTTGGAGCGTCAGGAGATTATGGAGTGGGTCGCCAGATCCGTGAGCTGGCGTGGCGCCGGCTCTCCCGGTGCCGGCGGGTACTTAGGTCATTGCAGAGCTCGGTGGTCGGGGTGTACTGTCGGCGAGGCCTGGAATGGTCCGGGCAGTGGGTCCTCGCTCATGGCGTCAGCGGCCTGTGACGGAGGTTCGGGTGGGTCTGGGAGTGTTGATTCGACCGACGGCTTGGACATTTCTCCCGAGGGAAAGCCAGCATAGGGTCGTCGTGGCAGCCTATCTCTTCGGAGCGTGGTCCGATGCCAGCTGGCCTTGGCCAATTCACCGTACACCTTTGCGGGGAGGGCGTTGCTAGCGCCAGTGGTTCAGCACCGAACATCAATGACTCTACCTACCCGATGAAAAGCGAACAGTAACTGGATCCGGTCAGGTCGGTCGTGCGAAGCAATTCTGATTACACGATTCACGCGTTTGACGTGAAACATGAACACCCGAGGCCCTGCCTGTAACCGACCGGGCTCGTAGCCGACCGCGCGAGGAGTTCTGGGATGACGTCTGCGAACGCCGCGGAAGGGCGCCGCTGGTAGCTGGCCTCTGCAGACGTCGCTTCGGCTGAGTACCTGCTTCGCTGCCGAATGGCTGTGGGTTAGGGAGCAGAGCTGCGGCCTAGGTTTAGGTGCCTGACCAGAACCTGCGAATATTTCTGATGCAACCACGGAAACTGGCGGCATGCGGGACTCACGCAACTACCTTGGAAGTTCGATCCGGGTGGGCGGGACACCTCCGGAATTGAAAGGGCGCCGTCTGGGCCGCCTACTGTGTTCGTTCAAGTGGCGATTCAAGCCGAGTCTGCGGACGAGTGGCGGTGCGCAGGGAATCTGCCTGGCTTGATCTGGAGTCCGGCCAACGCAGTGTCAAAGTGGGGCTGATGCCCTTCAGAGGCCGGAGTGGTACAGGATCGGCGCGTTGTCTATGGTCATGGATGAACAGGATTTGGAACGCTAACGGGTATCGTACCTGCTCTGTGATGACTCTCGGTGGAACGATTGCCAGCCTGTTTCACGTGAAACCATGCCAGCACCGTCTTGGAAAAGATCTGGCAGTTTGGCAAGGAAGCGTCTGAAGCATCAGCCGGTGAGGGGCAAGTAGTTCGGACACAGATAGGTTAGTTGTGTACCGGCGACGGACACCAGATCCCTTACGCGTACCGATTACCAGTCCGGTTCGGGCAGGGCGATCGCCTTGATCGGAGATTCGCCTTGCCTGGCAACCCGTCCGATTGCCCTGCGACCCGTTTTGATATCTGTCGGTCGTGGTCGGCTGCCCAGCGTATCGCCTGTCCATACTCCAGCTCTCATCTCCAAGCGCCGGGAAGCAGCTGCGGAATAGGCAAGCTGTGGTTGCGAATCTGTGATCATACAGAGAGTCTTTGGACGATCCGATCTCGGCCAGTTCATGGCTTCGGTTCCAGGAGGGGCGGATCCGCTGAGCTGCGCGTATGAATGGAGGACTGAGACTCACTCATGCAGCGGACTTTACAACCTATTTTCTTTGAGGAGACACGCGGTTGCGGTACATGTAGCCGGGCTCCGTTGGGGCCTCACTGCGGTGCAGGAACGCACATCCCGGCCGGAGCTCTCAGGACGATGCTAGTGCTAGGACTGCTTCGCGTGGTGGTGTTGATGTTGCATCCGAAAATTGCTGTCTAATGGCGAAGCACGCTCCAGCTTATGGTGCTCCCCCGTTATGCGTCATGTTTACGGGCGGTCGTAGCGTTCGTTTCACGTGAAACGTCGCTAGCAGTGAATGTAGCACACCGACGTTAAGGTGCACGCGCCCTCTTTGTGCTGTCGGTCGCTCCCGGCACTATGCCTTCTGGTCGCGGTTTTCTGAGTGATTGCACATCCGGTAGCGTTTCACGTGAAACTGCCCGCGCACCCCACCGCTCGGTTGCCGTGGTTGGAGCTGCTCCGCAGTTGAAGTTCCAACTCGGAACTTTGAATGAAAGGCGAGGATACACGCTACGAATGCCAGTCCTCGCGCAATAGTGGACATGCGCGACGAGCGGCCCTGGGTCAGATGGCGTTCCATCGCTACTCCCCTCGTTGTCGGGCCCTAGGAACGCGACATCGGTCTGCGGAACTGCCTTGAAGTTGTTGTTGATGTTCCGACATGAATCTGTCCAGCGAAAAGTGTTCCTGAACAGGGCCAAGCGCCGCGAGATCGGTCAACTGAGCGTCACAAGATTCCGGAAGACAGATTGCCTGGCCACCGGGGGGTCGTAGGTGAGCGTCTGCACCGTGCAGATCCACCGTGCAGATCCACAGCGTGAGAGGCGACCAAAGTGGCCGGCAGCCAGAGTGGAGGCACCTTCCGGGATTCGTCCAAGCGCTCACCGGTGCGGTCAGCGGGCCGTGGGGTTGGTTGCGGTCCCGCTTGCTGCGACGGCGCCGTGCCATGCCATGCCATCAGGGCTATTTTCGGTGCCGCATGCTTTGCCGCGGTTATGCCGGCCGTGAATTTCCGGCGCTGTTTCACGTGAAACGCCCCATGCAGGCCGCAGGGGCGGGCGGAGCATAGTGTTCCTCCGAGCACATATGCAGCGACCAGCCCGAGGGGCATCGGCTAGGTCCGCCGGTGGGGACGTTCCACGACTACGTCACAGCACAAATACCCTAGCCGCAAGTCATGCAGGGTCGAGTTCTGTCTCAGTCCATCTCAGTGAAGAAAGCAGGATTTCGAAACAACTTACGGTTCATTTAGCCGGACATTTGCGTGATGTAGTGATTCGCTGTGCCTCGTCCGGTGTCCTCCACGGGAAATATCGCGCTGTGACCAGCCCCTTGGTTTACCAAACCGGCATTGACCTGTTCACACCATGCGTCCGTTCCAGAAGACCGTGTCCATAAGAAAGTGGCCACCACTCTCCCGGAGTGGTGGCCATGTCCCGCCGCCTAGTAGGGGCAGGCTTGTCCTCTTGGTTAAGACAGGACGTCCGCAAATTCCTTCTCGAAGAACTGCTTCGGCTTTGCACCGATGACTGTGCTCTTCACTTCGCCGCCCTGGAACAGGTACACGGCAGGAATCGAGGTGATTCCGTATTCGGCGGCGATGGACGGGTTGTCGTCCACGTTTACCTTGACGACCTCGACCTTTTCGCTGTACTCCACAGAGATCTCGTCCAGGATGGGGCCGAGCTTGCGGCAGGGACCGCACCATTCAGCCCAGAAGTCCACGATTACCGGCTTGTCGGCGGCCAGCACGTCCGTGCTGAAGCTTGCGTCGGTCACATCTTTTGCGTTGCTCATAATCCTGTCTCTCTCTTTCGAAGTGTTTTCAGCGCCGTTCAGGCGTGAAGGTCTGCAAGGTAGTGTTCGACGTCGATCGCGGCGACACAGCCGGAGCCCGACGCCGTGATGGCCTGGCGGTAGGTGGGATCGACGACATCGCCTGCGGCGAAGACTCCCGGGATGCTCGTCCGGGAGCTGCGGCCCTCCACGGCGATAGTTCCCGCGTCCGTCATCTCAAGGGTGTCCTTGACCAGCTCCGTGCGGGGATCGTTTCCGATGGCCACGAAGACGCCCGTGACTGCCAGTTCCGACTCGGTACCGTCCAGGAGGTTTTTCAGCTTCAGGCCCGTCACCTTGTCATCGCCGAGCACGTCCTCCACGGCCGTGTTCCAGATGAAGTTGATCTTCTCGTGAGCCTGGGCGCGGTCACCCATGATTTTGGAAGCCTTCAGTGTGTCGCGGCGGTGGACAACGGTTACGGACTTGGCGAACTTGGTGAGGAACAGTGCCTCTTCCATCGCGGAGTCGCCACCGCCAATGACGGCGATGTCCTGGTCTTTGAAAAAGAAACCATCGCAGGTTGCACACCAGCTGACTCCGTGGCCGGAGAGACGCTTTTCATTGGCAAGGCCAAGCTCACGGTAAGCGGAGCCGGTGGAGAGAATGATGGCCCGCGCGCGGAAGGTCTCCCCCGTAGCGATGGTGACGGTCTTTATATCGCCGTCGAGGTCCAACGCCGTGACATCTTCAAACTGGATTTCCGTGCCGAAACGGGCGGCCTGCTTTTCAAAGTTTTCCATCAGGTCCGGGCCCATGATGCCGTCCGGAAAGCCTGGGTAGTTCTCGACGTCCGTGGTGTTCATCAGTTCGCCGCCGGCAGTGACGGAACCGGCGAGAAGCAGCGGCTTAAGGTTGGCACGTGCCGTATAGACAGCCGCCGTGTACCCTGCCGGACCGGAGCCGACGATGATGACATCACGTACTTCTGAGGCGCTGTTTTCTGCGTTGCTCACTGAACGGTGAACCTCTTCCTTAATCGATGAGCCAGCTTTCGGCCGGCCACATGGCACAACTGATTAGCGGTGCCGAATATTCCAGACGTCGTGGAGGCCCGCTGAGGCGCGTGAAGCCTGCACACGCACGCCATCACAAGACGTTCCCCAAGGGTACCGTTTCGGGCTCCATCAGAGCATGCCCGTTACATGTCATGGCACGAGGCCGAGTACGTGCAGCGGCAAGGTGACCGGAAAAGGGTGCGCTCCGCTACTGGACCCTGATTTCCGCCAGCCGGAGGCCGAAACCGTAGCGGGTCTTCGGCGCCGCCAGACGGGGCAGGTTCTTGATGGACACGATGACGTACTCCGCAGTGACCGGCTCAGCGAGCGGCATGGTCAGGTCAGGCGAGGTGAAGCTGTTGGTGCCCACCTGCTTGGCGCCATCCAGGGACGGCCGGTCATTCGTGAAGACGCTGATGTTACCGCCCGAGGCGCCCAGCTGGTTCAACGTGATGGAGGAGATTTTGGAGGGGTCCTTCAGCTTGACCGCGAGTGATACGCCATCAGGAGCCAGACCACCCCAGTTGTCGGTCGCAAACTCCATGTCTGACCAGTAACTGGCGGCGTTGCCGTCGAACGTCTTGGCGAGGTCGTTGTCGTAGTTGGAGGCAAAATCAAAGACTCCCAACCGTGTGATGCCCTCTACTGAAGGCGGTCCGGCCGCGGGTGCAGTGCTCGGGCTGGGCGACGGGCTTCCGGTGGCGGTCTCCACAGGCGCGGTGGCCACAGATCCCGGCGTTTCCTGCGACTGAGGCGCAGGCTTGATGAGGCTGCCAAGGTTGGTGACGGCAAAGATCAGTCCGACAACCAGCACTGCGGCCAGCAAACCGCCCACCAGCCACCGCATGGAGCGCGGCTCCTGCCGGGCTTCATCGTCATCGTCATCGTCGTAGCTGGTGCCAGCCGATGCGAGGCCAGTTCCGGCGGCCGCAGGGAAGCTGCTGGCCCGCCGGTCCGAGTGGTGGCCGTCCACCTCGTCGTCGGTGTATTGGTCGTCGGCATAGCGGTCATCCGGTGCGTAGTCATAGTCGTTCTGCGACCACAGCGATACCTTCGGGTGATCATCCCCGCCATGGGCCCCCGCTGCGCCACGGTCGTGCGAGCCTTCAGTGGAGTTAGCGGAGCTGTTGCGTTCACGCTGGAGCAGGGCCTGCTCGACGTTCTCGCGCTGGACGGGCTGGGGTGCCGTGTTTTCCGGAAGCTCAGTCCGCGGCCTGCCTTGTGATGCAGCCGCAGCGGCTCCTGCTGCTGCGGCGGCCGCACCCGCAGCCGCACCGGCACCTGAAGACTCCCCTGGACCTGCGGCGGCGCCTGCAGCAGGAACGCCCGGGCGGCTCGGCGGAAGCGGAGGGACGATGGGGGCCCTGCGGACCGGAGCAGCCGGTGCGCTGGCACCGGCATGCTGCTCCGGCGACTGCTGGCCGGAGCTGCGGCCGCCACTGTGTGCCGGATAGGAGTCACCCTGGTGGGCTGCGCCGTAATCGATGTAGCCGGCGTCTACCTCTTCCTCGTCGTCGTACAGTTCCGGTTCAAGGGACCGGGCTTGCCCGAAAATCTCACTGCCCAGCGTGTCAGTGAAGAACGGTTCAACGTACGGAGGGTTGGACGCGACCACGAGGTCCAGCAGGTCAGCCGCGGACGTGTGGTTGGTGATGAGGTACGTGGTGGCATCGCTGACGCCGAGATCAAGGATCTGTACGCTGCCGGGGCGTTCCCCGGTGGCCACTTCACGGGCGCTCTGGGCCACTTGGTCAGCGTTGTCGGGGCCGGCCACCAGGATGCTGACCGGCCTGTTGAGCACCTGGTCCGTACCATCCAGCACCAGATCCTGGTCATGCGAGGTCAGTACTGTGGCCGTGACCTTGTAGCGGCCGCCAAGTACTGATCCGACATCGATCGGGTGGGACACGTGTTCCTCCTAGGCTGTCCGGGAATTGCGCGGGCCTGGTGTGCCGTCACCGCGGAAAGACCTCCGGCAAGCCGGCTAACACCTGACCCGCAACTACCCTTGTTCTTTTTCGATCCTAGCCGATGCTGTGCAACGGCCGGGTGAGACGGGCTGGATAAGCCGGACCCGGTGTCTTATTTTTTCTTCTTGCGCCTGGTCCTGAAGTACGGGTTCTGACCGGGCTTGCCTTGGAACGTCCTCCGGCCCGGCAGCGGGATCTCCTCGCGCAGTACGCTGCCGCGTGCGGTGCTGGGCGTCTCCTCCTCCGGCAGGTATGCCGGCTTGCCGGAACGTCCGGCATCCTCTCGTTCCGGCATGGGAGCCGGTCCGGCACGGAAGGAAGCGGCATCGAATTCGCCCGAGATCCGCGGAATCAATCCGGTGTCCGGCGAGACCGTGGCGCGTTCCGCCGTCGGCCGCTGCGCAGAATGGGAACCCGACCCGGGCGCGGTGGCGGCTCTCCGCTCCCTCTCCGTGACGGTGCCGGCAGAATCACCGGCTGCCGGTGCCGCAGGCCCGGCGCCGCGGCCGAGCCGTCCGAGCAGCGGACGGAGCAGGTCGCGCAGTTCGGTGACGCGGAACAGCTTCAGGAGCAGCAGGTAGGCGGCCAGCATGACGGGCCCGACGATGATGATGGTCACCAGTGCGGTCAGTCGGTTGGTCCAGGCGAAGCCCACCGGGCTGTAGTTGCCCAGCAGCCAGAGGGCGCCGACGCCGGCAATGGCGGACCCGAGCGCGGCGTAACCCATGCGTATATACGAGTTGGCGATCCGCGGCCCGTCCAAATGCCCCAGGAGCCGGCGCAGGAAGAACGCGCTGACGATCACCGAGAGAATGTTGCCGCCCGTATAGAGAATGGCGATGGCGAAGATGATCTGGTCGAACGGGAGGAACTGGATGAAGAACGCCGCCACGACGTTCACCAGGGCCAGGACCAACTGAATGTAGAACGGTGTCCGGGCATCCTCATTGGCATAGAAGACCCGGGACATCATGAAGTTCGCGCTCATGAACGGCGTGCTGAGCGCCAGGATGGTGAGGGTCTGTGCCAGCATGATCCCGTCAGTCCGCAGCCCGCCGGAGAAGAACATGCCCAGTGGCCCGGCCAAAGCGAAGAGGGCGAGGGCACCGAACACGGTCGCGACCGCCATCGTGCGCAGCCCCTGCGACAGGGCATTGCGGAGTTCGTCGCGGTTTCCCTCCTGTGAGGCTCGTGTCATGCGGTTAAACAGCACGGTGGCGAGAGAGAGCGCGATGATCGAGTGCGGCAGCAGGTAGAGCTGGCTGGCAACCTCCAGCACGGCGTTGCCGGGAAGCAGCGCGGCGGAGTCAAAGTCGCCCGCTTTCTGGAGGCGGAGCCGCTCCGCACCCGGAATGGTGGCGATGCGCATCACGTAGAGGAAAGCTAGTTGGCCGACGGCGGCAGTCAGAAGCGTCCAGACGCTCAGCTTCGCGGCGTGGCCAAGCCCCACCCCGCGCCAGCCAAAACGCGGCCGCAGGCCCAGCTTCAGCCGGAAAACGGGGATCAGCAGGATGGCAGTCTGGGCGATGACGCCGATTGTGGAGAAACCGGCCACGAAGAAGGTCTGGGTGTCGCCCCAGTTGTCCAGCGTATGAGGATTGGCCACGTTGGCGCCGAAAATCCAGATGAACATACCCAGGCCGGCGATGGCCACGACATTGTTCAGGATGGGTGCCCACATGGCCGGGCCGAAGGCTCCATTGGCGTTGAGGACCTGGGTTAGGAGGGCATAAAGGCCGTAGAAGAAGATCTGCGGCAGGCACCAGAAGGCGAAGGTAACGGCCAAGGCCCGCTGCTGCGGCGAATACCCCTGTGTGGTCAGTTCGATGACGAAGGGTGCCAGCAGCGTCACCAGCAGCGTCAGGGACAGCAGCACGAGCACCGCCAGCGTCAGGAGCCGGCTGATGTAGTCCGCTCCCCTGTCCGGCGCTTTGCTTGCCTTGATGATCTGCGGCACGAGCACGGCGTTGAAGACACCGCCGGCCACGAGCAGGAAGATCAGGTTCGGCAGGTTGTTGGCGTTGATGAACGTGTCATTGACCGTGGAACCCAGTCCGAGGGCGGCGCCGAGCATCCAGGTTTTGCCGAAGCCCAGGATGCGCGAGACCAGGGTCCCGGCCGCCATGATGGCGCTGGACCGGGCTTCGCCGGGCTGGGCGGCGCTGGAGGCAGCCTCGCCGGCAGGCGTGACGCCGGAGGGCGGTTCGCCGGGCTGGCCGGGCTGCTCGGATGGTGGATTGGCTGCTGACATCGTCTTCATCGTCTCACCCGGGCGGACATATTGCCGTAACCACGTTGCCGTAACCCACGTTGCCGTAACCCGCGGCGGCCCTGTCCGGGCCGCTGGGACCTTAGAGGTGTTCGGGCAGGACTTCGCGGGCAAGATCCGCAATCCGGCGCTCGTTGGGAAAGGAGAGTTTGCGGGCGAGTTCGTGGATGGGGATCCAGGCAACGTCCACCGCTTCCTTGTCAGGATCGTTTTCGATGGTGAGCTCGCCGCCGGTTGCGCGCAGCAGGTAGTGGTGAACGGTCTTGTGGACCCGGTGGCCACTCACGGTGAACCAGTAATCGATGCTGCCCAGGGGAGCCAGGATTTTGCCGTCAATGCCGGTCTCTTCCGCGATCTCGCGCACAGCGGCCTGCTCGTTGTTTTCCCGCCCCTCCGGATGGCCTTTCGGCAGGCACCATTCCAGGCGTCCGCCCCTATTAAGGCGGGCGATGATCGCAACCCTCAATTCGTCATCAGACGTGTCCACCACGACGCCGCCGGCGGAGATCTCCTCGACGGTCGGGAGGGAGGCCGGAGCCGAGTGCGGCGCAGGCGCGACGTGTGCACCGATTGCCGACGGCAACGGTGGGTTTGTCCTCCTGCCGGGGGCGCTCGGTACTGGATGGGCCATGGAGTCCACTCTAACGACTCTTGTCCCGTGATGATGACTGGAACATGGCTTCAAGGTGTCCTGCATATGACGCGGTTTGCCCCCAAGCGGCCGCTATCACTGTGATTGGTGTGGTTGGGCAGGGTTTTCTGACAAGCTTAAGTAACTATGGCGCACGCACATCAAAAGACTGATCTCCACACCGTCGATTTCCAGGTGGACCCGGTGGTCCTGGAGCTCGGCCAGCGCTTCGTGGACGCGGGGCATGAGCTCTCGCTCGTCGGCGGCCCTGTCCGCGACCTCTTCCTGGGCCGCACCTCTCCCGACCTCGATTTCACCACCGACGCCACGCCTGACCAGACCGTGGCGCTGATTAAGAAGTGGGCTGACAACTTCTGGGAGATCGGGCGCGCCTTCGGAACGATCGGTATGCGGAAGGCCGGATTCCAGATCGAAATCACCACGTACCGCGCCGAGGCCTACGATCCGGAATCCCGCAAGCCCGTGGTGGCTTTCGGAACCTCGCTGACCGATGACCTGCTGCGGCGCGACTTCACCATCAACGCCATGGCGCTGCGCCTGCCATCCATGGAGCTCGTGGATCCCTTCGGCGGAATCCGCGACCTCCATGGCGCCGTGCTGGCCACTCCCGGCGCCCCCGAGGCCTCCTTTTCGGACGATCCGCTGCGCATGATGCGCGCCGCCCGCTTCGCGTCCCAGCTGGGCGTGGCCGTCCACGATGACGTTCGGCTCGCCATGACACAGATGGCCGACAGGATCGGCATCATTTCTTCCGAGCGCGTCCGCGATGAACTCGTGAAACTTATCTGTGGCCGGCACCCACGGGCGGGCGTGGATCTGCTGGTGGACACCGGCCTGGCCGAGTTCGTGTTGCCTGAGGTGTCCGCGCTGCGCCTCGAGTCCGACGAGCACCACCGCCACAAGGACGTGTACCAGCACTCGCTCCAGGTGCTGGAGCAGGCGGCCACCCTGGAGACAGACGAAGACGGCCCCGTGCCCGGCCCCGACTTTGTGCTGCGGTTCGCAGCACTGATGCACGACGTCGGGAAGCCGGCTACGCGCCGTTTCGAACCGGGCGGCGCGGTCAGCTTCCGCCACCATGACATGGTGGGCGCCAAACTCACCGCGAAGCGGATGAAGACCCTCCGTTTCGACAACGACACCATCAAGGCGGTTGCGCGCCTCGTGGAGCTGCACATGCGCTTCTACGGATATGGCGACGCCGGGTGGACCGATTCCGCTGTCCGCCGGTACATCACCGACGCCGGGCCCTTGCTGGAGCGCCTGCACCGCCTGACCCGCTCGGACGTCACCACGCGCAACCAGCGCAAGGCCGAGCGGCTGGCCTTCGCCTACGACGACCTCGAGGACCGGATTGCGGCTCTGCGTGAGCAGGAGTCCCTGGATGCCGTGCGGCCGGACCTCAACGGTGCCCAGATCATGGCACTCCTGGATCTGAAGCCGGGGCCCGTCGTGGGAAGGGCCTACAAATTCCTGCTGGAGGAACGGATGGAAAACGGCCCCATGGAGCCGTCAGTCGCGGAGTCGGCGTTGCGTGCGTGGTGGGCGCGGCAGCCCGAGTCTGCGCCTGAAGCACCGCAGCCCACCGCGTCCGGTCCCGCAACGCCTCCCGCCGCCGTCGAAACTTCCCCAACTGAGGAGTCTTAAGTGAATTCCGCCTACATCGCCCGTCCCCAGCTTTGGATCCTGCGGCATGGTGAAACTGAGTGGTCCAAGAGCGGCCAGTACACGGGGTTGACCGACCTGCCGCTGACGGTGGAAGGCGAACAGCAGGCGGTGGAAGCCCGCAAAGTGCTGGACGGTGTGGATTTCGACCTCGTGCTGACCTCACCGCTGCGCCGCGCCCGCAGGACGGCCGAACTCGCCGGGTTCCCCGACGCCGTTCACGAACCGCTGGCCGTCGAATGGGACTACGGCGACTACGAGGGCATCAGCTCGGACCTGATCCGCAAGGACAACCCGGACTACCTGATCTGGACCCACGGGGTTCCGAACGGCGAGACACTGCAGGATGTGGCGGCCCGCGCGGACAAGATCGTGGCCCGGGTTCTGGAATCGGGCCTTGACAACGTATTGATCGTGGCGCACGGGCACTTCTCGCGCATCCTCACGGCCCGGTGGCTGGAGCTCGCCCCGGAAGAGGGCCGGCACTTCATTCTTGGAACCGCCAAAGTCTGCACCCTGGGCTGGGATAAAAGGACACCGGCCATTGTCCGCTGGGGCCTCTAACAATACTTTGTTTGCTAATTCCGAAAATTGTTTGAGAATTAGGTAGTCAACCGCAGCATTCCTGGTGTACTTTTGTTTCTGACCCCAGAGCGATCTTGCCGGGGTCATCGGCGCACGTTGGCCGGCCAGTCAGCCGGAACACGGCAGAGCAGAAAAGGAGGTTGGGAAAATGATTACTTTGACTAGCGGATGGAAGATGACCATCACCGCGTTTCCCGCCTCCGTTGCTGGCCTGCGCCGTTATCGCAGACTCGCCGGCTGACCCTGCTGCTCGCGTGTTCCAAGCGGCGCAGGGTTTATCAGGACGATAATCCTGCCTTCTTGGCGGATTCCTGAGCCAGCGGCCTGATCTGGCGGAGTCCTGGCGGTTTCGCAGCTCCCCATAATTCAGAACCTGCTTCTTGTTGGGGCTCCGCAGCGCTTCCGTCTTCGGGACCCATTTCGGCTTTTGCCGTATTTCCTATTCCGGCCGGGCATTCCTTTGTCCATTTGTGCCATTTCCGGCGAACCAAATGGCCTTATTTGTCATGCCACAAATTCCTTGCGCTTTGTCCTGCTGCGACCTAGCCGAAAGGAGGTGAACCCCATGCTTCGCAAACTCCAAGCCCTTCTCCTGAGCCGAATTCCCGCGAGGGACCGGCAGCAACAGTTCAACAGCCAGCTGCTGGACCAGAACCGGGAAGACGTATATGCCCGGATGCACCAGCAAATGAGCAGCCTGCGCTGAACCCGATCAGCCCGCTTGCATTTTGACGCGTTTGCAGTTTACAAGGAGGCCTGATGCGCCGCACCGGCCACAGCATCGCCCAGGGAGCCCGCGCGGCTGTGCGCGGGCTCCCGCCGCGGAGCAGTGCCCCGGTAAGCTCGGAGCCATGCAGGAGACTCAGCCGCCGCCCCCTCGCCAGCGTGCGCGCCTGGTGGTGCCAAGCCGGAGCGACCGCCTGCTCAGGAACTTCACAGAGCTCGTCGGCGGCCCCTTGGGAAGGCACTCGGCGCCGGGGATCGTTGCCCCGGGTTTCTTCACGGTGGAACGGGTACTGATCATCCTCACCGTGCTTGCAGCTCTGGCCGGGGTCGCCATCAAGGGCTACTGCCGAGTCAATGGCTGGGCAACGCCGTCCCAGTTCTACTCCACCTGCTACTCCGACTTTCCGGAGCTTTTCCGCAGCCGCGGCCTGGGCGACGGAGCGTTCCCCTTCTTTACCGAGGGCACCCTTTTCGAGTATCCGGTCCTGATGGGCCTCATTGCCGGCGCCACGGCGTGGTTAGTCCCGGGGACAGGGGCCACTGATGCTCGGGTACTGGGCTACTTCGACGTCAATGCCACGCTGATAACCGCCGTCTGGATCGTCACCGTGCTGGCAACTGCCCGGATGACCCGGCGCCGCCCGTGGGACGCCGCGATGGTGGCGCTGGCCCCGGGCATCATCCTGGCCGGAGTGATCAACTGGGACATGTGGGCAGTGGCCCTGCTGGCCCTTGGCATGTACTTCTTCTCACGGGAGCGGCTTGTGCTGGCGGGCATCCTGATAGGGCTGGGAACTGCCACGAAGCTCTACCCTGTCCTGGTTTTCGGGGCGATCTTCCTGCTGGCCCTGCGCACCGGAAAAATCAGGGCTTTCCTCGTCCCTGTGGTGGCGGCCGCCAGTACATGGCTGGCCGTCAACCTCCCCTTTGCGTTGAGGGACTTGACTGGCTGGAAGTACTTTTTCGAGTTCACGCAGGACCGCCCGGCAGGATTCAGCTCACCGTGGTTCGCCTACAACCTCGTGGCGGAGAGGGTGCGGTGGACACTCCTCACACCGGAAGCCATCAACACCCTGGCCCTCAATGTCTTCCTGCTGGCCTGCGTCCTCATCGCCGTGCTGGCACTGACGGCACCGACGCGGCCGCGGCTCGCACAACTGACCTTCCTCATCGTGGCGGCCTTCATCCTGACCAACAAGGTGTACTCCCCGCAGTTCGTCATCTGGCTGGTCCCCCTGCTCGCCCTGGCACGCCCGCGCTGGCGGGACTTCCTGATCTGGCAAGGCCTTGAAGGGCTGCACTGGGCCGCCATCTGGATGTATCTTGGCCAAGTGACCAGCGGTGGCGTTCCACAGCACAACATCGACATGCCGTACTACGTTCTGGCTGTGGGCGCACATATGCTCGTAACGGCATACCTCATGCTGCGCGTGGCCCTTGACATCTGGGACCCGACGTACGACCCCATCCGCCGCCACTTCCTCGACGATCCCCATGGGGGACCGTTCGATGGTGCGCCGGACCGCCTCCGGCTGGATCCCCTGCGCCCGTTGGCGTCAGTACTCCCCAGATGGATGGCCGCCCGCCGTGCCTGACGTCGCCGTCGTCGGATCCGGACCCAACGGCCTCGCCGCGGCCGTGATCATGGCCCGCGCGGGACTGAAAGTGCATGTTTATGAGGCGGCAGCAGAGATCGGCGGCGGCACCCGGACGTTGCAGCTCATCGAGCAGAACCACTGGCACGACGTGTGTTCCGCCGTGCACCCCATGGCGCTGGCCTCCCCGTTCTTCAAGGCGTTCGAACTGCCCCGGCGCATCAGCCTTGCCCTGCCCAAGATCCAGTTTGGGTCACCGCTGGATGGTGCGCGGTCGGCCCTTGCCTACCGCTCCCTTGACCGTACCGCGGACGAACTGGGCCGAGACGGCCACGCCTACCGCAGGCTCATGGCACCGCTGGTCCGGCGCCTGGGCGGCATTGTCGAGACCTCATCGGACCAACTGCTGCGGATGCCGGCTGACCCGTTGTCCGCTGCCCTCCTGGGCATCCGGACCCTTGAACAGGGCTCGCCGCTCTGGAACCTCAGGTTCCGGGGGGACCGGGCCCCTGCGCTCATCAGCGGCGTCGCCGCCCACGCTGTGGGGCGCCTTCCCTCCCTTGCGGCGGCAGGAGCAGGGCTCCTCCTGAATGCCCTCGCGCACGGGGACGGCTGGCCCATTCCTGTGGGCGGATCGTCATCGATTGCAGCGGCAATGGTTCAGGATGTTGAGGCACACGGGGGAACAATCCAGGCCGGAATCAGGGTGACGTCCCTGGCCGACCTCGAGCCCGCCAAGGCTGTCCTGCTGGATGTGGCACCGCCGGCGCTTTCCCGGATTGCAGGAAGCAGGCTGCCCACGTCCTACCGCCGGTCACTGGAGTCCTACCGTTTCGGAAGTGCCGCCTGCAAGGTGGATTTCATCCTGTCCGGCCCGGTGCCCTGGGCAGCCCCCGGACTCGCCGACGCCGGCACGGTCCACGTTGGAGGCACGCGGGCCGAGATAGCGCAGGCCGAACATGAGGTTGCGGAAGGCCGGCACCCCGAGCGCCCGTATGTGCTGGTGTCCCAGCCCTCCCCTGTCGATTCCAGCAGGGCGCCCGGTGGCAGGCACATCCTCTGGAGCTATTGCCACGTTCCGCCGGGTTCCACAGTGGATATGGGCGAGTCCGTCATTGACCAGCTGGAACGCTTCGCGCCGGGCTTCAGGGACGTGGTGCTCAAATACAAGGTGACCACCGCCGCCCAGCTGGCGGAGTACAACGAAAACTACATCGGCGGCGACTTCAGCGCGGGCCTGCTGGACGTGCGCGGCCTGCTCCAGCGCCCCGTCGTATCCCCGGTGCCGTGGCGGACGCCTGCCCGCGGCGTGTACCTGTGTTCTTCGTCGACTCCGCCTGGCCCCGGCGTCACCGGCATGTCCGGATTCCATGCGGCTAAATATGCTCTAAAAGACATATTCGGCCTCGATGTCCCGGCGCTCGGTATCTGAGCCAAGGGTGATTGGCCCGGAGTTGCGTGGCCGGAAGTGGTCTTCCGGCGGGGGATAATGGCGCGATGGGGAACTACAAAAATCTTTCGCTCGCTCTTATAGGTCTGATACTTGGCACGGTTTTGGTCGCCTGCGACGACGGCCGCGGCGGTGCCGAGGCTGCCGCGAAGCAGCTGGCATCCGCGGTCGCAGGGCTGGATGTGCGTCCGGTGGCGTTCGACGGCCGGGACGCCGCCGTCGCGAACGACCAGCTGAACCAGGTCTTCAAGGCGCTCCAACCGGTAAAGCCGGCCGTCGAGACGGGCGAGCTCCAGCTCGACGGGGACACGGCCAGCGTCCCGCTGAACTACAGCTGGAAAATTGAGACCAGCGAGTGGAAGTACACGGTCAACGCCCAGTTGCGGAAGTCGGGCGATAAGTGGCTGACCGTCTGGTCCCCGGGGATGCTCGTGCCGGACCTCGCGGAAGGCGAGATCCTCAGCAAAGCCACGCAGTCCCCGCAGCGGGCAGACATTCTGGGCGCCCAGGATGTCCCGCTCGTCACCTACCGGCCCGTGGTGAACGTCGGCATCGACAAACCGAAGCTTGGCAACGCCGACGCAGCAGATTCGGCCACGAAGCTGGCCAAACTCGTGGGCGTCGACCCCGCCGCCTATGCCCAGCAGGTCGAGGCTTCGGGGCCGGAGGCCTTCGTTCCCGCCATCACGCTAAGAGACACCGCCGGTCGCGCAGTGACCGACGCAGAGATCGCCGCCATTCCGGGCGGCCGGGCCATCGCCGACAAACTGCCCCTCGCCCCCACGCGCACCTTCGCACGGGCCGTTCTTGGGACCGTGGGCCAGGCCAGTGCGGAACAGATCGAAAAGTCCGACGGCGCCCTGACCGCCGGTGACGTCATCGGAACCGGCGGCCTGCAGCAGCAATACGACGCCCAGCTCCGCGGCACGGACGGCATTGTCATCCGGGTCCAGCGCGCCGACCTCACCGCTGCGGAGATCCGGGACGCCCCCACCGACCCGCGCCGGACGGTCTTCGAGATCCAGGCCACGGCCGGAACACCGCTCAAGACCACCCTTGATCCCAAGCTGCAGCAGATTGCCGAGGACACCCTCGCCGACGTCAAGCCTGCCTCCGCCATCGTGGCGCTCCGTCCGTCCACGGGGGCCGTTGTGGCCGCGGCGTCGGGTGAGGGAAGCAACGGCTATAACACCGCCATGCTGGGGCAATACGCACCAGGCTCCACCTTCAAGGTGGTGGATTCGCTGGCCATGCTGCGCAACGGGCGCACCCCGGATTCGAAGGTGGAATGCACACCCACACTCACGGTGGACGGACGCACGTTCAAGAACGCCGAGGGCTACCCCAAGGAATCGCTGGGATCGGTGACCCTGCGCGACGCCTTTGCGCACTCGTGCAACACAGCGTTCATTGCCGCACGGGACAAGGTGACCCAGGCCCAGCTGGAGTCGGCGGCCACATCCCTCGGCGTGGCCGTTGAAGCGCCCAAACTGGGGGCCGACGCGTTCCTTGGATCCGTTCCCGCCGAAGCAGAAGGAACCGAGCACGCCGCAGCCATGATCGGCCAGGGCAGGGTGCTGATGTCGCCGCTGGCGGCTGCAATCATGGCAGGATCGGTGGCAAAGGGAGCGCCCGTCTCGCCGGTGCTGGTCCTCAACCCTGATGCGGCCCCGGGCGCGTCCCCATCGGCAACCGAGGCGGCCAGTGCGCCGCCCGCAGAGGGGGCGGCGCCGTCCTCGACCGTCACGGCGGAGGCGCCCGCCCCGGCAGCGGAAAAACCGCTGACGAAGGCCGAAGCCGCGTCGTTGGCTGACATGATGCGTGCCGTGGTGACGTCAGGGCACGCGGGTTTCCTCGCTGACGTGCCCGGCGAGCCCGTGGGTGCGAAAACCGGCACGGCCGAATTCGGCACCGAAAACCCGCCGAAGACCCACGCGTGGATCATCGCGACGCACGGCGACTTGGCCGTGGCCGTTTTCGTGGAGGACGGCGGCCTCGGAGCCACGACGTCCGGGCCGCTCCTGAAGAAGTTCCTCACCGCGGCGGGGTGACCGAGCCCTCCTGCTGTTTCCGCAGCCTTCCAGCCGACCCTCCCGCACGCCCTGAACTCCTCACACCCGCGGGAGGGACCGGCGTTCGGCGGCGGTACGTGAGGGAGGGTTGGATGCTGCCGTGGGAAGATGGATCAGTGGCCCATATTGACGTTTCCGGCATCGACTACTTCCTCTCCGACGGCACCCAGCTGCTGAACGGGGTGACCTTCAAAGTCCCTGACGGCACCAAGACCGCGCTGATCGGACCCAACGGCACCGGCAAGACCACCCTGTTCCGCATCATCGCCGGCGACCTCACCCCCGACGAAGGCGTCATCGGACGGTCCGGGAACATGGGCATCATGCGCCAGTTCGTCGGCCAGGTCCGGGACGACTCCACGGTTAAGGACCTCCTGGTCTCGGCAGCCCCGGCAGCGCTGGCTGCCGCTGCCCGTGCGGTGGACGACGCCGAACTCGCCATGCTGGAGCACGACGACGAGCCCACCCAGATGCAGTATGCCCAAGCGATCGTGGACTGGGGAGACGCCGGCGGCTATGACGTCGAGACCGTGTGGGACGAAGTCTGCATGGCCGCGCTGGGCCTCCCGTTCGACCGGGCACAGCACCGCCCGGCGTCGAGCCTTTCCGGCGGCGAGCAGAAACGGCTGGTGCTCGAGGCGCTCTTCGCCGGCCCCGACGAGCTGCTGCTCCTCGACGAACCGGACAACTACCTTGACGTTCCGGGCAAACGCTGGCTGGAGGCCAAGCTCAACGAATCCAAGAAGACCGTGTTCTTCATCAGCCACGACCGTGAGCTGCTGAACAACGCCGCGGGCCGCATCGTTACCCTCGAGCCGGGCATCAACGGCGCCGGGGCCTGGGTGCACGGCGGCGGCTTCGGCTCTTACGTCGAGGCTCGGGCCGACCGCAACGCACGCTTTGAGGAGCTGCGCAAACGCTGGGACGAGGAGCACGTGAAGCTCAAGGAACTCGTCAACATGTACAAGAACAAGGCGGCGTTCCGATCGGACATGGCCAACCGCTACCATGCGGCGCAGACGCGCCTCGCGAAGTTCCTGGAGGTCGGGCCGCCCGAGGCGCTGCCCATCGAACAGAACGTGCGGATGCGGCTCAAGGGCGGACGCACCGCCAAGCGCGCCGTGGTGGCGGAAAAGCTCGAGCTGACCGGCCTCATGAAGCCGTTCTCCACCGAAATCTGGTTCGGGGACCGGGTGGGCGTGCTGGGCTCAAACGGCTCCGGCAAGTCCCACTTCCTGCGCCTGCTCGCCACCGGGGGCACCGATCCGGAACGGGAGCACCTGCCGGTGTCCGACGTCGAGATCGCCGAAGTGCCCCACGAAGGGACTGTGAAACTCGGCGCCCGCATCCGTCCGGGATTCTTCGCGCAGACCCATGTCCGCCCCGATCTGCTGGGCAAGACGCTGCTGGAAATCCTGCACCGCGGCGACGAACACCGCTCCGGGCTCGCCCGTGAGGCCGCGGCCGGGGCCCTGGACGGTTATGGGCTGGCCGGCCAGTCAGAGCAGAAATATGAGTCGCTCTCCGGTGGTCAGCAGGCGAGGTTCCAGATTCTGCTCCTGCAGCTCTCCGGCGCCACGCTCCTCCTGCTCGACGAGCCCACGGACAACCTTGACCTGCATTCTGCCGAAGCGCTCGAGCGGGCCATCGACCACTTCGAGGGCACGGTCCTGGCGGTGACGCACGACCGCTGGTTCGCCAGGACCTTCGACCGCTTCCTGGTGTTCGGCTCCGACGGCCGGGTCTATGAATCCCCCGAGCCCGTGTGGGACGAAAAGCGGGTAGAGCGCGCCCGGTAGGCCATGGTGTGCGCCTGCCGGGCGGCGGGCATCGCTAGAGTTATCGAATGACTACCACCCAGCAGATCGCCGACCGCCAGGTATCCGCCGCAGCCATAGCCACGTTCATCATTTTTGGTGCGAACGGCCTGATTTTCGCCAGCTGGGCGGCCCGTATTCCGGCGGTCACGGAGATGCTCCACATTTCGTCCGGCCAGATGGGAACGCTCCTGCTGTGCACGGCGGTCGGCTCACTGATTGCGCTGCCAACCGCAGGGCACGTCATTGGGCGGATCGGCACGTCGAACAGTGTGCGGGCAGGCGGTTTTCTGGCCGCGTTGGCCGGGGTGGCAATCGCCGTGTCACTGCTGGCGGAGTCGGTTCCGGGCACTGCCGTGGGGCTGTTCTTCTTCGGCATCGGAATCGGGCTGTGGGATGTTTCGCAGAATGTTGAAGGCGCCGACGTCGAGCACCGCCTCAGGCGGACGATCATGCCCAAATTTCATGCGGCCTTCAGTGGCGGCGCCTTCGTGGGGGCACTCATCGGTGCGGGTCTCTCCGGGCTCGGAGTCGGACTGCCGCAGCACCTGCTGGTCATCGCCGCGGTCGTTGCCGTCCTGACGTTCGTTACGCCTCGCTTTTTTATTCCGCATGAGTCGGCGGCACAGCAGTCCCCCGCCGAGGAGGCCAAGCCGGACCGCGGTCCCTCCGCCTGGCGTGACTCACGGACCCTGCTGATCGGTGTGGTGGTGCTCGGTGCCACACTGACCGAGGGTGCCGGCAACGACTGGATCGCGAAGGCCGCCGTTGACGGCCTTGGCACATCGGAATCCACCGGTGCGCTGCTGTTTGCCCTGTTTGTCCTGGCCATGACGGGCATGCGGTTCGTCGGAGGCGGCGTCATCGACCGGTACGGACGCGTGGCAGTTCTGCGGTCCAGCATGGCAGCGGCTGCTGCCGGACTTGGGTTGTTCGTCTTCGCCGGCAACGTCTGGCTGGCCGCAGTGGGGGCGGCACTGTGGGGAGTTGGAGCCGCCCTGGCGTTCCCCATGGGCATGTCCGCCGCAGCGGACGACCCGAACCACGCGGCAGCACGGGTATCCGTCGTGTCCACCATCGGTTACGTGGCCTTCCTCGCCGGCCCGCCGCTGCTCGGCTATCTGGGCGACCTCACCGGGATCCATCTCGCGCTCCTGGCAATCGGCGCCCCGATCCTGGTGGCACTGCTGCTTGCGGGCGTCGCCAAGCCGCTTTCTTCCCGGAAGTAAGTCCGCCGGGGCGGTATCGTTCCCTCCAGGGGCGCCGGCGGTAGGGTGGGGAAATGCGAAGAATGCTGCGAAGGGGCCCGGGCTGGGTGGCCGGCATGGACCGCGCCCTGCTGCGGTTGGTCTCGGGATTCCCGGGAGGCCACCATGACACTTTCTTCCGCAGGCTGTCCGCTTCCGCCAACAAGGGCAAGTTATGGTTCGGCGTCGCCGCCCTGGCCGCCCTTGTTCCCGGGCGCACCCGCCGGGCTGCCGTACACGGTCTTCTTGCCCAGGGCGTGGCATCCGCCATCACCAACCTGGGCTTCAAAACACTGCTGCCACGCACACGTCCCCTGCCGGAGCACCTGCCGGTGTTCCGCTTCGTGCATCCGCAGCCCACGAGTTCCTCGATGCCGTCGGGGCATTCGGCATCGGCAGTTGCCTTCGCGCTTGGTACAGGGTTCGTTCAGCCGGCACTGGGAGCGGCGGTGGCGCCCGTCGCCGCAGGCGTTGCATACTCCCGGGTGCATACAGGAGCGCACTGGCCTTCCGATGTCCTCTTCGGCTCGGCCATCGGCGCCTGTGCCGCCCTTGTAACCAGGACATGGTGGCCCGTCCGTCCACCCTTTCCGCCCACGACCAGAAGCTGGGTGGAAGTGGCGAAGCTGCCCCAAGGTGAAGGGCTGAGCATCGCCGTCAACACACTCGGCGGCTCGTTCACCGAGGAGACCGCGGCTGCGCTCCAAGAAGTATTCCCTCGGGCGCATATAACGATCATCGAACCTGAGCATGATGTGGCAGAACAGATGGGAGTTGCCGCTGCCAGGCCCGGCATCCGAGCACTCGGCGTTTGGGGAGGGGACGGAACAGTCGGCACTGCTGCGGCCGCCGCCATCCAGCTCAATCTTCCCCTCCTGGTACTTGCCGGGGGAACGCTGAACCACTTTGCCCGCGACGCCGGCACCCCTTCACTCAGGGAAGCGGTGGCAGCCGCCACTGAAGGCCAGGCAGCGCGGGCGGACGTTGGCATCGTCTCGGTCGAACGGGGGCTGGCGGAGGACCCCGAAAAGACCGAGCTCATCATGCTGAACACCGCGAGCATCGGCCTCTACCCGAATCTGGTCCGCCGGCGCGAACAGCTCCAGCCGGCACTGGGAAAGCCGCTGGCCGGGGTGGTGGCGATGTTCCGGACGTTTGCCGTCGAAAAGCCCATCACGATCATGGTGGACGGCGTGCGGCACAAAGTGTGGATCATGTACCTCGGCCGGGGCCGCCATTACCCCAGGGACCACGCCCCGTTGCTCCGCCCGGTGCTGGATGACGGGGTGCTGGACGTCAGGATGATCACGGCGGATGAGTCCTTCGCCCGCGTCCGCATGCTGTGGTCCGTGCTGACAGGCACCGTGGCGACGTCCAGGATCACGCATCTGAGGGAGGCCACGCACGTGCGGATTGAGGCCGGCTCCGCACCCATGGTGCTCGCGGTAGACGGTGAAACGATGCCCGGCGTCAGGGTGGCCGACTTCGCCCTCAAACGGGGCGCTTTGACGTACTACTCACCATTGGATGAGGGCTAAGGCTCATCCGTCCGGATGACACTGCCGAACCCTGAATCGACCCTGAATCATCCCTGAGACCGGCGAAATCGGCCGGGGGCGTCGGTAGCGTGGAACGTGCACACCCAACCGGCACTCCGCAGCACGCAAAGGACCGCTTCCATGATTGAGGCACAAGGCCTGACAAAGGTCTACGGCAACAAAACCGCCGTCGACAGCGTCAACTTCACCGTCCAGGCCGGACGGGTCACCGGATTCCTGGGCCCCAACGGGGCCGGCAAATCGACCACCATGCGCATGATCATGGGGCTGGACAGGCCGACGGCGGGAACGGTCACCGTAAACGGTGAACCCTTCGCCCGGCACGCGGCTCCGCTGCGTGAGATCGGCGCCCTGCTGGACGCCAAGGCCGTCCATACGGGACGCTCGGCCTACAACCACCTGCTGGCGATGGCAGCCACCCACAGCATCCCCAAGAAACGCGTCCGCGAGGTCATCGAGATGACGGGCCTGGGCGACGTTGCCAAGAAGAAGGTCAAGGGTTTCTCCCTCGGCATGGGGCAGCGCCTCGGCATCGCCGCCGCGCTGCTGGGCGACCCGCAGACCATCATCCTGGACGAACCCGTCAACGGCCTCGACCCCGAAGGCGTCGTGTGGGTCCGGAACCTCGTCAGGTTCCTGGCCTCCGAGGGCCGCACGGTGTTCCTGTCCAGCCACCTCATGAGCGAGATGGCCCTGACGGCAGATCACCTGATCGTGATCGGACGCGGCAAGATCATCGCCGACGCACCCATCAAGGACATCATCACCGGCAACGGGCAGCGCAGGACCCGCGTCCGCACGGACCAGCCGGAGCAGCTCATGAACGTCCTCGCCGGAAATGGGGTTTCCATTGAAGTGCAGGACCACGAGCTCCTCGAGGTCAAAGGCCTGGATCCCCGCAGGATCGCACGCGCGGCGCTCGACAATCGCGTCATGATCTACGAACTCACTCCCCTGCAGGCCAGCCTGGAGGAGGCCTACATGGAACTGACCAAGGATGAGGTCGAATACCACTCGCTGATCACCACGGGGACCCCGGTTCCCGCCCAGCCCGGAGGCAACTAGAGCCATGAGCACATCAACCTTCGCCCAGCCCGGATCCGGCAGTGCCGGCCCCGTCAACAACGCCGCCCGTCCCGGACCCGGCCCCAGCTTCGTCCGCGTCCTGAACTCTGAATTCATCAAATTCCGCACCCTCCTCTCCACCCTGATCCTGCTCGCCTCAACCGCCGTGGTCATGGTGGGATTCGGAGCGCTCTCCGCGTGGGGAACCGGCCAGTTCGCTGATGCGGCGGCGTCCGATCCCCAGGCCGCGGAGGCCATTGCGGCCCAGGGCGGGGACCTGGCGGTCACCGTTCCCACGTCCGGCATTGCGTTCGCCCAGCTGATCCTCGGGTCACTGGGTGTGCTGCTGATGAGCTCGGAGTTCACGACCGGAATGGCACGTTCCACCTTCGCCGCCGTCCCCAAGCGGATTCCGGCGTTCGTCGCGAAACTCGTCGTCGTGATGGTCAGTGCTTTCCTCCTGACGGCCGTGTCGACGTATATTGCCGGCCTGGTATCTGTTCCGATCCTGGACAACTACGGACTCACACTGGACCTGGGCAGCTCGCAGTCCGTCAAGCTGCTGCTCGTCAACAGCGCGTACGTGGCGGCCGTGGCAGCCATCGGCATGGCAATGGGGACCCTGGTCCGCAACTCGGCCGGCGGCATCATGAGCCTGGTGGGACTGTTCTTCGTGGCCCCCATCGCCTTCCAGCTGATTCCCGGCGAGTTCTTCGAGGAAGCCCGCAAGTACCTGCCGGGCAACACCATCAATCCGATGACCGCCGTGGAGCACGTCCCGGAAACGCTCGAAGCCTGGCAGGCGGCCCTAGTGCTGGGCGCCTGGGTTGTGGTGCCGCTGGTCATCGCCATGGTCCTGCTGAAAAAACGTGATGTGTAGGCCCGCACCCGCCCTCCATCCATGACTGAAGCTGTTCCCGTGAGGGACGCGCCGGCCGGCCTGGCCGGCGCGTCCTTCGCCGAGATTTCCGCCCGGCGCCGCGGCCGTGTCCGCCGCTACCTGCACCGGCATCCGCGGCTCATGGATGCGGTGGTGACCGCCAGCTACCTGCTGCTCGTGACACCGACAATGGTTGATGCAGTGCGCGACGGCGGTTGGCTGGCGGCGGGCCTGCTCGTTGCCGTCGCACTGTCCCTGTTTTTCCGGCGGAGCCATCCGGTTGCCCTCGTCGCGTTTATCGCGCTGGTGGAAGTGGCCGTCACTTTGCTGCATCCCTGGGGCTCCAACGTTTCGGCAGGACTCTGGTTCTCGCTCTACGCAGTGGCCGTGGTGCACACCCGGCGCTTTGCGCTGGTCACCCTTGCCCTTGCGACCGCCCCGCTCGCGCTGCTGTACTTCTTCGCCACTGTGGGTCCGCTAGAGAGGCAACTGCCGGCCCATGCGGCGTCACCCGAAGAGTTTCAGGTGGTTTCCAGCATTGCCGCGGGAACGAGCATCGCGCTTTCCAACATCGTCGCCACCGGCATCGGGATCACGGTCCGCCAGCGCCGCGAACACGAACAGGAAGTCGCGGCGTGGGCTGCCCAGGCAGCCAGCCTGGGATCAGTCAATGAGCGGAACCGCATCGCACGGGAAATGCACGACATCGTGGCCCATTCGCTGACCGTCATGGTCACGTTGTCGGACGGGGCCGCCGTCGTGGTCGGGAAAAACCCTGACCGCGCCGCGGACGTGCTTGCCGAATTATCCAGGACCGGGCGGACAGCCCTGGCCGACATGCGACGGGTCCTCGGCGTCCTGCGCGACGACGGCTCAGCCGGGAAGGCGCCGCGCCAGCCGCTGGCCTCCGACAGCCTCGCTACGCTTCTCGAGGGCTTCCGTACGGCCGGCCTTCCTGTGCATTATTCCCATACCGGGCCTGCCCTGCCCCCGGACGCCGCCTTCCAGCTGACGGTCTACCGGATAGTGCAGGAGTCGCTGACCAACGTACTGCGCTACGGCCGGGCGCTGAGCCGCGTGGACGTCATGGTGCTGCGGGAGGGTTCCAAGGTCACTATCGAAGTGGTTGACGACGGCCGCGGCACAGCGGGAACCGCCGCCGGCAGCGCCGGAGCCGCCGGCACAGGCAGTCCGGGCAGCACATTGGGCAGCGGGCAGGGCCTGACCGGGATGAAGGAACGGGCGGGGATTTACGAGGGTACGGTGGAGGCGGGGCGGACCGCGAACGGCGGCTGGCGGGTGCGGGCCGTCCTGACGCTGAACGGCACCAAGGGGGAAGAATGAGTGAAACCGGACAGGTCCGGGTTCTGCTGGCGGATGACCAGCCACTGCTGCGGATGGGCTTCCGGCTCATTCTGGAGGGAGAAAACGGTTTCCACGTGGTGGGCGAGGCCTCCGACGGGGCCGACGCCGTCAGGCAGGTCAGCGAACTCGACCCGGACGTCGTGCTCATGGATGTGCGGATGCCGGTCCTTGACGGGATCGAGGCCACCCGCGCCATCACCGGCTCCGGTTCGCGGGCCAGGATCATCATTCTCACGACTTTCGACATCGACGAGTACGCCTTCGCCGGGCTGCAGGCCGGAGCATCGGCGTTCCTGCTCAAGGACGTTGCCCCGTCCGAGCTCGTCCAGGCCGTGCGGGTAGTGGCCAGCGGCGACGCCGTCGTGGCGCCGCGCGTCACGCAGCGCCTCCTGGAGATGTACGTCCGCGGCGGCGGTGCGGCTGCCCCGTCCGCCGCCGGTTCGCCTGCCCGCCGGGATCCGCTGCTGGAGGACCTCACTCCGCGGGAAACGGAAATGCTGGAGGCCATGGCCGAGGGACTGTCCAACGCTGAGATCGCGCACAGGTACTTCCTCTCGGAGGCCACGGTCAAGACCCACGTCCGGCGGATCCTCACGAAGCTGCACTTGCGGGACCGGGTCCAGGCAGTGGTCTACGCGTATGAGACGGGGCTCGTGACGCCCAGCAATCCGGACTACTGAGCCGGCTGTTTGGCCGTGAGTGCGCTGCGCTCACAGCTTCTCCACAGGATTGCCCTATCCCGGCCATAGCTGACTGGCGTTTCATGGATCCATGAGCACATCACGTACCCCGGCCGGGCAGCAGCTCCCGCACGAACCACATCCCAACCATGACCGCGGTCTCGAATTTGACCTTTCCACGCTCATGACCCGCCGCTCCCTGGGCTTGTTCTTCGGCGCCGGGACAGCTGCCGCGGCTTTGGCGGCGTGCACCCCGGGCGGATCCGGCTCCGGCCCTTCTTCCCCTGCCGGAACAACGTCTGCCGCCCCGGGGTCCACGGCGGGGACGACGGCGCCCGCGGCTTCTCCCACCGTGACCCGCGCTATCGCCGAGTGCGGTGTGGAGATTCCCAAGGAAACGGCCGGACCGTACCCGGGCGACGGGTCCAACGGGCCAAACGTCCTGGAAGCGTCCGGTGTGGTGCGGCAGGACATGACGTCCAGCTTCGGCACGTCCAGCACCAAGGCCGACGGCGTGCCGCTGACAGTCACGCTGACCCTGCTCGACAACGCCAACGGCTGCGTGCCCCTCGCCGGCGCAGCCGTCTACGCCTGGCACTGCGACCGCGAGGGCAGGTACTCCCTGTACGATTCCGGGCTGGAAAACGAGAACTACCTCCGCGCGGTGCAGGAGGCTGACGCCAACGGGCAGGTCACGTTCAAGACCATTTACCCGGGAGCCTACAACGGCCGTTGGCCGCATATCCATTTCGAAGTCTTCGAATCCATGAACAACGCCACGGCGGCCGGGCAGGTCCTGGCCGTCTCGCAGATCGCCATGACAGACGCTGCCTGCAAGGACGTCTACGCGTCCGCGGGATATGAAACCAGCGCACGGAACTTTCCCAACACCACGCTGCAGTCGGACAACGTCTTCGGTGATGACGGCGGCATCTACCAGCTGGCCACCATGTCAGGATCGGCATCGGCCGGGTACACCGCCGGCCTCAACGTCACCATCTAGGGCAGCGCTAGACTCGGAGCCATGCCTCTCCACTCCTCAGCCGCAGACCACATCCGGGACCTCGGCGACTACGTCAGCGCCTCGCCGTCGAGCTTCCATGCAGTCCACGAAGCGGCGCGACGGCTGGAGGAGGCAGGCTTCTCCGCGTTGGCCGAGCGGGAATCCTGGAATGAGGTGTCCGGCAAGTTCTACGTGATCCGGGACGGCGCCCTGATCGCATGGGTAACCCCGGAAGGCGCAGGCCCCACCACGGGATTCAACATCCTGGGCACGCACACGGACTCGCCGTCGTTCAAGCTCAAGCCCAAGCCGACCACCGGCAAGTTCGGCTGGCTGCAGGCGGGCGTGGAAATCTACGGCGGACCCCTGCTGAACTCATGGCTGGACCGTGAACTGCAGCTCGCCGGGCGCCTCGTTCTGCTGGACGGGACCCAGCATCTCACTGCCACGGGCCCGCTCCTGCGCTTTCCCCAGCTGGCCATCCACCTGGACCGGGCGGTGAACGAGGGCCTCACCCTGGACAAGCAGCAGCACATGAACCCGGTCTTCGGACTCGGAGACCCCGCCGGCGAGGACCTGCTGGGGCTCCTGGCCGAGCGCGTCACGGGCACCGGCCCTGTTGACCCTGCGCAGATCGGCGGATACGACGTCGTCGTTGCAGACACCCAGCCACCTGCGGTTTTCGGGGCGAAGAGTGAGTTTTTCGCCTCCGGCCGCCTGGACAACCTTTCGGCAACGCATGCCGGACTGGCCGCCCTTGCCGCGCACTCCTCGGCCAGCTCAAGCGGCACTCATGAAGGCGGAGCCGCCCCGATTGCGGTGCTGGCCGCCTTCGACCACGAGGAAATCGGCTCAGCGTCACGCTCGGGCGCCTCCGGACCGGTCCTCGAGGACATCCTGACCCGCATTTCCGACGGCCTCGGAGCCTCGGCAGGCCAGCGGCGGCAGGCGTTTGCGGCGTCGTTCTGCGTTTCCGCCGACGCCGGCCACGCGGTCCACCCGAACTATCCGGAACGCCACGATCCCGTCAACCGCCCCGTCCTGAACGGGGGGCCGCTGCTGAAGATCAACGCGAACCAGCGGTACGCCACGGACGCTGCGGGTGCGGCCCTCTGGGCGCGCCTCAGCGGTGAGGCTGGCGTCCCGTACCAGGAGTTCGTGTCCAACAACGTGATGCCATGTGGCTCCACAATCGGACCGCTGACGGCCACGCGGCTCGGCATCAGGACCGTGGACGTGGGCGTGCCCCTCCTGTCCATGCACTCCGCCAGGGAATTGTGCGGCGTGGAGGATCCATTTGGCCTTGCTAAGGTGGCACAGCGTTTCTTCGGGGCAGCGGCGTAGTTCTGCCTTCCGGGCGAACATTTCCGGTCCGTTACAAAAGTACACTCGGGTAAACTTTCGTTGTCTGCTAGTGCTTCAGCCTGGGAGTCTGCCCGGTTTGGCGGGGCGTAAACTGTGCGATTGCATAAGACTTCGCGGCCCGCAGCTCACTTAGTGTGAAACGCACCCTGTGGGACGCGGCACACGCCCCCTGCCGGCTCCGGCCTCCCACAGTAAAGACCTGACATCAACAAGAGGACGGCGCATCCATGCACGCTGACCAGCAGCTCTCGAAATCCCTGAAACCCCGGCACCTGTCCATGATCGCCATCGCAGGTGTCATTGGGGCAGGGCTGTTCGTGGGCTCCGGGGCCGCAATCCAGCAGGCAGGCCCGGGCATCCTGCTGGCGTACATGGCCGCGGGAATCGTGGTCATCCTGGTCATGCGCATGCTCGGCGAGATGGCCGCGGCCCATCCCGAGACCGGATCGTTCTCCACGTACGCCGACAAGGCACTTGGGCGGTGGGCGGGCTTCAGCATTGGCTGGCTCTACGCATGGTTCTGGATCATCGTGCTGGGAATCGAAGCCACTGCCGGCGCCGCCATCATGCACCGCTGGGTGCCCGGCATCGACCAGTGGGTCTGGGCACTGATCCTCATGGTGCTGCTCACCATCACCAACCTCGGTTCAGTGAAGTCCTACGGCGAGTTCGAGTTCTGGTTCGCCTCCATCAAGGTCGCCGCCATTGTCCTCTTCCTGGTCTTCGGCGTCGCGGCAATCCTCGGCCTTGTCCCGGGCGTTCCGGCCCCGGGGCTCAGCAACCTGGTGGACAACGGAGGCTTCCTGCCGAACGGGCCGGGCGCCGTGCTCGCCGGCATCCTCGTGGTGGTCTTCGCCTTTTTCGGCGCGGAGATCGCCACCATCGCTGCCGGCGAATCCGAGAATCCGGTCGATGCCGTCAAGAAGGCCGTCAAGTCCACCGTCTGGCGCATCCTGGTCTTCTACATCGGCTCGATTGCCATTGTCGTGACGCTGTTGCCGTGGAACTCGGCAAACGTTGCCAAGAGCCCGTACGTGGCCGTCATTGAACTGTTCGGGATCCCTGGTGCCGGCACCATCATGGACGTTGTGGTCCTGACCTCTGTGCTGTCGTGCCTGAACTCCGGCCTCTACACTGCCAGCCGCATGTTGTTCTCGCTTTCCCGCCGCGGCGACGCCCCCAAATCATGGATGAAGATCTCCTCGCGCGGCGTCCCGGCTGCAGCCGTGCTTGCCTCGACAGTGGTGGGCTTCATCACCGTAGGACTGAACTACATCGCCCCGGACACCGTGTTCCTGTTCCTGGTGAACACCTCCGGCGCGATCGCCCTGTTCGTCTGGCTGGTCATCTCCGCTTCCCAACTGATCCTCCGCAAGAGGATGGGTGCCGGCGCCAAGGATCTCGCACTGAAGATGTGGCTGTTCCCCTACCTGACCTGGCTGGCGATCGGCAGCATCGTCGCGCTCATCATCGGCATGGTGATCCTCGAATCCACGCGGGAGTCGCTCCTGCTGTCCACCGCCCTGGCCGCCGTAGTGGTGGGCGTCGGCGTCTGGCGCTACCGCAAGGGCGCTCCCGGTGCCGGACACGCCGCGGCGACCGCTCCAGAAGCGGAACCCGCCAAGGTGGGGGCAGGACCGGCGTCGTAGTTTCCGCCTGAATGAGGCTCCATCTCTGAAATGAACCGGTCCGCCCGGCGGGCCGCAACGGCACGCCGGGCGGGTCAGCCCTGTCTGGTCAGGCCTGGCGGGGCGCGAACATGATCAGCGCAACCCCGGCCAGGCACACGGCTGCGCCGACGAGGTCCCAGCGGTCCGGCCTGAAGCCATCCAGGATGACGCCCCAGAGCAGCGAACCCACGATGAACACCCCGCCGTAGGCAGCCAGGACGCGCCCGAAATTGGCATCGGGCTGGAAGGCGGCCATAAAGCCGTAGATTCCCAGGGCAATGACGCCGAGCCCGGCCCACCACCACGCCCTGTCTTCCCGCACCGCCTGCCAGATGAGCCAGGCTCCGCCGATTTCGGCGGCAGCGGCAAGGGCGAAAAGCAGAACCGACTTCAAAATCGTCATGGCTCCAGTATTTCGTTCTGTGGAACTTATCCACATCTGGCCGTCATATGACTGGCACCACGGCAGTTTTCCCTCTAGATTCACAGCGACACTCGGAGTCCGACAGAAAATTGGGGAAAATGTCGCATCAACCACCTGTTTCCGCGCACGCCGCGCCGCAACTGCCGCCGAACCAGCCGGGAACACCTCCGGAAGCTCTTCAGCCCGGACAGGCGCCGGAGTTCCTTCAGCCCGGAACGGCTCCCGAGCCGCCCCGGGGTTCCGCTGCCCTGGATATCGGCCGGCTCTGGGCAGGTGCCGCTGTCTCCCTAGCGTCCTACCTGGCTCTGTTGATCTTCAGCCTTGCCTTGCTGGTGCTCACGCTTGCCGGCATTGCCGCGAGCCAGGGCACCCTGGTCCCGGCGCTTGACGGAGCCCTGCCCGCGGAGGAAACGCCGGATGCCTGGTCACAGCTGGGCCAGCTCACAGCACAACTCGTGGCCATGGCGCACTTGGGCGCCGTCGATACTGTGGTCCAGGGTGCTGTGCCCTTCTTCGGAACGATCCGCGGGGACGGGATGGCCTATGTGGTTCCCGTGACGTTGCTGCTGGCCAGCGCGTTGTGTGTCTACTTCGGCAGCCGCGTCGCCGAACAGAGACTCCCCTCGGCTGGCAGGCCCCAGCTCCTCCTCCAGTCTGTTGTTACCGGTGTGGTCTATTCCCTGCTGGTCAATGGTGTGGCGGCAGCAGCCTCCATCCGGTATCCCGACACCGAAGCGTTCACTGTCGAGCCACTGTCCGCCGGCAATCCCTGGTCGGTTTTCGTGGCCTTCGTCATCGGCGCGGGGATGTCCGCGGCGGCCCGAAGCGGCGTCCTGGCCCGCCGCACCCCGCCCGCTCGTCCGACACGCGTTCTTGGCACACTGAACCTGCCCCTCGCGGCGGTTGCGTTCCATGCTTCCTGCTTTGCTGCCGTCGCCATTCCCGCTGCATGGATCACAGCCGCGGTGTCCGGGGGCTGGAGCGCCCTGCTGTCCGGTCCCCTGTGGATCGGCAACGCGGTGGGTTACGGCCTCGTGGCCGGGCATCTCGGAGGCCTGCGTGTACTCACGGAGACGTCACAGATCTTGGGCGGACGGGAGAGCCGGAGCGATGATCATCTGGTGTACGGGTTCGGAGCGGATGTGGCCGGCAGTGATGCGGCAGCCGGTGCCTGGGCCGCCCTGGCGCTGGCCTTGGCCTGCACGGTTGTTACAGGCATTGCTGTTCTGCTTCGCCGGGGGCGCGCGAGGGCCACCGATATTCTGTCGTGGATTCCTGTGCCCGCGGCGTTCCTTGTCCTGGGACTGCTGCTGATGCCGCTGCTCACCGCGCAGGCGGGTTTCGACGTCCCGGGACTCGCTTCTGGGCAGTTTCTTCTGGCCCCGGCCTGGTGGTCGCCTGCGGTCTTCCTGGGGTGGGGGCTGCTGGTGGAAGTGGTGGGCCGCTTCCTCGCCCCTTACCTGCTGCCTTTCGTGCCGGCCGGGCTGCAGCGGCTTGCCCGCGTGTTTCCGCCCCGGTCCGCAGAGGCCGCGGCAGCGCCCTCGGGGCCGGGCCAGGCCAGCCCGGAAGCGGCCGCTGGCACCGCGCCCGGGAGCAGTTACGGCTACGGTCCCGCCCCGGAATCCGGTCCCGCCCACGAGTCCGGCATGGCCCGGGAGCTTTCGGCCAAGGGAAAGAAGCGCGCGCTGGTGGCGCTGTCCGCTCTCGGAGCGGTCGTTGTGCTGGCCATCGGATCTGTTGTGGCGGTCAACGCGGTCAAGTCCGGTCCGGACCAGCTGGTGCGGGAATACGTTCAGGCCTTGGTGGACGGAGATGCCGAGAAGGCCCTGGGCATTCTGGATCCAGACATTCCCAACGAGGAGAGGGTCCTGCTGACCAACGAGGTCTTCCGGGCGGCCGGGAACCGGGTGGAGGGCTTCGAGGTGCTGTCAAGCAAGGTGTCCGGCGAGTCAGCGGTGGTGCACGTCGAGCTCAGGCAGGGCGGGCGGAAGCACGAGCAGGCGTTCAGCCTGCGCAAAAACCAGCCGGAACTCCTCGATGACAACTGGACGTTCGGCAGCACTCCGCTGCAGCGCGTCGCCGTCACCGCGGATGCCGCCGTGAAGTCCCTCTCAATCAACGGTGTCACCGTGCCGACAGGGCAGGAGAACGAAAACGCTTTCTCCACGTACTTCAGCGTTCCGGCTTTCCCGGGCTCGTACTCCGTCGGCCTTCCCGAAGATGAAAAGTACCTTGCGGCCGCCAAACAGGAAGTGCTGGTGGCCGTCGGCTCTGCGCCCCAGGCTGCGGAGGATGCGAAACTCACTGTGACGGCTTCGGAGCACCTCCAGGCCGAGACATCCCGCCAAGTGGACGCCGCCTTGGCCGCCTGCGCGAAATCCACGGAGATGGATCCGCAGGGCTGCCCGTTTTCGGGGTTTGCCTTCGGTGACGTCCGGAACGTGAAGTGGTCCATCACCTCCGAACCGGACTACACGATGCAACGGTCCTTCGACGGCACGTGGCGGCTCAGCGGCGCCACGCCTGGGGAAGCTTCCGTGACGTACGAGCGGAATGCGTCCTTCAGCAGGACCAGCCCCGAGTGGGAGAAGGAGACCGACCAGGTGGATTTCTACCTCCGTGGCAGCGTCTTGGTGGCGGCGGACACGGTGCAGGTAAAGCTCTCGCCGTTCTGACGTCCCGTTCACGGCAGCGGAGGCCGGAAGTGCGCTGGATTTCCAGGCGGTCCGGTTTTCCACATAGGAGTCTCCGCTGCTCCGGCCCGGGTCACTCGTGCGCTAGCCTCAAGGCAGCGCACGAATCGCGGAATTCCTCCCCGATGCACTAAGATAGTGAAGTCTGTGCTGCGTCCTGCCTCCAATTTGGGGAAGGGCATGCACAGCACCGCAAATGAACCTCCTGTTACGGAAATGCCGTAACCGCTTAGCCCAAAGGAGGTGGGTTCACATATGCGTCCTTACGAATTGATGGTAATCATCGACCCCGAGGTCGAAGAGCGTACCGTAGAGCCGTCGCTTCAGAAGTTCCTGAATGTCATCACCAACGATGGTGGAACCATCGAAAAGGTTGACATCTGGGGCCGCCGTCGCCTGGCTTACGACATCAAGAAGAAGTCCGAAGGTATCTACGCCGTGGTGAACTTCACCGCCAAGCCGGACACCGCCAAGGAACTTGACCGCCAGCTGAGTCTCAACGAGACCATCATGCGCACCAAGATCACCCGCCCCGAAGAGCAGAAGGTCGTTGCTGAGTAATTCAGCTCCCGGCTTTTATTCTTTACCCCGCAGGAACGAACAAGGAGGCAGTAGATGGCAGGCGAAACGACTATTACGGTCATCGGTAATCTCACCAATGACCCCGAGCTGAGGTTCACCCCGTCAGGTTCGGCAGTAGCGAACTTCACCATCGCTTCTACGCCCCGCACGTTCGACCGCCAGTCCAATGAGTGGAAGGACGGGGAAACCCTGTTCCTCCGCGCGTCGGTGTGGCGGGAAGCAGCCGAGAACGTTGCAGAATCCCTGACAAAGGGTATGCGCGTCATCGTTTCCGGCCGGCTGAAGAGCCGTTCCTACGAAACAAAAGAAGGCGAAAAGCGCACCGTTATCGAGCTCGAAGTCGATGAAATCGGCCCGAGCCTGCGCTACGCCAATGCCAAGGTCAACCGCACCCAGCGCTCCGGCGGTGGGGGTGCCGGAAACGGCGCGCAGGGCGGCTTCGGCGGCGGCAACAGCGGCGGTGGGTTCGGTGGCGGCCAGGGTGGAAACCAGGGCGGCAACACCGGAGGAACATGGGGCGGCAACCAGCCCGCAGCGCAGGAAGACCCTTGGGCAACGCCCGGGGTCAGTAACGCGGGCGGCGGCTGGGGCAACGGCCCGGATTCCGAACCTCCCTTCTAAAACAACACATTAAAGGCCCGACGCCGGGACCGCCCGGGTGCCTAAGGCACCGAGGTGCCTGCCGCCGTCGGACCACCACCATCCCGTGGATCAATATCCACGGGCTCCATAGAAAAGGAGCTCCACGATGGCTAAGGCTGAACTCCGTAAGCCCAAACCAAAGTCCAACCCCTTGAAGGCCGCTGACATCACCGTCATCGACTACAAGGACGTAGCATTGCTGCGCAAGTTCATCTCCGACCGCGGAAAGATCCGCGCCCGTCGCGTCACTGGCGTCACGGTGCAGGAACAGCGCAAGATCGCCCAGGCAATCAAGAACGCCCGCGAAGTTGCTCTGCTGCCTTACTCCGGCGCTGGCCGCGGCTAAGGAAGGGATTAACTAACATGGCAAAGCTCATTCTGACCCACGAAGTCACCGGTCTCGGTGCTGCAGGCGACGTCATCGAGGTCAAGGACGGTTACGCACGTAACTTCCTGCTGCCCCGCGGCTTCGCCCTGACCTGGACCAAGGGTGGCGAGAAGCAGGTTGAGTCCATCAAGGCTGCCCGCGTCGCCCGCGAGCACGCTTCCCTGGAAGATGCTCAGAAGCAGGCCTCCGCTCTGTCCGCCAAGCCGGTCAAGCTGGTCGTCAAGGCCGGCGAAAGCGGCCGGCTGTTCGGCACGGTCAAGCAGGCCGACGTCGCCGACGCTGTTGAGGCTGCTGGCCTTGGCCGCATCGACAAGCGCAAGGTTGAACTGCCGACGCACATCAAGTCGGTTGGTTCCTACCAGGCCAACGTCCGTCTGCACGACGACGTTGCCGCTGTGATCGAACTCGACGTAGTCGCAGGCAAGTAGTCTTTCCGGCCTCCCGCCTGATTGCTGCGCAGCCCTGAACTGCTGACGGCCCCCGCTGTCGGATTCCTCCGGGAATTTCGGCAGCGGGGGCTTTCGCGTTAAACCGACGACGTTCGAGCCAGTGACGACTAGGCCGCCGACAGGCTCAGGCGTGGTGGACCACGGTGGTGTAGTACGTGTAACCGGCGCTGATCAGGGCAGCAAGGGCATCTTCATCGACGTCCGCGAGCTTGTTGACGTAGACGCAGCCAGCGCCGACCTTGTGCTTGCCCAGCCGGGCGAGCAGTTCAGCCGCCTCCGGCGCGGCGCTCAGGCCATAGAGGGACAGGCTGGCCTTCCGCGGCGAGAAGCCCACCGCCGCCGCGTCCCCTTCGCGCCCGCTGTCGTACTTGTAGTGGTACCGGCCAAATCCCACGATGGACGGACCCCACATCTCTGGTTCCTCGCCCGTGAGCTCGGCCATGAGTTCGCGGAGCCGGAGTGCATCCTGGCGCCGGACAGGGTGTTCCACGGCTGCCAGGAATTCGTCCGCCGAGGCACCCGTCACTTGTGTCTTGTTTTCTGCCATGGACGCAGTGTACGTCCATCGCCATGGGGGCTGGCTGGTAGCCTGCTCCGGTGACCCCAGAAACCGGAACAGCCGTCCGCCGTCGTCCTTTTGCCCAGGTGGACGTCTTCACCCGCGAGCCGTACCGGGGAAATCCCCTCGCCGTCGTGATGGACGCCGACGAGCTCACCGCTGAACTCATGCAGCGGTTCGCGAACTGGACCAACCTGTCGGAAACCACGTTCCTGCTGAAGCCCACGGTGCCGGAGGCCGATTACCGGGTCCGCATCTTTACGGGCAGCGAGGAATTCCCGTTTGCCGGCCACCCCACGCTTGGCTCCGCCCACGCCTGGCTGGACTCCGGCGGCGTGCCTCAGCAGAGCGGGGTGCTGGTCCAGGAATGCGGAGCGGGGCTGGTGCGGGTCAGATACGACGGCGGCAGGCTGGCTTTCGCCGCTCCGCCCCTGACGCGGTCAGGACCCGTAGTTGAGCAGGACCTGCAGCGGATCGCTGCGGGCCTCGGGCTGCCGCGGGAGGCGCTGCTGGATGCCTCCTGGCTCGTCAACGGCCCCGAGTGGATCGGCGTGCTGCTGGAGTCCGCTGAGCAGGTATTGGCACTAAGACCCGACTACGCCGCCATGGAGGGGCTCACCGTTGGCGTCATAGGCCCGTATGAGGAGGGAGCCCCCGCCACCTTCGAGGTCCGCACCTTCATACCCGGGGCTGCTGCCCCCGAGGACCCCGTGACGGGAAGCTTCAATGCCGGCGCGGCGCAGTGGCTGATCGGCACGGGGCGTGCACCAGCGTCGTACGTTGCCTCCCAGGGCACCGTGCTGGGACGGAAGGGGCGCATCCACATTGAATACGACGGGGACGACGTCTGGGTTGGCGGGAATGCCGTGACCTGCATCCGGGGAGCCGTCGATCTCTGAGCCGGAATAAACACCGGACCCGCCCGGTTGGACACATTAGATGCAAACGCATGTACCGTGAAGACGGTCCGACCCTGAGGAGACCACTGTGGAGACCCGCCGCATTACCGTTCTGTCCGCCGGCCTGGGAGTACCGTCGTCGAGCAGGCTGCTGGCCGACCAGTTGGCAGACGAGGCGCGCCGGAAGCTTTCGGCGGCCGGCTACGAGGTCACGGTCGATGTGGTGGAACTCCGTGACCTGGCCGTGGACGTGGCCAACAACTTCGTCACGGGCTACGCGGGCCCCCGCCTCGCCGAGGTCATCGCAGGAGTGGAGGCCTCGGACGGCATCATCGCCGTGACGCCCGTCTTCAGCGCGTCGTACAGCGGGCTCTTCAAGTCCTTCATCGATGTGCTCGATCCCAAGTCGCTCGATGGAAAGGCCGTGCTGCTGGGGGCCACCGGCGGAACCGACCGGCACCAGATGGTGCTCGACTACGCCATGCGCCCGCTCTTCAGCTACCTGCGCGCCCGCGTGGCCGCGACGGCCGTCTTCGCCGGCCCCCAGGACTGGGGAAACACGGACGACGGCGGAAATCCCCTTTCGGCCCGCATCGGGCGTGCGGCGGATGAGTTTTACCGCCTTCTCGACGGCGTACAGCCGGGCAGGAAGCAGCCGCCGCTGGAGTCCCTGCCGTTTGAACAGCTGCTGGCCGGAATCAGCACCGGACGCTAGGGCCGGGCCGGCGAACTATTCCCGGCACCCGCTCGTTGTGGGGGACATGAAATGTCCTGTGGATTCTGTTGACCTGATCATGAGCGAACGCAGCGGTGTGGAGATTGACTACTGTCCCCAGTGCCGAGGTGTATGGCTTGACCGCGGCGAGCTGGACAAGATCATTGACCGTGCGGACTCCTTCGCCGGTGCCGCGGCGGCATCTCCCCCGCCCGCGCCGCCGGCGCCGGGCATGGTCCCGCCTCCCCTGTATCCGAACCCGGACCTGCGGCGGGAGCAGCCGCGCTACGACAAGCCGCGGTACGACGACCGCAGCTACGGCAAGGGCTACGACCGCGACCACGACCGGCGCCGGCCGAAGAAGAAGGAGGGCTGGCTGGGCGAGCTCTTCGACTTCTGACGGGCGCCCTACTGACCGGTCAGGCAGCACGGGCTAGTCATCCAGCAGACGCTAGTCATCCAGCAGGGCGATGAATTCACGCGCCTGCTTCATGGTGATGTCCGAATGCTTCGTGAGGGCGGTGGCGGCAGCCTCGGTGTTGCCACTTTTGGCCAAGGTGCGGATGCGGCCGTAAATCTCGTCATTGAGCATGTTGCTGCTGACTTCGCGTGTGACGTCGCCCTTGCTGGCGATCGCCCGGTACCGGTAGGGGAACCGCTGGGGAGGTTCGTCGTCAGGGTCCGGTTCAGTGGCCGCCGCCGGCTCGGCACGGTAAGGCTGCGGGTGGGCGGCCAGCGCGGCAACGGCATCCCGGGAGGCACGCAGCCCAAGTCCGGAAACCTCGTAGTAGAGCTTGATCGCGGCCATCGCCTGGCCCTGGGCAATCAGGGCATAGAGCCTGCGGTGCTCGTCCTCGGAAAGCCTGGCAGCAGCCATCCTGGCCAGCTCAGCGGACTCCGGCGGCGCCTGGGCGGGACCGTCGGCAGGCTTCTGCCGACGGTTCCATGCGCGAGCGGCCAGGGTCACGGCGACGGTGACGGCCACGAGGATCAGGAGGGGGATCACAAGCGATTCCATGGTTCTAAAGCCGATCTACATATTGCTTGGCGGTTAAGAGGTCCGAACGGGTTGCTTGGCGCAGGAGCCTGATTGCCTGGACTTTCTGCCCGTTACGCACCATTGACTGCAGCTGGAGAGCCAGCTGTGGGTCCAGCTGGCCGCCCGGCAAAGCTGCCCCGCGGTAGGCCTGGGCCAGGACCGCCTCCCGGGCGTGATCCTGCTGCTGCGTATGTTGCTGTTCGTTCTGGCTGGGACGTGTGGCCGCGTCCACCAGGGCACGCGCCGCGGTGGCAGCCTGGACTTGGGCGGCATAGTGGGCCTGTGACCGCATGGCCAGGTCCAACTGATAGCGTTCCGCCTCCGACATTCCGGAATTGCGCGGCCTCAGCGCGGTGGACAGGGCCCACAGGACCGCACCGAGAACGAGGACAGGCAGTATGACTATCAATGCGTCGCCCATATCTAGAGCTTAGGCCAGTTACGCGTTGTCCACAGCATATGCAGGTATGCGTATGCGGCTTCCCAAAGCGAGCCGCGCTGGGCGCTTGTCGCGCGGAGGAGCGGGAGCTGCGCGGCATCCGCTGCCTAAGGCCAGCGAGATTGATCACATCGCGGGCATATTCAACGCCGAAAACCGTGAATCTACCGGCCGGTATCCCCAGCGCAAGGGTTGAGCCTGTGGATGAAGGTTCAGGAAAAGAATTTTGAGTCCACAGGCTGCGAAGAACGTTTCTGCAGGTCAGAGGCCATATTTGGGTGAAAGAAATTTAGTATCCACAGCTTCGCCCACAGACTGTGCACAAGCAGGGAGGCATTGTGCACAGGTTATCCACAGACGTGCAAAACCTGCCGCTTTGTGCGTTGCCCGGCGGGCGCTAACGTAGCGGAGACACCGATTCAGGACATGCGGGCCACAACAGTCAACCGGATCTGGGGGCTCCTTTCCAGGGCCTCCGTTGATGGGCTATGCCCTGTGGAAAACCTGTGGATGAGGCGTCGCCCTGGACTCGCGGCCTCCGCGGAAATTGTCGGGGCCGGCTGGTAGAAGTTGCCTTAGCCGGCGCAGCAGCTTCCACGGCGGGGCGCATCCAAACGGCACAGGCAGACTTGCCGCAGGCCTCGTGAGGGACTGCGGACACTATGGAGGACGGCAGTTTTGTCAGTTACGCACCTGGACTCAATCGAGGGCACCCGCACCGAGGGCAGCCGCAAGCCTCCGCAGGATATTCCGGCCGAGCAGTCCGTCCTGGGCGGCATGATGCTCTCCAAGGACGCCATTGCTGACGTCGTGGAGATCCTCCGGGGCCAGGACTTCTACCGTCCCGCCCACGAGACCATCTACGAGGCCGTGATTGACCTCTATGGCCGTGGTGAACCCGCCGATGCGGTGACTGTTTCGGACGAACTGACCAAACGTGGCGAGATCAACAGGATTGGCGGGCCCGCCTACCTGCACGAGCTCATCCAGACAGTCCCTACGGCAGCCAACGCCGGCTACTACGCCGAAATCGTGGCCGAGCGCGCCGTCCTCAGGCGGCTGGTCAACGCAGGAACCAAGATCGTGCAGCTTGGTTACGGCCAGGACGGCGAAGTCGAAGACCTCGTCAACCAGGCCCAAGCGGAGGTCTATGCCGTGGCCGAGCGCCGGACCGCGGAAGACTACGTGGTCCTGAAGGACGTCATGGAGTCCACCGTGGACGAGATTGAGGCCTCCGGCCACCGCGGGGAAGGCATGGTGGGCGTTCCAACCGGCTTCTACGAGCTGGACGAACTGACGCACGGTCTTCACCCGGGCCAGATGATCGTCATTGCGGCGCGCCCCGCCGTGGGCAAGTCCACCTTCGCCCTCGACTTCGCCCGGTCCGCAGCCATCAAGAACAATCTCGCGACTGTTATGTTCTCCCTGGAAATGGGCCGGAACGAGATCGCCATGAGGCTCTTGTCGGCCGAGGCCACCATCGGCCTTCAGGACCTCCGCAAGGGCACCATCAAGGATGAGCAGTGGTCCAAGATCGCTACCACCATGGGCCGCATGAATGATGCCCCGCTGTTCATCGACGACAGCCCAAATATGTCACTGATGGAAATCCGCGCCAAGTGCCGCCGCCTGAAGCAGCAGCACGACCTGAAACTCGTGATCCTTGACTACCTGCAGCTTATGAGTTCCGGCAAGAAGGTGGAGTCGCGCCAGCAGGAAGTGTCTGAGTTCTCCCGTGCCCTCAAACTGCTGGCCAAAGAACTGCAGGTCCCGGTCATTGCCCTGTCCCAGCTGAACCGTGGTTCCGAGCAGCGCCAGGACAAGAGGCCCATGGTCTCGGACCTCCGGGAATCCGGATCAATCGAGCAGGATGCCGACATGGTCATTCTGCTGCACCGCGAGGATGTCTACGACAAGGAGTCGCCGCGTGCCGGCGAAGCGGACATCCTTGTCGCCAAGCACCGTAACGGCCCCACCAAGGACATCGTGGTTGCCTTCCAGGGCCACTACTCCCGCTTCGCCAACATGGCCGCGGACGCCGGAGGCGGCGGCTTCTAACCGGCGCTTCTAACCGGCGGCTTGCTGCCCCGCCTGCAGCAGGTGGTTGGGAAGCCGGTTCCCCGGCGCGGCTGCGCGGATTTCCAGGAGGTGCCGGGCATGGGAGTGGAGGCGCTTGTCCTCGTCTGAAACCGGCACCCACTGGGGAATCGGAACCGACGTGCCCTCGGCGTCCCGGGCAACCATGACCGTGAGGCAGTACGTGGTCAGGTTCAGCTCACCGCCTTTGGGGTCCCCGGAGCGGACATGTACCGCCACGTGCATGCTTTTGGCGCCTGTGTAGACGAGCCGCGCCTCCACCTCCACCACGTGCCCGATCAGGAGCGGGCGGTAGAACCGGACGCCGCCGGAAAACACCGCCACGGTGTCCTTGCCGCAGTAGCGCGATGCGCAGACGTACGCCGCCTCGTCGATCCACTTCATGACGATGCCGCCGTGGACCTTTCCGCCCCAGTTGACGTCCGTGGGCGCTGCCATGAAGCGGAGCACTACGCGTTCGGCAGTGCCGGCGTCGGTATATTCCTGGGCGTTCATAGCTTCCACGATCTGTTCCCGGATCCGGATGCGGGCCAAGGCGTGGTCTCGCTGTTCCAGCTCCTCGGGGGTGGAGGGCTCAAACTGCTGCACCGGGACAGGCCTGCCGTCCTCGCCCACGGCCACAAAGATCACCATGCACTGGCTGCGCATCGTAGCGGCCCCGCCCTTGGGGTCTCCGGAGGACACCACGGTGCGGATGTGCATGGAGGAGCGGCCTGTGTAAACGATGGTGGCGGTGACTTCCACCATGTCCCCGCTGTTGACCGGGTCCGCGAAGTGGATGTTCCCCACATAGGCAGTGACGCAATAGGACTTGGACCACCCGACAGCGGCTGCGTACGCAGCCTTGTCCACCCATTCCAGGACGGTGCCGGCATCCACGGAGCCGCTGTGGCCGACGTCGGTGGGAGCGGCCAGGAAGCGGAGGGTGACGGAATTGGCGGGGCGTTCGCTCATGCTGTGAGTTTATGGCCAAGCGGCGAACTGGCCCAACGAAAACGGCGGCTGAGCACCAAAGGTGCACAGCCGCCGTCGTCCGCTTGTACCGGAAGACTGCCCGGTGGGAAGGCTAGGCGAGGACGCCCAGCTTGGAGCCCGGCCGGCCGAAGAGGGCGCGGTCCACGGAGAGGCGGCCTGCTCCGGTCAGGGCAACAGCAAGGCCGGCGGCGGCCAGCAGGAGGACCAGTTCGTAGCCGCCATTCGTGGCGAAGACGCCGGCCGGAGCGTGCACCAGGAAGAAGGCGCCGAGCATGTTCAGCGCCAGGAGGGCGGAAAAGACGCGGGCCAGCACGCCGAGGATCAAAGCGATGCCGCCGACCAGCTCAAGCGTGGCGACGATGGGGGCCACCGCCTCAGCTGCGGGAACGCCCATCTTCGCGAAGGCTGCCTGGGTGCCTGCGATGGTGAATTCGTTGAACTTCTGCCAGCCGTGTGCAGCAAACAGGAAACCTGCAACAACGCGCAGGACGGTCAATGCGGTAGTGGTCAGGGTGGACTGGTTCATGGAGGTTACCGTTCGGGTCGGTTGCAATCGGTCTTGTGGTCGGACGACGGTCGCCGCCTGATGCTTCCATTCCACTGTCGCGCACAATGGTTGAAGAGTCAACCAATTGTGACGATCCGCACGCTTCCAGATGTATGAGCACGCCGAGTGAATGCCCCGCGAAGGGACTGCCCGTCGGGCGGGCGGCTAGGCTAAAACCGTGCCTGATTCCCCTGCCGCCGCCGTGCCGGCTGTGAAGCCTGCGAGCCATGCCCGGGACATCCTGCGCCTCGCCGTTCCGGCTTTCGGCGCGTTGATCGCCGAGCCGCTCTTCCTGCTGGCTGACTCCGCCATCGTTGGCCACCTGGGCGTGGCCCAGCTCGCCGGCGTCGGACTGGCATCCGCGGTGCTGCACACGGCGGTTGGCCTGATGGTATTCCTCGCCTACTCCACCACACCCGCAGTGGCGCGGGCTGTGGGCGACGGCCAGTTCGCCAGGGCCCTCGCCGCCGGACGCGACGGCGTCTGGCTCGCCCTGCTGCTCGGTGTCGTGCTGGCCGCGGCGGGTTGGTTTGCAGCGGAGCCCCTGGTGGGCCTGATGGGCGCCGGCGGCGACGTCCGCTCCTTCGCTGTGGACTACCTGCGCTGGTCCATGCCCGGGTTGGTGGCCATGCTCCTGATCTTCGCCGGAACAGGCGTGCTGCGGGGTCTGCAGGACACGCGGACCCCGCTGGTGGTGGCCACCGCGGGCTTCACCGTGAACATCGTGCTCAACGTAGTGCTGGTCTACGGGCTGAACTGGTCCGTGACCGGATCGGCTGTAGGCACGAGCATCGCCCAGTGGGCCATGGCAGCCGTCTACTTGGTGATGGTGCAGCGCAACGCCCGGCGCCACGGCGTTTCCCTCCTGCCCGACTGGCATGGGATCCGGGCGCTGAGCAAGGTGGGCTCCTGGCTGATGCTCCGGACCCTCAGTCTGCGGATCGGCATCCTGGCCACGGTGCTGGTGGTCACCGGCCAGGGTGCGGTAAACCTCGCCGCGCACCAGTTGGCCATGACCATGTTCACCTTCTTTGCCTTTGCGCTGGATGCCCTGGCGATCGCTGCCCAGGCCCTCATCGGCAAGGAGTTGGGCGCCTCCAATCCGGAGAAGGCGCGGCTGCTGACCCGCACCATGATCCGCTGGGGCACAGGTTTTGGCGTGGTGACGGGAGTGCTGCTCGCGGTTGCGGCGCCCTTCACGGGCGCGCTGTTCACCTCCGACGCCGGTGTGCAGTCCGTGCTGACGCTCGCGCTCTGGGTGCTGGCCGCCGGGCAGCCGATCGCCGGATACGTATTCGTCCTTGACGGCGTCCTGATCGGAGCGGGTGACGCGAAGTACCTGGCGCTTGCCGGCCTCGTGAACCTGGCGGTGTACCTGCCGCTGCTCATTGCGGTCCCGCTCACCGGGACAACCGGCGCGGCGGCACTCGTGTGGGTGTGGGTTGCCTTTTCGCTGGGCTACATGCTGGCCCGCGCAGTGACCCTGGGACTCAGGGCGCGGACGGACCGCTGGATGGTGCTCGGCTCCTGAATCCGGCTGTCCCGAATTGAGGGAAGTGCAGAATTCGACGACGCAGGCGGCGGCACTAAACTGGAGCGGTGACTTTCCCCTTGAATCCTGCCGAGCCGGCCTCTGCCGCTGCCCATCAAGCGGAGCTGTGGAAGCCCGTACTGCTCCGCGCGGCGGCCGCCCTGGCGTTCGGTGCCGTGACCATATTTTGGGCGGCGCCGTCGGTGGCGGGCATGGGATTTGCCGGAGGGCTGTACCTGCTGGCCACCGGCGCAGCGCTTTTCCGGGGTATCCCCCTGAACGGCCTCCGCCGCGACGGGTCGCCCGGCAGGGCCATGTCGGCGGCGGCGTCCATCCTCATCGGCGCGGGTGTGACGCTGATGGTCCTGCAGGGGAACCTGCTGTTCGCCGTTATCGCGGCGCTGGGAATCGGCCTGCTCGCCGCAGTTGAACTGTACTTGGGCTGGCGCTTCCGGGGCCGGCATGTCCTCGCCCGGGACTGGCTCGCCTCGGGCGTCATCGGGCTGGGGACGGCGGTTGCCCTGCCGTTCTTCGTTCCGCTTGGCCCGCATGCCCTGTTGGGGGTTGCCGGCGGAGGTGCCATTATCTCCGGCGTGCTCTGGATCCTTGCTGGCCTTTCGCTCAGGCATGATGCGCGGACGGGCCCTGCGAAGGCCGTAAACTAGAAGGCAAGGGTTCTACTCCTTGTAGAACAAACACACATCACAACGGGCTGGCCCGACCGTCGCCGCCCGCATGAGAGGACACGCCGTGGCAAACCAGAAACCAGGAGAACCGCGCAATCTGCGGACCTCGGTTAAGGGACCGCTGATGTTCTCCGCCTTCTGGGCCGTGGTGGCGTTCTTCGCCGTGCTGATCTTCGCCTCCGGCGGCAGCTCCCGCGTCCCTCGCTTCGACCTCGCGTTCACCGGCGCCGGCATTGCCTTCATCGTCACGCTGGTCATCGCGGCCATGTTGTCCATGAGCTACAAGGACAACGCCGAACATCTGGGCAAGGGATCCGGCGTGAACCTCAGCTCGGCCAAGAGGCCCCCGCACGGATACAGCGGCGGCGGAACCCAGACGCCTCCGGGCGCTTCCGGCTCCGCCGACGGATCAACGCCCGACGGCGACAAGTCCTAGCGCCTGCCGGCTCACCTGCTGCCTGCTCGCCGGCGGCTACTCGCCTGCGGCGCGGCGGGCCCGATACGCCGCCACGTGCGCACGATTGGCGCAGTTTCCAGTGTCGCAGTACCGCTTTGACCGGTTGCGGCTGAGATCCAGCACCACGGCATCACAGTCGTCTGCCGCGCAGACCAGCATTCGGTCCATTTCCTTGGTGCGGATCACGTCCACGAGTGCCATCGCGGCTTCCGTGCCCACGCGGTCAGCCAGTGGAGCGTCGCGGGTAGTGGCGTGAAGGTGCCAGTCCCACCCATCGTGCTTGAGGAGCTGCGGGAGGGCATGGGCTTCGCGCAGGAGCCGGTTGACCCCTTCCACGGCCGTGTCCTCATCGGCGGCCCAAAGCCGGGCGAGCTCCGCCCTGAGAGCGTGGACGCTGGCCAGTTCGGCCGCGTCCCTGGTCCGTGATCCGCTGAAGCCCTCCGCCTCGAGGAACCGGTCGAGGTCCGCCACGGTGGCCAGTTTTTCCTCCCCGTTCGCGGCGCTGTTGATGAGGTGCACCACGGTGCGCAACGCGACCTCAGTGTCAGGGGCAAAAACCATCTTGACTCCTTACTTGGTCAGGCGTACTGTCATGACCAATACCCCACTTTACTCCTGACAGGAGAATGCCGTGTCTGCAGCCAGCAACCGCGCCAGCATTTCGCCCGTGGCCGGGCAGGTCTCGGCTGCGGCTGCCCCAAAAACCGCTTCTGCGCGGAGTTTCCTGGCGTCCGGCCTTGGGATTGCCCTCTTTTCCTCTGCCGTGTTCGGGCTTTCGGGCTCCTTTGCCAAGGCTCTCCTCGAAACAGGCTGGACCCCCGGCGCAGCTGTGGCGCTCCGGTTGACGGGCGCCGCACTCATCCTGGCGGTCCCGGCCGTTCCCGCCCTTCGCGGACGCTGGCACCAGCTGCGATCGAACTGGCTGACCATCGTGCTGTTCGGCCTGATCGGTGTGGCCGCCTGCCAGCTGTTCTATTTCAACGCCGTTTCCCTGCTGTCAGTGGGCGTTGCGCTGCTGCTGGAGTACCTCGCCCCGGTCCTGATCGTGTTGTGGCTCTGGGTGGCCAGCAGGAAGCGGCCGCGGCCGCTTACCGTCGCCGGGTCTCTGTTGTCGCTGGGCGGCCTGGTGCTGGTCCTGGACCTGACAGGCGCCGTCAAGGTGGACTTCGCAGGTGTGCTGTGGGGCGTGGCGGCGGCCGTCTGCCTGGCCATCTACTTCTTCATCACGGCCAAGGAAAATGACACCCTTCCGCCGATCGTCCTGGCCTCGGGCGGTCTCATGGTGGGCGCGGTGGTGATATGGCTGACTGCAGCCACCGGCCTCCTTCCCATGGCCTTCAGCACCGCGGACACCAAACTTGGGCCATGGACCACGCCCTGGTGGGTTGCCCTTGCCGGACTCGTGGTCCTTGCCACCGTCCTGGCCTACGTTTCCGGAATCATGGCCGCCCGCGCCCTGGGTTCGAAGGTGGCTTCCTTCGTTTCGCTGACCGAGGTGCTGTTCGCTGTGATCTGGGCCTGGCTGTTGCTGGGGGAGCTGCCGGCGGTCATCCAGCTGGCAGGCGGCGCCCTTATCGTGGGCGGCGTTGTGCTCGTCAGGCTGGACGAGCTGAGAGGCTCCAAGCGGGGGACGGGACCGGGGACCCAGGTGGGCGCACCGCTTGACCACGCAAATGACGTCGAACCCGTTCCCTAGGCTTTGCACCGCGGCACTCGTCTGCACTCCTTAAACGCCGGGAGGGCCGGACGCCATGGCGTCCGGCCCTCCCGGTGAGTCCCCTAGCGGGAAGCTTCCTCCTGCTGGGTGGCGTTGCGGGAAGCCTGCTTCCCGGCTTCCTCGAGCGCCTGCGCAACCTTGGCAAGGGCGTTGGCGTGCTGGCCGTTCCACTCGCTGCGGAACTTGTCGGCGTCCGGTCCCTTCCAGTCGGTGTTCTGGAGGACGCGGCCCAGCATGTTCTTCTGCTTCTCGATCTCAGCTGAACCAGCCTGAAGCTTGGTGCCCAGGTCTTTCAGCTGAGCAATGTCTGCACCCCAAATAGCCATTCGATATCTCCTTTAATCAACGGACCCGATCCAGTCGGCATCCCCAGCGGCCTCCGGCTCGTCCGGAAGATCCATTGCCTACAAGCTATCCCCCAACACAAAAAGGTGTCGATGGGCACCGCTCCCCATGCAGTCCTCCCCATGGTGGCCGGCGCCCCTGCCGAACGGTCCGGAGGGTCGATCGCAGGCGATCCAGAGCCTAGCATGGGGGTATGTGCCGGAACATCCGAACCCTCCACAACTATGAACCGCACGCCACGTCCGAGGAGGTCTATGCCGCCGCGCTCCAGTACGTGCGCAAGGTCAGCGGCAGCACCAAGCCCTCCAAGGCCAACGAAGAAGCGTTCGACCGTGCAGTCCATGAGATAGCACACGCGACGCAGCACCTGCTGGAATCGCTCGTGACGCACGCCCCGGCGAAGGACCGGGCCGAGGAAGCCGCGAAGGCAAAGGCCAGGGCGGCCGTCCGCTTCGGCGCCGCCTGAACGGCGGCCCGGGGAACGACGCGCGGGGATCTACCTGCCGAAGCCGCGCAGCCGCAGGGAGTTCGCCACCACCAGCACCGAACTGGCTGCCATGGCTACGCCCGCGATCATCGGGTTGAGCAGCCCAAGCGCGGCCACCGGGATGCCCACGGCGTTGTAGAAGAACGCCCAGAAGAGGTTGGTCTTGATGGTGGCCAGGGTGCGGCGGGACAGTTCGATCGCGGTTGCCACCTGGCCGAGGTCGTTGCCCATGACGGTCAGGTCCGCAGCCTCAATGGCCACGTCCGTGCCGGAGCCCATGGCGATGCCCAGGTCCGCCTGTGCCAGGGCAGGGGCGTCGTTAACGCCGTCGCCGGCCATGGCCACGGTCGCACCGCCGGCCTGCAGCCGCCGGACCGCGTCCACCTTGCCTTCGGGCAGCACACCCGCAAAGACATCCTCCGCGGGGATCCCGACGGCGGCGGCCACGTGGGCGGCCACGGCGGCGTTGTCACCGGTCAACAGGATGGGCCGCAGGCCCAGCCGCCTGAGCCGGCTGATCGCGGCTTCGGATCCCGGCTTAATCGTGTCCCGCAGGGAGATGATGCCCGCGGGCTCGCCGTCGACGGCCACCCAGATGGCCGTGGCCCCTGAGTCCTCGGCGGCCGCCAGCGCGTCGAGGAGAGCCGGAGCCGGGGACACGCCGTTCTCGTGAAGCCACCCGGTGCGCCCGGCAACCACCGGCCGCCCTTCCACGGTTCCCGCCACTCCGCCGCCCGGAGCGGAACGGAAGCCGACGACGGCGGGGAGGCGGCCGCCGTCGGCTGCCACTGGCGCAGGGACGGCAGCGCGCGCGGCTGCGGCAATGGCGTGCGCGATCGGGTGCTCGGAGGCGGCTTCCACCGCACCGGCGAAGCGCAGGACGTCGGCATCGCTGAACGGTTCGAAGGCAACTGTGGAATCGACGGCCAGGTGGCCGCTCGTGACGGTGCCGGTCTTGTCCAGCAGGATGGTGTCCGCGGTGCGGGTATCCTCCAGCACCTGCGGGCCACGGATCAGGATGCCGAGCTGGGCGCCCCGGCCTGTGCCGGTCAGGAGGCCCACCGGAGTGGCCAGTCCCAAGGCGCAGGGGCAGGCGATTACGAGCACCGCGACCGCCGCCGTGAACGCCGCGCGCAACTCCTGGTCCGTGATGTCCGGACCCGCAAGCAGCAGCCAGGCCGCAAAGGTGAGGACCGCGATGGCGAGAACGATGGGGACGAAGACCGCACTGATGCGGTCCGCGAGTCGCGCGATCGGAGCCTTGCCGGTCTGTGCCTGGGCCACCAGGCGGCCCATCTGGGCCAGCGTTGTTTCGGAGCCGACACGCGTGGCGCGGACCAGCAGCCGGCCGGAGGTGTTGATGGTGGCACCTGTGACGGGGCTGCCCGGGCCTACTTCGACGGGAACAGCTTCGCCGGTAACCAAGGAGGCGTCGACGGCGGATGAACCGTCCACGACGACGCCGTCCGTGGCGATTTTCTCGCCGGGGCGGACCACGATGACGTCGCCGACCGCGAGCTGGTCAGCAGGGATCTTCACCTCGGTTTCATTGACCAGTACGGTGGCGTCCTTGGCCCCGAGGTTGAGCAGCGCCTTGAGGGCATCGCCTGCCTTCGCCTTGGCGTTCGCCTCGAGGAAGCGGCCCAGCAGCAGGAAGGTGGTGACCACGGCGGCGACCTCGAAGTACAGGCCGCCCGAACCGTTCATCCCTTCCATGCCGGGGTGCTCGGTCAGCCGCGGATCAGCGAGCAGCTGCCCCGCCGAGAAGGCGTAGGCGGCGATAACGCCGAGGGACACCAGCGTGTCCATCGTGGATGCCAGGTGCCGGGCGTTTATGGCCGCCGCGCGGTGGAAAGGCCATGCGGCCCAGCTGACCACCGGGAGGGCCAACGCGGCGGCAACCCATCCCCAGTTCGGGAACTGGAAGGCCGGAATCATCGAGATCAGGAAGACGGGGACGGTCAGGATCGCCGCGGCGATCAGGCGGGGCCTGAGTGACTGGGCGGTGCCGCCATGCGCCAGGTGGTCTTCGTGGTCTCCTGCCGCATCCGCCTGACTGGCATGCCGGATACCTCCGGCGTCGCCGCCCGAAGGGTGCTGGACCGGTTTGATCCTGGCCTTATAGCCCGCCGACGCCACCTGGTCCGTGATCTGTTGGTCCGTGATGCCCGCCGGAACCGTGACATGGGCCGATTCCAGCGGAAGGTTGACCGTGGCCCGCACGCCCTCGAGCTTGCCGAGCTTCTTTTCCACCCGGTTGACGCACGATGCGCAGGTCATGCCCTCGATGTCGAGTTCGACCACCCTGTTGTCTGGGTGGTGGGGCAGTTGATCTGTGCTCATCTCGGCTCCTGGCGCTGTGGGTCGGTTGTGCGTCTTTTGGGCGTCGTTTGTGCGCGTTGCGGGAAGTGGGTTCAGGCCTCGTTGGCGACAACGAGGTAGCCGGCCTCAGCCACGGCTTCGCCGATTTCGGACGGCGAGAGTTCCTGCGTTGAGGTGATGGTGACCTTGGAAAGCCCGCCGGCGTTGAGATCGATGTCGATCTCCTCGACGCCGTCGAGCGATTCAAGCTCTTCACTGACGGCCGACACGCAGTGTCCGCAGGTCATGCCGGAAACGTGGACGGTGGTGGAGATGGTGCTCATTCGAGGCTCCTTGTGATTGGCCGACGGGTAGGCCGGCTGCATGGTGGTTGGTTTTGCCGCTACCGCAGCAGGCGTCCGATGGCGTCCGCGGCTTCTTTCACTTTGAGGTCGATGGCCTCGGCCCGCAGGCCGGGGTCGGGCTCGGAGGCTGCACCGATGACACAGTGGCCGATGTGCTCCTCGACGAGGCCAAGGCTGACCGCATGCAGCGCCTTGGTGACGGCGGCGACCTGGGTCAGGATGTCGATGCAGTACTTGTCCTCCTCCACCATGCGCGCGATTCCCCGCACTTGTCCTTCGATGCGGCGGAGCCTGCGCAAGTAGGCGTCCTTGTCTGCGGTGTAGCCGTGCTGGGGCGGTGATTCTTCGCCGGCCGGTTCTTCGGTCACTGCCGATGACGGTCCTTCGGGAGTGTTCATACCTCCACAATATACCCCTAGGGGGTATCAGTCAACGAGGGCTGCGCCCCGCATCTCCAGCGAAGGCAGGGCGGCCGGGCGCGTCCGGGCACAAAAAAGCTCCGGAGTGCGTTATTGGGGGATACGCACTCCGGAGCGGTCATTGGCAGGCTTTCGTATCAACCTGCGGTCACCAGCTTACTTGGGCCTGGCGGTGTGTGCCACCACCTCGAATAACTACTTTCACTTTACTTACAGGACCGCGGAACTGCCGGGTTTTCCCTCGGGCAAAGCGTCACTCCGGCTCCTCTTGGTGGGCGGGCTTCCGGTACGGCACGACCAGGACCGGACGGCTTTGATGGTGGGTGAGCCAGGCGGCGACTGAGCCGTTGAGGAGCTCCGTAATGCGGTGCCCGAATCCGCGTTCCGGGGTTCCCACGACAATCATGGGGGCGTCCACCTCCGCCGCGAGCCTGCCGAGCGCCCTGGCGGGATCGCCGGCAAGCGTGCGGAGGGTCCACTCCGTGGGTGTCCCGGGCCGGACGGCGGAGGCAATGACTGATTTGAGGTCCTCGGTGACCGACCTGATCTCGTCGTCGTTCTTGTCCGGATGAAGGGAAAGGCGGTGCGTGGACCGCGCAGGATCCCACTCCACGAGGTAGCTGGCCTCATCAACGAAGGCAAAGAGCAGTGGGGCTGTCAGCCGTTGGGCGAGTGCGACGGCCGTCTGAAGTACTTCGGGATGCTGGCCGGGAACTACGCCGACGAGCAGGGGAGACTGGCCACTGAATCGCTCTGGAGGCATACTCAATTGTGTTCCCCGCTGCGGGTAATGACTAGCCTTTGAGCTGGGCGTTTGTCCCCGAAGAGGCCCGGTGGGGACTCCGGCAGGCGGGAGGGCCGAATGCCGCGGCTCCCTTGAATCCGGAGTGCGGCACGCATAGCGTGGAGTCGTAGAGAGGCGGCGGACATGCAAATTTACATGTGGTGGCTTGATCTGGACCTGAAGAGCAAGGAGTGGCTCCGGGAACACCTGCGTGCCGAGGAGCTTCCGCTCTTTGTCATGCAGGGAATCGCCGAAGCCGGGGGCCCGCATCCGGACTCCCCGAAGAGCGTCCTGACCGAAGCCGAGTGGGACTTCATCGAGACCCAGTCGGAATTCGTGGACTGACCCTCGCCTCTGACGGCGAAGTTCCTTCGGTGAACGGGGCAAATCATGAGGACCAGGCCAGCTCGCCTTGAGCATGTGGCGGGATTCAGCATTGACGCCGTGGCTGCGGCCGCGGACCAGAATCCCGGAATGCTCCGGCTGGAGAACCTCGACACGGACCTTGCGCCGCCCGCACCGGCCATCGCGGCGTCACGCGCCGCCGTGGGCGTCGACTCCGCCAATTCGTACCTGCCCTTCAACGGCCAGCTGGCCGCAAGGAAGGCCGTCGCCGGCCGGATCCTTGCGCGAAGCGGCATCAGCTACGATCCCGAAACGGAGGTCGTGGTCACAGCGAGCGACGGCGACTGCCTCCTGGACGCGCTTCTTGCCCTCAGTGATCCTGGCGACGAAGTCATCCTCACGGATCCCACCTACGCAGGCATGCTCAACCGTGTCCGCCTGGCCGGTGGCGTGCCCCGCCTGGTCCCCATGGCCGTTCGCGACGGCGAATGGCGCATGGATCTCGATGCCCTGCGCGAGTCCGTTTCACCGCGCACCCGTGCCGTCTTCCTACAGAACCCGTCGTTCCCTTCCGGCTACCTCCTGAACGAGGAAGAATGGTCCGCGGTCACCTCACTCTGCATCGAGCATGACCTGTGGCTGCTGTACTGGTCGTTTATGGAGGGAATCCTGTACGACGGGCGAAAGGTGATCAGCCCGGTGTCGTTTGCGGGGATGCGGGAACGCACCGTCATCCTGGGAGCTGCTTCGATGGAGCAGCGGATGATCGGGTGGCGGCTTGGATGGATCGTGGCACCGGCCGCCGTCATGCCCGACCTCTCCGTGGTGCATATCTATAACGGCATCACGCCGGGTGGAATTGCGCAGGCCGGACTGATCGCAGCGCTGGAAGCGCCCGACGACGGTCTGGCCGACTGCGTCATTGAATGGCAGCACCGCCGAGACGCCGTCACTGCGGCTCTTGAGGGCTACGCGATCGTCCCGGCGGCCGGTGGCTGGTCCCAGATCGTGGACACTGTGCAGCACGGCGCGGAGCCGGCGGACGTTTCACGGGCCCTGTTGCGGCACGGCGTCGCTGCGACGGCCATGACGGGCTGGGGAGGGGAAATCGCGAACCGCCACCTGCGGCTGGTCTTCAGCAACGAGCCGGTGGAACGGCTCGAGCTGCTGAGTGAGAGGTTCCGCGCCGCAATGAGCGACGTCACCCATCAGAACGGGATGCCCGGCTAAAGTGCCCGGCCCCCGGCAAGAGTGCCAGGGTTCAGGGGCGGTGCACGTCGTGTGGCCGCGTTGCGCCAGCCTGATCCTGGATCCGTTCGGTTGCGGCCCAGCTGGCAAGCAGGCGGAGCCGTTCATCCGAGGGGGATCCGGGTACAGCGGGGTAGATGATCAGACTCAAGCCAGGGTCCATGGCGAGCTCCATGGACTCGTAAGCGAGTTCTAGTTCTCCTACCACCGGGTGGCGGAAAACTTTCGTCCCGGCGTGATGGCTCCGGACATTGTGGGCTGCCCAGCGCTTACGGAAGTCTTCGCTGCGCATGGACAGCTCCCCAACCAGGTCGGCCAGGCGCTTGTCGAAGGGGTTGCGTCCGCTCTGCGTGCGCAACAACGCCACGGTGGTGTTGGCCGCCAGCTCCCAGTCGGGGTAAAAGTCCCGGGCCAGGGGGTCGAGGAAGATGAACCGCGCGTGGTTGGCAGGCTTTGCGGATCCGCGGTACATCTCCGAGTACAGGGCATAGCCGAGCTGGTTGGCCGCCACGATGTCGAGGTAGTGGTTGCCGATGATGGCCGGCGACGTTGTGATGGAGTCGAGCATGAATTGCAGGGTGGGACGGACCGTTCCGCTCCGAAGGGGGCGTTGCCGGGTCCTGGCGGAAGGTCCGGCTGCACGGGCAAGGTTGTAGAGGTGCTCGCGTTCGGAGTCGTCCAGCTTCAGCGCCCTGGCGATGGAGTCCAGAACACTTTCGGAGGTGCCGGCCAGATTCCCTCGCTCAAGCTTCGTGTAGTAGTCCACGCTCACCCCGGCAAGCATCGCAACCTCTTCACGGCGCAGGCCGGGGACCCGGCGTCGGCCGTGCACGAACGTAAGGCCCGCCATCTCCGGGGTGATCCTGGCCCGCCGCGAGGCGAGGAACTCCCGCACTTCCATCCTGTTGTCCACTCCTCAACGCTACCCGCAGCAGCAGGCCGGAGGGAGGTACTGTCAGAACCCGGATAAGCAGGCAGAACCCGGATAATCAGGGCACGTGAACAGGCCTGGCGGGTAGCAGCAGGACGGCGGCGTTGCTGCTCACGATGAGTCCTATGCCGGCCCAAGTGAGTGCGTTGATCCCTTCGTGCAGTGCGACCGCTCCGATCAGAGCGGCGAAGACGGGGTGGATGCTCATCAGCACACCGAACGTGGTGGCGGGGACCTGCCTGAGCGTCAGCAGGTCCGCCAGGTACGGCACGACGGAGGCGAGCAGCCCGGCGCCCACAGCGCACACCACGGCAAAGGTGCTGGGTGGGCTGCTTAAAAAGATGGCGAGCCCGACGGGCAGGAACAGCAGGGCGGAAATGCCGGTGGCGGCTGCAGCTCCCTGGATGCCCGGTATGCGCTCCCCAATGGTCCGGTTGAGGAGGATGTAGGCCGCCCAGGACCCTGCTGCCAGCAAGCCCAGCCCCACGCCGAGGTAATCGGTGGAGGCCGACGGCTGGGTGACGGCCACAACACCGGCGCCGGCAGCGACGGCGCACACGGCAGTGCCCCTGCTGCGGGACCCGGACAGGGCGACGGCCAGGGGCCCGAGGAACTCAAGCGTCACGCCCAGGCCCAGCCCAACGCGCTGAATGGCTGCGTACAAGCCGAGGTTCATCGTGCCGAAGACGACGGCCAGCAGGAGCACCGGCCACCACTGCGCCCAGGTCAGCGTGCGCAGGCGCGGCCGCACAAGCGGCAGGAGGACGGCCGCCGCAATGACCTGGCGTACCGCCACGACGCCGACCGGTCCCATGGCGGGGAACGCCAGCGACCCGGTGGCGGCACCGAGTTGGGTGGAGAGGGCGCTGGCAATGACGGTAGCGGTTCCCGTCCGCCGTGCCGATGGTCCCTTGCTGGATGTGCTCATGGAGAAAGCATGTGCTCGGCCGGACAATACGGGAAATGCATAGAACGCGGCACTCATGCGCCGGATGCATGAATAGGATGGTAAATATGGGTGTCGAACTTCGCCAGCTGAGGTGCCTGGTTGCCGTAAACGACGCAGGAACGTTCACCGACGCCGCCATAGACCTGAACATGTCCCAAGCAGCGGTCTCCCGGAATGTGGCGGCGCTTGAGGAAACCCTGGGTGTCCGCCTGGTGGAGCGGACCACGCGCAGCGTCCGGCTGACGCCCGCGGGGGAGCGCACCGTGCGCCACGCGCGGCAGGCGCTCTCGGTCCTTGAGCTCCTTGAACGTGACGCCCGGACCGGCAGGGACTCGATCCGGATCGGGTATGCCTGGTCTGCGCTGGGGAAACACACGGTCGAGTTCCAGCGCAGGTGGGCTGTTGCTTTCCCGAACATTGAACTCCTCCTGGTGCGGACGAACAGTGCCACGGCGGGCCTGGCCGAGGGAAGGAGTGACTTCGCGATCCTGCGACGCGTCCCCGATACCGCGGCCTTTGATGTTGTCCTCGTGGGCCTCGAGAAGCGCTATTGCGCAATGGCAGCCGACGATCCCCTGGCCGCGAAGCGGTCGGTCTCCCTCGCCCAGGTCGCGGAGCGTCCGCTTGCCCTGGATGCCCGCACGGGAAGCACCGGACTTGACCTTTGGCCGGAAGGCGAGCGGCCCGGGCACGTTGTCCAGATTGATGACATTGACGACTGGCTGACGGTCATCGGGAGCGGCCGTGCGCGGGGCGTTTCTGCCGAATCAACGGCCCACCAGTACAGGCGCCGGGGCGTTGCTTACCGGCCTGTGCGCGATGCGCCGCCGGTGCCTGTCTATGTGGCGTGGTCCAGGACCGACCCGCCCCGTGAGCTCACCGAGATCATCGGACTCCTCTCCGGTCTCTACGCCTGACGTGCCCGGTCCTGACCTAACCACCGCCGGAAGGCCCCTTTGCCCACATCCAACCGTGGCGCGGCATGAAGTCCGCCCGAAGCGCCGCATACTGGAACGAAGAAGCCGTTTGTGGGGAAAGGGTGGGGCACGGGCATGAGGAGCCTGATGAGAGTCGTGCGGAATGAGTACTTTCCCGCGGCAGCCGTGCTGGCGTTTGTGGTGCTGTTTTGGACCGCGGGTTTATTCGGCGGCCTGTCGCTGTTGAGCAGGAGCCAGCCGCCCCTGGCGACACTGACCTGGCTGCTGTTCGTGTACGCCGTTGCTGTGCTGTCACCGATGGCCGGACTGCTGGCCGCCGTCGACCTGGTCCGCCGCTGGTGGCGCAAGCGGCGGCGCGGTGCGCTGCGTGCCGAGGCCCGGACGCGCTTCCGATCCAGGAACCGGGCCTCCAAGGGCTGAGCCCTGTCCACTGATGCCGGCACTGTCCACTGATGCCGGTAAAACCATTGCGGCCGCCCGGCTGGAGTGGTTCGATGGGCTGCATGGCTACCCCAGAGACGTATCTGTTAGCGATCGGGACCAAAAAGGGACTCTGGCTGGCGACCAGTCAGGACCGGAGGCGATGGTCCTTCTCCGGCCCGCACTTCCTGATGAGTGAGATACCGAGCATCGGAATCGACACCAGGGACGGTCGAACCCGGATCATGGTGGGGGTGCGGTCCGAACACTGGGGGCCAACCGTTGCCCATTCCGATGATCTCGGCGCCACCTGGACAGAACCGGAGCAGGGTGCCATCAAGTTTCCCGAGGGCACCGACGCCGCGGTGGAACGTATTTGGCAGATCCACCCTGACGCCGAGTCGCGGCCCGGCGTGGTGTGGGCCGGGGCCGAGCCGATTTCCGTCTGGAAGTCCACCGACGGCGGCGAACACTTTGAACTCAACCGCGGACTGTGGGACCACCCGCACCGCAGCGAATGGGGCGCAGGCTACGGCGGCGCCGCCGCACACTCGATCGTCGTCAACCCCTCCGGCGAGAACGTCCATGTGGCCATGAGCACCGGCGGCGTATACCGGTCACTGGACGGCGGCACGTCCTGGGAGCCCCGGAACAGGGGCATTTCCGCCTACTTCATGCCGGACCCCAACCCGGAATTCGGCCAGTGCGTGCACAAGATCGCCGCAGATGCCGCCGTCGAGGGCCGCCTCTATGCGCAGAACCACCACGGCGTCTACCGCAGTGACGACAACGCCGAAAGCTGGCAATCCATCGCCGAAGGCCTGCCCGCCGATTTCGGGTTTGTGATGCTGACCCATCCGCGGAGGGCCGGCACAGCGTGGGTGGTTCCGCTAAAGGCCGACGGCGAGCGGATCCCGCCCGAGGGCAAGCTCGCCGTGCACCGCACGGACGACGCCGGCGGAACCTGGAAGCGGCTGGACGCAGGCCTGCCGCAGTCCGAATTCAACGCCGTGCTCCGCGACGCCGCAGCGGTGGATGCTGCCGAGCCGGTCGGCGTCTACTTCGGCACGCGCGGGGGTGCCGTGTACGCCAGCGACGACGAGGGCGAAACCTTCACGGAGGTGGCAGCGCACCTGCCTGACGTCCTGTGCGTCCGCGCTGCTGTCGTGTCGGATGCCACCGCGTCGGATGCCGTGTTGGATGCCACGGTCGCGGCCCCGGCATGAGGTCCGCCTGTGGCTGAGATCAGCGTGGTGCTTCCCAGTGTCCTCCAGCCGCTCGCCGGCGGGCAGTCCTTGCTGACTGCGCCCGCCGACGGGACGGTGACTGTGGGCTGGTTGCTGGATGCCGTGACCGGGGATTACCCGGTGCTTGCCAGGCGCCTGCGGGACGAAACCGGGGCCCTCCGCCGCTACGTGAATATTTACGTGAACGGCGACGAGGTCCGGCGTCTCCAGGGCCTGGACACGGAAGTTGCCGCCGGCCAGGAAGTGCTGATCATCCAGTCGGTGGCCGGGGGATAGCTGGCTCAGGCGACGCGCCAAACGCTGCACTCATCGGCATTGATTGCCTTGCGCATGCCCGTGTGATGGTCCATGATCCAGACGACGCCGATCCCGGGCGCTGTCTCCTCGACGCTGCCGCGGCGGATGATGACGTCATCGTAATTGGGGCCCACCGAGAGACGGGCTTCGATCTCATCCCCGCGGTGGAGCTGGTCCAGGGCGCGGACGCGCTTTGAATGGGGTTTGGCTTCCTTCAACATGGAATGGCCTCCTGAGCTGGAGCTGGTGCCTGCTGTTGCTGGCACCACCAGTCTGGCGGGACATTGTTGCGCCTTCGTTTCCTGCCCGTTAGGGCCCGGTTAGTTTCAGGCGCCGGGCCGGTTTCGCCGAAAGAACCTCGTCCGGTCGGTCCGCAGGCAGGGATTGACCCGGCAATCTTCTTTCACAAGACTCTTCAGTGGGCCAGCAGTCCGCACGCCGACCGGGAGGAACCAGCCATGACCATCGAGGAGACCGAGGCAGAAACGGCCTACCGCGCCGGCAGGGAATGGTTCAAGAGCGCGGTGGTGTACCAGATCTACCCGCGCAGCTTCGCCGACTCCGACGGCGACGGCGTGGGGGATCTGAAGGGGATCATCGGCAAGCTGGACTACCTGCAAAAACTCGGCGTCGACGTCGTCTGGCTTTCCCCGGTGTACCGCTCGCCGCAGGATGACAACGGCTACGACATCAGCGACTACCGCGAGATCGACCCCGTCTTCGGCGGCCTTGACACCCTGGATGAACTGCTCGAGGGCCTGCACGCCCGCGGCATGAAGCTGGTCATGGATCTCGTCGTCAACCACACCTCCGACGAGCACCCCTGGTTCGTGGAGTCGCGCTCGAGCAAGGACAACCCGAAGAGGGACTGGTACTGGTGGAGGCCGCCGCGGGATGGCGTGGAGCCCGGCACCGCAGGGGCAGAGCCCAACAACTGGGGGTCAGCGTTCTCCGGCCCTGCCTGGGAGTACGACGCCGCGACCGGCGAGTACTACCTCCACCTCTTTTCGAGGAAGCAGCCGGACCTCAACTGGGAAAACCCGGACGTGCGGGCAGCGGTGTACGACATGATGAACTGGTGGCTGGACCGCGGCGTGGACGGCTTCCGGATGGACGTCATCAACTTCATCTCCAAGGACCAGTCCCTGCCGGACGGCCCCGTCGCCGAGGGCATGCTCTACGGCGACGGCGGGCCCCACTACATCTGCGGTCCCCGCATCCATGAATTCCTGCAGGAGATGCACCGGGAAGTGTTTGCCGGGCGCGACAAGGAACTGCTCACCGTGGGTGAAATGCCGGGGGTGACGGTGGATGACGCCGTGCTGTTCACCGACCAGGGGCGTAGGGAAGTGGACATGGTGTTCCAGTTCGAGCACGTGGCCCTGGACCAGGAGGGCGGCAACAAATGGCGTCCCAAGAAACTCCGGCTCGCCGACCTGAAGCAGTCCCTGGGCCGCTGGCAGGAAGCCCTGGGGGAGCGTGGCTGGAACAGCCTCTACTGGGGCAACCACGATCAGGCCAGGGCGGTATCCCGTTTCGGGGACGACGGAGAATACCGCGAGCAGTCCGCCAAGATGCTGGCGGCCGTTCTCCACCTGCACCGCGGCACCCCGTACGTGTACCAGGGCGAAGAGCTGGGCATGACGAACATGGCATTCGGCGCCATCAGCGACTACCGCGACATCGAGGTCCTGAACCACCACCGGGAGGCGACCACGCACCTCGGCCACACCGACGCCGAGGTTCTCGCGGCACTGGCTCCGCTGAACCGGGACAACGCCCGGACGCCCGTGCAGTGGGATGCCAGCCGTCACGGCGGCTTCACCACGGGCGCGCCGTGGATCGCGGTCAATCCCAACGCCAACACCATCAACGCCGCAGCGCAGGTGGACGACCCCGCGTCGGTCTTCAGCTTCTACCGCCAGGTGATCGCGCTGCGCCATACGGACCCCGTGGTGGCCTACGGTGACTTCACCATGCTGCTGCCCGACGACGAACACGTCTACGCATTCCGGCGCTCACTCCCGGACGCCGAACTGCTGGTCCTGGGCAACTTTTCGGGCAGCGACCAGCACGTGGACATCGCCCGCGTGGACCTCGCCGACTGGGAGGGCGCGGAGCTTGTGCTGGGGAACTATCCGCCCGCGCCCGGACTTGGGCTGCGGCCCTGGGAAGTGAAGGTGCTGCGCCGCACGCCGTAGGTGTGCCGCACCGCTAAGGAGCCGGTCTGTCGCCAGGCCTGTGCACGCGGAACCAGCGGTAGCCGTAGCGTCCCAGTTCGACGGTGAACCCGCCGTCGGGCTCCAGGTCTTCGTTGCCGCCGTCGAGCAGGTCCATCAGGACCGCGCTCTTGAAAGCCCTGGGCGGGCCATCCTTGGGCCCCACGTTCCCGCTGACCTTTACGGTGTCCTCGCCGAAGTTGTGCAGCAGCACCAGGGTGGTCCCGGCCGAGCTGCAGGTGTGCGCGAAGACTGCCGGCTCGGGCTGGTCGATGACGGCGAACTCTCCCCAGCCCAGTTCGGGGCACTCGCGGTAGCGCTGGATGAGGGTGGCCATGAAGTTCCACAGTGACTCCGGGTCGCGCTTGGCAGCTGCCGCGTTGACGTTGTCCGGACCGAAGTCCCCGCGCACCACAGGAGCCATCAGGTCGGAGGCCTTGGCATCCGAGAACCCGCCGTTCTTCTCGCTGGTCCACTGCATGGGCGTCCGGACTGCAGCCCGGCTCTTCTGCCGCAGGTCCTCACCCATCCCGATTTCTTCGCCGTAGTACAGCACTGGCGTTCCTGGTAGCGAGAACATTAGCGAGTAGACCATCCGGATCCGGCCGGCGTCGCCGCCCAGCATCGGCGGCAGCCTGCGCCGGAGGCCCCGGCCGTATACCTGCATGTTCTTCTCCGGGCCGAACGCGGCAAAGACCTCCTCCCGCTCGCCGTCACTGAGCTTGTCTAGGGTCAGCTCGTCATGGTTGCGGACAAACATGGCCCACTGGTTGTCCGGATTTAGCGGCGGCCGGGCCTTGAGCGTTTCCGCCAATGGCCGGGCATCCTTCCGTGCCAGCGAAAGGTAGAGGTGCTGCATGGACATGAAGTCGAACTGCATGTTCAGCTCGTTGCCCTCGGCCCCGCCGAAGTATTCCAGCTGCTCCTTGTATGGCAGGTTCACCTCGCCCAGCAGCACCGCGCTGCCCTTGCGCCGGTCGAGGAAACTGCGCAGGGCGGACAGGTAGTCGTGCGGATCGATGTTGGCGGCCTCATCTTTGGGCTGCCCGCGGGTTTCCAGGAAGAACGGCACGGCATCGAGCCGGAAACCCTCCAGACCCAGCTCCAGCCACAGGCCCATGGCCTTGGCGATCTCGTTCCGGACCTTGGGGTTGGTGACGTTGAGGTCCGGCTGGTGCTCGTTGAACATGTGCAGGTACCACTCGCCGGTGGCGTCATCCTGGGTCCAGATGGACGTTTGTTCCCCCGGGAACACCACTTCCGAGGAGGTATCCGGCGGGGTGTCCTTGCGCCACACATAGAAGTCGCGGTACGGGTTGTCCACGGACTTCCGGGCTTCCAGGAACCACGGATGCTGGTTCGAGGTGTGGTTGACCACGAAGTCCGCGATCACCCGGATGCCGCGGTCCTTCGCCGTGCGGATGAACTCCACCAGATCGCCCATGGTGCCCAGCCGGCTGTCCACGCTGAAGAAATCGGTGACGTCGTAGCCGTCGTCCCGGTCGGGCGACGGGTAGAACGGCATGAGCCAGATGCAGCTCACGCCCAGCGCCGCGAGGTAGTCCACACGCTGGGTGAGTCCGGCGAAATCGCCGGTGCCGTCGCCGTCGTCGTCGAAAAAGGTCTCTACGTCGAGGCAGTAGATGACGGCGTTCTTCCACCACAGGTCCGAGGTCGCTGCGATTTTCATGCCGCGCGCACCTCCTTCAGCTGGGGCAACACCTTGCCGGCGAACGCATCGATGAACGGAGCCTGCTGCTGGCCCACGAAGTGGAGATACAGCTCGTCGAAGCCGAGGTCCGCGTATTCCCCGAGCCACTCGGCGTGCTGGTCCAGGCTGGCGGAGATGTTCACCGATCGGCGGAGCTGTTCCTCGCCCACCTCTGCGCTGACCCCGTCGAAATGGGCGGCGGTGGGCAGATCCCAGGGGATGGGCGGGGCGAAAACGTTGGACCGCCACTGGTCCCCGGCAATGGCCACGGCTTCCTCCTCTGTGGGGGCCCAGGACAGGTGGATCTGCAGGATCGCTTTGCCCCGGCCGTCGTGGTCCCGGTACGCGCTAAGCATTTCGTGGAGCTTGTCATGGGGCTGGTTCACGGTGACCAGCCCGTCCGCCCATGCGGCGGAGCGTCGGGCCGTCTCCACGCTGATGGCAGGCGCGATGAGCTGCGGCGCGGGCTCCGGAACATCCCAGATCCGTGCCTGCTCCACCGTGACCAGCCCATGGTGCGTGACCTCCTCGCCGGCGTGCAGGCGGCGGATGACGCTGACACACTCTTCCAGGCGCTGCTGGCGGGTCTCCTTCAGCGGCCATGGGTCCCCGGTGATGTGCTCGTTCATGTTCTCTCCACTGCCCAGAGCCACCCAGAACCGCTCCGGGAACATTGAGGCCAGCGTGGCTGAGGCGTGGGCGATGATGGCGGGGTGGTAGCGCTGGCCCGGGGCGTTGACCACTCCGAACCGCATCCTCGTAGTTGCCAGCGCCGCCCCCAGCCAGGACCAGGCGAATCCGGAATGCCCCTGCCGCGCGGACCAGGGTTCGATGTGGTCCGAGCACATGGCGGCGTCGAAGCCGGCCTCCTCTGCGTGCTGGACATCCTTCAGGAGCTGTCCCGGGCTGATCTGTTCATGCGATGCGTGAAAACCGATGGCTGCCATCGTTAATGTCTACCGGCGGCCGTTGCCAGTGTCGAGGGCCACCTCTGGCCGCGCTCCCGATTCAGCCCTAACCTATCGGGCAGGAGCACAGGCGATTACACGGCCGTCCGCTGAACGACGGCGCGAGAAGCAAACGGAGGCGCTACCCATGGGACAGGACAAAATAGCCACCGCCATAAAGGCTGCGCGCGAATATCTCACCGCCAACCCCGAAGAGGCGCGCTACCGGGACAGTGCTGCCACGGCTGTGGTTGAGGACGGCCTGCGGATAAAGATCACCGGCGACGACGGTGCCTCCACCGTGACGGACATGGTCGCGGGCGTGGGTGGTGGCGGGACCGCGCCGTCCCCGGGCTGGCTTTTCCGCGCGGCCTACGCGTCCTGCGTGGCCACGCTCATTGCGATGCGGGCAGCAGAATCGGGGATCACCCTGGACCGGCTGGAGGTCACGGTGGACAGCGAGTCTGACGACCGGGGCATCCTAGGGATTGCAGCAGACATCCCTGCGGGGCCGATCAGCGCCGGGGTTGGCGTTCGGGCAGTTGCCGCCGGCGTTGACGCGGAGACACTGCGCGCGATCATCAGCTGGGGCGTGGCCCATTGCCCCGTTGACGATGCCGTGAGGCGTGCCGTCCCCGTGGAACTCCGGGTGGACATCGGCTGATCCGGCGTGGGCCTTGCCGTCGCCCGCTGCCCCCTAGGCAACCGGCCGGTTGCCACGGAGGGGGTGGCGCGGGAGCGGGCCGCGGGTAAGAATGGGGCCTATGCAGCTGCCGGTCATGCCTCCCGTTTCTCCGATGCTCGCCAAATCAGTGGCCGCCATCCCGGACGGGGCCATGAGCTACGAGCCGAAGTGGGACGGGTTCCGGTCCATCATCTTCCGTGACGGCGACGACGTGGAGATCGGCAGCCGCAACGAAAAGCCGATGACGCGCTACTTCCCCGAGCTCGTGGAAGCGCTGAAGGCGAATCTGCCGCCAAAATGCGTGCTCGATGGTGAGATCGTGCTGGTGGGGACTTCCGGGGACCGGCTCGACTTCGACGCCCTGCAGCAGCGGATCCACCCGGCCGCGAGCCGCGTGAAACTGTTGTCCGAGCAGACGCCCGCCAAGTTCGTGGCCTTTGATCTGCTGGCACTGGGCGATGAGGATTTCAGCGGCAGGCCCTTCGCGGAGCGCCGCGCAGCCCTGGAGGAAGTCTTCACCGCCGCCAGCGCTCCGGTGCACCTGACCGTCGCCACGCAGGACCGGGAGCTGGCCGGAAAATGGTTCCACCAGTTTGAAGGCGCAGGCCTCGACGGGATCATCGCCAAGCCCCTCAACGGCGTATACCAGCCGGACAAGCGGGTCATGTTCAAGGTCAAGCATGAGCGCACGGCAGACTGCGTCCTGGCCGGGTACCGGCTGCACAAGAGCGGCCCGGCTGCCATCGGATCCCTGCTCCTGGGCCTGTACAGGCCCGACGGCGAACTGGCCAGCGTAGGGGTGGTGGGCGCCTTACCCATGCAGCGGCGGAAGGAGCTTTTCGAGGAGCTGCAGCCGCTGGTGACCGACTTTGACCACCACCCGTGGGCCTGGGCCAAGCAGGAGGAAGGGACCCGCACGCCGCGCAATGCCGAGGGCAGCCGTTGGAGCGCGGGAAAGGACCTGTCCTTCACCCCGCTGCGCCCAGAACGGGTGCTGGAAGTGAAGTACGACCATATGGAGGGCGAGCGGTTCCGGCACACGGCGCAGTTTGTCCGCTGGCGCCCGGACCGCGAACCGGAATCGTGCACGTATGAGCAGCTGGAGGAGCCGGTGAAGTTCGATCTCGCAGAAGTGCTGGCAGGGCCGCCGTCGTGACCTTCTTTGAAGCTAATCCGGCCGAATAGGCGGGGGACTCGCCGTGTCATGGGGCGTTTGGCAGGCAAAAGGGGTCACGACGGCGGGACGCACCTGCGCCGGTCATTCTGAACCTGGGGCAAACCAGCGGCTACAGCTGAAATTTGCCCCCATGAATGACGTACCGCCCGGCCTCCCGGGGCCATAGACTCTAGCCAACTACGTGCAGCAGCGCCGCTCCGTGAATCCTGCCCTGGGCGGGACCCGAGGAGTGCAAGCGCCGCTGCACCCGTTGGAAGGAAGTGGCGGGTGAAGCTGGGCATCGCGCGGGAGCGCAGGGAAGGCGAACGGCGGGTCGCCGCGACGCCAGAGACCGTGAAACAGCTGGCCGGACTGGGGCTTGAGGTGCTGGTCGAGTCCCGGGCGGGGGTCTTCGCGGGGCACGGTGACGACGACTACCTGCAGGCCGGCGCCCTGGTGGTTCAGGACCTGGACCTCGGCGAACTCGATGTGTACGCCCATGTCCGTCCGCTCGAGCTTCCGACGGCGGCAGCTTTGCGCCGGGGGGCCGTCACTGTGGGACTCGCCTCGCCGTCGTCCGAACTCGCCACCGTGAGGGAACTCGCCGAAGGAGGCATCACATCGTTCGCCCTGGAGCTTGTCCCGCGGATATCGCGCGCCCAGTCCATGGATGCCTTGTCCTCGCAGGCGCTTGTGGCCGGCTACCGCTGCGTGTTGGAGGCGGCCATCCGGCTGCCCCGCTTCTTTCCCCTCTACATGACTGCCGCCGGAACCGTCCCGCCCGCGCGGGTCCTGGTGCTCGGCGTCGGCGTGGCCGGGCTGCAGGCCATCGGCACTGCGAAGAGGCTCGGTGCCCGTGTTTCGGCCAACGACATCCGTCCCTCCTCCGCGGAGGAAGTCACCTCGATGGGCGGCACGTTCATCAAACTGGACCTTGAGACGGCGGAGGCGTCGGGCGGTTATGCACGCGAGCTCAGCGCCGACCGCGGTGCCCTGCAGCGCCGGCTGCTGGCGCCGCACGTCGCCGAAGCGGACGTGCTGATCACGACGGCGGCCGTCCCCGGACGGCGGGCACCGCTCCTGGTGACCCGGGACATGGTGGAGGCAATGCGCCCGGGGTCTGTCGTCGTCGACCTCGCCGCGGAGTCCGGCGGCAACGTGGAGGGTTCCCTGCCGGGACGGGACGTCCAGTTCCCGACCGCCGACGGCCGGGGCGCCGTAACTGTTGTCGGCCTGAAGGACGCGCCGTCCGCCATGCCCACCGACGCCTCCCGGCTGTACGCAAAGAACGTGGCCAACCTGCTGGCCCTGATGACCCGCGGCGGCACAGTGGCGCCGGATTTCGACGACGATGTGATTGCCGGCGCCTGCCTGACGCACGACGGCGTGGTGCGGCATCCGCCCACGGCGGAGGCGCTCGCCGCGCTCGCGGCAGAAAACGAGAAGGCGTCCGAGAACGAGGGGGTGGTCTGATGGACGGCATCAGCCTGCTCACGATCACCGTGCTGGCGGTCTTCGTGGGCTTTGAAGTGGTTTCCAAAGTCTCCAGCACGCTGCACACCCCGCTGATGTCCGGGGCCAACGCCATCCACGGCATCATCCTGGTGGGCGCCATCATTGTTGCGGGCCAGGCAGCACACCCGTGGGTGCTCGCCGTCGCACTCCTCGCGGTCGTTCTCGCCACCGCGAACCTCGTCGGCGGCTTCGTGGTGACGGACCGGATGCTGGAAATGTTCCGGGGGCGCTCGGGCAAGACGGAAAAACAGCCAGGAACATCCGGCAAGGGCGCGTCCCGCGAAGGCCAGGAGAGCGTTAAATGACACTCCTTGACCCCACGCTGACGTCGCTGCTCTACCTCGTGGCGGCCGTGTTTTTCATCCTCGCCCTCAAGGGCCTGAACTCGCCGCGCACGGCACGCCGCGGCAACCTCATTGGCGCCTTTGGTGCGCTGGTCGCCGTCGTGACGGTCTTCTTTTCCGTCCGGCTGGACAACATCCCGTGGATCGTGGGCGCCATCGCCGTGGGATCCGGCGTGGCAGCTCCGGTGGCCCGCCGCGTCCAGATGACCCAGATGCCGCAACTCGTGGCGCTCTTCAACGGCGTGGGCGGCGGTGCGGCCGCGTTGGTGGCGCTGCTCGAACTGCCCCACGCCGAGGACACCTGGATGCGCCTTGCCGTCGTCTTTACCCTGCTCGTAGGTGCCGTCTCCTTCTCCGGTTCCGGCGTCACGTTCGCCAAACTGCAGGAGCTGATGACCACCCGCCCGGTGGTGTTCCCGGGTCTGCCTGCCGTGATGGGCGCGGTGCTGCTGGCGGCGGTGGGGGCCGGGGCCGCCGTCGTTCTGGGCGGTTCCCTGGCGCTCGCGCTGGTGCTCCTGCTGCTCGGACTGGTGGCCGGCGTGCTGCTGGTCCTGCCGGTGGGCGGCGCGGACGTGCCGATCGTCATTTCCCTGCTCAACGCGTTCACCGGCCTCGCTGTCGCGGCCTCCGGCCTGGTGCTGGGCAACGTGCTCCTGGTGGTGGCGGGCACGCTGGTGGGCGCCTCGGGCACCATTCTCACCCGGGCCATGGCGGCGGCCATGGGCCGCAGCGTTGCCGGCATACTCTTCGGGGCGTTCCGGGGAGGTTCGACGGCGGGATCGACGGCGGTCAGCGACCGCCCCGTCCGCTCCTCCAGCGCGGAGGACGTGGCGGTGCTCCTGGGCTATGCGCAGCGGGTAATCATCGTGCCCGGGTACGGCCTCGCGGTGGCGCAGGGACAGCACACCGCCGCGGAGCTCGCCCTGGCCTTGGAGTCCCGCGGCATCAGCGTGGACTTCGCCATCCACCCGGTGGCCGGACGCATGCCGGGGCACATGAACGTGCTGCTGGCCGAGGCCAATGTGCCGTACGAGTCGCTCAAGGAGATGGGTGAAATCAACTCCGAGTTCCGGACCGCCGACGTAGCGCTGGTCGTTGGCGCGAACGACGTCGTCAATCCCGCGGCCAAGACGTCCGCCGGTTCGCCGATCTACGGCATGCCCATCCTCGAGGTGGCCGACGCGCGGCAGGTGGTGTTCCTCAAGCGCTCGCTGCGCCCGGGCTTCGCGGGGATCGAAAACGACCTCATGTACGAGCCGCAGACCACCCTGCTGTTCGGCGACGCCAAAGAGTCGCTCACGAAGGTGCTGGGTGCCGTCAAGGCGCTGTAGGAGCGCGCCGTCGCTGAGAGCACCCGTCGGGCACCCGTCCGGTGAAGAACACGTGTTGTGCTCGTGGCGGCAGGATTTACGAAGCATGCTGCGTAATTTCAGGGAATCCGGCTACCATTTGAGTTCCGCGGCTTTGCCGCCCTCATCAGTCGAAGGACATCATGCCAGCGAACAACGCCTCCCCGCCGCAACGGGCCGCCGTGGTCATCAATCCCGCCAAGGTCGCCGCTGGCGCAGACCTCCGCGCCGCGCTGGTCCGGCTGTGCGACACGCAGGGCTGGGCTGAACCGCTGTGGCTGGAAACCACCGTTGAGGATCCGGGCATTGGCCAGGCCCGCCAGGCGGTGGAGGCCGGGGTCGACGTCGTTATCGCCGCCGGCGGCGACGGCACCGTGCGCTGTGTGGCGGAGGTGCTCGCAGGAACCGACACTCCGCTGGGGCTGGTGCCGCTCGGAACCGGCAACCTGCTGGCCCGCAACCTCGGCCTGGACGTCAGCGACCCCGTCTCTGCAGCGTATGACGTGCTGAATGGCACGGAACGCACCGTGGACGTGGTCAGGTGCAGCTTCGACCACTCCGAGGGCGAGAACGTGTTCCTGGTGATGGCCGGAGTGGGCTACGACGCCGCCATCATGGCGGACACAGTGGATGTCCTCAAGGACCGCATGGGCTGGCTCGCTTACGTCGAAGCGGGTATCCGCAAGCTGCCCGGCAAGCCCATAAGGGCCACCGTTCGCATGGAGGGCAAGCACCCGGTCAAGCGCCGGATCCGCAGTGTGATGATCGGCAACTGCGGCCGGCTCATGGGGGGAATAGAGATTTTTCCTGAGGCGAAGATCGACGACGGCCTCCTTGACCTGCTGGTCCTGGCCCCGCGCGGCAGGTTCGGCTGGCTGGGTGTCATAGCAGGCATTTTCGGCCGCAGGAAGAACAAGAGGCAATCAGCGGAGTACTTCCAGGGCAAGAGCGCGGAGGTCACCCTGGAGCATGAGCAGGAGTTCCAGCTCGACGGTGACCACGTCGGCGCCGGTAAGCACATGGCCATCCGCCTGGAGCCGGGTGCGCTCAGGATCCGCATGTAGCGCAAGGGTTTAAGTGTCGACGGCGGCGGGCCGCTCCCAGTGGGCGTCCCGCCGCCGTCTGTCTTGTCCGGGCTGCTGTATCGGCGGGCTGGTGTCAGTCCGCGAGCAGCCTGCCCCACCTTGGTGCGAGCAAGGGGGACCCGGCAAGTTTGAGGCAGTGCCACAGGGTCACAGCCACGGAATCCAGTACGGGAACACCGGTTTCGGCCTCGACTTCGGCCGCGATGTTGGCACCGTACAGGTTGGTGCACAGGTAGACCAGGGCGTCCGGCGCCGCTGCCGCCAGTTCCAGTGAACCGGGGCGCATCTCCTCGTCGGTGACCCGTGCGAAAGACTCGTTGTCGCTCAGGCCCAGGGCGCGGTGGCCCACCGTTTTGATGCCGTCCTGCTCATAGGAGGTGATGACGGCAAGGTTCACGTCCTCCGTGTATGGCGTGAACAGCCCGATCCGCTCCGTGCCGAACGACCGGAACGCCTCCAGATAGGCAAGCGTTGACGTCGTGGCCGGGATGCCGGTGGTTTCGGAGATCTCCCGCACCAGCTCACGGTCGTGGTCCGCTCCGAGCCAGGACCCCGAGGTGCCGTTCCAGGCAATGACGTCCACGTCCGCCGTCGCGAGGAGCGCAGCCGCATCACGCATGACGGCCGGATCGAACTGCTTATCGGAGGAGTCGTCCAGGGCAATCCGGGTCACGGGGATCCGGGTGAAGTGGATGGTGACGTCGTCCCGGCCACCCAGGATGCGGTAGCTCTGCGGTTCAAGACAAGTGTTGGAAGACGGCACGATCATGCCGATGCGGGTCTTGCGTGTTGCGGAAGGCATGGGTGCTCCTAAAACGTTGTGGGGACCGTCGCCGGCGTGGCGGGTGCTGCTGTGTGTTCGCGGAAGCCGTTGCGGGCCACGAAGCGGCCCACCGGGCCGGGATCGTGGAAGCTGCCGGCGTCCACCACCACGCGCCCGGCGGAAACCACGACGGCGGGCCAGCCGGTGAGCCGGACGCCGTCGAACGGGGAGAAGTCCGTGCCCATGTGGAGGCTCCCGCCGTCGACCGTGCGTTCCTCGGCGGGATCGAAGATCACGAGGTCGGCGTCGAAGCCCTCGGCGATGGTCCCCTTGCCGGGAACCGCGTTGATCCGGGCGGGGCCGGCGGAGAAGACCTCCACGAAGTCCTCCACCGTGTTGCGGGGGGATTCCATCATGGCCGTGAACGTGACGGGCATCCGCGTTTCCACGCCGGGCAGGCCGTGCGGCATGGCCCGGATGTCATCGGTGCGTTCGCGCTTCTGCGAGAGGTCGTAGCAGGAGTGGTCCGAGGAGACGGTGTGGACGGCGCCGTCGGCAAGGCGCTCCTTGAGGGCGGCAACAGTTTCGGCACTCCGCATCGGCGGGCAGCAGGCATACCATTCGGGGAAGGCCGAACCGTAGACGGAATCATCGAGGGTGAGGTAGTGGGGGCACGTCTCGGAGTACGCCTCCTGACCGCTGCTGCGGGCAGCGGTGACGAGGTCCACGGCTCCGGGGGTTGACTGGTGGACAAAGTACACGGGAGCCCGGGTGTATTCGGCCATGGCCAGGGTTTCCCTGACCGAGGTTTCCTCGGCCAGCTCCGGGCGGGTCCGGTGCAGGTGCTCGATGCCGATCCGGCCGTCGTCGGCGTGCTGTGCGGTGCAGTCCGCGATGATGGGGTCGTGTTCGGCGTGGATGTACGTGAGGCCGTCCAACCGCACCATCTCGCGCATCACCTTGAGGATGGTGTCCCCGTCGGCCATGGTGGTGCCGCGGTTGGTGGTGTACATCTTGACCGACCGCACGCCTTCGGCCGTGAGCTGTTCGAGCTGCCACGGCACGGTCTCATCCCAGCTGACCACCGAACCGTGGAGTGCGACGTCGCAGCGTGACTCCCGGGCGAGTTCCTTCTTGTTCAGCACGGCGGCCAGCGGGGTCTCCCGGGCGTCCCGGGGGATGCCGAAGTCGATGATCGTGGTGGTGCCGCCCCACAGCGCTGCTGTGGAGGTGGTCTTGTAGTCGTCCAGGGTGCGGAACCGTCCGGTCACCTGGGCCACGTGGCAGTGCCCGTCCACGCCGCCGGGGATCACGAGCCGGCCGGCGGCGTCGATGGTGCGCCTAGCCTCGGGGACCGGCTCCGAGGCGTCGACGAGCCTGGCGATTTTGCCGTCGTGGACGACGACGTGGGCGTTTTGGCGGCCGAAGCTGTTGACGACGGTGCCGTTGGCGACCACGAGTTCTGGGGTGTGGGACATCATTGTCCTCCTTATCGGGGGAAGCGGGTTGGACGGGCTGGCCGGCGCCCTAGGTGGCAGGGGTCGCGGCCGGAGCTGCGGGAGCGGCGGCATGGGCTGCTGTCTGGGCTGCCGCCAGCGCGGCGTCGAGGTTTTCGGAAAGTCCCTTGCGGGCCTTGACCGGTGGAGGGGCGAAGGCGCCGGCGCGGTGCGGCCCGGACTGGAGCCCCACCACGGCCTCTGCCATGCGGACGCCGGCCGAAATGCCGTCCACCACGGGGACAGGAATCTGACCCCGAAGGTCGCGGGCAAGCCCGGCGAGGGGAGCACCCGCCAGGATGACGACGTCGGCTCCGTCCTCTGCGACGGCCTGCCGGCTGAGTGCCAGCAGGGTTTCCTTGAAGTCCTGCTGCACGGAGCCGATGGCATTCAGGGACTCATTGATTGAGCGGATGGAGGCCAGCCTGCCGGCAAGGCCGAACCGCTCCACGCAGTCCAGGTACCACGGCCGGATCCGGTCCGAGATGGCGATGATGGAGAAGCGGTGCCCCTGCAGGGCGGCCGCGCAGAGCGCCGCCTCCGTGATGCCGATGACCGGCACGTCTGTGAGTTCCTTCAGCGCCGGCATGCCGGGATCGCCGAAGGCGGCAACCACGACGCAGTCGACAGGAGCTGCGTCGATAGCAGGGGCGTCGATTGCAGTGCCGTCGACAGCGGTGCAGTACTCGGCAATGATCTCCGCGACGGCGCCTGCCGCGATGAGGGACTCGAAACGGGTTTCGATGTACTCCACGCCGTGGCCGGCCGTGCGGACCGTCAGTTCCGTGCCCGGGGCTGCGGAGCGCAGGGCCTCGGACTCTATGAGGGCGGTGACGTCGTCGCTGATGTTGGGGTTGATGACGAGCAGTTTCATTTCTTCTTCCGATGCAGCGTGGGTTCGGTTTTCTGGAAGTCCTCGGGGAACTGCTCCCGGTACTTGCCGATGTGCGACGCCGACTGGGCGGCCGCCCGGTCGGGGTCGCCGCTGGCGATCGCATCGTAAAGGTCGCGGTGTTCCTGGATCAGCTCCGGCAGGTCGCTGACATGGCGGAAGAGCCAGTGCATGCGTCCCTGGAGGGGTTCCAGTGCGGATTTGAGGAAGTTGTTGTCGGCGATGCCGGTGATGGCATCGTGGAATTCACTGTTGGCCCGGTGGGCTTCCATCACGGCACCCCTGGCGAGGCAAAGCTCCGCCTCGTCGAGCAGACCTTTGAGGTGGGACAGCTCCTCAGGCGTGGCGCGGACGGCGGCCAGCCGGCAGGCCAGCACTTCCAGGGACTGCCGGACATCGAACAGGTCCTCGACGTCCTTGGGACTGAGGGTGCTGACTTCCGCGCCGCGGGCTCCCCGGTCGCTGATGAGGCCTTCCTGGCGGAGCATGCGCAGGGCTTCCCTGACAGGGAGCCGTGACACGTTGAATTCCGCGGCGAGGTCGCGTTCAACCAGCCGCGTGCCGGGAGCGTAATGCCCTTCAAATATCCGGGTGCGGAGGGTGTCCCGGACAGCCTCGCGAAGGGGGCGTTCCTTGTCCTGGGTCTCTTCTGCGGTAAGCATGGTGCTCCATTCGGATTCTTGTATGGCTTGCACTCCCGGCGGCGGGAGGTGGCACTGCGTGGCTGGCTTAGGATTGCCAGCTTAGACAGGAAGCCGCTTGTTGTAGTTGAGGGTCAGCACGGACACTCCCATCACGATGGCGGATCCCACGAAGTACAGCAGCGCCCATGTGTATGAGCCGGTGGCGCCGACGATCAGGCCGACGGCGATGGGTGTGACAAAGCCGGAGATGTTGCCGCTGAAGTTCATGGCCCCGCCCAATACGCCGGCGTTGGTCCTGCCACCCAGGATGGAGGGAATGCTCCAGAAGAGGCCAACCCAGCGGAGGAAGAACATGACCAACGAGAGCAGGACAACGGCGGTGGTGGGGTCGGGCACCACGGTGACCCCGACCAGGCCGCCGATGACCACTGCGCTGGAAATGCCCAGCAGCGTCCGCATGACGCGGTTGGCCGAGGCGCCGGCTGCCCGCCACTTGTCGGCGATGCTGCCGCCCAGGATTTCGCCGACGAAGCCGGCGCCAAAGATCACGAACGTGGACCAGCCAATGGTCTTCAGGTCAAAGCCCTTGGCCTGCGCCAGATAGAGAGGACCCCAGGTCAGAAGGCCGTAAAAGACGCCGTTGAAGCCGAGCCAGCCAAAGCACATGGCCCAGAAGGACCGGAACTTCAGGTAGGGAAGCAGGGCGCGCTTGCCCTTGCTGCCGTCCAGCTCAGCCTCCGCATCCTCTGCTGCATGGGAGGCTTCGATGTAGCTGGCCTCGGCATCGTTGACGCCGCGGTGCTCGCGGGGGTTGTCCCTGACGTACCACCACACCGCCAGTCCCATGAGGACCGTGGCGGCACCGGCGATGATGAAGGCCATGCGCCAGCTGCCGGTGGAGGCAATCAGGCCTGCGATGATGATGCCGCCGAGACCTGCGCCCAGCGGAGCGCCGGCATCCAGGATGGTGGCACCGCGGCCGCGTTCGGACTTGTGCATCCAGATGGCATTGAGCTTTCCGCCGGCCGGCATGACGCCGGCCTCGGTGACGCCAATGCCCATCCGGGCGATGAACATGCTCAGGAATCCGCCGGCCAAGCCGGAGGCGGCCGTCGCCGCGCCCCAGCCGACACACGATGCGGTCATGACCTTGCGCGGGCCGAACTTGTCGATCAGCCAGCCCACGGGAATCTGCATCAGGGCGTATGTCCAGAAGAAGGCGGACAGGAGCAGGCCGACCAGCTCCGGTGCAAGGTTGAATTCCTTCTGGATGATGGGAAGCGCCACGGAAATCGACCCGCGGTCGATGTAGTTCACGGCGACAAGCACCAGTAGGAGCAGGAAGAGCTTCCAGCGGACGGTGGTGCGCCGTTGCACGCCGTCCTTGCCGGGTTTCTGGCCAGCGGAGGCTTCTGTGGTGCCTTGAGCCTCTGTAGTCGCTGTTTCGGTATTGGGGATAGACACAGCTTCTCCTTTTCAGGGAAGTTTTACGGACAGGGAAACGGGTCTTGATGATTCGAATAAGCGGCCGCGGGTTGAGCGGCGGAAAACTTTAAGCGGGCCTGTAGCGGCAATTCCGGAAGCGCCTTGCGCTCATTTTGGGATCCCGTTTTGGGATCCCAAAATCTAAGTTAGAAGTGACCCGTCACACTGTCAAGGGTTTTGGCGAAGTTGGGCCGAATGGCCGCTAATCACAGATTGTGACTGCCGTTTCCGGCTATGACCCCGCCGGTACCGGATCCGCATCCGGTTCAGCCGTGGATGAGGGCACGTGGGCAAGGATCTCGGCGAGCTCCGCGAGCCTGTGCGCCCGGGCGGATTCTGCGGGCGTGAACGGTTCCCCGGGGCGGTAGAAGGTGATGGGGCCGTGCCAGGCGGTGGGGATCTTAAGGAGCGTGCCGGCGTCGTTCGTTTCCCCGGGAATCCGGGCGGTTTCCGACCCCGGATCAAGTATCCGGGCGGACAGCAGTTCCGCCACGGCCAGCGGAAGTTCATCGGGCGTTGCCGCGATACGGGCAGCCAGGCTCAGCGCCTTGGTCTGGCCGTCCGCCATCGCCAATGCGGTGGTCGGCCACACCTGCGACTGCCTGCCGCCTCCGTCCGCCAGTGCGTCAAGCAGCTGGCGCTCGCTGAGTTCACCGGGGGCCGACAGCACGAACTCATCCATGACGCCGCCGCGCACCGGGTGGACGTGGATGCTCAGGATGTTGGTGTCGAGCAACTCCAGTGACCGTGTAATTTTCTTCAGGGAACCGGGCTGGTCCCGCAGGATGGTCCGTGCCCGCCACAGGGCGGGGGCGGTGCCGAGACGCCGCCGGTGCCGCAGCGCCGGAGCGTGGAGCCAGCGCCGCAGGATGCGTGCCGCGGAGGGCTCCGCCACCCAGATCACCAGGACGGTGGCGGTGAGTGTCAGGACCAGTACCTTCGCCACATAGGGCAGGTGCGTCTGCACCACCAGGGCGTGCACCAGCAGTTCGATGGGAAGCATCACGGCAACGTTGGCCACCGTGAGGCGGGACTTTGGAGGCTCGGGCATCTGCCCGCAGACTTCGCAGCTCAGGTCAGCCGTGGCAGGGAGCGGTGCTTTGGGCTTCATGGTTGCATCCTGCCGTGCCGGTGTTACGGACGCGTTGCCCCGGCGTTCCGAACTGGGGAACGAATGGTTTTGTGCCGCTGGATTGCGGTTTCCCGGCACATCTGGTCAGGCATATCGGCCGAATCTACACTGAAGGGACCAACGTGCGGAGCTCCCGTACAACGGCCAGCTCGCACGGAAAATCACCCAATTCCGGAGAGCATCATGCGCCTCAGTACAAAAAATTCAGGTTCCGCACGCCGTCGTGCAGCCGCCGGTCTGGCCGCCCTCGCGGCTCTTCTCGTCCCGGCTCCGCTCGCATCGGCCGCATCTGTCAGCGAGGACAACACCAAAGACCGGCTCCCGGTCATCGTCCTTCCCGGCGCCAAGGGGGCGGAAGGCATTACGGCCGGCGAAGGCAGCACTTTCTACGCGGGTGACCTCGCCACAGGAGACATTTTCCGCGGCGACATCCGCAAGGGAACTGCCAAGAAGTTCATTGATGTGCCTGACGGCAGGGTTGCCGTGGGGCTGAAGGCTGACAACGAGAATGACCTCCTCTTCGTGGCCGGGGGCGCGTCCGGCAAGGCCTATGTGTATGACACGGACGACCGCAGGACCGTCAAGACGATCCAGCTGACGACGAAGGCAGCCTTCATCAATGACGTCGCGCTCACCGACCGCGGCGCCTGGTTCACCAACTCGCGGCAGGCCGAGCTCTACTTCGTGCCCGTTGGCGACGAAGGCAATCTCGGCAAGGTCCGGACGCTGAAACTGACGGGGCCCGCATCTGACACAGCTGATCAGTTCAACCTGAACGGCATCGCCAGTGCGCGGAATGATCGCACCTTGGTGGTGGCCCACTCCGGCAACAAGGCCCTGTACACCGTCAACCCCAGGACCGGAGCCAGCGCCCAGATCAAGGGCCTGACCCTCCCGAATGTCGACGGCATCGTGGTGAAGGACAGCACCATCTGGGCCGTCCAGAACTTCTCCAACCAGATCAGCCGCGTCTCCGTGGATTTCCGCGCGCTCTCAGGAACAGTCAGGGAGGTCATCAAGAACAAGAACTTCAACATTCCGACGACGGCGGCCCTGTTTGGGGATAAGCTCGCCGCCGTGAACGCGAAGTTCATGGTCCCGAATGCGAAGACGTTTGAGGTGGTCGTGGTCAAGGCCCGTTCCTAGCTGACCGCTCGTCACCGGCTTCTCCCCGCATGACCGGCCGCGGTCCGCTTGACCGGCCCCGGCCCGGGCCGGTCATGCGGCTGAGGGCCGGTCGTGTGGAAGAGGGCCGCTCCGAGCGGGCTGGATCCGAAGGGCTGCCAGCCGCCGTCGGGCTTAACATCGGTCCATGGAAGCCATAACCATCATCGGCGGAGGCATTGCCGGCCTTGCACTTGCGGCAGGTCTCGACCCGCACCGCTTCGACGTGACCATCCACGAGCAGCGGCCCGGTCTGCCGACGGTGGAAACCTCCCTCGCCATGTGGCCGGAGGCGCAGGGCGCGTTGGCCGTTCTCGGGATCCTTCCGGAGATCAGGGCAGTCGGCGCCACCTTCGGCGGGATGGCCCTGCGGGATGCCGGGGGTGACGCATGGGTATCACCGAAAGTCCGCGGCGTGTTGGGTGTGTCCCGGGCAGACCTGATCAGAATCCTTGACGCCGCCGTACCCAGGAACGTGCGCCGGGCGGAGGGCAAGGTGGACGACATCCCCGCCACAGGACCGCTGGCCGCCGGCCTGCTGGTCGGCGCGGACGGTGTCCACAGCGTGGTCCGCCGCGCATTCTGGGGTCCAAAGGCCAACGCCAGGCTGACGCCCTACGTGGCACTGCGCGGTATTCTTCCCGTGCCCGTTGAGGCGAACGCCGGCGGTGAGTACTGGGGGCGCGGGCAGCTCTTTGGCATCACCCCGGCCTCCAGCGGCAGGACGTACTGGTATGCCTCCTTCCGCTCGGAACTCGGGCCGGCAGGTGTCGGGGCCGCTGAAGCGCTGGCGCGTGCACGGGAACGGTGCGACGCCGGCGCTTCGGCCGTCAGGAACGTGCTGGAGCAGGCCACGCCGGAATCAACGCTCGCGCAGCGGATCTGGACAGCTCCGGACCTCGGCAGCTTCGTGCAGCCAGGGGCTGTCCTCGTGGGCGACGCGGCGCACGGGATGACGCCCAACCTGGGCCGCGGCGCGTGCGAAGCGCTCGTCGACGCCGTGACGCTCGCCGAACTCCTCAACACCAGGCCGGTGGGCGAGGCCCTCAGGGAATACAACAGACAGAGGCTGCTCCGGACCCGGATCCTGCGGGTGGCCTCCTCCGCCATGACGCGCCTCGCCCTCGCCGAACAGGCACAGCCGCTGCGGGACCGGCTGCTCCGGCTCGGGGCCCGGTAAGCACGCCGGCGCAGCAACCGGCACGAAAAGCAGGCGGGCCCGCCCCAGCGGGCGAGGCGTTCAACGGGAGGGCGGACGACGGCGGTGCGCTAGTCCCGCGCGCGCGTCTCGGTGAGGTGGTGCGTGGGAATGCGGTCGCGGTCGTAGGTGATCTCGGTGTAGCCGTGCGGCTCCGGCTTGCCGTTGGGGCTAAGGTTCACGAACACGATCTCCTCGATGGTGAGGATGCTCTGGCGCGTGATCATGTTGCGGACCTCGGCCCGCATGGTCAGGGACGTGCGGCCGAACCGGGTGGCTGTCAGGCCCATTTCGATCAGGTCGCCCTGCACAGCGGAGCTGACGAAGTTGATCTCGGAGATGTACTTCGTGACGGCCCGGCCATTGCCCAACTGGAGGATGGCGTAGATGGCCGCTTCCTCGTCAATCCACTTCAGCAGGCTCCCGCCGAACAGCGTGCCGTTGGCGTTGAGGTCCTCGGGGCGGACCCACTTGCGGGTACGGAAAGTTATGTCTGCGGTTGCCATACTGCGAGATTAGTCGACGGCGGACGGCCAGTTCCGAGTGTGACGTACGCCCAGGTCCGGACCGGGTCAGGCCATGGCCGTATGCGCCGCGCTGCGGGCGTTGATGGACTTGGCATAGCAGTAGGAGTGCTCGACGCCGATGTAGGGACCGAAGTTGGGAACCTGTTCGAAGCCGGAGTTTTCGTAGAAGTTCCTGCCGTCGGGCTGGGCCGAGCCTGCCTCTGCAGTGACGCGGGTGATGCCTTGGGCGTACGCCTCCGCCTCGAGGGCTGCGAGGATGGAGCTGGCCACGCCGGAGCCGCGGGTGTACGGGAGAACATACAGGCGCTTGATTTCGGCGGTGGAGGAATCCAGCAGCCGCAGGCCCCCGCAGCCTACGGGCTGGCCCGACCCCTTGTCGTAGGCCACCAGGAAGACAGCGGTGTCCACTTCAGACGGCTTAGGCCCGGGCTCGTGATCGGTGCTGCCAAAGCGTGCATCGAGCTCTGCCTGCTGGGCAGCCCGCAGGTCGGCACCCACCGGGTTGGACCAGCTGACTTTGCGGATGTTGAGCCTGGGGTTGGTCTGCATCTCTGCCTCGATTCGCCGAAGGGTTATGCACATCAACGGTAAGGACGCGTGGTTACCACTGTGTTTCCCGTGCGTAAGCGTCCAGAGAACACTGTTCAGACAATGCTGTCCAGACAATACCGGGGCACAACCTCAGGTCCGGTACCCAACAGCCGGCCGGCCGGCAGTACGGCTATCCCGCGGAGCGACCCATCGGGTCTTCGGCGGTCGGATCCGCCAGGGCCAGGCCGCCCACCGGGCTGGCGTCCCAGTGGATGAGAGTCCAGCCGGCATCGGGATCCCCTTCCAGGGCTACGATGCCGGTGTTTGCGAGCACGTGCCTTGCCGCGAATTGCATGTCGATGTTGTCTGCCCGCAGGCCCGCCCAGACGCGGATGGCGGCGCCGTGGCTAACGACGGCGACGGCGCCGGCGTCGTCAGCAGCGGCGGCCACCTTGGCGATGGCAGCGTCGTAGCGCTCAAAGAACGCGTGCCCGTCGGGCCCTGCAGGCATCCGGCGGTCGAAGTCACCGTCGCTCCAGGCGAAGACCGTCGTCATGTACCGCCGGTGCGCCTCGTGGTCGGTCAGCTTCTCAAGGGCGCCGGCCTCGATTTCATGGATCCCGTCCAACACCTTCACGTCCAGGCCGAGCTCACGCCCCAGCGGCGCAGCGGTGACCTGGGTCCGGAGGAGCGTTGAGGCGTAAAGAGCATTGATCGGCTCATTCACGAGCGCCCTCGGCAACGCTTCCGCCTGGCGTTCTCCAAGCTGCGTCAGCCCGGGTCCGGGGTGCGCTGTGTCCAGCTGCCCCAACACGTTCCCGGGAGTTTCACCGTGGCGGATGAGCAGCAGCCTCATGATTCACATGTCCTTGTCATCGTCGGGAAGGTAGGGATCCGGGGCGCTTTTCCGAAAGCAGGCCGGGAAAGGAAGCGGCGCCGGACCGCGAAGCCCGGCACCGCCGTCGTCCTTTATTTCAAATGGTCCACCAGCTGGTCCGCGATGCCGGTGTACTTGCCCGGCGTCAGGGCCAGCAGCCGCGCCTCGGCCTCAGCGGAGAGGCCCAGGCCCTGGACGAACTCCTTCATGCGTGCGGCGTCGACGCGCTGCCCGCGGGTGAGGTCCTTGAGCCGTTCGTACGGGTTCTCCATACCCTCGACTCCGGCAATCGCCTCGGCGCGCATAACCATCTGGATTGCCTCGCCCAGGACTTCCCAGTTGGTGTCCAGGTCTTCTGCGAGAACGCTTTCCGCTACGTCCAGCCGCTCCAGGCCCTTGGCCACGTTGGAGATGGCCAGCAGCGAGTGGCCGAACGCCACCCCGATGTTGCGCTGGCTGGAGGAATCCGTGAGGTCCCGCTGCCAACGGGAGGTGACCAGCGTGGAGCCCAGCACGTCCAGGAGCCCGGAGGAAATCTCCAGGTTGGCCTCGGCGTTTTCAAAGCGGATCGGGTTGACCTTGTGCGGCATCGTGGAGGAGCCGGTGGCACCCGCAACAGGAATCTGGGCGAAGTAGCCGATCGAGATGTAGCTCCAGATGTCCGTGCAGACGTTGTGCAGGATCCGGTTGAACCGCGCGACATCGGCATACAGCTCGGCCTGCCAGTCGTGGCTTTCGATCTGCGTGGTCAGCGGGTTCCAGGTGAGGCCCAGTCCCTCGACGAAGGACTTGGAAACCTGCTGCCAGTCGGCGCCCGGGACCGAGGCCACATGCGCGGCGTACGTGCCGGTGGCGCCGTTGATCTTGCCGAGGTACTCGGTCTTGGCGATGCGGTTCAGCTGCCGCGTGAGGCGGTGCGCGATGACGGCGAGTTCCTTGCCCAGCGTGGTGGGGGTGGCGGGCTGGCCATGGGTGCGCGACAGCATGGGGACGGCGCGGTTGTCCTCGGCCATCTCGCTGATCTGGTCCACGAGGGCGCGTGCGGCCGGCAGCCACACGTCCTCCACAGCACCCTTCACGCCGAGCGCGTAGGAGAGGTTGTTGATGTCTTCGGACGTGCAGCCGAAGTGCACCATGGCCGTCAGGTGCTCGATGCCGATGGCGGGCAGGCGGCGGCCGATATAGTACTCCACTGCCTTGACGTCGTGGACGGTCACGGCTTCGATTTCGGCCAGCTCGGAGACGGAGGCGGCGTCGAATTCGGTGACGATCGCCCGGAGCTGGTCCTGCTGGTCTGAGGTCAGCGGGCCGGCCCCCGGGAGGACGTTGTTGCTGGTCAGGTGGATGAGCCACTCTACTTCGACGGCGACCCGGTCACGGTTGAGGGCGGCCTCGGACAGGTAGTCAACGAGCGGCGCGACGGCGGACTGGTAGCGGCCGTCCAGCGGGCCGAGCGCGATCTGTTCCGGTGACGCGGCGAGGGCCAGGCGTCCGGAGGGCGTACGGGTGTCAGCTGTGGCGGCAGTTTCAGGCATGAGCTGATTCTTTCATGAACTCCGCTGCCCGCTGAAGCACGCGGTTGCTTGTGACTTGCCCTCCCCAGCCTGCGTCCTGGGCGGCTGTCCACATAGCCGACGGCGGGTGTTCCGGCGGGGGACAGGGCGCCCTAGTTTTGTCCGCAAGAGGCAGAAAGCGCGGCCGCCGGCAGGATCTGCCGTCAGGTCCGCCGGCAAGGTCTGGGACAGGTTTGCGGACAGACAGCGTCGGCAGCCGGAAGGAGAGGGGGAACTTGAATGAGCGCCAGCATTACCGCCGCGGACGCGGCGTCGTGCTCTTCGCGGCAGTTTGAGGTGCAGCTCCTGGCGGGGAGGGCCGACGTTTGTGCGGGACAGCTCGATGCTGTTCTGGTCCGGCTTTCGCAGTTGCAGCTGGAGGACTGGCAGTCCCCTGCTGGCACGGCGTACAGGGCGAGCATCGGGCTGCAGGCAGCTGCCCTGCGGAGGGCCAAGGAGCGTATGGAACTCGCCGCGCAGGTCATCCGTCGGCATGCCCGGAACGTGTCGTTGTCGTCGATGCGGACCGGAACAGGGGACTACTGATGGCTGAGGTGACGCCGTGGGGGAGCGGCGGGCCGCTCCGGCCACTGAAGCCGGAGCCGGACGGCCATTTTTCGGTCCGGGGCGGAGTAGGGGGCATCGCCTTTCAGTTGGAGGAGCTGGACGCTGGAGTGCGGGGCCTGGACGGCCTCGCGGGGGACCTGGCGGCAGTGGAGATCGCTGCGCACAGGATCTGGGCGGAGCTGGGGCAATATCAAAACGATCCACCGTCCAGCGGGGTCGAAGCGCTCAACGCCACAGGGGAAGGGCGGCGTGCTGTGGCGAAAGTGCGGGAGGAACTGCAGGACATCGGAAGCCAGGTGCAAGCCTGTCTGCAGGAGTACGAGGGGGCCGAACAGCGAACCCTGTCCAACCTGCGCCTGGGCACGGACTCCCTGAAGCTGTGGCTGCCGCAGTTCCTGGATATGCTCCTCGGCGGGTTCCCTAACCCCTACAGTCCTGACCTCAGCCGGCTGCTGAACAGGGACAGTACAGAGGCGCTCGCAGGCAACTATCCGTTCATCGTGGCCCTTCTGGGGGCGAGGCCCGAGCGGGTGACCGAGGCCATCCACATGGCGAGAGCGACCGGGATGCAGGGTTCGGGCATCCCTATCGTTGTCCGTGCGCTGGCTGAGGGTCTGGCGCCCCACCTGAAACCCCGCGACCTCAAAGCGATCGGAGGTCCCAGCACGGATGTCGTCCTCGATGCCTCCCCTGCCGGGCTCCTGTCCAGGGCGCGGTCCGTTGATGAGGAGGGCCGGGGCACGATTGAAATCCTCAGGACGGGCAGCGGGGATCACGAGGCCTTTGTCGTCATCGTTCCCGGCACGCAGCCAGGAGACGCGGGCGGCCCCAACCCGTTCGATGAGGCCGGAATCGTCGAAGCACTCGGGTACGGCTCGGAGCATACGAGTGCCGCCATCCGGTCCGCGCTGCAGGAGGCAGGGGCAGAGGCCGGCGCCCAGGTGGTCGCCGTTGGCTACAGCCAGGGCGGGATCCACGCCATGAACCTGAGCCAGGACAAGGCCTTCCTCGCGGAGTACGACCTCAAGTACGTGCTGACCGCGGGCTCCCCCGTAGGCGGAATCCATCCTGAGCCGGGCATCAGCAGCCTGCACCTGGAACACCGGCAGGACTGGGTTCCAGGGAGCGAGGGGGCAATCAACCCGGACACCCGGGACCGCGTCACCGTCACGCTCGAGAACCGGGTGCTGACGCCCTCAGGCGAGGCTCCGGGGCTCGGTCCGGGCCACAGGCTCACGAACTATGAAGCCGGTGCCCGGGCGGTCTCCGCAAGCAGCGATCCGTCCCTCATGGCGTCAACAGGCGTGCTCGCCGGGGTCGTGGGTTCCGGCGGGGCGGCCACGGCAACGCGCTTCCAGCTCGTCCGCACCCCGAAGCCGCAGGAATCAGGGCGCCAAGGTGCGCCCGCCCGCCCTGTGGAACAGCTAGACATCCGCCCGCCCGGTGGTCGGTAGCCGGCTCCCGGTGTGGACGGTCCGCAGCGGCCTGCAATTACCGGTGGCGTGCCCCCGGGATCCTGTCGGCCACCAGGGAAACGATGGTGATGATGATTGCCGCCAGCACCGCAGTCCAGAAGAAGGAGTCAATCGTGAAGTCCACCGGTGTGTAGCTGCTGATCCACGATGTCAGGTACAGCATGGCCGCGTTGATGACGATCGTGAAGAGCCCCAGGGTGAGGATGGTGATGGGCAGCGAAAGGAAACTGACGATCGGACGAACGAAAGCATTGACCAGCCCGAAAATCAGTCCGACAAAGAGGTAAGCCAGGACTATGCCGGCAGCATCGGTCCCCTGGCTGACGCCGGCGTTAGCCACCGCATCGGTCGTTGCCGAAGTGGTGATGTCCAGCCCGGGGAGAATCCAACTGGCAATCCACAGTGCCAGTCCGTTGATGAGCACCCGAACGATGAAAGAACGCATGCGCCCATGCTGTCATACCTCGCGGGATGCGGGCGCACCCGCGGCAGACGGGCGAAGTAGGCTAGTTGGCATGACTTCATCAGAGACTATGGCTGGCGGTGTCAGGCCGAGGCCGGTTGTTGACCGGCTGCCCCGCTATGCCGCAGGCAAGCCACCCGTCGCCGTTGACGGCCTGGCCAGCTACAAGCTGTCGTCCAACGAGAACCCGCTGCCGCCGATTCCGGCCGTAGCCGAGGCCATCGCTGCGCAGACCGACTTCAACCGCTACCCGGACCCCCTGAGCACCAAGCTCCGGACCGCGCTCGCGGACTTCCTCGAGGTGCCGGCCGAGGACATCGTCACCGGCGCAGGAAGCCTTGGGGCGCTCAACCAGCTGCTGAGCGCCTTCGCCGGCCAGAACGACGACGGAAAAGCCGACGAAGTGATCTACGCGTGGCGTTCCTTCGAGGCGTATCCCATCTGCGTTGGCCTGGCCGGCGCCCAGAGTGTGCGTATTCCCCTCACCGCGGACGGCCGTCACGATCTTGAGGCCATGGCGGCCGCCGTGACCACGCGCACCAAGGTGATCCTGCTGTGCACGCCGAACAACCCCACCGGTCCGATCTTGAGGGCCGAGGAAACGGAACGGTTCATCAGGGCAGTGCCTTCGGACGTGGTGGTGGTCATCGATGAGGCTTACCAGGAATTCATACGGGCGGATGACGCCGTGGACGGCATTCGGATGTACCGGAAATACCCCAACGTCGTGGTGCTTCGGACCTTCTCCAAGGCACACGGCCTCGCCGGGCTGCGAGTGGGCTACAGCATCTCCCAGCCGGAACTGACGCAGTACCTCCGCGTGGCCGCCACACCCTTCGCGGTGTCCCAGATCGCGGAACAGGCCGCCGTGGTGTCCCTCCAGAATTTCGATCAGGTTGTAGAAAGGGTACAAAGCCTGGTGGAGGAGCGGGACCGCGTAACAGCCGGTCTCCGTGATCTGGGCTGGTTCGTTCCGGAGGCTCAGGGGAACTTCGTCTGGCTGGATCTGGGCGAGAATAGCGCCGAGTTCGCCCAGTTGGCGGGGGAGCGGGCGCTTTCGGTGCGTGCTTTCGGTAACGAGGGCGTCCGGGTCAGCATCGGCGAGGTGGAGGCGAATACCCGCTTCCTCGAGCTCTGTGCGGTTTATACAAAACCCCCGAGGCGTTCCTAGCGGTTAACAACTGCCCCACGGTAGTTACGCCGGATAAAGTAAGGAACAGTAAGCCAAAATATATGCCGCACATGGAATGCATTCCGTGCGGGGCATATATCCCAGCGACATTGCAACGCATCCGGATGCGGCAAGCAAGGAGACGGTATGGGCGCCACACATCTGCCCTCCACCGAGTTCGACGGAACAGAAGTGGATGACCAGCTAGAGGCCGAGGCCGAGGCTGCCCTGGGCGAGCCGCCGGTCGAGATGGTCCAGCTGCTTGGCCCGGACGGCAAGCTCGGAACGAACGCCATGTTTTCGGAGTATGCCGAACGGCTGGATGCGGAAAAGCTGCGCGGCTTTTATGCCGACATGGCCGCGATCAGGCGCTTCGACCAGGAGGCCACAGCGCTCCAGCGCCAGGGCCAGCTGGCGCTCTGGGTTCCGCTGACCGGCCAGGAGGCTGCGCAGATAGGCTCCGGGCGGGCCAGCCAGCCCCAGGACTACATCTTCCCCACGTACCGCGAGCACGGTGTGGCCCTCACGCGGAACGTCGACCTCGCCGAGCTCCTGCGGCAGTTCCGTGGCATCTCCAATGGCGGCTGGAATCCGAAGGACACCAATTTCCACCTGTACACACTGGTCCTGGCTGCCCAGACACCCCACGCCGTCGGCTATGCCATGGGCATTCAGCGCGACCAGCGCCTCGCGGAGGCCAACGGCATGGCGGAGTCCGGAGCGGCCGAGCCGAAGGCTGCCGTCATGGTCTACTTCGGCGACGGCGCCAGCTCTGAGGGCGACGTTCACGAATCCATGGTGTTTGCATCGTCTTACAAGGCGCCCGTGGTCTTCTTCTGCCAGAACAACCACTGGGCCATCTCCGTGCCCACAGCAGTGCAGACCCGCATCCCGCTGTCCAACCGGGCCAAGGGCTACGGCTTCCCGGGCATCAGGGTGGACGGCAACGACGTCATTGCCGTGCACGCCGTCACCGAGTGGGCGCTGGAGCACGCACGGCAGGGCAACGGGCCGGTGCTGATCGAGGCCTTCACCTACCGCGTCGGCGCGCACACCACAGCTGACGACCCCACGAAATACCGCGAATCCTCCGAGGAAGCGCTGTGGCGGGCCAAGGATCCGCTGGAGCGGCTGGAGAAGTACCTCCGCTCCGAGGACATGGCCGATGATGCATTCTTCAGGCAGGTGGCGGCTGAGGGCGACGAGCTGGCAGCCTACATCCGCAAGTCCACCTACGATTTGGAAACCCCGGACATCCGCACGGCCTTTGCCAACACGTACGTCGAGGCGCATCCGCTTGTGGCGGAGGAACTGGCTTGGTTCGAGGAGTACACCGCTGGTTTCGCCGGCGAGGACACCGCAGAAGGAGCTGGCCACTGATGACCACCATGACCATTGCCAAGGCCATCAACGAGGGCCTGCGCGCAACGCTGAGCAACAACCCCAAGGCCCTGCTGATGGGCGAGGACATCGGGCCCCTCGGCGGCGTCTACCGGGTGACGGATGGCCTGATCGGCGAGTTCGGCGCGGACCGCGTAGTTGATACCCCGCTCGCCGAATCTGGAATCATCGGCACGGCCATCGGCTTGGCGCTGCGGGGCTACCTGCCGGTCTGTGAGATCCAGTTCGACGGTTTCGTCTTCCCGGGTTTCAACCAGATCACCACGCAGCTCGCCAAGATGCACTCGCGCAGCAACGGAAACCTGACCGTCCCCGTCGTCATCCGCATCCCGTACGGCGGCGGCATTGGATCCATCGAGCACCACTCGGAGTCGCCGGAAGCGCTGTTTGCGCACACCGCCGGCGTTCGCATCATCACCCCGTCCAACCCCCACGATGCCTACTGGATGATCCAGCAGGCCGTGGACTGCCAGGACCCGGTCATCGTCTTCGAACCCAAGCGCCGCTACTGGCTCAAGGGTGAAGTCGACACGACGACGGCGGGACTGGCCGAGGACCCCTTCAAGGCCCACGTGGTCCGGGAAGGCACCGACGCCACCGTGGTGGTCTACGGTCCGCTGGTTCCCGTGGCACTCGCCGCGGCAAATGCCGCCGCGGAGGACGGACGCAGTATCGAAGTCATCGATCTCCGCTCCATTTCCCCCATCGACTTCGACACGATCGAATCGTCGGTAAAGAAAACCGGCAGGCTTATCGTGTCCCACGAGGCTCCGACGTTCGGTGGCATCGGCGGCGAAATCGCCGCCCGGATCGGTGAGCGCGCCTTCCATTCCCTCGAAGCCCCAGTCATCCGCGTGGGCGGCTTCCACATGCCATACCCCGTGGCCAAGGTGGAAGAGGACTATCTTCCGGACATTGACCGCATCCTTGAGGCGCTGGACCGGGCTTTTAGCTACTGACGCTTCGCACTGACGTTTATGCCTGCGGTCGCCTCCGGGCACCGGCCAGCCTGAGCTTTCGAAACCCGAGGACCCCATGACGACTAACAAGTTCAACCTTCCCGACGTGGGCGAAGGCCTGACCGAGGCCGAGATCGTTTCCTGGAAGGTCAAGCCGGGCGACACGGTGGCCATCAACGATGTCCTCTGCGAGATCGAGACCGCCAAGTCCCTCGTCGAACTGCCCTCCCCGTTCGCCGGCACCGTCACGGAACTGCTGGTTCCCGAGGGAGTGACCGTCGACGTCGGCACGGCCATCATCAGCGTCTCCGACGCCGTCTCCGGGGATCCCACTCCCGCCGACGTCCCGCTGCCCGCCTTGCAGGAGAGCGAGCCCGAGCCGCTCATGTACGGGAAGCTGCACGAGCACCCGCACACCAATCCAACCACTTCCGACGGCGGCGCCGCGGCCGGCGGGCTGGCCGGCGGTCCGCTGGTGGGTTCCGGCCCAAAGGCCGACGCCGTCAAGCGCCGTCCGCGGAAGGCTTCTGCCCAGCCTGTGGCCGGGCCGGTCGAGACCGGCGGTGCCGCCCCGGCGGCCGGGCCGAGTGAGACCCGCGGTCCCGCTCCACTGGCCGAGCCCGGGATTTCGACGGGCTCGCATAGCGGTTCCGCCGCAGAGAAGCCCACACTGGGCGGCGCCATCACCGGACTGGTGAACAAGGTGCTGGCCAAGCCGCCGGTTCGCAAGATCGCCCGGGACCTGGGAATCGATCTGGCCGATGTGATTCCCACCGGCGCCCGAGGTGAGGTGACCAGGGAGGATCTGGTCAGCTACCAGGCCCAGCGTGACGCGGAGCTGGACAAGGCGGACACGTTCTGGGGAAGGTCGGGCCGGCCACAGGAGCAGCGGATCGAACGGATCCCGGTGAAGGGCGTCCGCAAGGCCACTGCCAAGGCGATGGTGGACTCTGCCTTCTCCGCGCCGCACGTCAGCATTTTCGTGGACGTGGACGCCAGCCGGACCATGGAGTTCGTCAAGCGGCTGAAGGCCTCGCGAGATTTCGAGGGCATCAAAGTCTCACCGCTCCTGATCCTGGCCAAGGCGGTCATCTGGGCTGCGGCCCGCAACCCCAGCGTCAACGCCACCTGGGTGGACAACCCCGGTGGTGATTCGGCTGAGATCCAGGTCAAGCACTTCATGAACCTGGGCATTGCCGCGGCCACGCCGCGCGGACTGATGGTTCCGAACATCAAGAACGCCCAGGATCTCTCTCTGAAGGAGCTGGCGCTGGCTTTGAATGATCTTGCCACCACCGCGCGTGCCGGCAAGACCCAGCCTGCCCAGATGCAGGGTGGCACGCTGACCATCACGAATATCGGTGCCCTCGGCATCGATACCGGAACCCCGATCATCAATCCGGGCGAGGTGGCCATCGTGGCATTCGGGACGATCAAGCAGAAACCCTGGGTGCTGGACGGCGAGGTCATTCCGCGCTGGATCACGACTCTTGGCGGGTCTTTCGACCACCGTGTTGTGGACGGAGATCTGTCCGCGCGCTTCATGGCTGACGTCGCCGCCATCCTTGAAGAGCCTGCCCTCCTGCTGGATTGATCGGCTTCCTGACCCGCCGGGAGCCCGGCCTGCGGCGTCAGTTCACCGGATGACGGAGGGTCCCCGCGCGGGGCGAGAGCAAACGGTCATGGTCATCCGCAACCGCGTGGCGCTGTTCCTCTCGGCGGTCTTCCAGCCGCCGGTCACCGTGGCTGCGCTGCTGATGCTCAGCCCGGTGATTGAACCGGGTTTCCCGGGGACCATCTGGTTCGGCGCGCTGGCCGTGCTGTTTGTCTGTGTGTTGCCGTTCGCCGCCGTGTTGCTGCTGGTGCGGCTGGGCAAGGTCACGGATCATCACGTCAGTGAACGCCGCCAGCGGGCACCGGTGATGGGCATGGCCATGCTGTCGCTGCTGGCTGGCCTGGGCGTGCTGAGCGTCGTCAACGCGCCCGTCAGCGTGATTGTCATGGTCCTGACGATCGTCGGGAGCGTGGTGCTGCTTGCCGTGATTAGCCTCTTCTGGAAAATCAGCGGGCACGCAGGAGCGATCGCGCTCTCTACGGGCATCGCCGTCCTAATGCTGGGCCCGCCGTGGCTTCCGCTGATGCTGCTGATCCCTGCAGTCAGCTGGTCCCGTGTGGTGCTGCGCGCACATACCGTGGCCGAGGTTGTGATGGGCGTGCTGGTTGGCGGCGGTGTGGCGTCCGGATTGTGGTGGCTGCTGAGGGAGCTGATGATCCTCGCTCGTTGAACCCGTAGGTCACCGGGGATCTGACGTCCGTGCCAGGAGCATGCGTTGGAGAGCTGTTTAGTACGCCTGGTACGTGGTCATCAGTTCCGCCAGAGCGGGATCGGCAGAGAGGCCGGCGAGGCTGAATGCGGCGGCGATCATGACCCCGGCGAGGCCGGCCACGCAGCCGGACACGGTGGCCAGGAACTTCCAGTCGTTCCGCAGGACGCTCTGCATGGTTTCAGGAAGCTGCAGGTCCGGCGAGATGAGGTTCGGCGCGCTGTCCACGGAGCCGTCGTCCAGCAGGGCGATGACCCGTCCCGAGCTGCGGTCCAGCCGCATCGAGCAGATGTGGTTGCCGTGGCGGGCAAGAAGGATGTCGTGGCCGACGAGCTGGCGTCGCTGAAGCGTAAGCATTTTTTTTGGGTCCTGGCGCTGGTAGGTGCTGGGCTGTCCGCACCATCGGGGGCACCATTAATTTTACCGTTGGACCACACGCCAATGCCCGGAAAGCCGGGTGAGACTGCCCACCAAGAGGCGTGACGCCGGTCAAGCCGGGCGTGGCCTCTTGGTCCCCTTCAATACCCGGGTGCCCGCCTCACCGACTGCGGCACGGCCCCGGCCGGCTGGCCCCGCACCATGATCCGGGAATAACCGTGCCCCGTCGGCACGGCCTCCCGATACGATGTGTGTCTGTCCTGGCCTAGTCTGCCCCGTAGGTGTTGGCGATGTAGACGTCGCAGGACGCAGTGTGGGCAACGCTGTTGGCGATGCTGCCCAGCACCCGTCCCAGGCCGTGCATGCGGCGGTTGCCTACAACGATCATCCTCGCGTCGGAGCGTTCCGCCTCTTTAACGAGGGCTTCGGCCGGCTTGCCGCGGGCCGCCGAGTAGGTCACAGTGAGCCCCGCGACGGCGAGGCCAGCGGCAACGTCCTTGGCAACTTTCTCGGCCGCGCCGGCATCGGAGACGATCCATTTATCGGTGCCGCTGCCGTAAACCTCGGTCCGGTCGGTATCAAAAGCCGACACGACGTGCAGGGTCGCCCCCAGCGCCACTGCCAGGTCCCGGGCCGCCTCTGCGGCCTTGCGTGCTGTGGCGCTGCCGTCCACGCCGACAACAATGATTCCACTCATGATCCACTCTCTTTCGTTCGCAGCATCCGGGCGGGCTGCATGTTCGCATCCTGCGTCTGCCCGGCTGGTGTCCATCATTAGGCTACAGCGCCGGCCCGACACGCAGCGCGGGTCAACTGGCCGGGTGCCCTGTGGCTTGTGGCTCGATGGCTTCCTTTAGCACCGGCGCAAGCCGGCGCACACCTTCGGCGATGCGTTCCGGAGGCACAGCACTGAAGGCCAGGCGAAGCTTATTGGAAGGTTCGGCCGAGTGGCTGAAGGCAGCTCCCGGGATGAAGACGACGCCGGCATCGATCGCCTTGCGGAGCAGGGGGTACGTATCCACGCCCTCCGGAAGTGTCACCCACACGAAGAAGCCGCCCTCCGGCCGTGTCCATGTCAGCCCGTCCGGCATGTACTTCTCCAGCGCAGCAAGCATGGCGTGGCAGCGTTCCGCGTACAGTCCCCGGTACGTCTCGATCTGTCCCTTCCAGTCGTAGTCCCTGAGGTAAGCCGAAACCAGCATCTGGTTCAGCGTGGGCGGGCACAGCGTCACGGCCTCGGCTGCCAGATAATATCGGCGCTGCAAATGGGCGGGGACGAGCGCCCAGCCGATGCGCAGCCCCGGCGCGAAGATCTTGGAAAACGACCCCATATAGATGACATCGTCCGGATTAGCGGCCCGCAGCGGTTGCAGTGGCTTCCCCTCAAAGCGGAGAAGGCCGTAGGGGTTGTCCTCGAGCACCAGGATGTTGGCGCGGCGGCAGAGATCGACGATCCGCTGGCGCCGCTCCTGCGCCAGGGTGATTCCCGAGGGATTGTTGAAGTTGGGGATCGTGTAGAGGAACTTGATGTTTTTCCCGGCGCCCTGGAGTTCGGCGATCCTGGCCTCGAGAAGCTCGGGCACCAGGCCGTCGTCGTCCATTGCGGCGGCCTCAACCTGGACCTGGTACGCCTCGAAGGTGTTCAGGGCGCCCACATAGGTGGGTTCCTCGACGAGGACGACGTCCCCGGGGTTGCAGAAAACCTTGGTGGCCACGTCCTGGGCCGACTGGGAGCCGGCGGTGATCACCACGTTTTCGGGCAGCGCGTCCAGGATGCCCTCGGCGGCCATGACCTCGCAGATCTGGGTGCGAAGCTCTTCCGTGCCCTGCCCGCTGCCATACTGCAGGGCGGTCAGGCCTTGTTCGGCGATGATCGCTGCAGCGGTCTGGCCCAGCCTCTGCAGGGGCAGCGACTGGAGGTAGGGGCTGCCGCCCGCCAGGGAGACGAGCCCAGGGCGCAGCGAGATGTCGAAGACGTCTCGGACAGCCGACTGCTTGATGTTCGCGGCGCGCTCCGAAAAAAGTCCTTCGTGGCGATGCGAGGACGTTGCCGCCCGTTCAATCGCGTCAATGGCTTCGGCGGGGAGGACGGCTGCGGCGGCGTCGAGTGTCTCGTGGGTCACAGTCCCTAGGATACAACCAGCTGTTGTCAGTAAGGCAACAATTGTTCACGAAATGCGCTATTCGAAGCCCAGGTCCTTTACGCGGGCACGCCGAGGGCATGGAATGGAGCCATGACCACGTACCAGTCCTTTCCTGCCCAGTCGGACAAGGCCGCAGCCTTCCGGGAACTCCACGCTGAAGGGCCGGTGCCGCTGGTGCTGGTGAATGTGTGGGACGCGGCCTCGGCCAAGCTCGTGGAGCAGGCCGGTGCGCAGGCTCTGGCCACATCAAGCTCAGCTATCTCCTGGAGCCTGGGTTTTCCGGACGGCAACCATTTGCCCCGTGCCCTCGCCGTGGCGGCGCTCAACAGGATTGCGGCCGCGACGGACCTGCCGGTGACGGCCGACATCGAAACGGGGTACGCCGGCAGGGACGGCGCCTTCGACGATGCCCAGCTGGAGCAGACCATCTCGGCGGTCCTGGCATCCGGGGCTGTGGGGGTGAATATCGAGGACTCCGGAGGTGAGCCGCTCACCGACGTCGCGGAGCAGGCCCGCAGGATCGGGGCCGTCAGGAGGCTGGCGGAGGAGCATGGGGTGCGGCTCTTCATTAACGCCAGGACGGACACCTACCTGTCCGGGCGGTTTCCGGAATCGGCCTTCGAGGAAACGCTGCGGCGGGCCCCGGCATACCTGGCGGCCGGTGCGGACGGGATCTTCGTCCCCGGCGTAACAGACCTGCATGTCCTGCACGAGCTCTCCCGGCGGATCCCTGCGCCGCTGAACGCGCTGGCGGGCGTGGGGGCCCCCTCAGTCGGGGAACTGCACGACGCCGGCGTGCGGCGGATCAGTATCGGCGGCAATACCGCGAAGGCGGCTTACGCAACGGTGTCCAGGGTGGCTGCCGAAGTCCTGGGCGACGGCAACTGGTCCAAGCTGGCCGGAGCTCGAAGCCATGCCGAGATGGACGCTCTCTTCACCCGGGCCAACGCACGTGAGTGACGCGCGCCTGGTGACGCATGTGCGTGACTCGCATGTGGTGAATCAGGCGGCGTGTGCTTAGCGCAGGCTCAGGACGTCTGCCAGCCTGACGCCGTCGACGTAAATCTCCGCCCGGACGGCGCCGACGGCCGTCACGGCCGTGTGGGTCAGCTGGGCCTCAATCCGCGGGATATCGCAGGTGCCGCCGGGCTGAACCGCTCCGCTCAAGTTGACCACCACCGTCTCCCCGTCCAGGAAGCCGGAAACGTACTTCAGCGCGGATGACTCCAGGGCGTTGTACAGCCCAGCCGGTGTCCCGCTTCCAGACAGAAGCTGGCTCATGGCTGCCTGAAGCGGCTCGCGGATCGCGGGGTCCGTGTGGCGCACGGGGACGAGGCTGTCGTTGCAGCCGAAGCGCACGCCGGAACTGCCGCCGTCGTCCACGGCCACGTAGTACACTGCCGTGCCGGCGGGGACTCCCTCTGCCCCGCCTGGGCCGCTCCCGGCGCCCGTTCCGAAGCCCGCAGCAGGTCCGGCTGCCGAACCTTCAGTCCCCGTGCCCGGCGCCGGAGGGCCTGGTGCCCCAATTGCAGGCTGCTCGTGGATGGCTGGTCCGCCTGCGGATCCTGCAACCGGTCCCTCAGCGGATCCCTCCGCAGGCGGTTCCGGTGGCATGACGGCGGGCGGAACCGGGGTCGCAAAGTCCTGCGGGACGGAATTCGTGCCCGCGCCTGACCCGAGGGCCGACTCCGCGCCGGATCCCTGGGCCGGTTTTCCGCCCGGAACCGCCGGCGGTGCCGCAGGCGCAGCACCCTCAGGGGCAGGTTCCGGTGCCGGGGCGGGTCGGGGGTCGGGGGCGGTCAGGCCCTGCCCGCCGGCAGGAGCCTGTTCCACAGCGTTCCCGCCCGGTGAGGCCGGGACGGACACGCAAGAGCCCAGCCCCAACGGAAGCAGCAGGCATAGGGCAACAGCCGCCGTCGTCAGCGTCCTGCCGCACTGACTGGTCCTCATGACTGCACCGCACTTCCCGCTCGCGCGTCCCGTATATCAACGGTAGTGCGGTGGAAGTCGGCGTGGAACGGAGTGCCGGTGACAGTTCGGCCGCAGCTCAGTTACGGAATGGTTGCGCTGCACGGCGCCGGCCGGTGCGCGCCGGGACGCCAACGCCCCCGGCAACTGTCACGTTGCCAGGGGCGCCTCGGGGGGATGGGAGGTGTGGCTTGGGCTAGGCTGCGGCCTCTGCCTTCTCGGCGGCGGCAAGGGCGCTGAAGATGCCCTGGATCTGCTCGACAACCTCGGCGTCGTCCTTCGGGTGGGTCTCGGCGAAGCGGACCATGGAGCCCGGAACGGCGAGCTTGACGTCCTCGAGGACGCGGGCGCCGGCGATGCCGGCGGCCTTGCGGGCCTCGTCCTGGGCCCAGACACCGCCGAACTGGCCGAAGGCGGTGCCGACGACGGCGGTGGGCTTGCCGACAAGGGCGCCGGCGCCGTACGGGCGGGACAGCCAGTCAATGGCGTTCTTGAGCGACGCCGGCATGGTTCCGTTGTGTTCGGGGGTGACCAGCAACAGGGCGTCGGCGTCATTCGCTGCGGCGCGGAGGGCGGCGGCGGCCTCCGGGACCTGGCCCTCGACGTCAATGTCCTCGTTGTAGAAGGGGAGGTTGCCAAGGCTCTCGTGGATGACGATTTCGAGATCCTCCGGGGCGTTGAGCTGGATAGCCTCGGCGAGTTTGCGGTTGTGGGAATCGGCGCGAAGGCTGCCGACCAGGGCAAGTACGGTGTTCTTGGACATGTGAACTCCTAGTGTCAGCCGCGGAGCGTCCGCGGCGGCTGGTTGTCGAGGCGTTTTTTGCCTTCACCGATACTAAACGGACTACGGTCCGGATATTATTCCCCAGTCTAGAATGATTTATGTGAGCCTCATCCCAATCCGCTCCGGAATGCCCGGCGGCTCCGGTCCGGAGCGCCGCGACGCCGCCCGCAACCGGGAACTGCTTCTGTGTGCAGCCCGGCAGCTCATCGAGGAGTGCGGCGCGGATGGCCTCACCATGGACAAACTGGCGGAACGGGCAGGCGTGGGCAAGGGAACAATCTTCCGACGCTTCGGCAGCCGGGCCGGGCTCATGATGACGCTGCTCAGTGATGCCGAGGCCGAGTTCCAGGGCCGCTTCATGTTCGGCCCTCCGCCCCTGGGCCCGGGGGCGCCTCCCCTCGAACGGCTCATCGCGTTCGGCGCCGGCCGCATTGGCTACATCCTGGAATACGGCGACCTCGCCCGGGCTGCCGACCATTCTGTGTACAACCGTTTTGAGGTTCCCGCCGTGGTGCTGTGGCACAGGCATATCGAGCATCTGCTGCTCGACGCAGGCTTCGACGCGGACGCGTGGCTCATGGCCATGTCGCTGAGTGCCACCCTGGATGCGGAACGGCTGCTCCACACCGTCCGCGTGCACGGAGTTTCCCCGGAGCGGCTTGAGGAGTCCTGGCGCGAGCTGGTCACGCGCGTGGTCGGATCTGCGGAGGGCGGGATCCCGGAGTAGCGTTGCACCATGAGCACCGCATCCCCCTCCTCGCCCCTCTCTCCGTCGGGACGGCAGCCGTCCGGTGAACGCGGACCTATCCGCACCGCCGTCGTGGGTTTTGGCCTCTCCGGAAGCGTTTTTCACGCCCCGCTGATCGCTGCCGACTCCCGATACTCACTGGACGTCATCGCGACGTCGGACGCCGGCCGCCAGGCGGCCGCCGTCGACCGCTATCCGGGTGTGAAAACGGTTCCGGACGCCGACGCCGTCCTCGCCATGGCCGGGGACCTTGACCTTGTGGTCTTGGGGACGCCCCCGGCAACCCATTACCCGCTGGCGAAGGCCGCGCTCGAGGCAGGGCTTGATGTCGTCGTGGACAAGCCGTTCACAGTGACCAGCGCCGAGGGCGTGGAGCTGACGGCGCTGGCAGAAAGGCTGCATCGGGTCCTGACCGTCTTCCAGAACCGCCGCTGGGACGGCGACTTCCTGACCGTCCAAGGTCTGCTCGACGCCGGGGCACTGGGGCAGGTGATGCGGTTCGAATCACGCTTCGAGCGCTGGTCCCCGGAAGTGTCCAAGGCCTGGAAAGCGGAGGCCACCGCAGCGACCGGCGGAGGCGTCCTGTTCGACCTGGGCACCCACCTGCTGGACCAGGCGCTGGAACTGTTCGGGCCCGGCCAGATTGTGCACGCGGAGCTCAACGCCCGGCGGCCCGGTGAAAACACGGACGACGACTGCTTCCTCGTCCTGAAACACGGATCCGGCGTGCTCAGCCACCTCTGGATGAACATGCTGTGCGCCCAGCAGGGGCCGCGCTACCGCGTGCTGGGTTCTGAGGGCGCCTTCACCAAGCACGGCGTGGATCCGCAGGAACCGTACATTGTGGCTGGCGGAGGCCCGCTGGACGAGGAGTACGGTCTGGAGGATCCGGAGTGGGCCGGGCAGCTGGGCCGCGACGGCCACCTTGACCGGGTGTCCACCGAACGCGGCGCCTACCCGGAGTTCTACCGCATCCTTGCGGACAAGATCACCGACGGCGGCGCCGCCTCCGATCTTCCGCTTCCGGTGGATCCGGCAGGCCCGGTGGAAGTCCTCAAACTGATCGAACAGGCCCGGGCCATCGCTTAAATGAAACCGCTGGTTGAGCCGAAACGTGGGTGCGGTTTCGACAAGTCCGTGATCTGCGTATCGACGTCGGCATCTCTGCGTCGATTGCGCTGATCTGCTCGGCCAGCCGGACGACGAGGGCCGAGCCCGTGGATTGTGTTGGCAGGACCGTGTGCTGGGCGTTCGCGGCCTCGAGGGCTTTCTCCCACCGCGGACGGGCTGTAGATCGCTGCGCTTGCGCGCCTGGTCGGCGATGATCCTGGCGTCTTTCGCATCGGTCTTGCCATCGCCGCGGTACGTTGCTGCGCCGTGGTGCACGATCCGTCCGGGGGTATAGAACAGCTGCTGCCCGTGCGCGGCCAACAGCTCCGTTTTCAACCCGTTTCGAGAGCGGCTCCGTCCCGGATTGATCGATCACTACACAATGATGAGCCCTCTTGCCCGAGTCGATTCCCCGCCCACACCGCCGGCATGCCTTATCCCCTTCGATCAGCTCAATTATTCGGTGGCGCTGTCGATAACTATGCCGGCACGTCCTTACCCAACGATCAATGTCGTAAGTCTTATTCAGCGGTCGAGTCATCGGCGGGCAGCGGGCGGCCATTCCCAGTGAGCCGTCCAAGCGGCAGGGAGACCTGTGCCATACCCGCCACCCGAGGGTGATCGAAACACTACGACAGCTGCCAAATCACCCACAACAACAACGTAAGGGGTGGTCCTGACTCAACCATCAGTGACCGGCGAGTCGTGGGTGGTCCTGGTTCAAGCCGTCACACCGGTCCTGAACCAAACTGCCATTTTCCACGTCTCTTGGTTAGGGGGCGTGCAGGGTTGCTGGGAGGAAACCCGCCATTTTGCCCGCAGCTTGGCACCGCTGTAGGCATTCCTGAATAGTCGTACGAGTAATTGGACTCGACAATGCTGTCGGCACCAGTTACATGGGGGCTGAGGTTATGACCGATTGGCGAATTGGACGGAGTTTTAGGTTCCGTTGGGCGACGGTACCCGTGGTCCCGTTAGGTTCCGGTCCGCCAGTCGGAACCGACGTTGTTACCCTGGGTGCTGCGGAACGGTCCTCTGCCGAGTTCCTGACGGGCGCTCACTGACATGCGCCGGATTGTCGGGTTCAGTCTGAAGTTCCGCGCTTTGGTGGTGGCCATTGCGGTGGCAATGATGGCGTTCGGCGGCGTTCAGCTCAGCACCGCCTCTGTGGATGTCTTTCCCGAGTTTGCGCCGCCGAAGGTAGAGATCCAGACCAGCTGCATCGGTCTGACCGCTGCCGAGGTGGAGCAGTTGGTGACCGTTCCGCTCGAAGACGCCCTCAACGGAGTCGAGGGGCTGGAGGAAATCCGCTCCAAATCCGTGGAACAGCTGTCCTCGATCGTGCTCATTTTCGCTCCGGGGGCGGACCTGCTCAAGGCCCGCCAGCTCGTCTCGGAGCGGCTAGCCACCGTCACGCCGTCGCTGCCCACGTGGGCGACGCCGCCGATGATGCTGCAGCCGCTTTCATCCACAAGCCGGGTCATGAAAATCGGCCTGACGTCGGATGAACGCTCCCTGATTGAAATGTCCATGATCTCCTACTGGAAGATCCGGCAGCACCTGCTGCGTGTCCCGGGCGTGGCCAACATCGCCATCTGGGGCCAAAGAAAGCAAATGCTCATGGTGCACGCCGTCCCAGAGAAGATGAAGGCGAACGACGTCACGCTGAACCAGGTCATGGAAGTCACAGCCGACGCGCTCGACGCCGGCCTTCTGCAGTATTCGCCCGGGGCCTTCGTCGGCACCGGGGGCCACATAGAGACGCCAAACCAGCGGCTCAGCATCCAGCACGTGCTGCCGATCGCGACGCCGCAGGACCTCGCGGAGATCGTTATCGAGGAACGGAACGGGAAGCCGCTCCGCCTCGGGGACGTCGCCAATGTGGTGGAAGACCACCAGGCACTCATTGGGGACGCAGTGATCAACCAGGGCCCCGGGCTGATGCTCATTGTGGAGAAACTTCCATGGGGCAACACCCTGGAGGTCACCAAGGGTGTGGAGGCAGCCCTCAAGCAGATGGAGCCCGGGCTTAGCGGCATCACCATTGATACCGAGATTTTCCGTCCGGCGACCTTCATTGAGGAATCGCTCGACAACCTCAGCCGTGCGCTGCTGCTGGGCTGCATCCTCGTGGTGCTGGTGCTCGGGGCGTTTCTGTTCCAGTGGCGGACCGCGCTCATCAGCCTGATCGCGATCCCGCTGTCGCTGGTGACGGCGGCGTCCGTCCTCTATCTGACCGGCACCGCGGTGAACACCATGGTCCTGGCCGGGTTGGTGATTGCGGTCGGAGTGGTGGTGGATGATGCGATCATCGACATCGAAAACATCATCCGAAGACTCCGGCAGCACCGGGCGGAGGGCGGAACACGTTCTACTGCCTCGGTTGTGCTGGAGGCCTCCCTGGAGGTCCGCGGACCGATCGTCTATGCCACGCTGATCATCATCGCCGCCGCTGTGCCGATCTTCTTCCTTCAGGGACTTACCGGCGCCTTCTTCAGACCGCTGGCCATTTCCTACACCCTGGCCGTGCTGGCCTCAATGGTCGTGGCGCTGACTGTCACACCGGCCCTGGCGCTGATCTTCATGCGCAAGGTTCCGTTGAAGGAGCAGGAGCCGCCCCTCGTCCGCGTGCTCAAACGAGGCTATCACCGGATCCTGAGGAAGATCATCCGTCGTCCGGTGGCAGGCTACGCGACGTTCGGCGCCATGGCGGCCGTCGGTGCCCTCACTGCACCGCTGCTTGGGCAGTCGCTGCTGCCTGATTTCAAGGAACGCGACTTCCTGATGCACTGGCTGACCCAGCCCGGCACATCCTTGGAGGAGGAATACCGCATCAGTCAGAAGGCCTGCGCGGAACTGCTGACCATCCCGGGCGTCCGGAACTGCGGCGCCCATATCGGGCAGGCCTTCAACGCCGACGAAGTCGTGGGGGTGTATTTCGGTGAGAACTGGATCAGCATCGACCCCGCCGTGGACTATGACAAGACTTTGGCCGCAGTCCATGAAGTCGTCGAAGGTTATCCCGGCATCGTGCGCGACGTTCAAACCTACCTGAAGGAGAGGATCCGCGAGGTTCTGACGGGCGCCAGCAACGCCGTCGTCGTCAGGCTCTACGGCAACGACCTGGCGCTCCTGCGTTCAAAGGCCGCCGAAATCCAGGCGATCTTCGACGGGACAGAGGGAGCCATCGACGTCCACACCGAACTGCAGAAGGACATTCCACAGATCAATATCGAGGTCGATCTGGAGAAGGCGCAGAAGTACGGGCTGAAGCCGGGTGACGTCCGGAGGGCGGCCGCGACGCTGGTTGGCAGTGAAGAAGTCGGTGACCTTTACCGGGACGGAAAAGTTTACGACGTCAGAATCTGGAGTTCCCCGAGCATGCGCTCGGACACAACCAGCATCACGAACCTCCCCATCGATACCCCCAACGGGCAGAAGATCCTGTTGTCCGACGTGGCACGCGTCGAGCTTGCACCAACGCCCAATGTCATCGAGCGTGATGCACACTCCAGGCGTATCGATATCGAGGCAAACGTGACAGAAGGATCCCTGGGCAGGGTTGTTGCGGCGATGGAGGAAGGGCTCAAGAAGGTGGCGCTGCCTCCGGGCTTCCGCACCGAGCTCCTGGGCGAATACAAGGAACGCCAAGAGGCAACCGCCACGCTGCTGACCCTCGCCACCGTGGCACTGGCCGTGATTTACCTGCTGCTGCAGGTAGCCTTCTCAAGCTGGCGGCTGGCCACACTGGTCATTCTCACGCTGCCAATCGCCCTTGTCGGCGGCGTGTTCGCCGCCTACCTCGGAGGGGGCGTGCTGTCACTGGGCTCGATCGTGGGCTTCCTGACCGTCATGGGCATCGCGGCCAGGAACGGCATCCTGCTCATCAATCACTGCCAGCACCTGGAGAAAAATGAGGGCATGAAGTTCGGGCCCGAACTGGTGCTGCGCGGTGCGGGCGAGCGGCTTTCACCGATCCTGATGACCACCCTCGCCACGGGGCTGGCCCTCGTTCCGCTGGTGGTCCTCGGCGAAATCCCGGGCCACGAGATCGAGCATCCCATGGCAACAGTCATTCTCGGCGGGTTGGTGACGTCCACGCTGCTTAACCTCTTCGTGGTGCCGTCCCTCTACCTGAGGTTCGCCAAACCCAAGGAACGACGGCAGCCCGCAGCGAAGGTGCATGCAATGACGAAAGTATGAATCGTTCAGGGGGATCACCCCTACCCGTAGCTGCTGCCACGGCATTGCTGACTCTTGTCGCCCACCGGTCCACCTGCCTGGCACCTGTTACCCAAATCGACAGCAACTATCCCACGGCGTTCCCATGAACCGGACATCAACACCATGTAGACGCCGGAGTTCGCCCGATCCGTACCAGGCCCGCCCACGTGGAGAGCCGGCGCCATGGAGGAACGCAAGACCCGCTTCACCCTGCTCCTACGGCTATCCAGCGACCAGCTGCCACGACTGTGGCCAACGCGCTCATCACGCATACGCCCGGCTACCGCTGCCGCTGCGCCGCACGCTGACCTGGGACCAAGGCAATGAAATGTTCCAGCATCTTCTCCCGGTGTTAGGCGGAAACCAGTTCGTGCCAGTCCGCCACGAGGGGCAGGTCGTGCGCCTCGGAGACGGAGTGGTGTGCCACGTGGCCTGCTGCGATGTTCAGGCCGGCGGCGAGGGCGGGGTCCTTTTCGAACGCGGCCCTGACGCCGAGGTTTGCCAGGGCCACGCCGTAGCGCAGGGTGACGTTGGTCAGTGCGTAGGTGGACGTGTTCGGAACGGCGCCGGGCATGTTTGCCACGCAGTAGAAGATCGTGTTGTGGACCTTGTACGTGGGTTCCTGGTGCGTGGTGGGGTGGGTGTCCTCGAAGCAGCCGCCCTGGTCCACCGCGATGTCCACGAGGACCGAGCCGGGCTTCATGCGGGCCACCAGCTCGTTGGTCACGAGCTTGGGGGCCTTGGCGCCGGGAATCAGCACGGAGCCGATCACCAGGTCCGCGTCCACTACTGACTTTTCGATCTCGTACTTGTTGGACGCGACGGTCTTCAGCCGGCCCTGGTACTGGGCATCGAGTTCACGGAGGCGGTTGATGTTGATGTCCAGGATGGTGACGTCCGCCCCGAGCCCCAGGGCCATGGCGGCGGCGTTGGTACCCGCCACGCCGGCACCCAGGACAACGACCTTGGCCGGACGGACTCCGGGAACGCCGCCCAGGAGCACGCCCTTGCCGCCGGCCGGGGCCATGAGCGAGGTGGCTCCGACCTGGACGGAGAGGCGGCCGGCGACCTCGGACATCGGGGCCAGCAGGGGAAGGGTGCGGCCTTCCTGGACCGTTTCGTACGCGATCGCCGTGACGCCGGAGTTGATGAGCTCGCGGGTCAGTTCGGGCTCGGCAGCGAGGTGCAGGTAGGTGAAGAGGATCAGGCCCTTCCGGAAGCGGTGGTATTCCGCGGCAATGGGTTCCTTGACCTTCATGACCATGTCCGCCCGGGCCCAGACGTCGTCGGCTTCGGCGACGATCTCGGCGCCTGCTATGGCGTATTCCTCATCCGTGATGCCGGAGCCCAGGCCTGCGCCGCGCTCCACCAGAACCGTGTGGCCGTGGGTGCGGAACTCGTGAACGCCGGCGGCGGTGATGGCGACGCGGAATTCGTTGTTTTTGATCTCTTTGGGGATACCGATGATCATTTTTTTGGGCTCCATGTTCGATGGCTGTGTGGGCCAAGGTTTGCGGGGGAGTTGTGCTTCCAGAATAGATCCGGCTGTGAGGCAGGCGACAGGTTGGGGGCCGCGGGCCTGCAGCGAAAACCGCAGAATTCCGGGGTTTTTCCTCGAAACGGTTAGACATTTGTCGAGGCTGGGAGCGTCAAGTGTCGCCTGCTGTCCGTTCGCCCCGAATGCCTTCCGGGACGTAGTCTTGCTGCATGCAGCAGGATGTGGAGCAGCTCGTGGAGCGGGTGGCGCAGAAGCTGGGCCGGGGTCTGTCGCTCGAGGACCTGGACGGACTCTTGCTCGCATACAGTTCCAACCAGTCGCATGCCGACCGGGTCAGGGTGAACTTCCTGCTCAGCAAGCGCGTTCCCGTAGACGTGAAGGCGTGGCAGCTCTCCCATGGGATCGCCACTGCGGTGCGCCCCGTCGTCGTTCCCGCCAACGAGGAGCTGGGCATGCTCGGGCGCGTCTGCGTCCCGCTGATGGTCCGCGGCTTCCGCGTGGGCTACCTCTGGGTCCAGCAGGACCTTGAGGAGGAAAGCGCGACGGCGATTCTCACCCAGTTGCCCGACGTCCGGGAGGAGCTTGACCTGCTTTCCGGCCTGCTGCTGGACTCCAACACGGCCGAATCTGAATTCCGCCGCGGCCGCGAACGTGAGTTCCTGGCGGCCTGCGCGGGTGAGGCCAACGCTGTGGCCGCCGTGGCCGGCTGGAAGGAAGTGCAGGACCGTGGACCGTGGCAGCTGGTGACAGTCCTCGATGCCGACGGCTGGGCCGCGGGGCCGGATCCCATAGCGTCTACGCTGATCCACCGGTCTGCGGCGCTGCAGGCAACCATTGGCGTCGATGCCGTACTCTTCAGCGCGGGCACCGAAACCCACGCCGTCGTGCTGTTCCGGGAATCGACAGGCAGGGCCAGCCACGCGCAGGTGCTGGTGCACTACCAGCTGGAACTCGCCAAAAGGGCGGGACGCCCGGTTGACCGCATCATCCTCGGCATCAGCGAAGGTTTCACGCGCACCAAGGAGCTGGCCGAGGCGTACCGGCAGTCGCGGGTGGCCGCCCAGGCCGCGGCGGTGGACGCGCAGCTGGGCGAACTTGTGGATTGCCGGGCCACGGGCGTCTACCAGCTCCTGGCCTCGGCCGGCGGGGGCGCCGGCGTCTGGGGTGATGCCGGGTCCGTGAACTTCCAGGCTCTGGAAGACCACGACCGCAACGGCGAGCTGCTGCCTGTCCTAGAACTGCTCTACGACAACGACGGTTCGGTCCAGGACGTTGCCGCGAAACTGCATCTTCACCGCAGCAGCATCTATAACCGGCTGGGCCGCATCCGGCAGTTGCTGGGGGTGGATCCGCTGAAGGGCATGGTCCGGCTGGAGCTGCATGCCACGCTCAAGGCGCGGCGGTGGGCGGCGAGGCCGCGGATTTAGCAGGGGCGGATCTCGCCGGGAACGTCAGGCGGCGTTGCCTTCGCCGCGCGGGCGCTGGTCGCCGCTGGGCTGCTCCCCGCCGCGGGATTCAAGCGGGCGCTGTTCGCTAACGCGCTGGTCGCTGGCGCGCTGCTCACCTGGCTGTTCGCTGACAAGTTGCTCACGCGTGGGCTGTTCCCGGTTCCGGTACCGGGCAATCCTGCTTTCCGTCCACATGGAAACGGCCACGTAGGCCACGCAGCTGGATGTGAAGATGGCCGTATTGTTCAGATCCATGACCATTCCGAGGACGGCGGCAACACCCATGGCGGCAATGCCCGCCACAATGTGCAACCCCCGGAATCTCAACACGAATAAAGAGTAACCCCGGTCAGCGGATCGTTTCCCTCCCAGGGCCGGATCGTTGCTTTATCCTTATCACGCCGTCACCGACGGGCAGCGGCGCGTCATTTTTGCCCGCTGTCTGCCTCCGGTGCATCGTCCGCTGGAGTGCCTTCGGCCGCCTGCTTTTTCTTTTGGCCGTCCAGCCAGGCCATGATGGCGGCCAGCCGGATCCGGCGGTGGGTGCCGCGGTATTCCACGGGTATCTCGCCCCGGTCCGTCATGTTCCGCAAGTAAGTGTGAGAAATCCCGGCCAGCTCTGCCGCCTGGGACGTGGTGAGCATTTCCTCCACGCTGCTCACCGTCACGGCCTCGCCGCGGCTGAACCTGGCGAGGAGGTCGACGACGGCGTCCCGCGCCTGGGGCGGCAGCCGATGGACCGTGCCGTCAACGAACACGGTGATGTCCGTGCCGCCGTCGAGCGCCTGCCGGAGTTTCTGCGCGTCTTCGGCGGGAAGTGCGCCCGCCACTCTGGGAGCTATCAATGCCATGGCAGAAGCCTAACTGTTGCCATCCGGCTTCCCGTGACCAGCCGGCGCTCCCCGAGCCCCGCCGGATCACCTCCAAGGCGGGTATGCTCGGCGGATGAAACTTGGCGGCGGAGTAGATGTGACGGCGCGCGGCCTGACCGGCCGCCTGTACGCCTCTGAGGCCGGTCGGGGCCGGCTTGCCGAGACGTCCAAGGTAGACCGGCCCGTGTTCGTGCTGCTCCACGGCATTGGGGTTTCACACCGTTACTTTGCCCGGCTGCACCGTGAACTGGCGAGCGGAAGGCAGGCGCGCGATGCCGTCGTCTATTCCTTTGATCTGCCCGGCTTCGGCGATGCGAAGCGCCCGGACCACCAAGTATCGGTGGGCGAATACGCCGCCTTCGTCGCGGCCGTCCTCTCCGACGCCGGCGTCCGCTCCTGCGTGGTGGTGGGCCACTCCATGGGGGCGCAGTTCGCCGTGGAACTCGCGCTGCAGGAACCGGAACTGGTCAGCCGCGTGGTGCTAATGGGCCCGGTGGTGGATCCCGCCCGGCGGAGCGCAGCCTGGCACTCTCTGGCTTTGATGAAGGACGCGCTGTTCAGCGAAAGTCCGCCCACCAACGTGGTGGTGTTCAGCGACTACTTCAAGACCGGGCTCCGCTGGTACCTGACGCAGTTGCCCGTGATGCTGGGCTATCCGCTGGAGACGAGGGTCTGCGGCGTGGCCCAGCCCGTGCTGGTGCTCCGGGGCAGCCGGGACCCGATCGCCCGCCGCCCCTGGTGCGAGTTCCTCGCTTCCCAAGCCCAACACGGCACGATAGCGGACGTGCTGGGGCGCGGCCACGTCGTCCAGGACACCGCCCCGGAGGCCGTGGCCCAAGCCATTGTCCACTGGGCCAGTACGGCGGCCGGCGGCGTCACGGCCTAAGAAGTGCACGCCGCTGCAGCGGCCGGGCCGGCACCCGAAAAATCCAGGCACCGGCCCGGCCGACTAACAGGTTCGGCAATCAGGCCCGGCAATCAGGCTCGGCAATAGAGGTCGCCCGCCGGGTTACAGGCCGAGCTCCTCGAGGACGGGAAGCTTCTCCCGGACCCACGCGCGCGCCTCGGTGGCGCTGGGCGCGGACAGGGCCAGTTTGGCCAGTTCCTGGGCCTCGGCCAGCGTGACTGTCTTGAGGACGGCGGCCACCGCGGCCAGGGATCGGGCCGTCATGGACAGCGTGGTCACCCCGAGGCCGGTCAGGACGACGGCGAGGGCCGGGTCAGCGGCTGCTTCGCCACACACGCCCACCGGCTTGTTGTGGCCTTCCGCGGCTGCGCCTTCCACGGTGAGCCCCACGAGGCGCAGCACGGCCGGCTGCCAGGGCGTGTTCAGGCCGGCAAGGGGGCCGAGCTGGCGGTCGGCGGCCATCGCGTACTGCGTCAGGTCGTTGGTGCCCAGGCTGGCGAAGCCAACCTCGCGAAGGATGGTGTCCGCGGTGAGGGCGGCGGACGGGACCTCCACCATCACTCCGGGCGTCTTGATGCCGGCGTCGGCGCACATGGAGGCGAACCGGGCTGCCTCTTCGGCCGTGGAAATCATGGGGGCCATGACCCAGACCTCGGCCTCGGACTGCTTTTCGGCAAGTGCGATGGCTTCGAGCTGGCGGTCCAGCACGCCCGGCGTGGTGAAGTCCGTGCGGTAGCCCCGGACGCCGAGGGCGGGGTTGGGCTCCGTGGAGTCGGTCAGGAAGGGAAGCGGCTTGTCGGCGCCGGCGTCCAGCGTCCGGAGAACCACCTTCTTGCCGGGGAAGGCGTCGAAGACGCCCTTGTAGGCGGCGGCCTGTTCTTCGACCGTCGGTTCGGTGTCGCGTTCCAGGAAGCAGAATTCGGTGCGGAACAGGCCCACGCCCTGCGCCCCGAGTTTCGCTGCGGCCACTGCGTCCTTGGCCCCGCCAACGTTGGCGAGGAGCGGGACCAGGTGACCGTCCGCCGTCGCGCCCGTGCCGCTGAACTCGGCGAGGAGGGATGCCGTGGCCGCCCAGGCCTCCGCGGCGGAGCGCAGCGACTCGTCCGGATCCGCGGTGATGGAGCCTGCGGCGCCGTCCACATAGACCTCGGTGCCGTCCGGCAGTTCGTCAACTCCCACGGCGGCCACCACGGCCGGCAGGCCGAGGGAGCGGGCGATGATCGCGGTGTGGGACTGTGGGCCGCCGCCTGCCGTGACCAGGGCGAGGACCTTGTTCGGGTCCAGGGTTGCGGTGTCCGCCGGGGCCAGGTCCTCGGCCACCAGGATGAAGGGGGTTTCCGAAGTGGGAATCCCGGGGGCGGGCACGCCCCGGAGTTCAGCCACGATGCGGGCGCGGACGTCCAGGATGTCCGTGGCGCGCTCCGCCATGTAGCCACCCAGGTTGTGCAGCATTTCGGACACCGAGGAGCCCGACTCCCAGATGGCTCGCTGGGCAGACGTGCCGCGGGCGATGAGCTTCGCGGCACCCTTGATCAGCATGGTGTCCTTGGCCATCAGCGCAGTCGCTTCCAGAACGGCTTTGCCGTCGCCGGTGGCGTGGTCGGCCCGTGCTTTCAGTTCATCGTGGACGGCGGTGGCTGCTGCCTTGAGTGCCGCCGTCGCCTCCTCGGGGGTGGTGCCTGCCGGCAGCTGCTCGCCGGCCGGAGGTTCGCTGATGGGCTTGGGCATCTGGCGGATGGTTCCGATGATGCGGCCTGGGCTGACGCCAACTCCTGGGAAGTTCTGCACTGAAGGTCCTCGTTCTCTGCCGGTAGCCAGGCCCGCCTGTCTGCGCCCGGACTCTCCGGGCCGTTCGGAACAGCTGTGTCCGACGGTGTTCTGCGGTGCCTGAAAAAATTGTATGTGATGCAGTTCATATAGCGTTGCTATAGGTGATAGGGTAGCGGTTATGAGTTTCGATGGCCAGTTGCCGCCCAAGATGAGGCTGTTGCGTGCGGCAGCCGAACTGCTGGCCAATTCCGCGGGGGCACCCGTCTCCACCCGGCAGATCACCCAGCTTGCGGGGGTGACTGCGCCAACCCTGTACCACCACTTCGGTGACAAGGAGGGCCTGTTTGACGCCGTCGTTTCCGCAGGATTTGAAGAGTATGTGGCGGGTGAACGGGACTTCGCCCCGTCCGGCCAGCCGCTGGAAGACATCCGGCGGATGTGGGACAACCACGTGCAGTTCGGGCTGAACCAGCCGGAACTTTATCTGGTCATGTTCGGTAACATCCGCCCGGAAAGCCGCCCCGCCATCGTTGCCGATGCCGAGGCGCTGATGGAGGAGATGCTGAACAAAGCCGCCGCGGCGGGGCAGCTGAACGTCCAGCCGCGGGAAGCCGCCAGGAGCATCCTGGCGGCCAACGTGGGCGTCACGCTCATGCTGATCTCGGAACCGGCCACGGACAGGAACCTCGAACTGTCCGCCATGACCCGGGACGCCATGATCTTCGCGGTGTCCACGGACCAGGCAAGGAAAGCCGGGCCTGACGAATCCGGGAAGTCGTCAGTGGTGGTGGCTGCCATCGCCCTGAACGCGGCTTTGCAGGCATCGCACTCCGACCAGCTCTCCAGCTCGGAACTCAAGCTCTTTCTCGAATGGCTCCACCGGATCTCCACGGGTCCGAACAGTTAGTCGTTGAAAATATCGGACCATCCTGCGGAGCAGCAGGAATCACGGTTAGGAAATCACATGGCAACAGAGACAGTTGCAAAACCCCGCACCAGCATGCGCGTAGGCGTCCAGAAGTTCGGGACGTTCCTGTCAGGCATGATCATGCCCAACATCGGCGCCTTCATCGCCTGGGGCCTCATTACCGCGCTCTTCATCGAGAAGGGCTGGATTCCGGTCCCGCAGCTTGGCGGCTTCGGCACCAATGCGGAGGGGGTAGCGAACACGGGACTCGTGGGTCCCATGATCACCTACCTGCTGCCTCTCTTGATTGCCTATACCGGCGGCCGGATGGTTTATGACGTCCGGGGCGGCGTTGTTGGCGCCATTGGCACCATGGGCGTGATCATCGGTGCCGGCATTCCGATGTTCATCGGTGCCATGATCATGGGCCCCCTCGGCGGCTGGACCATGAAGAAGATCGACTCGATCTGGGAAGGTAAGATCCGGCCCGGCTTTGAAATGCTGGTGAACAACTTTTCCGCTGGCATCTGGGGTGCGCTGCTCGCCATGCTCGGCTTCTACGGCATCTCCCCGTTGGTCACGGCCTTCAGCACGGGCGCGGGCAATGTGGTCCAGTTCCTGGTCAACAACGGGCTGCTGCCCCTGACCAGCATCTTCATCGAACCTGCCAAGGTGCTTTTCCTCAACAACGCCATCAACCATGGCGTGCTGACACCGCTGGGCATCCAGCAGTCGCTTGAGCAAGGCAAGTCCATCCTGTTCCTGCTTGAAGCCAACCCCGGCCCGGGCTTAGGTATCCTGCTCGCCTATATGTTCTTCGGCAAGGGGCTGGCCAAGGCATCGGCCCCCGGTGCTGCCATCATCCACTTCTTCGGCGGCATCCACGAGATCTACTTCCCCTACGTGCTGATGAAGCCAATCCTCATCCTCGCCGCGATTGGAGGCGGCATGACCGGGATCGCGACACTGGCCATCACCAACTCCGGCCTCGTGGCACCGGCGGCTCCAGGGTCCATCATTGCTGTGATCGCCCAGACTTCCCGCGACAGCTATGTCGGAGTGATCCTCTCTGTCCTGCTCGCCGCCACCGTCTCCTTCCTGATCGCTTCGGTAATCCTGCGGGCCAGCAAGACTCCCGTCGGTGACACCGAGGAAGACAGCCTCAGCGCCGCCACCTCAAGGATGGAGGCCATGAAGGGCAAGAAGAGCTCCGTGTCCTCTGCCCTGACCGGCGCCGGTGCAGGCGGCGTTGCCGTGATGGCCGGCCCCATCAAGAACATCGTCTTCGCCTGCGACGCCGGCATGGGTTCCAGCGCCATGGGCGCCTCGGTGCTGCGCAACAAGATCAAGGATGCCGGCTTCCCGGACGTCAAGGTCACCAATGCCTCCATCGCCAACCTCAGCGACACCTACGACGTCGTGGTCACCCACCAGGACCTCACCGAACGCGCCAAGCCCGTCACCTCCAGCGCCGTGCACGTCTCCGTGGACAACTTCATGAACAGCCCGCGTTATGAGGAGATCGTGGAACTGGTCCAGCGCAGCAACACGACAGGAACCGCCGACGGTGGCGCAGCCGCTCCCGCCGCTGCGGCACCTGCCGCCGAGGCTCCAGGTGAGGCAGCCGAGACGGCCGCCAAAACCGCCGCCGTGCCGTCGGACATCCTGGTAGCGGAGAGCGTGGTCCTCAACGGCTCCGCCACCACCCGCGACGCCGCCATCGACGAAGCGGGCCAGCTGCTGCTGGCACGGGGAGCCGTGGACAACGACTACATCCTCGCGATGCACGAGCGCGAGGAATCCGTGTCCACGTACATGGGCAGTTTCCTGGCCATCCCGCACGGCACCAACGCCGCCAAGGACCACATCATGAAGTCCGCTGTTTCGGTGATCCGGTACCCGGAAGGCATCGACTGGAACGGCAAGCAGGTCAAGTTTGTGGTGGGCGTGGCCGGCGTGAACAACGAGCACCTCCACATCCTGTCCTCGATCGCGAAGGTCTTCACGAATAAGTCGCAGGTGGCGCAGCTTGAGGCGGCAACATCTGTGGACGAGGTCCTGGAACTCTTCGGAAAGGTCAACGCATAGTGAAGGCAGTACATTTCGGAGCCGGAAACATCGGCCGGGGGTTTGTGGGGCTGCTGCTGCACCAGGCCGGGTATGAGGTGGTGTTCGCTGATGTTGCGGATGACCTGATCACCCAGCTTGCCGCCGCGGACAGCTATCAGGTGCACGAGGTGGGGGAGAACCCGGCAGTGAGCACCGTGGACAACTTCCGGGCGATCAACTCCAGCACGCATGAAGCGCAGCTGATCGAGGAGATCGCGACGGCGGACATCCTCACCACTGCCGTGGGGCCGCACATCCTGAAGTTCGTGGCCCCTGCAATCGCCAAGGGCATTACAGCCCGGGCCCCCGGCCAGGCGCCGCTCCAGGTGATGGCCTGCGAGAACGCCATCAACGCCACGGACATCCTGCGTGATGAGGTGGCTGCGCAATGGGATCCGGCCGCCGGCCAGCTCGAGTCCTTGGCGGTGTTTGCCAACACCGCCGTGGACAGGATCGTGCCCAACCAGGAACCCGGCCAGGGGCTGGATGTCACGGTGGAGACGTTCTACGAGTGGGTCATCGACCGCACACCCTTCGGAGGCGCAGCCCCCGTCATCCCTGGTGCCACCTTCGTGGACCAGCTCGGGCCATACATCGAGCGCAAGCTGTTCACGGTCAACACCGGCCACGCCTCAGCCGCATATTTCGGCTTCGAAGCCGGGCTGGAGAAGATCTCCGAGGCCATGGCGGACCAGGACGTCGCGGCGGATGTGCGGGCCGTGCTCGACGAGACCAAGCAGCTGCTGGTGGCCAAGCACGGGTTCAGCCACGACGAGCAGGAAGCGTACGTGCAGAAAATCCTGGGCCGCTTCACCAACCCCCACCTGCCGGACACCGTGCACCGTGTGGGCAGGGCGCCGCTGCGCAAGCTCAGCCGGCACGAACGGTTCATCGGCCCTGCCGCTGAACTGTCCGAGCGGGGGATCGTGCCCGAAGCGCTGCTCGGAGCGATCGCCGCCGCCCTGCGCTTCAATGACCCGGCCGACGTTGAAGCGGTCGAGCTGGGACAGATCCTGGCCTCCTCCGAGCCGGCGGAAGCGACCGAACGGATCACAGGGCTCACGCCCGATCACCCGCTCTTCGCGGCCGTCTGCGGCCTGGTTGAGGAGCGCAAAGCGGAAGGCGTCACCGCCACCGTCTAGGCGGTACCTGTCGTGCGGGGAACGCGCTTAGTTTCGGGGCCGCAGCCGCGTGGTGGGAAGCGCAGGGGCGGGGAGGGCAGGGGGTTCACCGGCGGGGAACGTGCCGAAGCGCAGCGTGCCACCCGTGCCCGGCGCGGCCGGCTTCTCCACGCCGATCTCGGTCTGCCACTGCTCCCGGTAGCTGACGATTTCCTCGTGGCTGCGTCCCACGAAGTTCCACCACATGAGGATCTTCTCGCCCAGCGGCTCGCCTCCGATGAGGAGCAGGCGCGCGGGATCGGTGCCGGCGGTGAGGGTCAGCGACGACCGGCCCACCGGCAGGAACGCCAGATGGTCCGTGGCGAGCGGATGTACGTCCAGGTGCAGAGAGCCCGCGTCCAGCAGCACGCCGTGCTCGAACGTGGGGTCCGTTGCAAGCTCCAGCGTCGCCCCGGGTTCGAGCAGGATCTCGGCCCCGAGGAGCGGGCTGTGCGTCGTGACTGGCGACGTGCTGCCGGCCAGGGAGCCCAGGAAGACGCGCAACGTCCAGCCCGCTCCCGTGAGGGGTTCCGGGCGGTAGCTCTCGAACGTGGGCTCCATGTGGCGGGCGCTGTCGGGGAGGGCCACCCAGAGCTGGGCGCCGTGCAGCACGTCTGTTTCCGGGGTGGAGTATTCGGAGTGGCTGATGCCCCGGCCTGCTGTCATCAGGTTGATCTCGCCCGGCCGAACCATCGCGTGGAACCCGGCGGAGTCCCGGTGCTCGACCTCGCCGGTGAAGAGCCAGCTGACAGTCTGCAGGCCGGTATGGGGGTGGCGGGGGACCTGCATTCCCCCGGTCGCACCGACATGGTCCGGACCGTAATGGTCCAGGAAGCACCAGGCACCGATCAGGCTGCGCTGGCGTTGGGGCAGGGTGCGGCGCACGTCCATGGCCCTTGGACCGCCCAGCGGTACTGCGCGGGGCACGAGTATTTCGATATCGACGGCGGTGCCCGCCGCTTCGCAAAGCACTTCCCGGGGAACGGCTTCGGTGTTGCTCATGGGGTCAAGCCTAGCCCTGCTCCGCCCGAACCCGAACGGCAGTTGGAACACCGCCGTCCGGGATCGGGCGCAAATCGGCCTGACTCAGGCGAAACCGGCTCCGGCTAACTGGCCGACGCCATCTCAGCGTCCGCCATGGCCTTCCACTCAGCCACGCGCGCCTGGTGCAGCGGGGAGCGGCGGACCACCGCATAGGCGACGCCGAGGACTGCAAACCAGAGCGGTGTGACGAGCAGCGCCGTCAGCGTGTCCGGCTGCGTGGTGAGGGCCCAGACCAGGAACGCGAAGAAGGCGAAGACTACCCAGACCATGGGAATGCCACCGGGCATCTTGAACGGCGAGGACTTGTGCAGCCCGGGGCGGCGCCTCCGGAACACGAGGTAGCTGGCCAGGATGATGGACCAGACGAACATGAAGCAGACGGCGGAGACGGTGGTGACCATGTCGAACGCCACTCCGACGTCCTTGCCCGCGTAGAGGAGAGCTACGCCCGCGAGCAGCAGGACGCAGGAAAGGAACAGTGCGTTCTGCGGGACCTTCCGGGTGGAGAGCCGGCCGAACAGCTTGGGGGCGTCGCCGTCGTTTGCCAGGCCGAAGACCATGCGCGAAGTGGAATATATGCCGGAGTTTGCCGAGGACATGGCCGAGGTCAGCACCACGAGGTTCACCACCATGGCCGCCATGCCCAGTCCCGCCAGGGAGAACATGCCGATGAACGGGCTGTGGCCCGCCTTGAATTCGGTCCATGGAGTGACTGACATCAGGATGATCAGGGCGCCCACGTAGAAGAGCATCACGCGGAGCGGAATGGCGTTGATGGCGCGGGGCAGGTTGTGCTCGGGGTTCTTGGTTTCAGCCGCAGCCGTACCCACGAGTTCAATGCCCACGAAAGCGAAGACCGCGATCTGGAAACCGGCCACGAAGCCCATGAACTCCCGGGGGAAGAAGCCCCCGTGGCTCCAGAGGTTCGTGAAGCTGGCCGTGCCGGCGTCGGACTGGAACCCGGTGAAGATCATGACCAGGCCCACCGCGATCAGTGCCACGATGGCCACGATCTTGATCAGCGCGAACCAGAACTCGGTCTCACCAAAGGCCTTGACCGTAGGCAGGTTCAGCAGCAGCAGGATGATGATCGTGGCCAGGCCAGGGATCCACAGCTGGATGCCGGGCCACAGTTCATTGGCGTAGCCGGCAATCGCGATCACGTCGGCCACACCTGTGACCACCCAGCAGAACCAGTAGGTCCAGCCGGTGAAGAAGCCGGCCCAGGGGCCCAGCAGGTCGCCGGCGAAGTCGCTAAAGGACTTGTAGTTCAGGTTGGACAGCAGGAGCTGACCCATGGCCCGCATCACGAAGAACAGCATGAAGCCGATGATCATGTACACGAAGATCACAGACGGGCCGGCCACCGAAATGGTCTTGCCGGAGCCCATGAAGAGGCCGGTCCCAATGGCGCCGCCGATGGCCAGCAGTTGGATGTGCCGGTTGCTCAGCGAGCGTGATAGGTGGGGCTCGCTGTCCCGGCTGGAGGCAGTTCTCTGCCCAGTGGTTGTCTGCTCAGACATGTGCAAAATCCTTTGAAAGGACCGCCGCGAGGGTGGCGGCGGTTACAAAATCAGCCTTTCCAACCTACATGGTGCCCGCGCAGGGAACCGTATTGGCGGGCCGCCTGTCCGGACCAGCTTCAGACGGCAGAAGGCGCCAACATTCCTTGGGAACGTTGGCGCCTCCACATGTCCGGGAGCTAAGAGCCGGTCAGGCCTTAACGGACCCCTTCGGAACAAACAGGGTTTCAGCCTGTTCCAGCGACATGCCGTTCGTCTCCGGCACCTTGTACATGACGAAGAAGAATGATGCTGCGGCGAAGAGCGCGTACATTGCGTACGTCAGCGGCAGCGAACCGGCGGCCATCACCGGGAAGCTCAGCGTGATGGCGAAGTTGGCGATCCACTGGGCGGCGGCAGCCAGGCCCAGGGCGCGGGCACGGATCCTGGACGGGAAGATCTCCCCGAGCAGCACCCAGACGAGCGGGCCCCAGGACGCGCCGAAGCTGATGACGAACACGTTCGCGGCAACGAGGGCAACGGGGCCCCATGCGCCAGGCAGCGAAATCTCGGACCCGGTGCCCCGCGCGGAGGCGAAGGCCACGGCCATGGCGCCCAGGGAGATGGCCATGCCGATGGACCCGGCCAGCAGGATGGGCCGGCGCCCGATCCGGTCGACGAGGGCGATGGCCACGAGTGTCACAAGGATGTTGGTGATGGAGGTGGCCACGGAGATGGTGAGCGAGTCCTTCTCCTGGAATCCGACGGCCTTCCACAACGTGGTGGAGTAGTAGAAAATCACGTTGATGCCCACGAATTGCTGCAGCACGGACAGCGTGATGCCGATCCAGACGACGGCCTGGAGGCCGAAGGTCTTGCCGCGCAGGGAACCCTTCTTGCCGGCGAGCTGGTCCTCCTCGATGGCCTCGCGGATTTCGCGGAGGTGGCGGTCGGTGTCCTCGCTGGGTGCGATGGAGTCAAAGACCTTGCGTGCTTCGGCTTCCTTGCCCTGAATGACGAGGAACCGGGGGGATTCGGGCAGCGTGTAGGAGATCCAGCCGTAGACCACGGCGGGCAGGGCGGCGCCCAGGAACATCCAGCGCCAGGCCTCGATGCCGAGCCAGAACGGCTGGTCGGCTCCGCCGGCGGAGGTGGCGAAGAGCGCGTCGGACAGCAGGGCGGCGAAAATACCCGTGGTGATCGCGAGCTGCTGCAACGAGGCGAGGCGGCCGCGGACGTGCCTGGGGGAGATCTCGGAGATGTAGGCCGGGGCGATCACCGAGGCCAGGCCGATGCCGAGGCCGCCGACGAGGCGCCAGAAGATGAGGTCCCAGACGCTGAAGGCGAAGCCGGTGCCCACTGCGCTGACCAGGAACAGCAGCGCGCCCAGCTTCATGGCGGGGATGCGGCCGTAGCGGTCGGCCACCTTGCCGGCCATGTAGGCGCCGGCGGCGCATCCGAGCAGGGCGACCGCCACGGCAAAGCCGGTCACGGCTTCACTCAGCGCGAATTCGTCCTTCATGGCGTCGACGGCGCCGTTGACCACTGAGGAGTCGAAGCCGAAGAGGAAGCCTCCAACGGCGCCGGCAAGCGCCAGCCAAATGACCCGTTTCGGGATCTTGGCGGTAGGTTGCTCGGTGGCGGTGGACATGGTTCTCCCTTGGCTTTTGGGGGTTGGTTTCTGCGGTGCGGACGTCGTCGGCTGCGGTACCGGCCAGAGGGCCGGCGCACACGCGCCTAACAGTGTGGCACGTCACGGCGCGCTGTTCCACTTCGGGACAGAAGACGACGACGGCGGGCGTCCCGCCGTCGTCGTTCTTTGCGTCTTGCTGTCCGGGTGGTTAGTGGGCCGCCACCGGTTCCTTGGCGGCAGCTGCCTTCGGGTCCGTGAGCTTCTTGTTCGGGAGGGCGAAGCTGATCAGGAATGCAATGCCGGTGAGGACCGCGGCGGTGAGCATCACCGCGTCGATGGAGTGCGCGAAGCCCTCGGTGATGGGCCGGGTCAGCACGGGGTTGGCCGAGTGGAGCCAGCTGGTGTCGTTGAGGGAGTCGTTGGTGGCGCCGTTCTCGAAGAACTCATACAGCTTGGCGTTCGCGGGATCGGCGGCCACGGCGGGGTCCTTGAGAACCTTGAGGAACTCCGCGCTCTGCATGGCGTCCTTCATGCCGGTGCCGATTTTGTCCGCCGCAAGGCTGAACAGCATGGAGATGAACACCGCGGTTCCCACAGCGCCGCCCATGGAGCGGAAGAACGCTGCGGAGGAGGTGCCCACACCCATGTCCTTCGGCGGGACGGAGACCTGCATGGCCAGCGTGAGCGGCTGCATGCAGAAGCCCAGGCCCAGGCCGAAGAACACCGCGATCAGGCCGGGGACCCAAAGCTCGGTGTCTGCGCCGAGGGAGAGTCCCATGACGACGGCGGCCGCGGTGAGGACGGCGGTGCCCGTGATCGGGAAGATCCGGTAGGTTCCCGATGCCGAGATGGTCCGTCCGGCGGTGATGGAACCGGAGAGGATGCCCACGGTGAAGGTGATCATCATCAGCCCGGCCTCGGTGGGGGTGAGGCCCTTGACCAGCTGGAGGTACATGGGGAGCATGGCGATGGCGCCGAACATGCCGATGCCGATGATGAAGTTCAGCAGCGAGGACAGGCCGAACGTGAGGTTGCGGAAGAGCCGGAGCGGGATCAGCGCGTAGTCCCCGGCGCGCTTCTCGGCCGCCAGGAACGCCACGATGCCGATGACGCCCAGGCCGATGCACAGCAGGGATGCCGCCGAGGTCCAGCCCCAGCTGCGGCCCTGTTCGGCCACCAGGAGCAGCGGAACAATAGCCAGGGTGATGGCTGCGGCGCCCCAGTAGTCGATTTTCTGCTTCACGTGCTTGGCGGGCAGGTGCAGGTACAGGAAGACCACAACGAGTGCAGCCAGGCCGATCGGCAGGTTGATGAAGAATACCCAGCGCCAGCCGTCGAAGCCCAGGATGTTGGCGGAACCTGCGAAGGCGCCGCCCACCACGGGGCCAAGGACCGAGGAGATGCCGAAGACGGACATGAAGTAGCCCTGGAACTTGGACCGGTCCTTGAGCGAAACGATGTCGCCGATGATGGTCAGCGCGAGGGCCAGCAGGCCGCCGGCGCCCATGCCCTGGATGCCGCGGGCGATGGCCAGCTCCGTCATGGACTGCACCGAGCCGGCGTACAGGGAGCCGGCGAGGAAGATCACGATCGCGGCCAGGTAGAGCGGGCGGCGGCCGAAGATGTCGCTCAATTTCCCGTACAGCGGGGTGGTAACCGTGGAGGTGATGAGGTAGGCGGTGGTGGCCCAGGCCTGCAGCGACAGGCCGTCCAGGTCGTTGGCGATGGTGTAGATGGACGTTGAGACGATGGTCTGGTCCAGCGAGGAGAGGAACATGCCAAGCATGAGCCCCACCATGACGGTGATGGTTTGCCGCTTGGTCAGGACCTCTCCGGGTGCGGGTCCGGCGGTGGTTTTGGACATGGGTGCTCCAAGGGAAGAAAGGGGGCTCGCAATTGATAGTTGCTTTCAGTAACTATATTACTTTCTGCTTTGTTCCCGCAGGGCACAATTATTTATTGCTCGACTATCTAACGCTCAACGAGAATGCCATCCGGGTCGCACCAGATCGTGGCGCCGGGCCGGATGGTCACGCCGTCGATGAGCAGGTCAACGTCGGTCTCCCCGGCGCCCGCCTTGGCACTCTTGCGCGGGTTGCTCCCCAAAGCCTTGACGCCGAGCGGCAGGTCCGCGATCGCCTCGCGGTCGCGGATGGCCCCGTGAATGACGACGCCGGCCCACCCGTTTGCCACGGCGCTCGCCGCGATCATGTCCCCCATCAGGGCGGTCCGCAGGGAGCCGTTGCCGTCCACTACCAGCACGGCGCCGTTGCCAGGCGAGCCAAGGGTGGACTTGACGAGTGCGTTGTCCTCAAGGCACCGGATGGTCCGGACCGGGCCGCTGAAATGGGAGTGGCCGCCCAGGGACTGGAACTGCAGGGCAATGGAGGCCAGCTCCTCGCCCCGTTCGTCGTAGAGGTCGGCCGTGCTGATGGCTGCCGCCTGGTGGGCCGTGGCATCGTTGGCAGGGGAAGCGGTCATTGGTTCTCCTTGGCGTAGGTGCAGGTTCCATCCGAGGCGGGGCGATGCTTTAGTGCCTCGTCGTGACGAGGAAATTCGGCTCCGATGAGCCCCGCTGCTCTGTGCTCCCACGATAGTCTGATTCCACACGATCAATACCGTTCCAGGGGGAGCCCGCCATGAGTCTGTCGGACATTCCAGGTGCAGTTCCCGAGCCCGGGCTGGTGGGCTCACGGCAGGGCACTGCGCTCGCCGAGCCGACAGTCCGGGTCAGGCCCGTGTGGACCACCGGTGTGGTCCTGGTCAACCTCGGCATCAACGCCGCTTTCTTCGGTCCCATCCAGGTTCTGCTGGGCCAGCAGGCCGAGCACTTCGACCCCGGCCAGAAGGAAGCGATCCTGGCACTGGTGACGGGCGCCGGTGCGGCGGTGTCGCTGGTGGCAAACCCCCTCTTCGGCGCATTCAGCGACCGGACCACGTCCCGCTTCGGCCGGCGCGTCCCATGGGTGCTCGCGGGCGCGATCCTCGGGGCCGCTGCGCTGATTGGCCTTGCCGGGGCGCCGAACGTGGCCGTCATGACGCTCCTGTGGTGCCTGGTGCAGGCAGGATGCAACGGCGCCTACGCGGCCATCACCGCCGCCGTCCCCGACCGGGTGCCCGTGCCGCAGCGCGCCACCGTCGGAGGCCTGGCAGCGATGGGCCAGACGGTGGGCATCCTTCTCGGTGCGGTGATTGCCGCCGTGGTCAGCGGGAATTTCGCCCTAGGCTACGTGGTGTGCGCCGCAGCACTGGTGGCGGGCGTCGTCATGTACCTGTTCAAGAGCGACGATGCGCCGCTCCCGGCGGCAGTGAGGCCCTCGCTGAACTGGGGTGCCTTCATGCTCAGCTTCATCCGGCCGCTGCGCCACTCCGACTTCGCGTGGGCGTGGATCACGCGGCTGCTCGTCAACATCGGCAACCACATGGTCACGCTGTACCTGCTGTTCTTCCTCGCCGACGCTGTGCACCTGAAGGAAACCACAGGACTCGAGCCGGCGTTCGGCGTGCTGGTGCTGACCGGGCTGTACGCCGTGTTCGTCATCATCACGAGCGTGATCGGCGGCCGGCTCAGCGACCGCATGGGCAAGCGCAAGCCCCTGGTCATCGCCTCCTCCGCCATCATTGCGGCCGCGTCGCTGATCCTCGCCTTTGCTCCCACCTGGATCGGGGGCATCGTGGGTGCCAGCGTCCTGGGCATCGGGTTCGGCGCGTACCTCGCGGTGGACTTCGCCCTGATCACCCAGGTCCTCCCCAGCGCCGGCGACCGCGGAAAGGACCTGGGTGTGATCAACATTGCCAACTCCCTGCCGCAGGTCATCGCGCCGGTCCTTGCCTGGCCCTTCGTTGCGTTCTGGGGCGGATACGTTGCGCTCTATGTCGCCGCCGCGGTGATCGGCCTGCTGGGCGCTGTGTTCGTGGTGAAGATCAAGGGCGTGGACTGAGAGCCGCTGGCCGGCCTGCTTTCCGGCTCCGACAGGGGAAGGCTCGTCCGCGGATTAGAACACCGCCGTGAAGCCTCCCCAGCCGTTGCCCACAACCGCCTGCCCCTTCCACACCTGGCTGTCCAAGCCGTGAGTGGACACATGCCGGCCGTTTCCGTAATACATCGTTAGGCTCCCGGCGCCATTGACGCCATAGATATCCTCGTCGCCGTCGCCGTTGAAATCGCCCGCGGCATCGAACCCGCGAATGCCGCCCCAGCCCTGGCCGATCTGAAAGTAAGTACTCGGCGCATCCAGGGCGAACTGTCCCTTTCCGTTGCCAGGGAAGAGGCGGAGGTACCCGAAGCTGTCGCGGCCAATGACGTCCACGGTGTTGTAGCCCGAAAACTTTCCGGAGGCCGCGATTGGGTTTATCTCACCCCAGCCCGAGTCGATAAGTAAGGCTGTAAGCCAGCCTCCGCGGCCATTGCCCGGGTAGAGCCAGATCCTGTCGGCGGTATCCCGCGCGATGAGGTCGTTGTTGCCGTCGCCGGTGAAGTCTCCCGGGGCGATGACGTCCTTGAATTTTCCCCAGCCGGCGCCGATCTGTGCCCTCGCCAGCCAGCCGCCTTTTCCGTTGCCGGGGTAGAGGAAGAGCCGGCCGGACCGGTCGCGAGCCATCACGTCATTGTTGAGGTCGCCATTGAAGTCACCCGTGGCGAGCAGCTTGTCGAATCCGTTCCAACCGGCGCCCACCTTTTGGCGCGGCAGCCAGCCGGCCCTTCCGTTCGTTGGATAGAGAAAGAGATTGCCGGCGCTGTCGCGGGCAAATAGATCCGGCGTGCCGTCGGCGTTGAACCCCCGCGCCTTGGTTTTGTTGGCGATGGCAGTACGCAGCAGGCCGGACACCGTGGTCCTGCTGGCAGAGTCGTAGTTTACGGTCAGGTCGACGGTGATGGTTTTTCCCTTATCCCCAGCGGTGAGGACGTAGCTGCCGCGCGTCGCGCCCGGGATCGGCGCGCCGTTCCGCTTCCAGGCATACGTGTAGGACGGCTTGCCGCCGGCCGGGAAGACACTCGAATAACTGGGAACCGCCCGTATTGTGCCGCCAACGGAGGAATCACCGACAACTTCCGGCGGGTACGCCTCCACGTGGCGCGGCAGTGGACCGAGGGCGGCGCTCGTTGCTGCTGCAGGGTGGTACCCGGGAGCCCGTGCGGTAACGCGTACCGAGATCTTTGCGCCACTGTCCATACGGCTCACAAAGTAATCGCTGTGCGTTTCCCCCGAAACGGCAACACCGTTTCGAAGCCACTGATATGTGCAGCACACCACTCCCGGTGCATCCCAGGCGCCCTCTTGTGCGGTCAGCTTGGGGTCGGCGGACGTTGCCGTCCCACTGATCCACGGCGGTGTGGTGCTCTGCATGGTTTTGAAGATCTTGGATGGGTTGTCGACTGTGAAGTCACCTTTGGCTATAGCTGCCAGCGGTTCTTCGGAGCTGGGTGCGTCGCGCGGAATCCGCGTTACCCTGCCGTCACGGTAGTAGTGGGTGACTCCCCGGCCGCCAAGGTACGTCACGCGTGCATAGTCCAGCTGATATGTGCCGGGGGTCCAGTCTTGGGTGACTGCGGCGGTCGCGGCACCGCTGACCGGGTTCGCTGCTGAGGCGTCCTGCCACTTAAGCGAGTATTGCGACGTGTCGTACGCGTTCGTATAAACGAGCAGGACTTCCTTGGCGCCCTGGGTCAGGGAAAAATCTATGGCTGCAGTTTGTCCCGGCGTGTATGGATCAGACTGTGCCGGGCGAAGGAGTGTCAGCCGAGGATCCTGAAATATCAGCTGCGGGTTGTTCATCTCGAAGTCCTGGCTTGCAAGGGCGCCGAGAGTCGTGGGTATGGTCATGGCGGGAGTGGTTGCACCGCTTCGGTAGTAGGTCTGGTAGGACCCGGACAGCAGGCGGACAGTGACCTCCAGCACTTGAACGGCCCCGCTGGGCCAGGCTGCTGCATCCGACACCCTGGAAATTGTTCCGGACGTCACGCCCTGAGCGTTGTAGAACCCGGCCGCTAGGCTTCCGGCCGCGTCCTTCAACCCCACACGTACGCTGCTGACAGGCTTTGAGGTCGTGAAGCTGAAACTGACCGTGCCCCCTGCCTCCAACACCGCTGGGGACGTCCGTTCGAATGACGTCAGCGCGGGTTCGTCGGCAGCAGCGGCCGGCGCGGCCGGAACCAGTAGGAGCGCTACCAGGGCCAAGGAGAGGATCAGTCCCATCCGCCGGCGGAATGAAGCCGCCTTACCGGTGACCCGGCGGGCCGACGCCAAATAACGCACAGCAGAGATAGACGACCCCAAAATTTCCCCCAAAGAAGACCGGGCCGCAAACGGCCGGACAAGACCAGTGAGACGAGACTACTCCGCAGCGCCGACATTCTGGGCGGTTTCCCGGAATTCCCTGGCACACGCATTGGGCCGCGCTGCCTGGCCGCCTCGGCCTGCTTTCCGGCCAGCGGCCGGTGGCCGAAAACGGTGCCGTATAGTTGGGGGCGAATTGCGGGCAGGATCGGGATGGGGACTCTCCTGGCTGCCAGGAATCTCAACCTCCGGACTGATGATGCTTGAATTTAATCCAGATCTTCCGCCCATGGCCGCTCCTCCTTCCCTGCCCCGGCAGCAGGCCCGGTATGCCCGCATCCTGGATGTCGCGGCGGGCTTCGCGCGCAAGGGAATCAAGTCCGTCACGCTGCCCGAGGTTGCCGCCAAGGCTGATGTCCCCCTCAGCACCCTGTACCGCTACTTCCCGTCCGCGACGCACCTCATGCTTGCGCTGTACCGGCATCAGCTGAGCGAGCTCAAGGTGGGCAGCTGGCCCGGCGCCGGGACAGTGCGCGTCCACGCCCTGTCCGGCGTTGTGATGGAGATTTTCCACATGCGCGTGATGCAGCCCGCCGTGGAGCATTGCCTCAGCAAGGGCGTGTACATCAAGGACCGGGATACCACCGCGCTGCTTCGTGAAATCGACACCCTGTCCGAGCGGGCGGTGACCTCTGCCAGCGGCGACGCCGGCATCTCGCGGGTGCTGCTGCTGACCGTTACCGGTCTAGTCCAGTCGGTCCGCTGCCGCCGGCTGTCGCTCTTCGAGGCGGAGGAAGACCTGAAGAACGCCTGCGCGCTGCTGGTTCCGAGGCCGCGCTCCATGCGCCACACAGCGTAACCGGTCTAGACCATTGGCCCCGAAATGGGGCTATATCGGGTGAATTTGGGCACAACATCCGTGTTAATCCCGCCCGCGGGCCTCATCTGGCAAAAAGCGGCGTCCAGCACTGTTTACCATTGCAGGACCGGAGTGGCTAGCAACCCGCACCACGCGGGCTTCCGGACAGGCCCCGCCACCTTGTGGGCCCGTCAGCGAAGCGCGCACCTGACCATCTTGAGCCTCCCACGCTTGAGCCATACTGTGCCGTGCGCCCACGGCTAGCCAAGGAGACAACGACGTGTCCACTGAAACGATTGCCCCCATCGACAACACCGCGGCCGAGGCGCTGACGGAGCAGGAAATCTTTGCCTCCCACGAGGGCGGCAAGCTTTCCATCACCAGCACCGTCCCGCTCGACAACAAGCGCGACCTTTCCATCGCCTACACGCCCGGCGTCGCCCAGGTGAGCCGCGCCATCCACGCCGATCCCGAGCTTGCGAAGACCCACACCTGGGCTCAGCGCCTCGTCGCCGTGGTCAGCGACGGCACCGCCGTTCTGGGTCTCGGCAACATCGGCGCCAGCGCATCCCTTCCGGTCATGGAGGGCAAGTCCGCCCTCTTCAAGGCATTCGGTGAGCTGGACTCCATTCCCTTGGTCCTGAACACCACCGACGTGGATGAGATTGTGGAAACGCTGGTCCGGCTCCGTCCCAGCTTCGGCGCCGTCAACCTCGAAGACGTCTCCGCACCGCGCTGCTTCGAGCTCGAAGAAAAACTCATTGAAGCCCTCGACTGCCCCGTGATGCACGATGACCAGCACGGCACCGCCGTCGTGGTTCTCGCCGCGCTGACGGGAGCCGCCAAGGTCACCGGCCGCGAACTCGAAGGCCTGCGCGTGGTGGTTTCCGGTGCCGGAGCCGCAGGCATCGCCGTCGCGGAGATCCTCCTCACGGCCGGCGTCAAGGACGTGGTGCTGCTGGACTCCCGCGGCGCCATCAGCGCCGAGCGCGCCGACATCGCCGCCGATCCCACCAGCAAGAAGGCCGAGATGGCGCAGCGCAGCAACCCGCGCGGCATCACCGGCGGTCCCGGCGAGGCCCTCCTCGGCGCAGATGTCTTCGTCGGCGTGTCGTCCTCCAAGCTGGACGAGGAGCACCTGAAGCTGATGAACCACAGCTCCATCGTGTTCGCGCTGTCCAACCCGGACCCGGAAGTCCTGCCGGACGTTGCCGCCCGCTACGCCGCCGTCGTCGCCACCGGACGCAGCGATTTCCCCAACCAGATCAACAACGTCCTGGCCTTCCCCGGAATCTTCCGCGGAGCCCTCGACGCCGGCGCCCGCCGCATCACCCCGGCCATGAAGCTTGCCGCGGCCCGCGCCATCGCTGAACTCGCTGCGGAGAACCTGTCCGCCGACTACATCGTGCCCAGCCCCCTGGACCCGCGCGTGGCACCGGCCGTGACGGCGGCCGTCGCCGCCGCGGCAGCGGAAGACGCCGTCTGAACCGGCGGATCTGACTGAGGATCACGACGGCGGTGCCGCCCCCTTGCCGGGCGGCGCCGCTGTCGTCATTCTTTAAGGGAGAGGGGACCTCAAGGCAGCGGTGAGGTCGCCCGCCGCCGGACCCTAGACTGGGGGCATGGACGCCCAGACCCTAGTGACCATCCTGTGCGGCCTGGCCATCGTTGTGGGCGTGGCCGGAACCGTTATCCCCGTGCTGCCCGGCGGCTTCCTGATCGGACTGGGCCTGCTGGCTTGGGCCATCTGGGGAGGTGAAGGGGCCATCGGCTGGGTGGTGTTCGGGATTGGCATGATTTTCGTGCTGGCGGGGATGGCAGCGAGTGCCGTGCTGGCCGGGCGAAAGCTCAAACAGCACAAAATTCCCAACCGGAGTGTGGCAGCGGGCATCGTACTGGGGATCGCTGGCATGTTCCTCATCCCCGTGGTGGGCCTCTTCGTGGGTTTCGCCGCCGGGCTGCTGCTCAGCGAGGTGCACCGGACGCGGAACTTCGGCACGGCCCTGACAACCAGCTGGGCCGCCCTCAAAGCCACCGGACTGGGCATCCTCGTGGAGTTTGGCCTCGCCTGCCTTGCGGCCAGCACCTGGGTGATCGGCGTGTGGGTTGGTATGGCTTCGGGCTAGATTCGTGCGGCTACTAGCATGGAAGAATGAGCGCCGGGCAGATTCCAGGACCGATCTACCGTGACACCCGTGACCTCACTCCGTTTGGCGCCGGGCTGATCCGGACGCCTGTACGGGAAATCGCCGAGGGCGTCGGCGGTCTGATCCATGGGGTGCTGGGCGGCCGGGATGCCGCCCTGATCGGCGTGGATGGCAGCGTCCCCAGGCTGAAGCTCCTCCCCGGCAAAACCGCCAAGGCGGTCTACGACGCCATCTTCAACAACACCGACCCGAACCGGCTGATCGCCGTGGGCCGGGAGTGCCCCGGCTGGGCGGGCCTGTGCTACGTCATGGCCGGCCTGCTCGCGCACAAGCAGGGCGGGTACCTGCGCGCGGTGGAGCTGCTGCAGCGCGGCCTCAGCATCAGGAACGACGACGAAGCGAACCAGTTCGCGGCCAGCTACCTCACGCGCGTTGTCACCCGGGTGGAGGTCGCCGAGCGCATCGAGGTTCCGGTGCTGTTCAGTGAGGAGTCCGTGTTCCTCGCACTGTCGCAGTCCCTGCGCGAGACGGGCCAGACTGAAGCCGCGCTTGAAGCGCTGACCATGCTTCCGCCGTCGCTGCCAACCGCCCTGGCGAGGTGCGCCCTGGCCTACACTCTGGGGCGCGACCAGGAAGTGGTTGTCTGGACTGAAGGCTTGCTCAACGCCGACGACCTCTCCGCGGCCCTGCTGCTGCTCCGGGGGCGCTCCCTCCGCCGCCTCGGCGCCCATGAGCACGCGCAGCGGGCGCTGAAGGAAGTCCTGCGGCGGCGGAAAACCAATTTGGCGCTGCGCAACGACGCCATCACGGACCGCGCCCTGCTCGTGCTGGACAACGGCCGGAAATCCCTGAACCCACGGGACTGGCGGCGGCGGCGCGCGGAGCTCGAAACCTTCGAGGTCATCCGCAAGGACGTGGAGGCGCGCAGGCTTTGGGAACAGGAGTGGAAGGAGCTGGACGGCGGCTGACGGCGCCGTCGCAGCCAGTCTCCACCCCGTGGCTCTTGTCGGCGGGTTGGCCCGGGGGTACAACGGACAAATGACTGACGCAATCAGGCAATGGATGGAAAAGTACATCGCAGCGTGGGAAACGAATGCGCCGGACGATATCCGGGCGCTTTTCACCGAGGACGCCGTCTACGCAACCCGCCCGTACGACCCGGACGCCTGGCGCGGCCGTGAGCAGATCGTGGACCGGTGGATCGCCTCCGGCGACGAACCCGAGGACTGGAGGTTCGAGTGGTCCGTGCTCGGATCCGACGGCGACCTCGCCTTCGTCCAGGGACGCACCACCTACCTGGACGACCGGCCCAGCTACGAAAACCTATGGGTCATCCGGCTGGCACCGGACGGGCGGGCGACTGCCTTCACCGAGTGGTTCATGGAGCGCAAGACGTGAGGCCTTTTGCTGTTAGGCGGGCCCCACGAGGAGGGGCACCAGCTGCTCGAAGAGGAGCGCGGCGCCGAGGCACACCATGATGATTCCGCTCGCCAGTGTCACCCGGCGGGCGGCGCCCGGCCGGGACTGGAGCAGCCTCCGGGACAGCAGGGCCACGGCGGTATAGACGACGGCCGCCAGCAGCACGAACGTCATGCCAAGCAGCCCCGACTGCACCGGCACGGGCAGCGGTGCCTCGGCACTGACGAACTGGGGCACGAGGGCAATGAAGAACAGCAGGCCTTTGGGATTGATGCCGCTGGTCCCCATCCCCTGGAAGAACGACCGGAGCTGGTTACTGCCGGAATTATCCGCTGCACCGGCGATGGTGAAGCTCGCACTCCGCCAGGACCGGATGGTTGCGCTTCCCAACCACAGTAGGTAGCCGGCCCCGGCGACCGTGATCCATCCGAGGAGCCCCGGCAGGGCCGCCAGCAGGGCTGCCAGCCCGGCCACCATGAGAACCGTATGCAGCACGTAACCGCTGCACAGGCCCGCCACCGCAGGCACGAAGCTGCGGCGTCCGAGCCCGGCCGCGATGGTGTAGGCCCAGTCCACACCGGGCGTGCAGGCCAAGGCCGCGGCGACCACCACGAAGGCTAGGAAAAGCTCAGGATTCATGGCGGGGCTCCTCGTTGACGGGCATGCGAAAAGCCTAGGAAATTTGCCGCCATAAGTGTTCCCTGATTTCGCGCAGGCCGCCATCGTCCGGGTAAGATCTTTGCGTGATCGACCACATTGACAGAAATATTTTGCGCCACCTCAAAGAGGATGGCCGGATGACGGCCACGGCGCTCGCCGCAAAGGTGGGGCTGACCGTGGCACCGTGCCACCGCCGGCTCCGTGACCTGGAGGCCTCGGGGGTGATCCGCGGATACAAGGCGGACATTGACCCGTCCGCCGTCGGGCTGGGGTTCGAAGCCATCGTCTTCGTGACACTGCGGCAGGTGGACCAGCCCACCATGGAGATCTTTGAGAACCGGGTTGCCGAGAACCCCAACATCGTGGAGGCGCAGCGGCTGTTCGGCTCGCCGGACTACCTGCTCAAGGTGATAGCGGAAGACCTGCCTTCCTACCAGCGGTTCTACGACAGTGAACTGACGGTGCTGCCCGGCGTCGAGCGGCTCACGTCAACGCTGGTGATGAAGAACCTCAAGTCCAATGCCGGGCCGCCGGTATAGCTTAAACACGGCAGGTTAAACGCGGCAGGCCGCGGAAGGGGATCTTCCGCGGCCTGCCGTTGTGGTGTTTTGTTGGGCGACCGGTCTCTAGCGGGGGTTCAGGACGGACGCCTGGAAGCCTCCCTGCCTGTTGCCCGCGTACAGCCACAGCTTGCCGTCCGGCGCCGTCGCGATGAGGCCAGGGCTGGCGGTCCCGGCGAACCGGCCCACATTCGCTATGGACTTGTAGATGTTCCAGGCGCTGCCCAGCTGCTTTCTCGGAAGGAAACCGCCTCCGCCGTTTCCTGGATAGAGCCACAGCGCGCCGGCGGGGGTGCGGGCCATGATGTCGTTCCTGCCGTCTCCGGTGAAGTCGTCGGCGCTGACAATCTGGTCGAAGGCGTTCCATCCGTATCCGAGCGCCTTGCGCGGCTGCAGGCCGCCCACACCGTTGCCGGGGTAGAGCCAGAGCTGGCCGTCCGGTGACTGGGCAAAGAGGTCGCTCTTTCCGTCGCCGGTGAAATCCCCCGGAGACAGGAACCGGCTGAAGCCGGTCAGGGACCTGCCCAGGAGCTTTCTCGGCAGCATGGTGCCCCTCCCGTCGGTGGGGTAGACCCAGAGCACGCCGGCCGCATCCCGCGCTATCAGGTCCAGGCCGCCGGCTCCGTCGAAGTTGCCGGCGCTGAAGATCTGGTCATAGGTCTGCCATCCGGAGTTGAGCTGCCGGGCAGTCTGGAAAGCGCCGGACCCGTTGCCGGGGTGGAGCCACAGCGTTCCCTGCGGTGTTAGCGCGAAGATGTCCGCGCGGCCGTCACCCGTGGCGTCGCCGGCTTCCCAGACCTGGCGGAACTCGTCCCAGTCCACGCCGGGAACCGTGACCCGGGTGGCGAAGCGGCCGGTCTCGTTTCCGGGGTAGAGCGAGGCGGGGCCTGTTGCGGTGGTGACCAGCAGGTCCCTTTGCCCGTCCCCGGTGAAGTCGTGTCCGCCGATGAGGTCCTTGAACGAACCCCAGCCGCCCCCCAGGCTGGTGGGTGCGAGGAATCCGCCGGCCCCGTTTGCCGGGTAGAAGTAGAGCGATCCGCTCTGGCTGCGCGCGAACAGCCCGCCGCGGGTGCCACTGAACCCATTGGCTGGAGCGACGGCGTTGAAGGTAGCCCATCCGGCGCCCACATTGCTGGGGAGCAGGAAGCCGTCCTTGCCGTTGCCGGGGTACACCCAGAGTGTTCCATCGAATTTGATGCCGGCCAGGTCTGCCTTTCCGTCGCCGGTCACGTCGCCGGGAGTGACGAGGCGCTGGAAAATCTGCCAGCCGCCCCCGATGCGGATGCGGGGAAGGAAACCGCCCTTGCCGTTGCCCGGGTACAGCCAGAACTCGCCCGCCGAGGTGCGGCCGAAGACGTCCGGGAATCCGTCCCCGGTGAAGTCGACGTCGCCGACCACCGTGTTGAAGATGTTCCAGCCGCCAGCGAACCGGACGGGTGCCCCGAGCTTGTTCCCGGCCTGGCCGGCGAGCAGCATGAGGGAACCGTCGGACTCGCGGGAGAGCACGTCAGCACGCCCGTCGCCGTTGAAGTCGCCGGCGGAGAACTGGATCTTTGCCCGCAGCGCGGGATCGGCGTTGATGGTCACGGTGGCGTAGTCGGCAGTGACGGTGTTGATCGTCACCGTGGTCCCGGCGTGCGTGGTGAACGTGCGTCCGGCCTGCCAGGCGTGGTTCGCGCTGTAGTAGCCGCTGAAGGGAACGGTGGACGGCATGAGCGTCAGGGATGAGACAGGAGTCGCTCCGCCGCGCTGCACGATCTTCACGCCCCGGTTGCCGGCGTAGTCACTGCTCAGGTAGCTGTCGTAGCCCACCGGTTGCCGCAGCTCGAGGTAATAGGTCTCACGGCTCACGGGGTCGGTGAACTTGAGGGCCCGATTCGCCAGTGCGCCGCCCCACGGCCGCAGCGTGTAGCTCTTGATGCCTGACGCAATCCCCAGGTCGCGGACCTCATCGCCCCGGCCGAGTCCCCGAGAGTCCCAGAAGGGGGAACTGACCACGGGCATGCTGTACCGCGACGCACCCATCAGGTCGGTGGTGTCGCCGTATTCACGGATGTAGCAGCTGGAGTCCTTGAACTGGCCGGTGCTGGTGGTCCCCACGTCGCTGGCGCCGCTGCCGCATTGCAGGGCGTCCGCGTGCATGGCACCCAGCACGTGGCCGAACTCGTGGGTGAGAACGCTCTTGGTGAAGGTGGTGTTGATCTGCGGCATCAGGACGCGGCCGCTGTTGCCGTTGCTGCTGAAGCCGGCGCCCAGTGCACCGTAGGAGAGGGTGGCGGTGGGAACGAAGACCACGAGCGCGGTGTTGGTGCTGTAGGTCCACTTCAGCTCGGATGTGATCTTGTTGATCATGTCGTAGTAGGACATCGAGGATGTGGCAGCCGACTGGTGCCCCGCGAGCCGGCTCGTGACGGTCATGGAGATGCGCCCGTTGGACATAGCCTTCCAGTAATTGCTGGTGGCTACGATCGCCTGGTCCGCCGCCGTCATGGAGACGGCGTTCTTGTTGTCGGCGAGCTTCGCTGTCACGAGCTTCACCGTCATCGGCGCGGAAGCAAGGACCCCGGCTTCTGCCTGGAGGGCCGTTCCGGCCGGCGGAGTGTCCATGGGGACGCCCGGCGCTGATTCGTACATGTGCTCCCCGTGCGGGGTGCCGGGTACGAGTTGTGTCGCGGGAGCATCGGTGGCGTGATCCGCCGTTTGATCGGTTGATGCAGCGAACGTGGGGCTCGCGGGAAGGGAGACCAATCCGGCGGCGAAGACCAGCAGCCCGGTCGCTGCGGCGATTGAACGGGAAAATGAGCGCATGGAGTTCCTTAGTGAGACCGAACCCTGGCTGAGACCTTGGGATGGAGGGCGCACCGGCTGCCAGGGGACGGACTCCGGCGGCAGGTGCTGATTCAGGCTACAGTCGGCACCGCAGGACCGCCGTCAGAATAGCCGCAGTTTTAGCTCATGATTTGCGCAGGTCCGGCGTGGCGCGTGAGGCACGCCGTCAGCCGCCGAGCAGACCGGTGGTCCGGTAGGGAATGACCTCCCGAAGGAACATGCTCGTGGATGTCCGGACGATCCCCGGGCACAGCCGGATCTCTTCGGACACCCGGTAGAGATCGTCCGGGCTGGTGGCCACCACGCGGATCAGCAGATCGGTGTCACCGGCCGGTGCATGGCACTCCAGCACTTCCGGGATGTCCCGGAGGGCGGCAATGGCCTCGTTGAGGTGGCTCTGGTCCAGCTCGGCGCTGACTGCCGCCGCCACGCCACGGCCCAGTGCGGCAGGAAGCACGCGGCTGCTGTTCGGGCGGAGCGCCCCTGACTCGGTCATCCGTTCCAGCCGCGAGTGGACGGTGCCGCGGGCCAGGCCGAGGCGCTGGGCGAGGACCATGATGGGGACCCGGGGGTCGTCGTCGAGCGCGGCGAGGATCCTCCGGTCGGTGGCATCCAGCTGCTGCAATCTGATCACTCCCTGTCGGTCTGACGCACCGCCAGTGAACAGTCTGACCACATTCACGGGCGCCCTTTGCGCCTACTGTATGACTTCTGCTCAAATAGTGGCAACAAGGGCGCGGCTACCGCCAAACCCCACAGGCTCACAGGACTACCGGCACACCACCCGGTTCCTGGACGACGCTTCCCGCAAGGAGGCCGCCGCTGATTGACACTTGTTCACGCATCGTCACTCCGCAAGCAGTGCCGCACTTCCGCAGCCAGGAACCGGTACGGCAAGAGCCCCTGAGCCACCGAGCCCCGCGTACGCGGGACAGCGCGGTAGCTGAGGGGCTCTTGTGCTGTTCGGCATAGGCTGGACGACATGACTAGTGCCGGCCGCTTCGCCCCCAGCCCGTCCGGTGAACTTCACGTGGGCAACCTGCGGACGGCGATGCTCGCGTGGCTGTTTGCGCGGTCCACCGGCCGGCGTTTCCTGCTGCGCGTCGAGGACCTGGACCGTGCCCGCGCCGGGGCGGAGGAACAGCAGCTCCGCGACCTGGCCGCCGTCGGCCTGTCCTGGGACGGCGACGTCGTGAGGCAAACCGACAGGGAGCCGCTGTACACGGCCGCGATCGGCCGGCTGGCCGCCGCAGGGCTGACTTACGAGTGTTTCTGCACGCGCAGGGAAATCCAGGAAGCGCCGTCCGCGCCCCATGCACCCCAGGGCGCATATCCGGGAACCTGCCGGAGGCTCTCGAGGGCGGAACTGGAGTTCAGGCGCTCGGTCCGGCCCGCTGCCGTCCGGCTGCGGTCCACCGCCACGGAGTGGACGGTGCAGGATGCCATGCACGGCACCTTTACCGGAGTGGTGGACGACTTCGTACTCCGCCGCAACGACGGTGTGACGGCGTACAACCTGGCCGTGGTGGTGGATGATGCCGAACAGGGCATAGACCAGGTGGTGAGGGGTGATGACCTGCTCCCATCGACGCCCCGGCAGGCCTACCTCGCATCACTCCTTAGTATGCCTGTTCCGGAATATGTCCATGTGCCGCTCGTGGTGAACGCCGACGGCGCACGGCTGGCCAAGCGGGACGGGGCCGTCACGCTGCGCGATCTCGCCGCCGTCGGCATGCCGGCAGATGCTGTCCGGCGGATGATCCTGGACTCGCTGGATCTCCCGGCAGATTCCCTGGAGGCAGCACTCGGCGCGTTCGATCCTGCGGCCCTCCCGCGCGGGCCCTGGGTCTGGCCGGGCGTGTAGTTGGAGGCGGTCGGTACGCTGAGGGTATGCCAGAACAAGGATTGCCGGAAGCACGATTCACCGTAGAGACCGCCAAGGTCCTTGCAGAAGTGGCGCATAACCGTCAGAAGGACAAGCTCAAGCGCCCGTATCGCGAGCACGTGCTGGCCGTGGGGGATGCGCTGGAGGACTTCGACGACGACATCCGTATCGCCGGGTACCTCCACGACATCGCGGAGGACACCCCCATGACCAGGCAGGCGCTGCTTGACATGGGCGTCTCCGAACGGGCCGTGCGGATCATCGAGCGCGTCACGAAGCGGCTGCACGACGACCCCGACGACTATCAGGCCGGCATCCGTTTTATCGCCCAGGACCATGACGCCACCCTCGTGAAGATTGCCGACAACGCGCACAACTCCCTCCCGGAGCGCGTGCATGCCTTGGCCGAGAAGTGGCCGGACAAGCCGCCGGTCACCCGCTATGCCGATGCCCGGCCCGTGCTGTACGCCGCCGTTCCCGAGGAGGAAGTCCGGAAGATCCTGCAGCGGATCAACCCGTGGCTGCTTGGGGAACTGGACCAGACGCCGGGCGCGCCCTGGCCGGAGCCGCCGGTCGAGCCTGGGCCCCTGGCCGAGCCTAAGCCGCTGATGGAGCCTGGCGAGACCGCCGAGCCGGGCGGCGCACCCAGGGACTAGCATGCTCGCGTACGTCCTCACCCGGTACGGCGCGGCGGACGCCATGGAGTTCCGGGACGTTCCCGAACCGCGCCCCGGATCCGGGGAGGTGCGGATTCGCGTGGCTGCCGCAGGGCTCAATCCGGTCGACTACAAGCTGCGCCAGGGAAAGCTGCGGCCCATAGGCCGCCACCGGCTTCCCATCATTGCCGGCTGCGAGGTGGCCGGAAGGGTCGACGCCCTGGGCCCCGGAACGAGCGGCTTCGAAATCGGGGACCGTGTGTATGCGTGCGTGGACAGTGCCACCCTCGGCGCTTTTGCAGAGCTTGTGTGCGTGCCGCAGGGGTTCGTCGCCGTCATGCCGGTGTCGCTGGGATTCGTTGAAGGGGCCGGACTGCCGCTGGCTGGTCTTACGGCACTTCAGGCCCTGCGCGACGAACTCTCCGTCGGGAAGGGCACCAGCCTCTTCATCTCCGGTGGCGCGGGCGGTGTCGGAACTCTGGCGATCCAGCTGGCTAAGTACTTTGGCGCTGAGGTGACCACCACGGCCTCACCGCGCGGCGATGAACTGGTGCGGAGACTTGGCGCCGACCGGGTGATCGACTACACCCGGAATCGCATTGGCGACGAACTTCGGGACTATGACGCCGTGCTGGACCTGGTGGGCGGCGAAACGCTGAAGCAGTCCTTCAATATCCTCAAACCGGGAGGCATGGTGGTGTCGATCGCCGGAGTCCCCGAGCCGCTGACTGCGCGGAAGGACCTGGCCGCTTCCGGCTGGGTCGCGGCACTCTTCTGGGCCATCAGCCTTCCGGTCCGATTACGGGCAAGGCGGGCGCGCGCAAGCTACCGCTACCTTTTCATGCATCCTAGCGCGGATGACCTGCGCTTCCTCGCCACGCTGGTGGATAAGGGGGCGCTTCAGCCCGTCGTTGACAGCGAGTATCCGCTCGGCAGCATCGCTGAAGCCTTCGCCGCCCTGGAGCAGGGCCATGCCAAGGGGAAAATCGTGGTCACAATGCCGGCCGCGCCCCAGTAGCCCTCCGTTCCAATTGCTCCAGCGCTGCGCTCATTTTCGCTGTGCCGCGCTTCTCATCAATGACAATCGAAACGCCCAGCGCCAGCACAATCACAAGCAAGCAGACGGGCACTGAGACCCCGGCGGCGGCAAGTCCAACGCTGCCCGCCAACGCGACCACGACGCCGACAGCCACGGCAATGACGGTGCGGTCCACGCAGATCATGACGCTGAACAACCACGTCAGGGAGAGTTTGAACAGCGCCACGGGTACCGCAATGCTGGCCACGGCCATGGCGGCGCTGATGTGGGCCCCATGGTCGATGTAGTAGGCAGCCACGTGCAGTCCGGCGCCAGTTGCGGCGATGGCAGCGAAGATGGGCATGTGCCCGTAACCGAAGAAGAATGACCGGTGCCGCTGGAGGTGCAGGGCGGGGCCGGCGGGCAGGATGAAGTAGATCCACCACATGCAGAATGCGAGGGCCGTGCCGCCGAAGCCCACCAACGCGGCATCCACGCTCCAGCCGTGGTTGGTCACGATCGCGCGGAGGGTCTCGATGGCTCCGATCAGGCATTCACCCAAGGCAATGATGGCGAGCAGCCCATAGCGCTCGGCGATATGGTGCGCGTGCCACGGGGTCCGCATGGAGCGCTCGGCGACGTAGGGTGTGGCCATCTCCAGGATGAACAGGGGTGCGGCCATCAGGAATGTCGTGGGGACATCGGCTTGGATGACCAGGACAGCGATCCAGCCGAGTTGCACGACGGCCAGGTATTTTGCGTAACGCAGGCAGGTCTGGCGGCGCGCGGGGTCCTGCCGTGCCGCGCGGAGCCACTGGAACACCAGCGCCAGCCTCATGATGACGTAGCCGCCCACGATGACCGTGTTGTCCACGTGGTGCCCCTCCACCAGCGAGTGGAACATGGGTTCGATGCCCATGGCCAGGATCAGCACGCCAAGAAGCTGGACCATCGTAACCACGCGGAACACCCAGTCGTCGGTGTCGTAGGCGCTGGCGAACCAGGTGAAATTGATCCAGGCCCAGATCACGGCGAACATCGCGAAGGAGAAGCCCAGCAGCCCGGCGCCGAAGTGGGCTTCGGCGATCTCGTGGGCAAACTGGCTTCCGGCCACTCCGAAGGCAATGACAAACGTCAGGTCGAAGAAGAGCTCCAGCGGGGTGGCTGTCCTGTGATGCTCATGCGGGTCGCGTCCGCCCATGCGGGCCATGGCGTGCCGGAGGGGATTGGAGGGCATGGCTCAAAGCGTACCGCCACGGGCAGCGGCTGCTCCAGCAGGTCAATCGCGTATCAGGCCGCTGGCGTGCCGAAGCGCAGGCCGGTCCGCCACAGCAGAGCGATGTAGGCCAGGTCGAAGACGCTGCAGAGGGCACCCACGCCCAGGATCAGCGGTGAGTTCCCGTACCAGCCGAAGACGATGGTGGGCGCGAGCGTGCCTATCCATTTCGCCACCGCAATGAGCAGTGACTGTCCCCGCATGCCGCCCCGGGTCACGAACATGGCGATGAACAGCCCGGACATCAGCAGGTTCTGCAGGAAGGCAGCGTATTTGGCGGCGTCGTCCCAGCCGAACTCCACGACGAAGAGCCCCTGCACCGCGAAGGCGGCAACGCCCAGCAGGATGCCCCAGCCGACGAAGAGTTTCTGCGTGACCCACGGCGGGAGTTCGGACCTGCCGAACCTGAAAAAGGTGTACAGGACCAGGACGTCAGCCAGCGCCCACGCGATGTTGAAGACACCCTGCGCGGAAAGCCCCGTAACGGCGGACCGTGAGGCATAGATGACCTCCCAGGCAAAGTTCAGCGCCAGGGCCGCCGCCGGAATGGCATAACTCCGGTCCCTGAAACCGATCCGTATGGCCTCGATGTACACGACCGTCCAGGCCAGCCCGCCCACAACAGTCAGGAACAGGATCACAGTTTCCTCCTTCCCGTCGCCGTTTCGACGGTTCCGTGCCCACTCGACGTCAGCCCGCGTCTAGCCAGCAGGGAACCGTCGAAACGGCGCGCAGCTACACGCGGCCCAGGGCGTCGATGTCCTCGAGGAACTGCTCGTGGACTTCCTTGCTCACGGTGGTCCGGGTGTCGGCGATGGCGTCGAGGTAGTCCTCCGTGGCGGGACCCTTCCGGACGGCCTCGCGGACGGAAACGGTGCCCCCTGAGGCCAGCCCGCCGTCGTCGTACACTGCTTTTTCCAGGGCCCGCTGGGAGGCGCTGCGCGCCGCGAACTCGATGTCCGCGGGGGAGAAGCCCTCGGTGCGGTCCACCAGCAGTTCGACGTCGACGTCGTCCACCACCGCGGCGGGGATGAAGCGCTGCCACATGGCTTCGCGGGCCTGGCGGTCGGGCAGCCCGATGGGAATGACGTAGTCGAAGCGGCCGTGGCGCAGGAAGGCCGAGTCCAGGGCGCGGATGAAGTTGGTGGCGCAGACCAGCAGGCGGCCGGGCTGTTCGCGGAAGGCCGGGATGATCTTGAGGAGTTCGTTGGTGACGCCCTGCAGCGGGGACGGCGGCTCACCCGAGCGCTGGGAGGCGATCTCCTCCACCTCGTCGATGAACACCACGGCATGCTCGAGCTCGGCGATTTCCAGGAACGTCTCGCGCAGGGCACCGGCGAGGCCCTTGGGATCGGAGGCCAGCCGGGAGGGGAACACCTCCACGAACGGCCACTCCAGGCGGGAGGCAATCGCCTTGGCGAAGGTGGTCTTGCCCGTTCCCGGCGGACCGAAGAGCACGACGGCGCGCGGCGGCACCACGCCGAATTCGTCGGCAAGGTCGGCTTCGGCCAGCGGGAGGACCAGCCGGCGCTCCAGCAGCTCCTTCTCGCGGCGCATGCCGGCCACGTTCTCCCACAGGTCCCGGGCGAGGACACGGCCGCCGAGGAGGCTGAGCGGCTCAAGCTCCTGTCGCTGAACGGGAATGGTCCGCTCGAAGTAGCGCAGGTTCTTCTTCAGCAGGAAGCCTTGGCTCAGGAAAGCCTCCACCCGGGTTTCGGATTCCGGCATGAGCGCGGAGAGCTTGTTCAGCCCGTGCGGGGCCATCCGGTTTTCGACGGCGGCCAGCAGGGAGGTGCCGATGCCGCGGCCCCGGTACTCGGGGAGGGTGGCCAGGAAGACGATCCAGCCCTGGTCATGGGCGGCACGGCCGACGGCGGCACCGACCACCAGGTCGCCCTGCACCGCCACCACTGCATGGTCCTTTTCGCACGACGCGAGCACTTCGGAGAGCGCGTAAACGGGCTCAACATTCGTGGCCTTAAGGGACTCCCACAGGTGCAGGATGCCGTCCAGGTCCGCCGTGTGAAAGTCCCTGATTCGCCAGTTGGTCATGACATTGCTCCTGTGGGTTCGTCGTTGAGCCTGGGCTCAGGTGCTCTGCTGAGCATAGGTGATCGCGCCCGCGTACGGGGTTGCGGGTACGTTGTTACGCCCGGGAAAGGACAGGATCTACGGCTGGGACGGGTCCTGGCCCTTGGCGCCCTTCCGGACATGATGCGTGCGCTGGCTGCCGTCCGTGTGGACCACCAGGACCGGGCAGTCGGCGTGCGAAACGCAGGCCGAGCTCACGGATCCCAGGTGCATGCCGAGGAACCCGCCATGGCCGCGGCGCCCCACCACCAGCATCGCCGCACCGGCTCCGGCGTCCACGAGCTTGGCAGCTGCCGGCCCGCGGACCAGCTCCTGGCTCAGTCCCTCCGGCGCATCCTGCCCAGCCGGCCCGAAGGCTTTGGCGATGGTCTCGGCCAGGGTCTTCGCGGCGGACTCCTCGAACGCCGCAAAGTCCGGGGGGATGTAGCCGGCGTACATCTGCGGGAAGTCCCAGCAGGCGACGACGTGGATCCGGGCGTCCAAGGCGGGCGCCAGCCGGGCCGCGAGCCGGAGCGCCTGCACCGACGATTCCGAGCCGTCGACGCCGACGACCACTTTTCCTTCCGCGTCCATCGTGTTCTCCTTCGAAACGAGGATTCTCTTGCGCCCTAGCCGGACGGCCCCTGCACCTGCACGCCGGCGGGGGCGGCCTCGCGGAACCGGGCATCGATCTGCACCACATCCCGGCCGGCCCGCTGCAGGAGGCTTGCGGCCACCCCCGCACGGTATCCCGAGGCGCAGTGCACCCAGATCCGGCCTTCCGGGAGCTCGCCAAGCCGGCCCAGCAGCTCGTGCAGCGGCACGTTCACCGCACCTGCCACGTGGGACTCGGCGAACTCATCGGCCCGCCGCACATCGAGGACGGTGTCGGCGGCCGGCTTCTCAAGGACGACGGCGGCCCAGTCGACCCGCGGGTAGGAGGCCACCGGGGCGTTCGGTGCCAGCGCTGCGGGCTCTGTTCCGACCGCGGCATCCGGCCGGTCGATGCCGATCCGGGAGAGGTCACGGACGGCGCTCTGCAGGTCGTCCCGGCTGCCCACCAGCGTCAGCTTCTCGCCCCAGGGGATGACCCAGCCCAGGTAGGAGCTGAACATGGATCCTGAGCCATATTCGAAGCACACGGCGCCCTTCAGGTGATTGCTGGCGAAGGCCATGCGGCGGCGCAGGTCCACCACCCATTCGCCGTTGGCCAGCCGGCGGGTCAGCTCGTCGGCGTCCGGCGGCTCGGGCAGGCCCAGGTCCGGGGGCGGCGGACCGGTGAGGTTTATCGGAGCCATGTGCGCGTAATACGAGGGGTAGGCCGCAAGATTGTCCAGGAGCTCTGCGACGAAGTGCTCGGGATCAGGATCAGTGAGTGCGTGGTTCGTGGTGAGCTGCTCGCCGATCGTCGATGACCTGGCGGAAGTGGACGGTCCCACCGAGCAGAACGATCCGAAGCCGTGCGTGGGATACAGCGCGGCCGCGGGACCGGCCTCATCGGCCAGTCTGCGGACCGATGCGTACTGGTCCCTCGTCAGTTCATCGGTGTCTGCCGGTCCGAGCAGATCGGTCCGCCCCACCGAGCCGTACAGCAGGCTGCCGCCCGAGAATACCGCCTGCTCCCCGTCCTCCGAGGTGACGATGTAGGACAGGTGGGTGTGCGTGTGCCCGGGGGTGCTTACGGCGCGCAGTGACAGCCGGCCGATCGGCACCGTCTGGCCGTCGGCGATGGGCTCCCGCTCGAAACCGACTGCGTCCGCAGCGTTGACCAGGTAGGCGGCACCGTGGGCGCGGGCAAGGGTCAGGCCGCCAGTGAGGTAGTCGTTGTGGACGTGGGTTTCGGCGACGTGGGTGATGCGCACTCGGGCTGCGCGGGCGGCTTCCTCGATCCGGTCCGTGTCGCGCTGGGCGTCAATCACCAGGCCCACGTGGCCGTCGTGGACCAGGTAGCTGCGGTCCCCGAGTTGCGGGGTCTCGATGACAACAACGTCCATAAAACCCGTCCTTCCCGCGACACTCCCGCTGTTCTGCTCCACTATGCCGGCCTGCACGGAGGCACCGGCCCTGGTTGGCCGGGCCGGTGCCTCTTTGCGCGGCCTAAAGTGGTGCAGAAATGCCGTGGCCTGGCGGTTTCAGACCTTCAGGGGGACGGCGTGGACCTCGTCTGCGGGATGACCTGCGCGCTCATGAATGCGCTTCACGGCATCCGCGGAAGGCGCCTCGGAGAGGCAGTAGACAAGCCCGGAGTCGGGGTCGGCCCAGGCGTTCTTGAACACCACGTCTTCCTCGCTCTGAATAGCGAGGTCGGCCTCATGTGCTTGCTTGAGCGCTTCCTGAGTCAGTCCCGCCATGTTGCGGTGGACATCCATGAATTCCGGCATGATGACGCTCCCTAATTTTGTTCGACGATGAATACCCGGGATGGGGCTGACGGTAGACCTGTGCCCTGCCCCCGTCAAGAGGATTTGGTGCCCACTTAAAGGCAGAACGACGGCGGCACGTGCGGTTCAGTGAAAACAGAACCGCACGTGCCGCCGTCGCGATCAAAAGCCCGTTCACGCTTAGCCGGAGGGGTCAGATGCGGTCAGCCGCTCCTGGCCCGGGACGGTTGGCGACCACCGGGGACATGCCGGTGAACCCGTCGCGGGTTTCGGCGATCTCGTGGATCTGTTTCCGGCAGGCGTACCAGCCGCCCACCATCAACCCGCATGCCACGATCGTGACCAGCAGGGTCAGGGGCGAGTCGATGAAGACCATGACCAGCACGCCGAGCAGGAACAGCAGGGAGAGGTAGCCGGTGTAGGGGGCGCCGAACATCCGGAAGGAGGGGCGCTTCAGCCAGCCCTTGTCTGCCCAGCGCTTGAGCTGCATCTGGCACAGCACGATGGTGGCCCAGGTGACGATGATGCCCACGGAGGCGACGTTCAGGACGATCTCGAAGGCCTGGGAGGGGACGAGGTAGTTCAGCGGGACGCCGAGCAGGGATACTCCGGCGGTGATGGCGATGCCGCCGTAGGGGACGCCGGCCTTGTTCATGCGCTGGGCGAACTTCGGGGCGGAGCCGGCGACGGACATGGAGCGCAGGATCCGGCCGGTGGAGTAGAGGCCGGCGTTCAGGGAGGACAGGGCCGCGGTGAGGACGACGAGGTTCATGATGACGTCCACGCCCTGGATGCCGATGGAGCCGAAGAACGTCACGAAGGGGCTGACGCCCTTTTCGTAAGAGGTGAAGGGCAGGAGCAGCGCCAGCAGGATGACGGAGCCGACGTAGAAGACGGCGATGCGGAAGACCACGGAGTTGATGGCCTTGGGCATGATCTTCTCAGGGTTCTCGGTCTCGCCGGCGGCGGTGCCCACGAGCTCGATGGAGGCGTAGGCGAACAGGACGCCCTGCATCAGGATGATCATTGGCAGCAGCCCGTTCGGGAAGATGCCGCCGTTGTCGGCGATGAGGCTGAATCCGACTTCCTGCCCGGCGACCGGGGTGCCGAAGATGACGAAGTAGGTGCCGACGAGGAGGAATGCGACCAGGGCTGCGACCTTGATGAGCGCGAACCAGAACTCCATCTCGCCGAAGACCTTGACCGAAACGAGGTTCAGGCACAGCACAACAACCAGCGCGATCAGCGCCCAGGCCCACTGCGGCACGGCGGCCATCCAGGGGACGTAGTTGCCGAAGAAGTTCATGTACAGGGCCGCGGCGGTGATGTCCACGATGGTGGTGGTGGCCCAGTTGATCCAGTAGAACCAGCCCGAGATGAATGCGGCCTTCTCGCCGTAGAACTCACGGGCGTAGGAGACGAACGACCCCGAGGAGGGGCGGTGCAGGACGAGTTCGCCCAGGGCGCGCAGGATGAGGAAGGCGAAGAACCCGCAGACCGCGTAGGCGATCACGAGCGAAGGTCCTGCGGCGTTGAGCCGGCCACCGGCGCCGAGGAACAGACCGGTACCGATGGCGCCGCCGATGGCGATCATCTGGATCTGCCGCGGCTTGAGGCTCTTGTGGTAGCCCTTGTCCTCCGCGTGAAGGAGCGATTCGGTGGCGTGGGCTTGGGCCGGGACGGTGTGGTCCGTGATGGCCGCTTCGGTAGCGGCGCCCTGTTGGGGGTTGGGCATGGGGGATCCTTTGGTTTCCGGTTTCCGGTTGGGGGGCGGTGGTAATTACTTGCTGAGGTTGGCCAAGCGCTCGGGACTGAGGAGTTCCTGGAGTTGCCCGGCGGTGAGGAGGCCGTGTTCGAGGACGAGTTCGGCGACGCCCTTGCCGGTGGCGAGGGCTTCCTGGGCGATGGCGGTGGCGGTGGCGTAGCCCAGGTGGGGGTTCAGGGCGGTGACCAGGCCGATGGATTGTTCCACGGTGAGGCGCAGGTGTTCGGTGTTGGCGGTGATGCCGCGGACGCAGCGTGTGGTGAGGGTGCGGGCGGCGGCTTCGAGGTGCGAGATGCTCTTGTGCAGGCTGTGCACGATGATGGGTTCGAAGGCGTTGAGCTGGAGCTGCCCGGCTTCGGCGGCCATGGTGATGGTGACGTCGTTGCCGATGACTTCATAGGCCACCTGGCTGACCACTTCCGGGATCACCGGGTTGATCTTGCCGGGCATGATGGAGGATCCCGACTGTACGGCGGGGAGGTTGATCTCGCCGAGGCCGGCGCGGGGTCCGGAGGAGAGCAGCCGGAGGTCGTTGCAGATCTTGGAGAGCTTGACGGCAACGCGCTTAAGCACGCCGGAGAGGTGGACGAACGCGCCGACGTCCTGGGTCGCCTCGATGAGGTCGACGGCGGTCACCAGGGGCAGCCCGGTGATCTCGGCCAGGTGCCGGCAGGCGGCCTCGGCATAGCCGGGAGCAGCGTTCAGGCCGGTGCCGATGGCGGTGGCCCCGAGGTTGATCTCGTGGATGAGCAGGTCCGCCTCGGCGAGGCGCAGCCGGTCTTCGCCGATGGTAATGGCGTAGGTGCCGAATTCCTGGCCCAGGGTCATGGGCACGGCGTCCTGGAGCTGGGTGCGGCCCATCTTGACTGTGGTGCGGAATTCCAAGGCTTTCTCGGCGAAGGCGTTTTCGAGAACTTCGAGTGCGGCCAGGAGCTCTTTGACAGCGAAGATGGTGCCGAGCTTTATGGCAGTGGGGTAGACGTCGTTGGTGGACTGCGACAGGTTGACGTGGTCGTTGGGGTGCAGCCGGGCGTAGTCACCCTTGGCGTGGCCCAGGATTTCCAGGGCCCGGTTGGCGATGACCTCGTTGGCGTTCATGTTCGAGGACGTCCCCGCGCCGCCCTGGATAACGTCCACCACGAACTGCTCGTGGAGGCGGCCGTCCAGGATGTCCTGGCAGGCCTGTTCGATGGCGGCGGCGCGTTCGGCGTCGAGGAGGCCGAGTTCCAGGTTGGTGCGGGCGGCGGCGAGTTTGACGGCGGCCAGGCCGCGGACCAGGTGCATGTTGGTGGAGAGCGGCTGACCTGTGATGGGGAAGTTCTCCACCGCGCGGAGCGTGTGGACACCCCAGTAGGCGCCCGCGGGGACATCGCGGTCACCCAGCAGGTCATGCTCGGACCGGACGTGCAGGTCTTGCGCCTCCGGCAGGGGCAGGGTTTCGGTCATGTGCAGTCCTTAGTTGGCATCGTTGGCAGGGACAGAGTCGGTGGCAGGGAGAGAAGAGGGGAAATCAACGGCTTGGAGCAGGCCCACGGGCCTGCCGCCGCCGAGGACGGGGCCGGTGGCGATGCCGGCGAGCGGTGCGGTGTCGACGTCGAGCGCTTCCAGCGCGCGGACGGTCACCGGCATGCGGGCGCGGTCGCCGCCGTCGGAAATCTTGATGACGATGGCACGGCCGTCCGGCAGCCCCACGGCCTGGATGCCCTCAAAGCCGTCCTTCGCCAGCAGGCCCGGCATGAGGCGCATGAGCTCGGTGACATCGCGGCCTTCGCCCGCCACCATCTCCGGGTGGCGCCGCATGGCATGCGCGACGGCGGCTTCCGGACTTGCGGGGCCCTTCCCGCCGTCGTCGGAGGCGCCATCCGGGAGTCCTGCGGCGGCGAGCCGGCCGAAGGCGCGGGCCATCCCCCGGAGGGACAGCGCGAAGAGCGGGGTGCCGCAGCCGTCGGTGCTGATGCCGGACGGCTGCTCCCCGGTCAGCTCGGCCACGGTTTCCCTGACGAGCTGCTGCAAGGGATGGGACGGGTCCAGGTAGCCCCGTACGGGCCAGCCGTTGATGACGCACGTGGCGGCCATGGCGGCGTGCTTTCCCGAGCAGTTCTGCGTGATCTGGGTGGCCCGGCCGCCCTCTCGCACCCATTCTTCGCGTTCGGCCACGCCGTAGGGCAGGTCGGCGCTGTTTTCGAGTGCGGCGGCGGTGAGCCCGTGCATGTCCAGGATCCGGGTTGTGCCGTTCCGGTGCTCCGCGGCTCCGGAGTGGCTCGCGGCGGTGAGGGCCAGGAGATCAGCCGGGATGTCGAGCCCTGCGCGGACCAAGGCCACGGCCTGCAGCGGCTTGAGCGATGACCGCGGATAGAATGCGGCCTGCGGCTCACCGACGGAGAGTAGCGAGCTGCCGTCCGGTGCGGTGGCGATCAGCGAGCCGTAGTGGATGCTTTCCACGAGGCCGTCGCGGGTCTGGAGGGCAAGCGGCTCGTGGCGCGGTAGAGCCTGTGCAACGGCTGCTGAGGCAGGCGCCGCTGCAGCAGGCGCGGTGAACGAAGGGCTTGCCGGCATGGCGGGGGAGGGCATGGAGTCCTTGGGGTGGTGGTTTACTGCTGGCGGTTACTGATTGAGGATGGAGTCGAGGGCCTCGCCGACGGCGAGCAGGTGGGCGCTCATGGCGGCGCTGGCGTCCGTTGCCGAGCCGGCTTCGATGGCGTCGAGGATGCGCTGGTGTTCGATGTCGGAGGCGTGCTGGCGGTCTGTGACCAGGTTCAGGGTTTCGGACTGGTGGGTCAGGGCGTCGCGGATGTCCGCCACGACGCTTTCGAAGACCTTGTTGCCGCTGGCGCGGGCGATGGCGGCGTGGAAGCCGGAATCGAGCGCCACCCAGGCTTCGGGATCGGTTTCCCCGGCCATGGACGCCACCATGGAGCGGAGGACCTCCAGGTCCTCTGCGGTCCGGCGTTCTGCGGCGAGCCCGGCGGCGGGGACTTCGATGTGCGGCCGCGCCTCGTTGAGGTCGCGGGCCGAGAACTGGCCGAGGACGAGGTCGTTGGCCACGTGATCCGCGACGACGAACGTGCCCCGCCCGGTGCGCGTCACCGTCAGGCCCAAGGCAGTGCAGGAACGGAGGGCCTCGCGGATCACGGAGCGGCTGACACCGTACTGCTGCGCGAGGGCAGCCTCGGAACTGAGCTTGGCGCCAACGGCCACCTTGCCGGTTTCGATGTCGGCGCGGATGGCGTTAAACACGGCTTCCGCGGCGCTGAGGCGGGCCAGCGGTGCGGGAGTTTCTCCACTTTGCTGTCCGGCTGTCCGGCTGTCTGACAGGTTCACGCTTAAAATATGGCACTGGTCACACCTGGTGTCAACCCAGGGCCTCTATGAAGCTGTGCTATTGAAACCCGCCAGCCGAAAGGATGAGCGTGAATCCCGGGACGCGGTTCCCCGTGCAATCGGAACGTTCGTGCCGCTTTGATGCTTTTCATATCTGTAAAACGGGGCTAGGCTGGAAAATATCCGTAATCGGTACGAACGTGCCTATAAGGGGCTTCCATTGGCTGATAATTTTCCACGGATGCTTGCGGCGGAAGTCCGCGCCCGCCGCGCTGCACTCCGGCTAAGCCAGCAGGATCTCGCCGCCATGGCCGGAGTCTCCGAACGCTTCGTCCGGTTCGTCGAGCAGGGCAAACCGACTGTGCAGCTGGACTCCCTCCTCGCGGTGTTGGAGACGCTGGGCCTGGAGCTCCGGCTCGCCACACGGGCGAGGGAAGCGGCCCGCGCACTGGTGAGCCAGCCGCCGTCGCCCGTTCCGCCCGACGCCGCAGCCGCAGAAGGCGGCGGACGGCCATGAGGCACCGCATCGCGGACATCTACAAGCGGGGCGTCCTCGCGGCGCGGCTGGAACGGCACGATGGCGGCACCAAGTTCAGCTATCTGCCCGCATACCTGCAGAACGGCGGCCCCGCCGTCGCGAGTTCCCTGCCGCTCACGGCGGAACCGGTACTGTCCGCGGCAGGCGCGGCCCCGCCGTACTTCACCGGGCTGCTGCCCGAGGGCCGCCGGCTGAACGCCCTGCGGAGGTCGATCAAGACCAGCGCCGACGATGACCTCTCCCTGCTGATCGCCGCGGGCGGCAACCCGGTGGGTGATGTGCAGATCGTGGGGCACGGCGAGCCGCTGGATGTCGAGGAGCACGCGGTCGAGGTGGACCCGCGGAGGCCGGTGGATTTCGATGAGCTGCTTGGGGACTCGGGCCTGATCGATCCCGTGGCGCTCGCGGGCGTGCAGGACAAGCTGTCAGCCGGGATGATCTCCATGCCGGTGGCCAGCGCCGGCCGGCGGTTCATCCTTAAGCTCAATGCGCCCGAATTCCCGCACGTGGTGGAAAACGAACTCATCATGTTCCGCTATGCGGCGAAGCTGCGGATTCCGCTGAGCCGGGTGCAACTGATGCGGGACGTTGCGGGCCGGCCGGGGCTGCTCGTGGAGCGGTTCGACCGCGTGCCGGTGGCGGGCAGTGCTGACCAAGTGGCCCGGCTCGCCGTCGAGGACGGGGCGCAGGTGCTGAAGCTCTATCCGGCGGACAAGTACAACGTGGGTTTCGGAACGGTCTGCCACGCGCTCGCCGAGTACTGCGCCGCACCCCTGCCGGCCCTGCGGAACCTGGCCATTCAGGCCGCCTTCGCGTGGCTGAGCGGCAACGGGGACCTGCACGCGAAGAACGTGTCCATGGTGCAGCAGCCACACGGGGAGTGGTCCATCGCGCCGGTGTACGACATCCCCTCCACCGTCGTCTACGGCGACAAGACCCTCGCGCTGACGCTCGGCGGCAAGCGCACCGGCATCTCGCGGAAGCACTTCCTGGGCTGGGCCACCGGCCTGGGTTTGACGGAACGCGCGGCAACGCAGGTGGTGGAGCTTGCGCTGAAAGCGGCCGGCCCGCTGCTCGCGGACCTGGAAGCGGGCGCGGCTTTTGCGTCAACGCACGACGGCGGCGGCTCGCCTTTCCCGGACATGGTCACCAGGGCGTGGGTCAAGGAGCTGAAACACCGACGGAGGCTGTTGGAAGGGTGAGCCGGAACCTAGAGGTGCTGGATCCCTGCCCGCTGCATCGCATCTTTGTAGATGTCCACGCTCTTGGCGAGGAGTTCCTCCTGCTTGGCCTCGGAAACAGCAAAGGCCCGCCCGCCGAGCGCGCTGGCCTTGTAGATTTTGATGCCGTTGTTCTTCAGGGAGGAGTGGTAAGTCTTCTCAAAGAGGGTCAGGAAGGTAGAGGCGTCCGTGCCGTGGGCGATGATGGCCGAGACCCGTTTATTGATTTTCAGGAACTGCCGGAAGGGGCGCAGTCCGTCCGTTTTTTCCTGGACGTTGAGCGCTGAGGGCATGTCCGGGTCACGTACCCAGGGGTAAGCGTTCCACGGCATCACGTAGCGGGGGTCGAGTTCCGCGAGCTCGTAGATCTGGGTGGCCCGGCGGGCGGCTTCATCGTCATTGAGGTGGGACACAAAGCCGGATTCGGTGCCCTTGCCCGGGCTGACGTGCAGGCTGACGATCCGGCACTCGTCCTCATCATGGATGGGGTCGATGTAGGGAACGGTGGATCCCGGCTTTTTTTCCATGAGTTCGTCACACAGCTGCGTTACCGCCGCGATGTTCGGTTCCTGTAGCAGGGCCTTTTTTTCGTCCCAGTCAATCGTCACGGTCTCTCCCTCGGCAGCAAGGCGTCCAGAATCAGGCGTCTTGTTCCACTGTACGCTTTTGGCGGTTTGGGTGCGCGGGGAGATTCCCAACCCCTCGGAATATCGGACACCCCGTGAAAGGATGACGGCATGAAGATCACCCGACAGATCGTCGTCTTCGATACAGCAGATCTGACCGCCGAGAGCACCTTCTGGGCCGGACTCCTGGGTGGCACGGTGGAGACCGATGACGACTGGCACACTGTATACGTCGAGGAAGAGCCCCGGCTGGGTTTTCAGCTCGCACCCAACCACATTCCGCCTGAGTGGCCCGACGGGACACCACAGCAAATCCACCTCGACCTGTACGTCGACGATTTGGCCGTCGCCCATGAGCACGCCATGTCATTGGGTGCCCGTCTGTTGAAGCCGGCAGATGACACCGAATCGGCGGAAGGTTTTCAGGTCTACGCGGATCCCGCGGGGCATCCGTTCTGCCTCTGCTGGGGCTGATTCAGCCGCCGAGCAGGCGGCGTTCGTGAGCAAACGCAACGAGTTGGATCCGGGTCCGGAGCTTCAACTTGTCCAGCACGCTGCGCAGGTGCGTTTTAACCGTCGCTTCAGAGATGAACAGGCCCTCCGCCATTTCACCATTGCTCAGGCCCTTGGCCGCGAGCAGGAAGACGTCCCGCTCCCGCACGGAGAGGACATCGAGGACCGACAGGTCCGGTCCGGCAGCCGGAGCATTGCGGGCGGCATGTTCAAAGAGGGAATGGATGGATCCCGGCGCGATAACCGAGTAGCCGGAGTGAACGGTGCGGACGGCGGCCAGCAGAAACTCAGGCTCCGCGCTCTTGAGCAGATACCCGCTGGCCCCCGCCTGCACAGCTTGAACCACCGCCTGATCACGGTTGAAAGTGGTCAGGGCGATGATCTTTGACTTGTCGATTCCCGCCGCATCGGCATGCTCAACGATCCTTCGCGTCGCCTCGACGCCACCCATTACGGGCATGCGCAAGTCCATCAACATCACGTCCGGACGCCGTTCCGTTGCCAGGGCTACCGCCTGTTTCCCGTCGCCGGCCTCGCCCGAGACTTCCATGTCCTCCTGGCTCTCAACGAGCATCCGGATGCCGGCACGGAATAAGGACTGGTCGTCAACGAGAGCCACCGTGATGCGCGACCCTGCATCAGCCACGGCCGGCCGCTCCCTGTTCAACCGCTTCCCGTCGCGGCAGACCCGTTCCCATCAGAGGCGGTTCCGCTTCCGCAGGAGCTGCGTCCTCCGCCGCCGGAGAGGCGTCCCGGCTTCCGTAAGGAATGAAGACGGTCACGCGGAAGTGTTCCCCATCCGGTCCGGCCGTCAGCCAGCCTCCGGCAAGATGGGCGCGTTCGCGCATGCCGGGAAGCCCGCGCCCGATCCTCGGCTCGGCCTGGTTCCCAAGGCGCTCCTGATCCACGGGCCCGATTGCCGACGCCGCGTGCAGGGTCAGTCCCGGTCCGGTCCAGTCAAAGTGGAGCCTCGCATCTGTGCCGCGGCCGCCATGTTTGAGCGCATTCGTCAGGCATTCCTGAACGATCCGGAAAACGGCCAGCTGTTGCCCGGTGGAGAGCTCCACCGGCGCGCCCGATTCGCTGCGGTGGATGTTCAGGCTGCCCCGCTGCATGCTATCGATCAGCGCCTTGATGTCGCTCAGTCGAGGCTGGGGCGTCACCATCCCATCGTCGCGGACACCTTCGATTACGCGCTGGGCGTCCACCAGGGCGCTGCGGGCTGACCGGGCGATCGTGTCCAGGGCGTTGAGGACAGCAGGGGGCTGGCCCTTGCTCAAATATCGCGTTCCGTCGGCCTGTGCCGCTATGACCGCAAGGGAATGGGCGAGGACGTCGTGAAGATCGCGGGCGATGCGTGTCCGTTCCTGCTCCACCACCAGGTCGATCTCGGTTTCTTTCAGGCTGCTCTGCGCGAGTTCGCGGGCACGGAACAGGTTGCCGCGCTCCTGAGACAAAGCGAGCAGAAGACCGGCGGCCGCGCAGGCCCCCGCAATCAGAAGCAGGAGGGCGAACAACTGCCAGCCATAGGTCATGAGCATCGGCCTGTCACCGTAATGCAAGGGCATGTACCAGCCGACGCCGCCGCCGTACCTCCACGAGAGCATCAGGAAAGTAATGATGGCCGCAAACACCACATTGGCCCCCGCGGCGACGTAACGCATCCGGCGCGGGGCGGTCCACAGGATGAAGCCGAGAGCGATGAATGAGCCGATATAGATCGCCCAGTGATTGGACGCCATCATCGGGATGGAATAGCTCAGTTGCCCCGCGAGCAGTGCAGCCGTGCACCCCAGAGACACCACCGGTTGCCACGCTGCCGAGGCAACAGCCAATGCCATAAGGACCAATGGCAAGTTCCCCGACCACGCCAGAAACGACCCCTGCATTCTGCCGGCTTCGGCCACGCACCAGAGGGAGAAGAAAATGACGGCCGCCACGGGGGCGCCCCAACGCCGTGCAATATTCAGAACTGATTCCATGCCTGCCACCATATCCACGGCAAACAGGCGGAACCCGGCTGATCACGGCAATCTCAACCTAAAAGCCAGACGATTCATTCATGGGGCCAGTTCTTGCCAGCCTCCGAACGTCACGGCACCAGCCATGCTGGCGCCAGTGTTTTACGACCTGCGTGTTGGGTCCGGTTCCGGCGGCCTCGGGCCGGGCCCCGGCAGTGGGCCAGGCACCGGATCAGGATTCGGGTCAGGGGGCTGCGGAGATGTCGGGTCCGGAGAACCCGGGGCAGGTTCTGGAGAGGTCGGATCCGGCGAGCCCGGTACCGTGGGTCCCGGCTCACCCGGAAACGGCTCGGGTTCTGGCAGCGGCGGAATGGTCATGGGCTCCCCCTGAATCCTGCTCTGGTATTGGACAGCAATTCCAGACTACGGGCAGTTTGCCTCCGCACAACAGGGCCCGTCCGTTATGAGGGAGGGCCCGCCGTTCTTAGCGGTCGATGCCCCAGTAGACCCGGATTGCCTCTGCGATAGGGCCGGTGGTGACATCAACCCGGAACGCGACGGGCGCGGTCCCTGTCTCTTCGATGACCGTGTCACGGTACACGCGGCCACATGACGGGCAGAGCGTATAGAGATCCTCATCTTCGGGCCAGGCAGCCAACCCTGCGGGGACAGGGATGCTGCGTCCGTTATAAACGGGGACGCCCTGTGAATTGGCTTGAATCAATCCTTCGTTGCTGACGGTGTTGCCGCAGACGCACGTGATGGTGGTGACATCATGATCGATGACTTCGGCGATTTCGGCGTCCATGATGAGCACTCCCGCGTTGGAATAGAACATTCTGTTCTGGTTGTAGCTTATGCCTGCCAGCGCGCTCAGTGGCTAGAGCGCTGCGCCGGATTTGCCGACCACTGCGGAACTGATCAGGCGCGTCATGCCGGGGATCCCTGCCAGTCGGATCACCGTCCGCCGCATCAGCGCGGCGTGGCGGGTACCGGGGACAAACCAATGCGCGGCGGAAACGCCCGCCTTCTGGTGCCTCAGGACCAAAGGCCGAATGCGCGTTTCAAAGGAATCGAGAGCCCGTCCCAGGTCCGGTTGTTTCTTCAGTTCAGTCGCCAGCGCGTACGCGGCGACCATTCCAAGAGAGGCTCCCTGGCCGGCGAGCAGGGACACTGCCGCTGCCGCATCGCCCACCAGGACGACGCGTCCGGTGTGCCAACGGGGCATCCTGATCTGGGCCACCTGGTCGTAGTAGAGGTCTTCCGGGCACAGACGGAGGGCTGCCGGGCAGATCCAGTTCAACCCCCCGTACCTGGAGCGGAGCGCGGCCCGCGGGTCATCGGGAGGGGTCGGATCATCAGTGCGGTGCACGGCCATCGCCGTAAGGCTTCCGTCACGCAAACGGTAGAAGAACATGGCCTCTTTGCGGGTATCGGTAACGGCAAACCTGTCACCTACCAGCGGGGCCACCTCCACGTCCCTGAAGGAATAAGCGCCCACATGGAAGCCAAGATAGTGGAAGAAATCTGCCTCCGGCCCGAAAACCAGTTCCCTGATCCCAGAGTGGATGCCGTCCGCGCCGATGAGCAGATCCGCCTCCAGGAAAGTCCCGTCATCCAGGGTCGCGGACACGGAAGCGCGGCTCTGCCCGACGGCCAACACCGTGCGGCCATAGCGCAAATCCACGCCGGGCGGCACTACTTCACGGATGGCCAGTTCCAAGTCAGGACGCAGGATGCTGACAAGTTCACCCCTGACGACTTGGCTAAACCTGGCAAACGGCAGGCTGGCCCGGGTGTTGCCTCGGCGGTCCACATAATCCAGCCGTTCCACCAAGTAGCCCAGGTCCCGGATCCGCGGGATGATGCCCAAGGCCGTCGCAGCCTGCCAACCCGGACCAAAGAAATCGATCATGTAGCCTTGCGGCCGGGGTCCCGCAGCCTGCTCCACCATGACGACGTCCCAGCCGTCGTCCGCGAGGAAAGCCGCAGCAGAGAGCCCGCTGATGCCGGCCCCGCAAATGATCGCCTTCATGGGAATCCCTTCCCGGTTCGTCCGGACCCCACGGCTGGGTCGAATTCTGCGCCGTGGGCATTACCCACGCTACGCTCCGCCTAGCCCGACGCCCACGTGCTGGCAACCCGAAACCGGGGAACGCGTGGGGAACGGTCGCGACCTACGGTTAAGCGAGATTCTGAAAGGAGGTGAGACCGATGGCAGACCACTATGCATCAGGAACCTGGCAGGTGAAGCAGGGCTGCGATCAGGAATTCATAGACCGTTGGACGGAATTCCTTCAGTGGTCTCGGGCGAACTACCCGTCGATCGTGGTGGCGAACCTCATTCGTGACCGACGTGTCCCCGGTCATTATGTTTCGTTCGCGGAATGGACGGACGAGGCGTCCCGGGATGCGTGGAAGCAGAACCCGGAGTTCGCGACACATTTCGATGCCTGCTTTGCGCTGTGTGAGCACATGAGCGGTGCAGATTTCGACCGGGTAGCGACCATATAACGCCTGGGCCTGCGATCAGGGTGCGCGGCGTGCGGCTGCGAGCATCCGCAACGCGCCGAGTTGCTCGAATGCAATTGCCGCCTCCTCCAGCAGGTGCCGGTCAGCTGGGCCGCCCGCGCCGGCCAATGCGGCCTGCAGCTTGGAGCGGGCGGACCAGAACGGCTGATGGGCCCTTTCGTAGAGGCGCGCCGCGGATAGGAAACGTTCGCGTGCCCCGCCGGCGTCGGCGTCGGTCAGTGCCAGTGAACCGCGGGCGGACTCGGCCATGGCAGTCCACGCCGAACTTTGGAAGGAGTGCGCAACACTCTCGGCGGCTTGGGTGAATACCGTGGCACCAGCGCGGTCGCCGAGCGCAGCAAACGCTTCGGCCGCCATCGGATACAGCAGGGCGGTGCAGGTTGGACATTCGCCGTAGCGCGTCGCGGTCGCTGCCGCGGACCGTACCAGGCGGACTGCTTCTGTCGGATCGCCGCGCTCCAGCGCGTCCAACGCCGCCGTCGCATATAGCCGACCCCAGGCGTGCTGGGCCAGGGGCGACACGACGGCGATCGCCATCCCGTGACGAAGGTACGCCGCCGCCGCGACGCTGTCACCTCGCATCACTGCGAGCTCGGCGAGCCGCTGCCAAGGCAGCACGCCGGAACGGGCATCGAGCTCAGCGTACAGTTCCGTGCTGCGCTCCAGGCACCCCGCGGCCTCATCCCAGCGCCCCTGCAACAGGAGTGATTCCCCGAGCAGGCACCATGCGAATGCCTGGGCGTGGCGCGCACGCCGGTCGATGGCCAGAGCCAGCGTGCCGCGGGCATAGTCTTCGACCGTCTCGCACAGCCCGTCCCCATACAAATGGTATTCGCCGATGCAGCAATGGAATTCGAATATCCTTCCCAGCCGCGGATCCCCGTTGCCCGCATCACCGAGTCGCTCGATCTCAGCCTGAACACCCGGGCGCCATGCTCCGCGCATGTGACAGATGATTGCGAGTGTCTCCTGCACCGCGGCGACGTCCTCGCCGGTTCCGTGGGCCTCGGCCGCCGCCAGGCTGGCCTCCGCTGCGGACTGCGCCTCGTCGTAGCGCCCCACGGCCCACAGCCAGTTCGCGTGCGCCTCAAGAACCCGCGCTTTCTCGGCTTCATCCTGTGTTCCTGACAGCAGGCCCTCGGCCGCCCGTACGTGCCTCTCGGCGGAAGCGGCGTCTTGGGTCATGAGGTAGGCCTGCGCGGCTTTGCGGTGCAGCCGGGCCGATTGGCGAGTTGCGTCGGAACCGGGCAGGCGCGCTATCGCCGCAACGAACGCTGTGACCGCCCCCTGAAAATCCCCCGACACCAAACGCAGGCCACCGACCTCCTCCAATAAATCGCCAGCCAGCTGTGGCTCCGCCGACATGCCTGAGCGGATCTGTTCGAACAGCCGTTCCGTGTCAGGGCTTGGCTCGACGCCCAGTTCCCGGTCCAGCGCCGCTCGCAGACGATCGTGTTCCTGCATGGCCTCGTTCCGGCGGCCCGTCAGCGCGTGCACACGCATCAACGCGGCACCTGCCTCCTCGTGGACGGGATCGGCCGCAATGACCCGCCGGAGCGCCGATACGGCGCCGTCGAAGTTCGCACGGGCCTCCAACAGTCGTGCCTGCTCGACCAACAGGGCGAGAAAATCCGACCGGAGCGAAGCTTCCTTGGTTATTGCCCAGTCCTCATACCTGTCCTCCGGGAGCAGATCCCCGCTGTACAGTTCGATTGCTGCCGCATACGCGGCCAGATCGCCCGTCCGGCGTGCCCGCAATGCCGCAGCCTCGAAGGCCTCAACGTCCACCCACGTCGACTCGCGGTGCAGCCGGAGCTGCTCACCTGAGATGAGGTACCGGTCCAATGCCGACGGGCTCGGATCCAGGACGTGGCGGGCCTCGTGGACCACCTTGCGAAGCTGACCGCTAGCCGCATCCGGGTCCAACTCGGGCCACAGGTAATCCAGCACCTGCTCGCGCTGCAACCGGTGACCCGGCGCCAAGGCCAGAAGCTTGAGCACGGCCCTGGCCTTCCGCAAACGCCACTCGCCATCCGGGATGTCCCGCGAACCCACGGACACCCGGAAGCCGCCCAGCAACCGGATTCGAACCTCGCCCTCGACCGCCGCCGTCACTCATCTAGAATCCCACTCCCACGTTGTCAATGACAGTGCCGGCCTCCCACTGATGTACCGGGGGCTACTCTTTTATCCAGTCAATGGATAGCCTTGGTGGTGGACGCCTGGGCCGGGCGCCGCCAAGCGCAAGGGGCACCACGGCCAGGCTCATGGCAACAGCGGCGGAGGCGGCGATGCGGGCACCGCGGGAACGGGTCTTCTTGAGGGTCTGCATTCTTTCTCCTGATTCTGTGTGAGTGGTGTCGGAACCACAGTCTTCGGTTTCGACGTTTTAATGCTGCGCCCGTGGGCCCTGCCTGCCGCTTCCGTGCCAGCATGGTAATCCCCCCGCTACGAGCCGCGGCGACTGCTTCCGGATATGCACCTCCGGTGGGACGATTCCACTATGAGCGAGAAACCAGGCGCGGCCGATCACGGCCCGCATCAGCATGCCCACGCCGCACCGACAACCCAACAGATACGTACCGTGGGCCAGCGCCGCCGCGACGCGGAGGAGAAGCTGGAGCAACACCTTCAGGAAGCGCGCCACAAAGACCATCCGCAACATAAAGACCATGAGCACCACGGTGAGGCCGCCAAAGAGGATGGTCCCAAAACTGACGGCAGGTGACAGCGCGGGGGCAATGGAGTTTCTAAACTCCCGGGTCCCGGTGCGTAAACCGCCCCGCCACCAGCGTCGCGGCCACCGGCATTTCGGCGAAGACGGCATCCGGAACAGCCAGCGGGTCGCCGTCGAGCACCGCGATGTCGGCTGGGTCACCGGCCTGGATGCGGCTGCGCCCGCGTGACGAGGCCGCCAGCGCCTCTTCGCGCGTGAGAGCTTGCTCCGGGTGCCACGGGCCGCGGCCGTCCGGGCGGGAGCGGGTGGTCGCGGCGGACATCGCCAGCCACGGATCCAGCGGGGCGACCGGGGCATCGGAGCCGAGCGCCAGGGTTGCGCCGGCGTCCAGCAGCGACCGCAGCGGGAATGCCCGGTCGGTCCGGCCGCTCCAGTTGGACTCGGCGGCGTCGCGGTCGTCCATAGCGTGCGCGGGCTGAACGCTCGCCGTCAGCCCCAGTTCGCCAAATCGCGCGAAGTCCTCCCGCCGCACAAACTGGGCGTGCTCGATCCGCCCCGAAACGCCGGCGGCGGCGAAGGCGTCGAGCGCCACCTTGTTGGCGCCGTCGCCGATCGCGTGGACGGCCGGGACGAAGCCTGATTCCCGTGCGCGCAGCAGCAGCTGGAGGAGCTCGGTTTCGCTGACGGTGAGCATCCCGTGGCCGCCGTGCGGATACGGGTCCACGCAGTAGGCAGTGCGCGTGTTCAGCGAGCCATCGATGAGCACTTTCAGCGGCCCCACCCGCAACAGTCCCGCCCCGCCGTCGAGCTCCTGGCCGGTGTGCATCCCGGCGGCGGCCGCCCGATGCAGGTCACCCGGATAAACGCCCGCGTCCACCCGGAGGGAGCCGAAGCCGCCGGCCACGCGGCGCAGCCAGACGTCGCGGTTCCAGTTCATTTCGAAGTCGACGATGCCCACAACGCCGCGGGCGGCGGCGGCCCGGCCGGCATCTAGTACCCACGGATCAACCACCTCATCCGGCAACCTGCCCAGCTCCCGCGTCACAGCAAACGCCGCATCCTCGCGCAGCAGGCCGCTGGCATCCACCTCCACGCCGTACGTTGACGCGGCAGCTGAGTTTAGCCACACGCAGTGAAGGTCGTGGCTGAGCAGGGCAGTCGGCAGGTGGTGGGTGGCGGCGTCGAGCATTTCAAGGCTGGGCACGTCCGCCCACACCGCGTCCCGGAAGCCGACCCCCACCAACGTGCGGTTCGGCGAAGTGCCCGAAAGGCGGGCCCGGACCGCCTCGATTGCGTCCCGCGCGGATTCCGCCTTGGACAGATCGACCCTGTTGGCTGCGAGGGCCCACTGCGTCATGTGCACGTGCTCATCCCACAGGCCCGGGATGGCGAACCGGCCGCCCAGGTCCACCACCGGAGTGTCGCGGGGCACCTCTCCTGCCGGGCCGACATGGGTGATGACCCCACAGGAAACGCGCATATCCAGCAGCGCCGCCTCCCCGGGCTGCCTTACGGAGGCGAGCAGTAGGTCGGCCGCAGCGGGGTCCGTCGCCTGAGGAAGCATGGGAACAGGCTAGGGGCGGACCGCCCGGCCAGCAAATCCCGCCGGGGCAGCGAAGGCCGGCACAGGCCGCCTCTTCACAGCAACGGCTGGAGGGTGCATTCTGGACCTGAACGCGCGGTTCCGACAAGGACGTCGGGGGAGGAGCCGCGGTCCGCCGACGTCAATGGTCTCGCCATAAGTGGGGAATGGCGTGCCTGCCCGGGCCGTTCCCGCCGAGCAGGAATGGGAAACCTCAGCCGCATGCACAGCACCACCGAAACCCAGCACACGCTTCCACACCCTGCCCGGGACCTGTGATCGCATGGATCGCACCCTCGCCCAGCACCGGCTCAAGATCCATGTCCACATCGATGACCACCTGCTGACGGCCAGCATCGAAGTGCGCGGAACCCTTACCGTCGCCAACCTTCGCGCCCTGTACGTTATTGCCCGCAGGACCAGCGTGCTGCTGCCCGGCCGCGAAATCGTCATTGACCTCACGCATGCCCGGGCGGCCACGGACGCCGTCAGCGTCCTGCACGATCCGGTCCAGCTCAACAGCCTCGCCATCACTTCCGGCAACAAGGGGCTGCTGTGCCCGCTGCGGATCCTGGACCCCCCGCACATGCACGGCAGCCATCCGCCCGAGGCCAGCACAACCCACCCGCTCCACGGCGAACAGCACAGGAGGCTACCAAAGGGTCGGCCGCTCAAGAGGCAGGAGAAAGTATGAAACCCGGCCGCGTCGTGATGCTTGTCCTGGGCACGCTCGCGGCGCTGCTGGGCCTGGGGCTGCTTGCCGCTGCCGCGGGAACCGGATGGCTCAACTTCCAGCAGCGCGACGAGGGCTTCTTCACGTCGTCCACCGAGCGCTTCGAGGCCAGCTCCCACGCCATCACTTCCGTGGGGCTGGACATCATGGTGAGCCAGCGCCTCCCCGACGTCATACCGTCGGACGCCGCAGGCAGCATTCTCGTCCGCGGAGCGTCCGCCACCGCGGGCAAGGACATCTTCATAGGCGTCGCCCGGCAGGAGGACGTGACGCGGTACCTCGACGGCGTTAGGCGCTCCGAAATCCGGGAGCTTAACCTACGGCCCTTCAGGGTGGAGTACCGGGACCTTCCCGGCACCAGAACCCCCGCTCGTCCCAGCGCACAGACGTTCTGGGCGGCCTCCGCCACGGGCGCCGGGACACAGGAACTCCGGTGGGACCTGATGCCCGGCAGCTGGGCCATCGTGGTGATGAACGCCGACGCCACCGCTCCCGTCGCCGCCGACCTGCAGGGCGGCATCCGCTCCGACCTGCTCTGGCCGCTCTTCGTTGGCCTGCTCATCGCCGGAATCGTGCTGCTGGCCATCGGCGTGCCGCTGATCGTCGCGGGCGCCATGGGGCTCGGCCGCCATGGACCGCCGCCGCAGCGTCCGACGGCGGGACCTCCCGCCGCTGTCCCCGCAGGCGGCGGATCCCCGTACACCGCCGGCCCTGCCGGGGGCGGCGTGGCCACGCCACCGCCGCCGTCCGCCGTCGGGCTCTTCTCCAACGCGCCGTACCCCGCCCGCCTCAGCGGCAACCTCGACCCGGCACTGTCCCGGTGGATGTGGCTGGTCAAGTGGTTCCTGGCGATCCCGCACGTGATCGTGCTGTTCTTCCTGTGGTTCGCCCTGATTGTCACTTCCATCGTGGCGTGGTTCGCCATCCTGTTCACCGCCCGGTATCCGCGCTCGCTGTTCAACTTCAACGTGGGCGTGCTGCGGTGGAGCTGGCGGGTGTCCTTCTACGCCTTCACGGCCGTGGGCACGGACCGCTACCCGCCCTTCACCCTGGCCCGCACCGACTATCCCGCCGACTTCGACGTCGACTACCCGGAGCGCCTCTCGCGCGGCCTGGTGCTCGTCAAGTCATGGCTGCTCGCCATTCCGCACCTGCTGATTGTGGGGGTGCTGGCCGGAACGAGTCGAGCCTGGGTGGCGTCCGACGACGACTGGTCGGGTTACGGGGCGCGCTACGCAGCGGGTGGCTCCTTTTCGTTGATCGCCCTCCTGACTTTCATCGCCGCCGTCATTCTGCTTTTCACCGGCCGGTACCTCCCCAGCCTGTTCGACCTGCTGCTCGGCCTGAACCGCTGGGTGTACCGCGTCACCGCGTATGTGGCACTCATGCGGGACGAGTATCCTCCGTTCCGCCTCGACATGGGCCCGGCCGACCCGGGAGAAGCGCTGCCCACCAATCCTCCGAAAGGCCAATCATGAAACTCACGGTTCATACATTCGTGACCCTCGACGGCGTCATGCAGGGACCCGGCGGCAGGGAAGAGGACATCAGCGGCGGCTTCGAATTCGGCGGCTGGCTGGTACCGTACGTGGACGACGACTTTGGCCGGCTCGTCGACGGCTGGTTCGCAGAGGCCGACGCGATCCTGCTCGGCCGCACCACGTACCAAATGTTTCAGCCCTACTGGGAGCAGGTCACCGACCCGGGGGACGCTGTGGCCGCCGCCCTCAACTCGCTGCCCAAGTACGTGGTCTCCAACACCATCAGCAACCCGACGTGGAACAACACCAGCGTTCTCTCCGGCAACTTCCTCGAGGCGATTGATGACCTCAAATCCGGACCGGGCCGGGAACTGCAGGTGCACGGCAGCCACCGCCTGGCGCGGGCACTGCACGACGCCGGCCTCGTGGACGAATACCGGATCCTCGTCTTTCCGCTTGTGCTAGGCCAGGGCAAACGGCTCTTCGAAGGCGGGGCCATGCCCTCCGCGTACACCCTGGCCGGGCACAAGGCCACGTCGGCCGGCGCCGTCCACGTCACATTGGTCCCCACGGCCTTCGGTGCTGCGGAGCTGGAAGCGGGGGAGTTCGAGGTGCGGGAGGGGCGTGGCCAAATCAAGGAGTAGGCCCATCCGGCGGGAGGGATCGGGAGCTTCCCGTATGCGCCGATCTTAACTCCGACGAAGCCGCTCCATTTCCCGCCGGTCCTTCTTTGTGGGCCGCCCTGCGCCGCGGTCACGCTGTGGCAGGCCAAGCGCCGGGGCGATCGGGCGGGGAGGCGTGTGATCGGTAAAGCAGTGCGAAGCCGCCTCTGCCCCGACGCGCTTGGCAATCAGGCGGCGCACCTCGAGGATGCGCTCGTATCCCGGCTGGCGCACCCGGACAGTGTCGCCGGGGACCACCGACTGCGACGCTTTGGCCGGGTTTCCGTTGAGCCGGACATGCCCTGCCCGGCAGGCGGCAGTGGCCGCTGAGCGTGTCTTGTAGGCACGGATGGCCCACAGCCACGCATCAATGCGGACCGTTGCGGGGGCTGAAGGAAGGCTGCTCATGACTGCTGCCGAGTATAGGCCTTGTTTCCGGCCAGCTACTATATTGGTAGTACTGTACACGAGGTATAGTACTGAGCATGGTTAGGCATAAGGAGCTGGAGGAGACACTCAGGGACTGGGAAGCGGTCTTCCGGCAGGGAGTGCTGACTTTCTGGACCTTCATCGCGCTGGACGCGGACTGGCATGACGTATCCAGCCTCAAGGTCCGGATTTCGCAACTGACGAGCGGAACGTACGATCCGGCCGACCAGACGCTCTACCGCCAGCTGCGGCGCCATTTGGACGTTGGCTTGGTGGACATGCGTCTGGAAAGCAGCCCGGGAGGTCCGCCGAAGAAGCTCTATACGCTCTCCCCGCGCGGGCGAGACGTGCTGGAGCAGTTCACACTCCGGAACATTCAGCCGTTCTCACGACCTGAAGTCCGAACAGTTATTGAGAGGAAGCCAGCATGAACTTACAGGTCATCCTTCGCACCAACCTCAAGTGGTTTATCCTCATCAACACGATTAGCACGATGGTGTTTCTGCCGCTCATGAATCATTTCGTGGTCAGCGGATCCCAGCTTGGAGCCGCAATAACAGGAATCGGCTACGGGGCTGTCTGGTTTGTCAGCGGTCTTGTGACCGGCATCGCAGACAATGCAGCCACACGCCAATACCATCCGGGCTTGAGCTATGCAGCCTTCTCACTGTGCATCGCCATCCTGGTATTTCTGGCGGGAAAGCTTATCTGGCCCACCATCATGCCGTTGAGCTGGACAGCCGTTCTGGTGTTCTCAGGCGTCTGCGCCGCCGTGGTGGCTTTGATCCAGCTCAAGATAAGGCGGACTGACCAGGGCTACACGGGCAAGGACCTCTTCGAATAGGAAGACTGCTCATGACTGCTGCCGAGCAACATACCTGCCAGCGTCCAAGTGAGTTCCAAGGCGCGCATGCAAACCCGGGGCTGCCTCGAGCGACGGCCCCGGGTAGGGCATGTTGTTCAGGAATCCGAAACGGCGGAGCTGACAGCCGTCGGGCTGTCGTATTCCTTGTCCGGAATGTTTTCCAGCGCGCTGATGACATTCCCGTCGGCACCTGATTCCTGGGCATGCGCGATGAGGGCGTCACGGGTGGCGGGGTAATCGATACCGCCAAGGAATTTCTGAACTTGGATCGGGTTGGGGGCGTCGCTCATTTCAGTTCCTTTCCTTAATGAGGGGTAGGGCGTTTTCTTGCGGAGACTCCGGGAGGACCACGTTGAAGGCCTCCACCCGGCGGTCCGTAACCGTGGTGGGCGACTCGAGGTGCACGGCGCCTGTGGGCAGGATTCCGGCCCCGCCGGAGGATTCCATGACGCGCCACTGGGCCACGACGTCTTCGCCGCAGTGTTCGGGCGGCAGCTGCTCCCAGAAGAGGAAGCCGCCGGCTTCCTCCAGCGCCTGGCGGCGAAACATCGTGCAGCCGCCCAGCCACGCCACCTTGTAGGGCAGCCATTGCCCGGGTTCGAGGCCCAGTTCGGCGCTTAGGTGGCTAAGGTTGGCGGCACTGTGCAGAGGCCACCGCTGGAAGGCAGGCTCATCCGGCCGGATACGTTCCGGCATGACAGGCCCTTCCCAGGCGGCGAAAGCCCCGGTCTGCTCGGGCCTGCGGTCGGCAAGATACGACAGGCCTTGCGGTGCCATGCCCACGAAGCCGCAGCGGAGCTCGTCCAAGGCCTCGCTCATCCTGCCCAAGGCGCCGGGCTCCAGCCACACGTCGTCATCGAGGAAGAGCACCTTGGGCGTGATCGCCTGTTCCAGGAGGAACTGCCGGTGTTCTGCCAGGCCCCGGCGCGGCAGGTGCCGTAGCAGCCCGACTTCCGTCCCCTGCGCCCTGAGCACGCGCACGATGGCAGAGACCGGCGCCTTGTCCCAGACGGGTTGGCCGTCGGACTGGTCACTGACCACCAGGCGGAAAATGGGGTCCGGTTGAGCGGCCAGCCCAGCGAGTGTGACGGCCAGTTCTGCCGGTCTGTTGCGCGTGGGGATGAGGATGTCCAGGGACGCGTCTTCGATGATCTGTCCTGTGGCCCAGCTGGCTGAAGTGTGGCGATTCATGACCACCGCCTTTCCGTGGCCGATTCATCTGAACGGTGCGTTAGTTGGAACGGTGCATTGTTCTGAGCGGGGCATTGTCCTGAAAGGATGCATTGCCCCGAAAGTGTGCATTGTCCAGATACCCCCGCGGCCCGGTTCCTAAACGCGTCTCCGGCGAGTCGCACGCGGAGGCGGGCGGCGCGGCGGCTGCGCAGCATGCCCTCGGGGGCGAGAGGCCTAAGCCACCAGTACGGCTGCCGCAGAGTCCATGTGTTCGCGGATTGTGTTGCGGGCCAGGGTGGCATCGCCGGTTTCGATCGCGGCCACGATGTCGTGATGGCGGGCCACACTCATGTTCTTGACGCCTTTTTCCAGCCCCGCGAACATGATGGACATCCGGATGGACCCTTCCAGCGCTTCCCAGGAGTGAAGCAGGGTCTCGTTGCCCGTGAGGCGGCACATAGTGCGGTGGAACTCGAGATCGGATTCGACCCGCTCCTCGAGCGTGCCTTTGGTTGCGTCCTCCATGGCCTGGATGGCAGCGCGGAGCGAATCGATGACGTGCTGGCGGTCCGGCAGTTCGCACAGGGTGCGGGCCGCCAGGGATTCAAGGGCAGCCCGCACGGAGTAGATATCGCGGATTTCCTTGGCATCGAGGTTGCGGACCGAGAGGCGGCCGCGCGGGCCTGCCGAGAGCAGGCCTTCCTGCTCGAGCTGGCGAAGGGCCTCGCGGAGGGTTCCGCGGCTGATCTGCAGCATGTCGGAGAGCTCGGTTTCCACCAGATGGCGGCCGGGTTCCAGGGCGCCGCTGGTGATGGCGGCGCGCAACGCGGCCAGCGCCTGCTCGCGAAGGCTCTTCTTTTGCAGTCCCAGCAGGGACGCTGTTGGCGCGGCCATCGATGGTTCTCCCCAATGCTGGTGGTCGACTGTTTACAGACGCTCTGTTAACAGTAGATGGTACGGCAGAAGCGCGGGTGACGGCACGTGCCGTCCCCCGCGCTTCTTTGCGGCGGGTCAGCCGAGTTCTGCGAGGACCTTGGCCACGATCCGCTGTACGGACAGGCCGTAACGCTCGTGCAGCGTGGGCAGGGCGCCGGCGTCGAGGAATCCGTCCGGCAGGGCCACCGGCACCACCCGCTTCCCCACACCGGCACTAACAACTGCCGAGGCAACGGTCTCGAACAACCCGCCCACCACGCTGTGGTTCTCCAGGGTCACCGCGAGCCGGTCGGTGTTGATTTCGGCCAGGACGGTTGCGGCGTCGAACGGCTTAATGGTGGGGGCGTGGACGACGGCGACGTCCACCTTGTGTGCCGCCAGCGCATCAGCTGCCTGCAGGGCCCGCATGGTCATGAGTCCGCTGGAGACGAAGACGACGTCGTTGCCTCCGCGCAGCACCTTGGCCTTGCCCAGTTCGAAGGTGTAGTCGTACTCGTCCAGCACGGTGGGGACATTGCCGCGGAGCAGGCGCAGGTAGGTGGGTCCTTCGCTGGCGGCGAGCTGCGGCACGGCCTGCTCGATGTCCACGGAGTCGCAGGGGTCCACGATGGTCAGGTTGGGCATGCCGCGGAAGATCGCCATGTCCTCGGTTGCCTGGTGGCTGGGCCCGTAGCCGGTGGTAAGCCCGGGGAGGCCGCCGACGATGTTGACGTTCAGGTTGGGTTCGGCGGCGTCGAGGCAGAGGAAGTCATAGGCGCGGCGGGCAGCGAACACGGAGTAGGTGGAGGCGAACGGCACCAGGCCCGTTTCGGCGAGGCCGGCCGCTGCCCCGAAAAGCAGCTGTTCGGCCATGCCCATCTGGAAGAACCGCTCCGGAAAGGCCTTCGCGAAGATGTGCATGTCCGTGTACTTGCCCAGGTCCGCGGTGAGGCCAACGATCTTGTCGTTTTCCTGCGCGGCCTTCACCAGGGCGTGTCCGAACGGAGCCGGGGTGGTCTTCTGGCCGGGATCGGCGAAGGACGCAATCATGGCGGAGGTCTTGAGCTTGGGGATTGTGCTCGTGGCGACGGTGCCCTTCACTGCGGTGGTCGTCGCTGCCGTGGCGGTGCTCATTGGGCGGCCTTTCCTTCGTATCCAGCGGTCAGCTGCTCACGGCAGAGCTGCCACTCGTGTTCTTCGATGCGCATGAAGTGCGCCTTCTCGCGTTCTTCCAGCAGCGGCACGCCGCGGCCCACTTTGGTGTCGCAGAGGATCACGGAGGGTCGTCCCACCGCGGCGGCCTGGGCGGCGGCGTTGTCGAATGCCTCCAGCAGCGCGCCGAGGTCGTTGCCGTCCACCCGCTGGGTGTACCAGCCGGCGGCTTCCCATTTTTCGGTGACCGGCTCGGTGCGGAGCACGGTGTCGGTCTTGCCGTCGGCCTGCAGGGCGTTGATGTCCACCATGGCAGTGAGGTTGCCGAGTTGGTGGTGGTGGGCGCCCATGGCCGCTTCCCAGGTGGAGCCTTCGTCCAGTTCCCCGTCGGAGAGGAAGTTGTAGACGCGGGCGCCGGAGCCCTGATGCCGCAAACCGAGGGCCATGCCCACGGCGATGGTCAGTCCGTGGCCGAGCGAGCCGCCGGAGATTTCCATGCCCGGAGTGTAGGTGGACATGCCGGACATAGGGAGCCGGGAATCGTCGGAGCCGTAGGTTTCGAGTTCCTCGACGGGGACGACGCCGGCCTCGGCAAGGGCCGCGTAGTGCCCGATGGCGTAGTGGCCGGTGGACAGCAGGAACCTGTCGCGCTCCTCCCACTCCGGGTCGTCCGCCCGGAAGCGGAGCTGGTCGGAGTAGACGGCGGCGAGCATGTCCGCCGCGCCGAGTGCCTGTCCCACATAGCCCTGGCCCTGGACCTCGCCCATGGTCAGGGCGTGGTGCCGGATGCGGTAGGCGGCGGCACCGACCCGCTCCCGGCGTTCGTTAGCTGTTTCCGTGTTCATTCGTTCCTTCTCAGAGAGTCCGCGGGAGTGCAGTTCCTGCGTGCTGATTTCGTTGACGGCGGGCATCAGGCGTTCACCGACTGGGGTGTGCTTTTCGTGATCTCATCGGCGAGTTGGCGTTCCCGCGTGCCCCAGGTCTCGCGGGTGACGGCGGCCGCCCAGAGGCCAACTGCTGCGTACAGGGCGAACAGCATCGCCGGGCCCATCCAGCCGAAGCTGACGAACAGCAGGGTGGTGACGAAGGGCGTGAAGCCGGAAACCATGGCGGAGATCTGGTAGGCCAGGGAGGCGCCGGATGCGCGGGTCTTGGCCTGGAACAGCTCCGGGAACCATGCGCCCTGGGCTCCGGCGAGGGAGTTCTGGCAGACGGCGTAGGAGATGACAATCGTGGCGATGACAAAGACGAACAGGCCGGTGTTGACCAGCAGGAACATCGGAATGGCGAACAGCAGAGCGAACGCGCAGGACCAGATGTACACGGGGCGGCGGCCGATCTTGTCGGTCAGGCGCGCCCAGGCTGCGGTGGCAAAGATGCCCACGGCGGATGCGATGCACAGGGCCACCAGGGTCTGGGTCTTGTCGGCCAGCTGTTCGGTGTGGAGGTAGGAAATCATGTAGGTGATGGACACGGCGTAGCCGGCGGTCTCCGCGACGCGCAGGCCGATGCCCTTCACGATGTTGCGCCAGTCCGTCTTGATGACCTCGACGATCGGGGACTTCACGATGTCGCCGCTGTCCTTGACCTCGTCAAACACGGGGGACTCGGGAACTTTGGAACGGATGATCAGGCCGACGACCACCAGCACGATGCTGGCAAGGAAGGGGATGCGCCAGGCGAGCTCGCCGCCGAGGTTCACGCTGACCAGGAACACCAGGTTGGCCAGCAGCAGTCCGACGGGGAAGCCGGCCTGGACGATGCCGGTGTATTTGCCCTTGGCCTTCCACGGTGCGTGTTCGTAGCTCATCAGGATCGCTCCGCCCCATTCCGCGCCGAAGGCCAGGCCCTGGACGATGCGGACGAAGACCAGCAGTGCCGGAGCCAGCAGGCCCACCTGGCTGTACGTGGGCAGCAGCCCGATCAGGAAGGTGGCGACGCCCATCAGGATGAGCGAGGTGACCAGGACGGGCTTGCGTCCCACCTTGTCGCCCAGGTGGCCGCCGATGATGCCGCCCAGCGGCCGGGCGGCAAAGCCCACGCCGAGGGTGGCGAAGGCGGCCAGCGTGCCGGTCACCGGGTCACCCGTGGGGAAGAAGGCCGTTCCGAAGTACAGGGCGGCCGCAGTGCCGAAGCCGATGAAGTCGTAGGTCTCGATCACTGCGCCGACCCCCGAGCCGATGGCGACCCTCTTGGCGTCCTTGGTGCCGTGGACCGGCCCGCGCATGTTCAGAGCATCGTTGCTCATGGTGGTTCCCTTTCGAAGAGCGACTGAATCAGCATCCAGCGCTGTCGACTGTTAACAAGATAGATCCCAGTGTGACCGGGGTCATGCTCAGTGTCAACAGTTAACCTAGGAGGTTGACTGTTAACAGTCAACCCGACTACTGTGGTGGCCATCACTACCCTGCCTGCCGGGCACGAACAACCAGAGGATCAACGACGATGTTCCATTCCCGACTCGGATGCTCATCCGGGCTCCGGCGTCGGAATTGGCATGGACTTCAGCCACATCGTTGCCGCCGGCGAGGACCCGCAGAAGTACCTGCGGCGCCACCAGGGCCGGATTGCCCACGTTCACCTGCGCGATGCCGTGCCGGGCAACATCAACCTCAGCATCGGCAACGGCCTCGCCGATTTCGCCGGCGGGCTGCGCTCGCTGGCGGAACAGGGCTACACCGGCCACTTCTCCCTCGAACTGGAAACCGGCGACGTGACCCACGACGAACGCCCGGCCGCCGCCGCCAAGGCTGCCAGCTTCATCACCGACCTCATCTGAACCCCCCCAAAAAACACATCAAGCAACCCAAGGAGCATCATGACCGCCATCCAGCGCACCGCCGTCCTCACCGGGGCAACCTCTGACCGGGGCATCGGCCTCACCACCGCCCGCCGCTACGCCAGCCAGGGCTGGGGCGTGGTGATCCTGGATCTGGACGGCGAGAAGTCGGCGAAGGTCGCCGCCGAAATCGGCAACGAATTCAACGTTCCGGCGTTCGGTTACGAAATTGACGTCGCCAACGAAGGCTCCGTCAACGCCGCCCACAAGGCAGTGGCGGCTGAGGTCGGCGCCGGTGCCCTCCCTCCCGTGGGCGCCCTCGCGAACATCGCCGGGATCACCTCACCGGCGCCGTTCCTGGAGACCACCCTGGAGCTGTGGCGCAAGGTGATGGACGTCAATGCCACCGGCACGTACCTCGTCACCAAGGCCTTCCTGCCGGACATGATCAACAACGGCTGGGGCCGGATCGTGAACATGTCCTCCGTCTCCGCCCAGCGCGGCGGCGGGGTTTTCGGCAAGGTCCCGTACTCCGCCGCCAAGGCCGCGATCCTGGGTTTCACCAAGGCCCTGGCCCGCGAAGTAGGTGACACCGGCGTGACCGTCAACGCCATCACCCCCGGTGCCGTGGACACTAACATCCGCGTGGGAAGCACCGAGGAACAGGAGGCCGCCATCAACGCCGGCATCCCCCTGGGCCGCAACGCCACCACCGAGGAGGTGGCCGCCGTCATCACGTTCCTGTCCTCCGAGGACTCGGCCTACCTGACCGGCACCACCATCGACATCAACGGCGGAAGCCACATGCACTAACAGCGGCACGGTGCTCAGTGACTACGAAGAACGGCTCCCTGCCTACTCAACGGTGACGCGGATGCACTGGGCCACATTGTTGCCCATGCCCTGATAGTTCCAATGCTGTTCGAGCGGCTGGACGGCGCCCGTGGCGTCTTTCGCACGGCATACCAGTTCGTGCTCGCCGGGGTCTGCCACCCAGGGCATGCTCCAGCTGCACCACGCATAGGCGCCGGCCGGCTTGTCCAGCTGCGCGGGCATCCAGTGCCCGTCGACGCCGACCTCCACGCCCGTCACGGGGCCCTCGCCGGACCAGGCGCGGCCGTGCAGCATCACCGGGCCCCGCGGCAGGTGCCGCCGGCGCGTGAAGAAGTCCGGGACACCCGGCGGAACCATCAGCGCGCGGACCCTCATCCGCGTCACCGGAGTGCCGGCGTCGTCCGCGGTGTGCTGGTAGCGGTACGCGACCGCCTGCTGGAAACCCTGGAACGGCGAGGCCACCACCTGGATGGAGTGCAGCCACTTGACGCTGGCCATGCCGTACCAGCCGGGAACCACCAGCCGCAGCGGGTAGCCGTGCTGCGGCGGCAGGTCAGCGCCGTTCATCTTGTAGGCCAGCACCACGTCGGCGCGGAGGGCCTCTGAAATGGGCAGGCTGCGTGCATAGTGGTGGCGGACGCCGCCCTGGATTCCTTCGTCCAGGCCGGTGAAGACCACCTCGGTGGCCTCCGGCTCAATCCCGGCCTTTCCCAGAAGGTAGGCCAGCGGTACACCCGTCCATACGGCCGTGCCCACGCCTTCGAGGGTCCAGGGCTGGCTCAGCGGCCTCGGTTTCAGGAGTGAACGCCCGTTGCCGGCACACTCGAGTGTGACCGGCACACTGATCGCCGGATCCCTCTTCAGGGCGGCCAGCCCCAGTTCCATGGCCCGCTCAACGGCACCGCCGATCCTCACGTGCCAGGCGGCCGGATCTACGTGCGGTATGTCGAAGTGCGTCAGTACGTAGTGCAGTCCGGGCGGGGTGACATCCTCACGGAGCGCCTCCAGCGGCATCGAATGGTTCCGTACCGCGAGTTGCAACTCCGCACTGGTCAGCGGACCGTACGTGGGTTCCTCCGGATGCGCCGCGGGCCCAACGGGCTTGCGGCGCCTGTAGATCACCTTGGACATGGCATTTGCGATTCTGCTCGGTTCTGCGGGCTGGTCCCCTTTGACAGGTTTACGCCGAGCCCGCGAAGCCGTCAATGCCGCAGTTTCCCGTCAGGCCACCTAAGATCGGACGCGGTTTTCCGTATGCTGCGCCAGCGAGACCATGGATCCTGTGTCCAGGACGGCCATGTGGCCGACGTCTGCAGGCTTCTTTGCCGGCCGCGGCGGCTGGGCAGAGGCGGCGAGCGAGGACTGGACCGGCTGGACTTGCGGCGCAGTCCCGGCGGCCCTTGCCGCATCTGGTCCGCTTGCGGCGCCGGCCCTGGGGGCGCGGGTCGGCCGGGGCGGGACCTGATTGACGGGGGCGCCTTCGCCGCCGTGCAGCGCTGACTCCACGAGCGGGGCCACCTTCACCACTTCTCCCACGCCTGTAACGGGCGCCTCCGGGACCGGGATGTCGAGCACCGGCGCGGTCTCCCGTGCCCGGGCCACGGCCCGGGCATCCGCAGCGGCAACCGCCTCTGCCCAGTCCTTCGCCAGGACCGGCGGCACCGGGCGTGCCGCCGTCAGCAGCGGGTGATCGGCGACGGCGGTGCGCAGCGCCCTTTGGAGGCCGGCGCGGGTCATCAGTGTCTTCCAGTCCACAGAAGGACGCGGCGCGCGGACCGGGCGCGGGGCGCGGGGTTCCTTCGCAGGCCGTACCTTCGCGGGCTTCGAAGGCAGCGCCTCCGCAGTTTTCGTGTCGGCCGGCAGCCGCACAACTTCGACGGTGTCGTTCTTCGGGATCCTGCCAAACAGGGCCATCACGATCAGCACGAGCAGGCGGCTGACGCCGGCGATGACGAGCATGACGATGAAACTAATGAACAGCCCCAGCGACATGAGAAAGGCCACGAACACCGTGCCGAAAAATGTCAGGTTCAGTGCAACCGTTGTCGGATCTTCCACTTCACCCTCCTAACCCACCGCTGCTGCAAGCCGGGGCATTGCCCACATGCAACAGCCTTTACCACCTTACGGACTATTTACTGCCGACATGCCCGCATGACAAGGCCGGGCGGGTGTTGTTTCGAACCTGTTACCGGACGGGTCTGTCGACTCAGGCATATAGTCGAGATCAGCAATTTACCTCCACACTTTGGGAAACTTCGTGAGCCAGTCCCAGACCTTTACCGGCAACTGTCCTTGCCTCTCCGGAGAGCAGTACGCAGACTGCTGCGGCCGCTTCCACAGCGGAGCCGCGGACGCTGCGACGGCCGAACAGCTCATGCGCTCCCGGTACAGTGCATTCGTTCTCCTGGATACCGGATACCTCCTGAAAACCTGGCACCCGGACACCCGGCCCACCGAGCTGGACCTGGATCCCGGGCTGGAGTGGCGGCGGCTGGACATCGTCTCCACGAGCCGCGGCGGCCCGCTGGACAATCAGGGCCTGGTGGAGTTCACGGCGCATTTCAGGCAGGACGGCAAACGGGGCATCCAGCACGAAACCAGCCGCTTCCTCAGGGTGGACCGCCGCTGGTTCTACCTTGACGGCGTCGTCCTTCACCAGGCCTAGCTGGTCCGGACCCGGCCCTGCAGGGCGCGGCCTGCGGGGCCCTCTCTGCCGCGGTTCCTAGTGCTCCTCGTAGTCGGCCGTCGGCGTGAAGCCAGCCCGGTCGACCTTGCGGTGGAAGCGCATGCCGGCCATGCCGCCCACGACGGCGCCCACCAGGGCGACGACCGCGACCACGACGGCGGCGATGATGCTCGTGGTGGTGAGCTGGCCTTCGTTCACGGGAATCCGCGGGAAGCTGTTCAGCTGGGCGAGGATATTGAATTGTTCGCCGGCGATCATGCCGAGGACGGCAACGATGACGGCGGCGATGAGCGCCCAGATCCAGACCATCAGGCCCTGCTTGGCGCCGTTAAACCTCGCCATCCGCCCGGCCACGTAGCCTCCGCTGTAATACGAGACGAAGAGGATCACGAGCAGCACGATGATGCCCACCAGGCCCACCGTCTGGTTCGATGCCGCCTGGCCGATGGCTGCGTTGACGTCGGGATTGGTGGCGAGCCCCACGGCCGTTCCGGCTGCCGCCACAAAGGCCGTCAGCAACACGGCCATGCCGGTGGCCGCCAGCCAGCCGAAGAACGCCGAGCCCACCTTGACCCCGCCGAAAGCCTCCTTTTCGCGGGCCATCGCGGTCTCCCGCGAGGCGAGGTTGGGGTCGGAGTGCGGCCGCGCGTCGTCGCCCTCCGGGTCCGGAGCATAGTCCCGCTCGGCGTAAGGCGCCTGAGTGGTCATGGCCCTGGTGCTTGTGTCAGTGTCCCGTGCGCCGGTGTCCGCTTCCCGCGTACCCCCCTCGCGTGACTGGGTGGCGTCGTACACCGGGGTTTCGTCGGGCCTGCGGCCGGACTGCATGTGCCGGGGGCGTCTGTCCTCGGAACTAATTGGGCTGCTCATCGAACGCCTCACTTTCATTGAACGGACCAGGCTCACGATCTAAGCCGGGCAACGCAATGCCGAGGCCAAGGCGCTGGCCTCACTTCTAGCTAACTCCGTTCAATGCTTTGTAGCAAGGATGCTTACTATTTGGGTTTTCGTGCCGCCCTTCCTGGATGCCACCGGATTCCTTCCCCGGTCAGCGGTACTTTCGGTGCAGGTCTTCCTTTAACGACGCGTGCGGCGAAGCGTCGGCGATCCACGGCCCGGTGCCTTCGGACTGGTCCAGCACCCCGGCTTCCAGCCACACGTAATCCCCGGCGAGGACCTTGCGTGACAGTTCGCGGTCGCCGTCGTCCGTGTTCCGCCACAGCTGGTCAAAGTATTCGTCCACGCGGACGCGGGCCTGCTCGCAGTAGGCCTCGGCCAGCTCGAATGCCGTGGCGCCCTGCTCGGGAGCCGTGCGCAGCAACATCTCCGCCCGCGAGCAGCACGCGGCCATGGCGAAGAGCTCGGCGCCGATGTCCACGATCCGTCCCAGGAAGGCCTGCTTGTGCTCCAGTCTGGCCTGCCACCGCCCCATGCCGTAGAACGTCTGCCGGGCCAGCCGCCGTGAGGACCGTTCCACGAAGCGCAGCTGCTTGGCGAGCCGGCCGAACTCGCTGTAGGAGCGGGGATCCATCCCGGGGCCCGCCACCAGTTTTGGCAGCCACTTCGCGTAGAAGCCGGAGGCCCCGAAGGCGGCCCTCGCTTTGTCCGACAGGCTGGCGTCCGCGGACGCCAGATCCCCGGCGGCGGCCAGATGGGCGTCCACGGCCTCACGGGCGATCAGCAGCTTCATGATCTCCGATGACCCTTCGAAGATCCTGTTGATGCGAAGGTCACGCAGTTGCTGCTCCGCGGGCACGGCGCGCTCGCCCCGGGCCTCCAGCGAATCCGCGGTTTCGAAACCCCGGCCTCCACGGATCTGCACCAGCTCATCCGCTATCCGGCAGCTGATTTCCGTCGACCACAGCTTGGCGAGGGCGGCCTCGATGCGGACGTCCTTCTGCCCGGCGTCGGCCATTTCGGCGGACAGTTCAAAGACCGCGTCCAGGGCGAACGCCGTTGCGGCAATGAAGGCGATCTTCTTGCCTACGGCCTCGTGCTTGCCCACCGGCCGGCCCCACTGGGTGCGCGCATTGGACCATTCGCGGGCGATCTTCAAACTCCAGCGCCCCGTGGCAACGCACAGGGCGGGAAGGGAAAGACGTCCGGTATTGAGCGTGGTAAGTGCGATCTTCAGGCCCTGGCCCTCGCGGCCCAGCCGGTTGGCCGCCGGAACCCTCACCTGGTGAAAGCGGGTGACACCGTTTTCGATGCCGCGAAGACCCATGAAGGCATTCCTGTTTTCCACCGTGATGCCCGGTGAGTCCATCTCGACCACGAAGGCGGTGATGCCGCCCTTGTGGACCGTGCCATCGGGGGTGCTGTGCCGCGGCACCACGGCCATCACCACAACAAGCTCCGCGATCACGCCGTTGGTGGTCCAGAGTTTCACGCCGTCCAGAATGTACGCGTCGCCGTCGTCCGTGGGGACAGCAGTGCTGCCCATCCGGGCCGGGTCGCTGCCGACGTCGGGTTCTGTAAGGAGGAAGGCGGTAACGGCGCCGGCAGCGCAGCGCGGCAGGTATTCCCGCTTCTGTTCGGCGGTGCCGAACACCTTCACCGGTTCCGGCACGCCGATGGACTGGTGGGCGGAGAGCAGCGCGCCCAGGCTGGGGTGCACCGAGCCCAGCAGCCCCAGTGCCCGGCCGTAGTACACCAGCGACAGCCCCAGTCCGCCATACTCCCTCGGGATCTTCATGCCGAACACGCCAAGGTCAGCCAGCGCCTTCAGGTACTCGTCCGGAATCTTGGCATCGCGCTCAATGACCCGCCCGGACATGGTCCGGCACAGCGCCGTGAGCTGCTCCATGAAAGCCTCGCCGCGCTCCACGTCATCGGCTTTGGCTGCCGGCCAGGGGTGGATGAGGCTGAGGTCGAAGCTGCCGAGGTACAGGCCCTTGGCGAAACTCGGCTGCTCCCATGCGGTCTCGCGGGCCGCCTCGGCGACAGCTCTGGCATCCTCGGCAGATGCACCGGCCCCGATCTTCTCGGCGGCCACCGGCGTTTCGGAGGCCGGACTGTCGATGGGCGGGATGGTGCCGGCCTGAGGCCGGGTGACCTGGCTGTCAGTGGCGGGACTCTCAGTGGCGGAGCTCACGGGGCATCTCCTCTAACCGGTGACCGGTTCAAGCCCTGGGTCCGCCGCGGGTGGAGAACCCTTCAGCTGTCCCTCAATGCTACCCGCGGGTAAGTACCCGTGCTAGGGGAAGGCTGCCCCGCAAAATCACCCGGCAACTCAACCGTGGATGCATGGTGGACCAGCCGGTCCCACACGTGGTTGATGCCGTGGACCAGGCCCAGCAGAGTGCCGGCGACAACCAGCCATGCCAGCCTCCCCACGCCTACCAGAACGAGGGCGGCCATTGCCGCCACCACCACGAACAGAACCAGTGCCAAGGCAAAAACCAGCGTTCCGATGAACACCAAGGTGGCGTTCTCCACTGCACTTAGGTCAAACTGCATGTTTCCCCCTGCGCCGTTGCTGCGGTTGATCAGTAGCACGAGCGTAGGGTGCAGAGGCGGAGTCCATCCACAGCCTCGCAGGCGGGTCGGGCCGGTTGATACGGGATCGAAATCATACTGCTCCGTAGGTCACGGCCTTGTCTCAGAATTCTCACCCGTCACAGTGGTTTCGTTACGCGGCAGGCGACGGGGAGGGCAACGCCCGCTGTCCGTCCCGGGTGGCGCCGGGGCGCGCCGGCGGAAAGAGGCTCTGCGTTAACCTTGTAGTTGGCAGTTTTCCGGTTTCCGGCTGCCCAGACCATCCCCGACGCAGCTTAGGAGAGTGTGTGCCCCGGTTTGCCGCGTCCTCCGCTGACGCCATCAGCGCACGGCTCCGGGACCTCGAGCTCCTGACCAAGGGGCCCGCCTGGGCGCTCACGCGCTCCGCCCCCTGGGTGATTGCCGTGCTGCAGGCGTCCTTCACCAGGACCCGGCCGCAGCTTCCGCTGGAAGAGTTCCATGCCGACGTCGACTCCTTCCTTGAGCAGCTCCGCCGCCAGGAGCCGGGGCTGGGTGGTGCGGCCAACGGGAAGACCTTTGGCGATGAATGGACGCGCAAGCAGTTCCTGACGAGACGGAACCAGTCCGGACAGATCGTGTACGAGGTCACGGAACCGGCCGCCCGCGTGCTGGCCTTCCTGGACAGTCTTTCCAGCGAACGCTCCACGCTCAACGGTTCCCGGCTGGGCACGCTGCTGGGCGACGTGGAGAAGCTCGCCAACGAAACCAACCCGGACCAGAGCGCCCGGCTGGAGTCCCTGGAGGAGGAGATCGAGGAGCGCCAACAGCTCATCCAGGACATCAGTTCGGGGGACTTTGACGGGCTGCTCGATGACGACGAGGCCGTGGAAGCCGCCGGCAACATCCTGGACCTCGCGGCCAGCCTGCCCGCCGACTACAAGAAGATGCGCGACCGCATCGAGGAGCTTGTGGGCGAGCTGCGCAACCAGATCATCGAGGAATCGCTGACCAAGGGCGCCACCATGGCCCAGGTGCTGGAAGCGGACAAGCGGCTGCGGCAAAGCCCGGAGGGCAGGACATTCCGTTCCTTCACGGCCTTCCTGGATGATCCGCAGCAGCAGCTGCGCTTCCGCTCGGCGATCGGAGAGGTGCTGAGCCGGCAATTCGCGGACGACCTCTCAGCGGAGGACCGCGAAACTCTGAAAAATCTCGTGGCCGAGCTTCGCCACCAGCACAGCCAGATCCAGCGCATCTATGGCAAGCTCAGCGAGAGCCTGAACACCTACGTCCAAAGTGATGACTTCCGCCAGTCCGTCCGGCTGCGCAAGGTGCTGCGCGAAGCGGAACAGGCCATCCGCGGACTGCCGTACGAGCGTGAGCGGCCAGGCCTCGTCCCCGGCCCTGTGCTCTTCAACGCAGGCTTCGAATCGCTGGCCATGGTGAAGCTGTTCGATCCCGACGAGTTCGCGGCCCCGCCGAAGCTCGCGGATCCGATTGCCTTCAGCGACTCCGACCGCGTGCGCTCGCCACGCACCGGCAAGGCGAACCCGGAGGCCATCCGGGCAGCCATGGCGGGCGCCGCTTCCCTTGCCGAGGCGTGGGGGCAGCTGCCTCCCGAGGAGCGGCACATCAACTCCATCCGTGCTCTGCTCTCGCACGCCCTCCACGACGGCGCCGGCTTCGACCGCGAAGCCTGGGACGCCGTCGAGTTTGAACAGATCGACGGCACCACCCGCAAGGCCTACCTTCCGGTGGTCACCCTCACGAAGGATTCCGATGACTGAAGAGATGACGACGGCGGCCGTCCCGGCGGTTGAACCCGACGAAGCCGAAGCCCCGGTGGCGGAACCTGGGCCCACGCCTGCCGGGTTTGCTGACCGAGCTTGCGAGGTAAGGGGGCAGGTGGGGAACGAAACCCGGACCGACCCCTTCCCGGTCCGCCCCCGGGACACCTTCGTCGACGGTGCGGCCCTGTTCCCTGGTGATACCGGCGTGCTCCCAATGAAGCTGCGCCAGGCACTTGTGAAGCTCCTGAAAGGCCCCTACGTCGACGGCGGACGCGACGAAAAGCTGTGGACCACACTGCTGGACAACCAGCTCATCCTCCGCAGCAGGCTCTCCGAACTGTTCCTCACCCTGCAGCTGGACCACGAGCGCAAGATCGCTGTCCTGCGGCCGGTCGACCCCGAGGCCATCGGAGGAAGCGCACGCTCCAGCATCCTGCGCCAGCAGCGTGCCCTGAGCCGGGTGGAAACCATCGTGCTGCTCCGCCTCCGGCTGCTGCTGGACCGCCACGTCACAGCCCAGACGGACCCCACCATCACGCGTGAAGAAATCGCCGAACTCGTGGCGCATTACCAGCCCGCAGGCCAGCAGGACGCCCTCCGCGACTCGGACGTGGTGAACCGGGCGATCACCAAGCTCCTCGCCCGCCAACTCCTCCTCACCACCGGCCTGGACGACGTCTACACGATCTCCAACGCCCTCCCGCTGGCTCTCCCCTTCGAAAACATCGGCGACATCCCGGCCCAGATCGAAGCGCTGGTCGCAGCAACGGCAGACCCCGCCGGCACGGAAGCGATGCTGGAGCTCGACGACAGCCCGCCGGTTGAGCCTGTCGAAGCCGATGAAGAGGCGGACACTGAGGACGACGGCGACGCCGCCGAAGGGAGCGGCAAGTGAGCATCGCGACCATGCTGCCGATGGGCGAACTCACCAACCCCGGCCAGATGCGCCTGGCGATGGTGCAGGTGGTCAACTGGGGCACGTTCCACGGCGCCCACACCATGCATGTGGACCGCAACGGTACACTCCTGACCGGCAACTCGGGGGTCGGTAAGTCGACGCTGTTCGACGCCATGCTGCGCGTGTTTGACGCCCGCCCGCGCTCCAACGAGGCGGCGGCCCAGCGCTCCGGCGGGGCCGTGGAGGACAAGAGGACCACCTTCACGTACATGCGCGGCAAAGTGGGCGACAAGGCTGTGGGGGAGGGCTCGGCCAGCGCGTTCCAGCGCCCCGGGGCCACCTGGTCCGCCGTCGCCCTGACGTTCGACAACGCCGCCGGCACGACGGTGACGGTGTCCGCGCTGTTTGACCTGCCGAAGAACGGCACCGAGTCCAGCGTCGGGCGTTATTACCTGATCGACAACAAGCCCCTGGATCTTGCCGCCATTGAGGGCATCGCCGAGAAGCGTTTCACCAAGGCGGCGCTTGAAGGCATCTTCCCGGACGCGCAGGTTTTCGACGTCCACAAGGCCTTCGCCGAGCGGTTCCGCCGCCTGCTGGGCATCAACTCCGACCAGGCGCTCCCGCTGCTCCGCGTGATCCAGGCCGGCAAGGGCCTGGGCGGCAGCGTCAACACGTTCTTCCGCGACCAGGTGCTGGATGCGCCGGCGACGCTGGCCGCTGCGGACGGCGTCGTTGAGGAATTCAGCAACCTGATGTCCATCCGGCAGCGGCTTGAGGACGTGCGGCAGCAACGCGATCAGCTGGCCCCGGTACCGGAGCTGAACAGGGACTATGCCCAGGCCCTGCTGGATGCAAACCGGCTCCGGGAACTTGCCGGCGAAGAATTTGAGGCCTACCGGCAGCGGCTCGCCGTCGCCGTCCACGAGAGGACCCTCGCCCGGGTCAAGGCACGAGCGCAGGCCAAGGCCAAGGAGCTCGGCGCCGAACGGGCCGTCCGTGACAGCCTCGCCAAGGACCTGCGCCAGCTCGAGGCTGAGTACAACAACCAGGGCGGCAACGCCATCTCCTCCATCGAGCAGTCGCTGGAGAACGCCCGGGTCGGCCTCAAGCTTCGCCAGCAGGTGGAAGAAGCGGCCCGCCAGTCGCTCTCCGATGCCGGCCTGCAGCTGGACTGGACGGCCGAGGGGTGGGAGCAGGCCCACGAACTGGCCGCCGCCCGCTCCGCGGAACTCAGGGACGATTCGGAGACGTTGAAGGAGCTCCGCTTCGAGGCCTTTGACGGGCATGCGACGAAGAAACGTGAACTCGCTGCGGCCGAACAGGAGCTCATCTCCCTGAAGACGCGCAAGTCCCTGCTGCCGCCGTCGAGCATTGAGAACCGCACTGCCATCGCCGCCGCCACGGGCGTCCCCGAGGAACTCATGCCTTTCGGCGGCGAGCTCATCGACCTCGCGGAGGGAGAGGAACGGTGGCGACCCGCCGCCGAGCGCGCGTTGCGCAGCCTCGCCACGACGCTGCTGGTTCCGGGGGAGCACTTCGCCGCCGTCACGCGCTATTTGAACGACCACACCGTCCGCGGCGCCCTGCGCGCCGTCGATGTGTCCAAGCCGCTCGCCGGCGGCGCGCTGGCTGTGGAGGACGTCTCCGACGGCGATCTGCTGACCAAGCTGGACATCCTCACCGCCGGGCCCGGCGGCGGCTCCGCCGCACAGGCAAGTGAGTGGATCCGTGAACGCATCGCCTTGGACTTCGCCTACCCCTGCGTGGAAAATCCGGACGACCTTGCCGCGCTCGACAAAGGCCTGAGCCTGGGCGGCGTGGTCAAGCGCAACAGGCACACCGTAGAGAAGGACGACCGCTTCACCGGCCGCCAGGATTACGTCCTTGGCTTTGATAACGCCTCCAAAATGGAACTCGTCGCGGCACAGGTGGCGGACCTGCAGCAGGAGCTGGCCAAGGCAGCCGAACTCGCCCAGAGCAGGGAGGAATCCCACCAGGGCATGTCCCGGCAGCTCGAGGCGCTGCGCCGCGTGGCCGAGGACCACCGTCCCTGGGAGCAGGTCTCCGCGGCGGTCGCCGCGGACGAACTCGCCCGGATCGAACAGCGGCTCAAGGACGCCCTTGCGGCCCAGGCCGACCTCGAACCGCTGCGCGCCAATATCGAGGCGGCACGCCAGAAGCACCAGTCCAGCACCGAAGCGGCCGCGGTGCTGCAGAGCGAGTACAAGGCACTGGACCACCAGCTCACCACCGCTGATTCACTGCTGGAAGCCGCGCGGACCCGCCTGGCCCAGGCACCGCCGTCGGCCTCCATCGCCGCCGCGCTGGAGCCGTACTTCGAGGGCTTCGGCGACGTGACGGAAATGCATGAGCTGGACAACCTGGCCGCTCGGGTCAGAACTCAGCTGCTGGGGGAACTGCACGCCGCGGAATCCCGGGGCCAGGCGATGTCCGAGCGGCTGACCCGGATCTTCGAGGGATTCGTGCGCGAGTGGGGCACGGCGATCTCGGCCGATCACGGCACGTCGATCGGCGCAGCCAGTGAGTTTGAAGCCCGCTACCACGCGATCGTCAGCGACGGCCTGCCGGCACAGGAAGCGGAGTTCCGGCAGTTCTTCAACCAGCGCACCCACGAATCGTTCAGCACGCTGCTGCACCTGCTGGACGAGGAACGGCGCTCCATCATGAGCCGCATCCTGCCGCTCAACGGCATTCTCTCCGAGGTCAACTTCCATGAAGGCAGCTTCCTGGAGCTGGACATCAAGCAGACCCTGCCGGCCACGGCCAAGCAGTTTAAGGACGCCATCCAGAACGCGCTGAAGACCCGTCATTCGCGGCCCGGCAGGGAAGTCCCCCACACGAGCGTGGACGACGACGCCGAGCTCACCAGCCGCTACAAGTCATTGGAAACGCTCGTGAAGCGGCTGGGTTCGCAGGCCCCGGAGGACCGGCGCTGGCGGGCCGAGGTGCTGGATGTCCGCGGCCACCTGTTCATCCAGTGCAAGGAGCACCGCGAAGTCCACGCGCCGGCCGGAAGCAAGGGCGGCAAACGGACCGAGGTGTTCATGCACGCCGACACCGGCTCCATGTCCGGTGGTGAGCGGCAGCGGTTCACGGCGTTCATCATGGCGGCGGCGCTGAGCTACCAGCTGGGCATCGCCGAACAGGGCTTCACCACATACGGCACGGTGATGATGGACGAAGCGTTCGTCCTGGCCTCCGAGGAATTCGCCGGCGCCGGCATCAAGGCGCTGCACGAATTCGGCTTCCAGCTGCTCCTGGCCGCCCCCGAAAACGTGATCGACCTGTCGCGGCATCTCGGTTCCGTCACGGAGATCCTGCGGGACAAGCGCACCAACCGCTCGGGCGTGCTGACCGCCCCTGTGATTGCGCCGAAGCCCGGATCCGAAGGCCAATGGAGGTCCGAGGCCAACCCTGTGGACATCGTGCTGCGCTGAGCGTGCCGTCGCCCGGGGCTCCATCCCCCTGTAACCTTGCCTCCGCTTTATAACAAATCGATGGATTTATTGATGAGAAGCTAGTGGGAGCGCATTTCCGCGTGCGAATCTGGTGAGCACCAACACTTCGCCACAGCTCCACAGGGTCATCAACACTCCCATGCGGCGGGCCAGAGCCACCCTCTGCCGAGCTTGACGGCGTCCTCACGAAAGGCACCATCATGCGTACTGCTCACCGCGCCACGTTCGTCACCTCCCTGGCGGCCGCAGCCGCCCTCAGCCTTGCCGGCTGCGGGGCAGTCGCGGAGTCGGCGTCCAACAATGCGACCCCGTCGGCGGCTGTCGGCGCCACCTCCACCGCGACTGCCACGGATGCGTCCGCCACGCCTGCGCCGGCCTCGCCTGCACCTTCCAGCACGAAGCCAGGAGCTGATGCGCCGGGTGCCGGTGCACCGGGTGCTGCCGGGTCCGGCACCGCCGCGCCCGGTTCCGCTGACCTGGCAACCTTCACCTTCCCGGGTGACAGGGTGTCCTTTAAATACCCGGCCACATGGAAAGTGGAACTCTTCACCGGGTCGGGGGCAGCGCCGGCATCGGGCACGGCGACTGTCTACGACGCCAACGGCAACCGGCAGGCGACCATTTACTCGGGGCATATTGCTGATGGCGTGACCCACCCGGTCACTAGGGAGGTCTTCGAAACCCAGCCGGTTCCCGGCCTGCAGAAGCAGCCGGCTCCCGCCGCGCACTACTCCTTCTACGTGGACCGGGTGGCGGACGCGTCCGTCTACCGCATGCACCTCACGGCCGGGGCCCCGCCTTCCGGAGCAGACCTGGCGCAGGACGGCATCATCCGCGTCGGAAAAGATGTGCTCGTCGCGGATGTCCAGTTCATCGAAAAGCCCTTTGCCAGCGACGCAGCCGCCAAGGCATGGCTGGCGGGCGACGAAGGGCAGGCCCTGAAGGCACTCCTGCTGAGCATTTCGTACCGCTAAACCCGGGCTCTGGTTGAGCTTGCCGAGCAAGGTTCGGCAAGCTCAACCACGGAGCAGTAGGGCGCTGGGGGCGCACGGCATCACACGGACAATTACGCGACGCAAAGCTTTCGTAATTCGAGAGAGGATAGGCTAGCCTTAGTCGCGTTCGCTTCATTGATCTAAGGAGTTCCGTGACTTCCCCCCTCTTCTCCGGCCCCGGCCGTGTGCCCGGCGCAGGCACCACCCGCCGCGCCCTCCTCAAGACCGCCGGCAAGGCCACCGCCGTTGTGGCTGCCGCAGCCATGGCGCTGACCGGCTGCTCCACCGGCCCGGCTGCTTCCGCTTCGGATCCGTCCGCTTCGGAGTCGTCCAGCACGCAGTTCCCCGTGACGATCAAGCACGCCTTCGGCGAGACCACCATCAAAGAGCAGCCCAAGCGCGTCGCCACCGTGTCCTGGGTAAATGACGATGTCGCCATCGCCCTCGACGTGGTTCCCGTGGGCATCCCGAAGAACGAGTGGGGCGGCAACGACAAAGGCTCCACTCCCTGGAAGGACGCCGCCCTCGAAAAGCTCGGCGCAGGCTTCGGTACAGATAAGGCCCCCGCCCAGTACTCCGAGGCTGACGGCATCAACTTCACTGAGATCGCCAAGCTCAACCCCGATGTCATTCTCGGCGCCTACTCGGGCCTGACCGCAGAGGACTACAAGAAGCTCAGCGAGATCGCTCCCGTCGTTGCCCACCCCGACGTCGCCTACGGCACCTCCTGGCAGGACTCCACCAGCATCATCGGCAAGGCCCTCGGCAAGGAAGCCGAGGCAGCGAAGCTGATCTCCGAGACCGAGGCCACCATCAAGGAGAAGGCCGCCAAGTACCCCCAGCTCGCGGGCAAGACCTTCATCTACGGCAACCTTGAGCCCGCCAAGGGCGACGGTGTCAACGTCTACACCGCCAATGACAACCGCCCGCGGTTCCTGTCCTCAATTGGCATGAAGCTGGCCCCGGTTGTGGAGGAGAAGGCCAAGGGTTCCAAGGACTTCTTCCTGGCATGGTCCGCAGAGAAGGCCAACGAACTGGATTCCGACATCTTCGTGACGTGGGTCCCGGACGCCAAGACCACCGACGCCATCAAGAAGGACGCGTTGCTCGGCCAGATCCCCGCCATCAAGGACGGTGCCCTGGTCGCCGACTCGGACAACACGCTGACCCTCTCGATCTCGGCCGCCTCGCCCCTGAGCCTGCCGTGGTCGCTGGACACGTTCCTCCCGCAGCTCGGCAAAGCTGCCGACGCGGTCCAGTAACCAGCAATGACACCACGTACGACGACGGCGGCCGGCAGCAAGACGCCCGGCTCACCGTCCGGCCCGCTCGCCCCGCGCGAACTGGCAGCTAATGACCCCATTTCGGCTCTGAGGGGGCATCGGCTGACAGTTCGCGCGAAGGGAAAGCGCGCCCCCGGAATGCGGGCCGCCTGGCTGGCCGCCGCCGTCGTCGTACTTGTCGTTGTCTGTGGAGTGTCGCTGGCCGTGGGCGCGCGGGGCCTTTCCCTGGCCACGGTCTGGCAGGCACTGACGCAGTTCGATCCGGGCGACGGCGACCACGCCGTGATCCATGCCCGGATCCCGCGCACCATCATGGGACTGCTTGCCGGTGGGGCGCTCGGTCTGGCCGGCGCCGCGATGCAGGGCGTGACCCGCAACCCGCTGGCGGATCCCGGCATCATCGGCGTGAACGCCGGTGCGGCCCTGGCCGTGGTCACGGGCATCTACCTTTTCGGCGCGTCCTCCCTGGGCGCGTACATCTGGTTCGCATTCGGCGGGGCCGCGGCGGCCGCCGTCGTCGTTTACCTGATTGCGTCCATGGGCAGGGACGGCGCCACGCCCGTCAAGCTCGCCCTTGCTGGCGCAGCCCTCAGCGCCGGCCTGTACTCGCTGATGAACGTCATCCTGGTCTCCAGCCAGGACACCCTGGACCGCTTCCGGTTCTGGCAGGTGGGCGGCATCGCCGGCCGCGACTGGTCTGTCATCCTGCCCGGCCTGCCGTTCCTGGCGGCCGGCGCGCTGATCGTGCTCAGCACCGGTCGCATCCTGAACGGCCTTGCCCTCGGCGACGACCTTGCCCGGGGGCAAGGCCAGCGGGTCGGCCTGGCACGATCGGTGACGGCGCTGGGCATCGTGCTGCTCTGTGGTTCAGCCACCGCACTCGCAGGCCCGATCGCGTTCGTCGGCCTCGTCATCCCGCACGCGGTCCGCTTCCTGACCGGTCCGGACTACCGCTGGATCCTCCCTTTCTCCCTGGTGCTCGCCCCGGCCCTGCTCCTTGTGTCCGACGTCATCGGGCGTGTGGTGCTGCTGCCGGGCGAGGTTCCCGCAGGCATCATGACCGCCCTCGTCGGCGCCCCGGTCTTTGTGTGGCTAGTCCGCCGCGGTAAGGGGGCCGGACTGTGACCACCCAGCGCGAACGGGCACTTGAGGCCCCCCGACTAGAGCGCGAACTGGCAGATAATGCCCTCAAAACCGCGAAAACAGGGCATTATCTGCCAGTTCGCGCGTCATTCCTGCGCCGGGCGCTGCTGAACCGGACAGCGATCCTGGGCGCGGCCGTCGTGATCCTCTTCGCCGCGGGCATCCTGCTCGGCAGCTACACGGTCACCATTCCCGACTTCTTCCGGATCCTCACTGCGCACCTCACCGGCGGCGAGAGAATTCCGGGTGCCAGCTTCATCGTGATGGAAAGCAAACTGCCGCGGGCGGTGATTGGCACTATGATCGGCGTTGCTTTCGGACTGTCCGGCGGCCTGTTCCAAACAATGCTCCGCAATCCGCTGGCCAGCCCCGACGTCATCGGCATCAGCTACGGGGCCAGCGCTGCCGCCGTCACGGCCATCGTTGTATTCGGCGCCACCGGCGCGGCCGTTTCAGGTGCAGCCCTCGGCGGTGCCCTTGGCGTCGCCGCACTGATCTACGGGATCTCCCGCAGCGGCTCGCTGAGGGGAGGAGGCGGCTCCCGTGCCGGAAGCGGCAGCGCCGCCGGCAACCGCCTCATCCTCGCGGGGGTGGGCATCGCCTCGGCACTCGGCGCGCTGGTGAATTTCCTGCTGACCCGAACGGACATCCGCACCGCGGCCGACGCCCTGGTCTGGCTCAACGGCTCACTCAACCACGCGAGCTGGGACCGCGCCGGAGTGCTGGCGGCGGCACTCCTGGTCCTCGTGCCCGCCGTCGCAGTCCTGGCCGGCCCGCTGCGCATCATCGAACTGGGCGATGACACCGCCGCTGGGCTCGGCATCCGCGTGGAGCGGGCCCGGCTGGGCGTGGTGCTCACCGCCGTCTCGCTTGCTGCCGTGGCGACGGCGGCAGCCGGGCCGGTGGCCTTCGTCGCCTTCCTGGCGGGCCCCATTGCCCGCCGCTTCACCGGCAAAGCCAGCCTCCCGGCGTCGGCCCTTGTAGGCGCCCTGATAGTGCTGTCCGCCGATTACTTCGCCGCCAACATCGCCCCGCTGCTGCTGGACGGCACGGCACTGCCGGTCGGCGTGGTCACGGGCGCCCTCGGTGCCCCCTTCCTGCTGTGGCTTCTCGTCACCGCCAACCGAAAGGATGCCTGACATGGCTGTTCTCAAAGCGAAGGACCTGACGCTGCAGTACGACCAGCGGCGCGTCGTTGAGGGGCTCACGGCAGAGATCCCGGAGGGCCGGGTGACCATGATCGTGGGCGCCAACGCCTGCGGCAAGTCCACGCTGCTACGGGGGCTGTCCCGGCTGCTCAAACCCGTCGGCGGAACCGTCACCCTCGACGGCAAGGACATCCACTCCCTCCCCGCCCGCGAACTGGCCCGCATCCTGGGTCTGCTGCCGCAGCACCCCACAGCCCCGGACGGCATCACGGTCAGGGACCTGGTGGGCCGCGGCCGGTACCCTCACCAGGGCTTCTTCCGCAGCTGGTCGGAAAAGGACGACGCCGCGGTGCAGCGCGCGCTGGAAGCCACCGAAACGCTGGAGCTCGCCGGGCGGAACGTCGACGAGCTGTCAGGCGGGCAGCGCCAGCGCGTGTGGATCGCCATGGCCCTGGCGCAGGAAACGGACGTGCTCCTGCTCGATGAGCCCACCACGTACTTGGACCTCGCGCACCAGGTGGAGGTACTGGACCTTGTCACCGACCTCAACCGGCAGCGCGGCACCACGGTGGCCATCGTGCTGCACGACCTGAACCTCGCAGCCCGGTATGCGGACCACGTCATTGCCCTGAAAGGCGGACGGATCGTCGCCGAGGGCGGGGCCCGCGACGTGATCACGGAAGAGCTGGTCCTGGATGTTTTCGGGCTGGAATCCCGCGTGCTGCCGGACCCGGTTTCCGGCACCCCGCTGATCATCCCGATCGGACGCCACCACGCCGCATCCCCAAAAACCGTACCCACAACCCTGGAGTTGGTCTCGTGAGCTCAGTCAACAGCCCCGCAGGAACAGGCGCCAAGGCCGCGGCACGGGCAAGGTCCGGGGCCATGCCGCAGCTCGCCACCGAGCCGATGACGCTCGCGTTCGACGTCACGGTCAGCGCCGTGCAGGAGCTCGGAGCAAACTTCCGCCGCATCACGTTCGGCGGCTACTCGCTGCGGGACTTCGGCGTGCACGGCAGGACCATGGACCTGCGCATCAAGCTGGTGATCCCTTCCCTTGCCGACGACGGCACGCAGCTCGCGCTGCCACCCTTCCATATGGAGAACGCGGGCTGGTACAAGGAATGGCTCGCTATGGATCCGGCCATCCGCGGCTCCATGCGCACCTACACAGTGCGCCACGCCAGGCTCGACGCCGTGTACCCCGAGATCGACGTCGACTTCGTGATGCACTTCGACGAAGACGATAACGGCGGGCCCGCAGCGAACTGGGCGCGGAACGCCCGCCCGGGCGATGCCATGACCATCATCGGGCCAAACAACCGTGCCGCGCACTGCGTTACGGCGGAGATCTACTCGGGCATCGAATGGCGGCCGGGCCTGGCCCAGCGCGTGCTCCTGGCGGGCGACGAGACGGCCGTTCCCGCCATCAGCGCCGTCCTGGAAAGCCTGCCGAAGTACATGACCGGCCACGCGTTCCTGGAAGTCCCGGAGGCGGGCGACTTCCTTGATCTCCAAACCGATGCCGACGTCGACATCACCTGGCTCGCACGCGGTGCTGCGATCGGGCGATCGCGGCCGCACGGCGAGCTGCTCCAGCAAGCGGTCCAGGCCGCCGTCCCGGTGCCGGGCTGGGTGGGGATCAAGTCTCCCGACGCGGCCGCCGGTCCCGAGCCGGAGGACGTCAACGTCGACCAGGAGATCCTGTGGGAGACGCCTGCGCGCATGGACACAGCGGCCATCGTCGCCAGCAAGAACCCGGCCGTGCCCGCCGGTGCCATGCCGTTCTACGCCTGGATGGCGGGCGAGGCCGGCGTCATCAAGGACCTGCGGCGCTATTTGGTCCGGGATGTCGGCATCGACCGGAAGCAGGTTGCCTTCATGGGGTACTGGCGGCAGGGGAAGGCCGAACTCTAGGCCCGGCACTCTGCCCCGGAAGGAGCGCCACCGTTCATGTGCGGTTTGCCTGCGCGTTGCTCCGGATGTGTACCTTGTCCCGGGTGGGTTCTTATCCTTTGCTTCCGGACCGGGATGGGCGACGGCGGTACGTGGCCTTGGGTGATTCGTTCACCGAGGGTGTGGGGGACCGGAGCAAGCACCTGCCGAACGGTGTGCGGGGCTGGGCCGACCGCGTGGCGGAGAGGCTCGCCAAAGCGGAGCCGGGCTGGGAATACGCCAACCTCGCCATCAGGAGCAAGCGGCTGCGCCACATCATCGCCGAACAGCTTGAACCGGCGGTTGCCTTGGAACCTACCCTCGTTACGCTGTATGCCGGCGGCAACGACATCCTGGATTTCGGCACGGACATGGATGCGCTCATGGAGCAGTATGAGGCGCTCGTGGCCACACTCGCCGGAACCGGCGCCACCCTCGTGCTGTTCACGGGATTCGACGTCAGGGTGTCCGCGCTCCTGGAGCCGCTGAAAAAGAGAAACGCCTCCTATAACGAACGAGTGCGGGAACTCGCCGTCAAGTACGGAGCAGTGCTGGTGGACTATTGGTGCTTCGACGCCCTGCAGGACCGCCGGATGTGGGATGCGGACCGCCTGCATATGTCCAAGGCAGGCCACAAGTATGTAGCGGCGCAGGTGCTGGACCACCTGGGCGTGCCGCACAAGATCAGCCTCAAGGAGTGGGAGCCCCCGTCGAGGATTACGCTCCGCGACTGGGAGCGACGGCAACGACGCTGGGTGAACGACTGGGTGCTGCCGCTCTTTGGACGAAAGCTCCGTGGCGTCACGCTCGGGGACAACCTGACCCCGCGCTGGCCCGAGCCCGTGAAGGTGCCCCGCAAGGGCGGCCTGAAGAAACTGATGGAACAGGCCGAACCCTGAGTGGGCTACGTCTGCGGCGCGGGTTGGTCCAGCAGGTTCTCAAACCCCGGAGCCACCCGGTTGGCGGCGAATTCCATGACTTCGAACTCGGCCACACCGTTGACGTAGAACGGGTCCTTCGCCAGGGAGGCGTCCAGCGTTTGCCGGTCAGCTTTCGACAGCAGCAGGCCGCCCGTGCGCGGGACCTTCCTCCCGGCTGCCATAAATACGCCCTCGTCGAAGGCGTCCTTAAGCCAGGCCACGTGGGCATCGAGGTGGTAGTCGACGATATCCTGGGCAACCTTGTAGGTCAGGGAAACAACGTACATGCCCGCCAGCCTACCGTTATTCACAGATTGCCTTCCCCGGATAGTGTGCCGCTTGAATCGTCAATCTTCTTTTCTCCTAGGATGGAGCCATGATCGAACCGCGCTGGCTTAACGCCGATGAACGCCGGGCCTGGCTCGCCCAGCTGAGCATCAACACCATGCTGCCGGCGGCCTTGGACACCCAGCTGCATGCCGCTGGCAAGGTGTCTTTGTTCGACTACAACGTACTGGCGATGCTCTCCGAGGCCGAGGGGCGCTTCCTGCCCATGAGTGAATTGGCCGCCCGGACCAGCGCGTCACTGTCCAGGCTTTCCCACGTGGTCACCAAACTCCAGAGCCGTGGGTGGGTGGAGCGCCGGCCGCACCCGGGGGACGCCCGCGTGACCACCGCACACCTGACTGAGCAGGGCATGAGGACCATTGTGGGACTGGCTCCGGGTCACGTGGAATCAGTCCGCTCGCTGTTCCTTGATGCCCTGACTGAGCAGGATGTCGCGGACCTCGCGCGCATTGGGGAAAAGATCGTGGCGCGCCTGGACAGCAACCACTGGATCCTCCGCGAACAGCCGCCCAGGAAGTAACCCCATGAATTTCACGTCCCGATTCGTAGCCTTGGGAGACTCCTTCACGGAAGGCGTAGGTGACGAGGACCCCGCACGTCCCAATGGCGTCCGCGGTTGGGCAGACCGGGTCGCCGAGCAACTCGGTGCCGCGGATCCGGGATTTGGCTACGCGAACCTTGCCATCCGTGGCAAGAAGCTCCGACAGATCATGGCTGAACAGGTGGATGCCGCCGTCGAACTTCAACCGACTTTGGTGAGCATCTACGCCGGCGCCAACGACATCCTCCGGCCCAAGATCGACATCGACAACCTGCTGGAGGACTACGACGCCGGGATAGGCAAACTCAGGGCGGCCGGCGCCACGGTGGTGATGTTTACCGGTTTCGACGCCCGCGGCTCAAAAGTGTTCGGCACGATGCGCGGCCGCACTGCCATCTACAACGAACTCGTCCGCGGCATCGCCGGCGACCATGGAGCGCTGCTGGTCGACTACTGGCGTTTCAACGAGTATTACGACTGGGGCATGTGGGCCAAGGACCGCATGCACATGTCCGCCGCCGGCCACGCCAACATGGCCAAGCGCGTCCTCACCGTGCTTGAGCATGACCACTCCATCGAGGTTCCGCCCATGACGCCGGTGCCGGAGGTCAGCGGCGTGGACGCCCTCCGTGCGAACGCGCAATGGTTCCGCGAGTTCGCTGCCCCCTGGGTTGTCCGGCGGGTCACCGGAAAATCCTCGGGCGACGGCCTCCAGCCGAAGTACGCCCAACTCACCCGGCTCTAAGGGTTTGCCTAACGGTTTGCGCCGCCGGATTCGCCTTTAAATCGCACGTCTCGTAGACTTGGTAGGCGCTAGGTGGCGCGGAGCGTGTGCAATTGCTCCGGTTGGCGGTGGCTGTTGGCAGTAATAAACAGTCCTGCAGGCCGGTAGTTAGGGGCTCAAGTTGCGTGCATTCCTGTATTCGCCCAGCATTCCGGCACTTCGCAATGGCTTCCATTGCCCGGTGCCCGTGGCCCATCGCATTTCGCCGCAGCAATGAATTCCCGGTTTTGCCGAAGAGTTTAGCGTGGGGAATGGCAATGGGGCTGGATGCGGACGCCGCCTGCCGCACGGTGACGCAGAACGCTGCCAGCCGTTTCAATCATTTTTCAGAGGAGAGTCGTCATGGCAGCACACTGCCAGGTGACCGGAGCCGAGCCGGGCTTTGGACACAGCATTTCGCACTCGCACCGCCGCAACAAGCGCCGGTTCGACCCGAACATTCAGAAGAAGCGCTACTGGGTTCCGTCCCTGCGCCGTAATGTCACCCTGCAGGTCTCTGCAAAGGGCATTAAGACCATCGACGTGCGCGGCATCGACGCAGTCGTCGCCGACATTCTTGCACGAGGGGTGAAGCTCTAGTGGCTAAGGACAAGGACGTACGTCCGATCATCAAGCTCAAGTCGACCGCGGGCACGGGTTACACCTACGTCACCCGTAAGAACCGTCGTAACGACCCGGACCGTCTGGTCCTGAAGAAGTACGACCCCAAGATCCGCCAGCACGTCGAATTCCGAGAGGAGCGCTAAACATGGCTAAGAAGTCCAAGATCGCTCGCAACGAGCAGCGCAAGGTCATCGTTGAGCGTTACGCCGCAAAGCGCCTCGAGCTGAAGAAGACCCTGGTTGACCCCAACGCGACTGACGAAGCACGCGAAGCTGCACGCCTCGGCCTGCAGAAGCTGCCCCGCAACGCCTCCCCGATCCGTCTGCGTAACCGCGACATCATCGACGGCCGTCCCCGCGGTACCTTCCAGAAGTTCGGCATCTCCCGTGTTCGCTTCCGCGACATGGCTCACCGCGGTGAGCTCCCGGGCATCACGAAGTCTTCCTGGTAATCCAGCGCCGCTGATTCCAGCTGCTTGAGAAGGGCCGGCAACCGTATGGTTGCCGGCCCTTCTTTGCGTTAACGCCCCATCCTCTGCCGGACCGGCGCGGGTGACGCACCACACAGAACGGAATTACGACGGCGGCACCTGATTGTGCGCTTCCATCGCACCGAAGTTCCGCGGATTTGTGGGGTTTTTGGGGTGTGTGGTGGGGGTGTTTGGGTGGGTTTGCGGTGGGGGGTTGGTGGGTGTATTGTTTTCTAAGTCGCCGAGAGGGGGCCGGCGAGGAGCTGGTTACCGAGGGCGGCCAAACCCCTTCTAAACAGCCTGAAAAATGGTTCGTCGCTTGGCGTGCTGTGAGAGGGTGGGGCTGGGTTCGGGAGCTGGTGGATCGCGGAAACGCTGATTTGCTTTGGGTCTTGAGGTCGGGTAAGTTTGGAAAGTTGCTCCGGAGCGATCCGCGACTGTGGTTTGGTTGTGGTGGTGCCGGGTGTGTCTGTTGTTTGAGAACTCAATAGTGTGCCAAGTTTGTTGATACCGATTTTTTATGAATTGGT